>JBFRWN010000124.1:0-200365 GCA_051439605.1 Synechococcus sp.
ATCGTCACGATGCGTCTCAGCCTCAGGCCATTTTGGGGATGAACTTTCTCAACCGTCGGGTGCCGATGTTCCAGTTTATGGCGTTCTACGACAAAGACCTGGAGATTACTCCGGGGTCGAGCATGACCCGAAACGGCCCCATTCACGCTAACGCCAATATCTTTCTCAATGCTCAAGATGGTCCCAGCGACACCCTCACCATCCTCGATCGCATTTCGGTGGGTCAGTTCGATGACGGCACCCCCGGCAATATTTATCGCGCACGCAAAAATAACAACAGCTGCTCCTCCAATTCTGTCTATATTGCAGATAACTCCAACACGTCGATTGACATACCCTGCAGCGGTTTGTGGACGGTACCCGCATCCTTTGACCAACGGGTGCAATTGGGTTTGCCCCATGTGGATGTGCCCCCCGTCGATGATTTTGAAGTAGGTACGGGCAACCCCTACTGGGACAATGCCGATTTACGCATCGCACTTGATATTGCGGCGTCAGCAGTGGAGGTGAGAAGCGCTAGCAACACGATTGATGCGGCGTTGACGAATCTCCTCGCCACCAGTTGCGTTGGTTCTGCTGATTTCTCCAGTTCTTTCTTTAACGCACGAGAAGATACGGCGATCGAGATGCTGGACATCGACATGCTCGAGCTGTTGAACTGCATCGATGGAAATGCCGTTGCCTTTGGCTTTGAGCTCAACGATACCACTCAAGAGGGATTAGTATTTTACCTGACAGTGGACGGCCCGCTGTCCAACGCTAGTCCTTCAACTCCGGTGGGTAGCAACGTTAGCAACAACTACGGCATCCGATTGCAGAACGGAGCCACACTGCAGAGCGATCGGACTGGGGCTGAAACAGTTGAAGGACTGACCGTTGTCACCGATCAAGCGGCGTATATCCAAGGGGACTACAATAGCCCCTCTACCGCCACTGATTGGGTGCCTGCCGCCGTCATCTCCGACTCCCTCAACATCCTCTCCAATGCTTGGAGCGACTTGATGAACGACAGCGATGGGCATAACGATAGTGTGCCCGCTGGAACCCTTGCTTGTACCGGAACGGCAGACGAAGATGACTGTCCTTGGGAAGAACGAATCGCCTCCGATACCACCGTTAACAGTGCCTTCTTAGCCGGGACCTCCTCCACAGGAGGTGGGGAAGGGGGATTCAATACCGGCAACTACAATGGAGGCATGCATAACTTTCCCCGCATGCACGAAATCTGGACGAGAGCAGACGGCGAAGGACCTGCGACTAACCAAACCCTGACCCTGGCCACTTCATTTGTCAGCTTGCAGCAGCCGGATCATGTCAACGGTCTCTGGCAGCAGGGGGACGATGATTCCTTTTGGTACTATCAGCAGCCCATCCGCAATTGGAGCTTCGAAACGCGGTTTAGCAATCCCAATACCCTTCCGCCCATGACACCTCAGGTTACGTATTTGCAACAAGAATTATTTGTGAGGGATTTTACCCGCTAGGGCGTGGCTTTTCGATTTCCGATCCTCAGCCGTTGATGGCACTACAGGTGGCGGTGTTAATCATAAGATCTACTATAGGTAGTGTCTCATTCTATCTTGGTCGACTGTGGAGTTCAAACTTAGAGACTATCAGCAGCATCTACACGATCGCGTCCTCACCCAATGGCAACAGGGGGTGCAGCGGTTGATGGTACAGCTGCCCACTGGGGGTGGCAAAACGATTCTGTTTGGGGCGATCGCTAAAGAATTCCTACCTCGCGGTCAGACCGTTGTCATACTGGCCCATCGGGAAGAACTGTTAACCCAGGCGGCTGAAAAGGTGGCTAAGGTTACCGAAGAAGCGGTGGGCATTGTTAAGGCAGGTCATCCGGCCAATCTTGAGGCCCCCATTCAGGTGGCCAGCGTCCAAACCCTCTCTCGCCGACCGGGTTATCTGAACAATGTTGGTTTAGTGGTGGTGGATGAAGCCCACCATACCAATGCAACCAGCTATCGCAAAATTCTCAACGAATTCCACGATGCCTATCACTTGGGGGTGACCGCCACCCCCATCCGCACCGATGGCTCCGGGTTTGAATCGCTATTTCAGGATATGATTATTGGCCCCACCGTTTCCGAGTTGATCGATCGCGGTTTCCTCTGTCCCCTCAAGCTCTACGCCGATCCCCAACCCATGAAAACGCGCGGGGCTCGCACGACAGGGGGAGACTTCAATGCATCCGATCTGCTCAAACTGAATGGAGAGCGGGGGCTATCGGGCAACTTGGTGTCAATGTGGCAACGGTACGCCCGCGATAAGCGAACGGTGGTGTTTGCCATCAACGTGGCCCATTCCGAAGCGATCGCTGCCCGCTTCAACCAGAAAGGAATTGCCGCCGAACATCTGGATGGCAACATCCCCGTTCCACAGCGGCGGGCGATTCTGGAGCGGTTCACCAGCGGCGAGACGCTGGTTTTGGTGAACTGCAATCTGGTCTCGGAAGGATTTGACCTGCCTGCGATCGAAGCGGTGCAAATTGCTCGCCCCACCCAATCGCTAGCGCTGTGGCTACAACAGATCGGTCGGGCCCTGCGCATTCATCCCGGCAAGCAGGAGGCGATCGCGATCGATCACACCCGCAATTGGCTCCTGCACGGATTGCCCACCCAACCTCGAATCTGGTCGCTACAGGGGGTATGCCCCGATGAACAGCACCACACCCATTGTCCCGATTGCAGCTTTGTATTTGCCAGCGATCGGCACCGACTTAACCCAGCCTTTCTGCAATGCCCCAATTGCCAAACACTGATTCCTGACGAAGCCCCGACACTTTTCCCTGCAACTGCTACTGCAGTTGAGCGTAAACCCTTTGAATTGCCAGAAGAGTCCCACTTCGATTTGGAAGAAGTCAGCCCTGCTGTACTAAAACTAGCCAGCGAGCTATTGCACCTGCAGGAATTAATGGCCCAAAAACAAGCCCACGGACGCACCCCCGAATGGGTGATTTATCATTTAGCCCAAACCAACCCCGATTTTGAAACTTGGCAAGCCTGTGCTGTTGAACTGGGGTATTCCTCCGACTGGGCTTTGCAACAACATCGCGAACGACAAGCCTTGGCCCAAGCTCTCGCCTACGAACCCCAAGTGGCCTAGGGGCTATCCACAATAGTGTTGTCATTCTGATGCAGGTTGCGTCTTGGCAAAATCGAGTGATGAAAGGCACGAGTCGTGATGGAGTGGCTTGGCCGGCGGAGTCGATTCCAAGGCTTGCAGGGTTTGCTGATAGGTGTCTGGCAGCGTCCCTCTGTTGTCAATTACCACGTGGCTGCGAAGTACCTTTTCTGTCAACGGCCACTGGCTTTCAATCCGGGCTTTAGCGTCGATTTCAGACAGTTGATTGCGCTGTTTGAGTCGCTCTAACTGCTGCTGGGGAGAACAAATCACCGTCCAGATTTCAGTCACCAGATCGGTCATTTCAGCCTCAAACAACAACGGCACAACAATCGCCGCTGTTGCATCTTCAGGCAGTTGGGAAATAAACAGTTCCAGCTGCAGGCGGACGAAGGGATGAATCTTGGCCTCCAGCCAGCGCCGCTCTGCGGGATTCTGGAAAACGAGCTGGGCAAGCTGTTCGCGATTGAGCTGACCGAGGTCATCTAAAATTCCATCACCGTAGCGATCGCGAATTTGCCGCAGAATATTGGTTCCGGGTCGCACAGCCTCTTTGGCCAAAATATCGGCATCTGCCACCGGAATCCCGCATTCCACCAGACATTGAGCAACCGTTGTTTTGCCGGTTGCAATCCCCCCCGTAATACCAACGATCCGACGCGTCAAACCCATACCCCCACGTTGCGTAGTGCAACTTTTCGTTGCGGTTGTTTCTCACAACATCAACTTACCCCGCCCAATCAAGAAGAAACTCTGAGGAAGTCTTCCGCACATTTAGATGACGAATAGGATTGCCTTAGGTGGGGCCGCAATCGTTTTCCAGTGCAAGCTGATGTCTCGTGAAATCTGGGGACCTATCTGCGGGCTTGCAACAAGTTTCCCAAGTGTCATTTATGTCGCATTCTCAGAAAGTTGCTGTACTGCTCTGCGGTTACGGAAAGGTTGAAGCTTACGACGATTTCGCAGACTATAACGAGCGGGCCCTGCGTCTTCTGGCGTCAAAGTTTATCAAGTTTCCTGACTTCACGATTCCCTGGATTGCCAAGGGACTGGAAATGCTCGACCGGCGAGAATGGTCCCGCCAACATAACTTTCAATCCCCCCACAACGAAATTTTTCACGCCCAGCGACAGGCACTTGAAGAAGCCCTGCAAAGGCGCTATGGCGATCGCGTGCAGGTGTTTACCGCCTTTAATTTTTGCGATTCCTATTTGCCCCATCAGGTGCTAGCGACCATCCGCGAACAGGGATTTGAGAAGCTGGTGATTTTTCCGCTGTTGGTGGTGGATTCCATCTACACCAATGGATTGGCGCTGCAGCAGATTAATGAGGCGCTGGGGGAAGATACGGACTGGCTTAAGGATCTACGCTATCTACCCAGTTTTGGCCATCGCCCAGAGTACCATCAGCGGCTGGCAGACCATATTGAAGCTAGGCTGGCCACCCTGAGGACAAACTGTGCCACATCCCAGGTGGGCATCGTGCTGATGAACCACGGTTGCCCAATGGATAACAAAGGCTTTGAAGGGGGGATTCGCGATAGCGAGGAACTGTATCGGTCCGTGCGCGATCGCCTGATCGATCGCTATCCACTGATTTCCATCGGTTGGATGAATCACCAAACTCCCGGCCAGTGGACTACCCCCGATATCGATTTAGCGGCCCAGAATTTGCTTACCCTTGGGGCTCGTGCCTTGGTATTCGTACCCATTGGGTTTGTGACCGAAAATCACGAAACTATGCTGGATGTGGCCTACAGCATCAACAAACTACGCTCCAAGGTGGAATGCCTGCATGTAGATTGCCTGAACGACGATCGGGGATTCCTGGAGATGTGCGCGGGATGGTTAGATCCGTTGATTGCCGATCTAGCAGATGTGCCCACCCGCGATGCCGCTGAGATTCCCACCATCCTTCCCCCTGCGGGAGCGCTGCCCAACCGCAACCAAGACGTGTGCGATCGCTTAGCACCTCAACTGCAACAAGCTCATTCCCATCACGGGCACTCTCATCAGGGGCACTCCCATCATGGGCACTCGCACCACCATCACCACCATTAAGATAAAAGCACTCCCTTGAGTTGGCAGGATTGGAGGCGATTACGCAATGGTCGGGGCTCAACCCAAAATACAGACATTGGCAGAGTTTCTCGCCTTGCCAGAGACCAAACCTGCCAGTGAGTTTGTTGATGGCCAGATTACTCAGAAGCCCATGCCGCAGGGGAAGCACAGCAGGATTCAAGGGGAATTGGTATCGGCTATTAACAATGCGGTTAAGTCTCAAAAAGTAGCCTGTGGGTTTCCCGAACTCCGCTGTACATTTGGCGGTCGTTCAACAGTTCCCGATATTTCTGTGTTTGTTTGGGAGCGCATTCCAGTAGATAGGAGCGGAGAAGTGGCCAATGTCTTTGCCCTCGCACCAGATTGGACGATTGAAATCCTATCCCCCGACCAAAGTCACACTAGGGTGACAAAGAATATTCTTCATTGCTTGAAGCATGGCACTCTCATGGGATGGCTGATTGACCCTGACGAAAAAACAGTATTTGTTTACCGTCCCGGCAAAGAAATTGAGGTATTTGACAAAGAAATTGCCACTTTACCTGTGCCAAAATTTGCTAGCCGGCTCAATCTCGCGGTCCAAGACTTGTTTGAGTGGTTAGTGCTCTAATTTTCCAGGAGCCACAAGCCAGTTGTGGTTATCCCTGAATCATCTGGCATCACTAGCAAAAAATGGATGCCTCGGCTAGCTTCCTTTCTCTGTTCAAATTTTGTGGCAGCTTCCAACACTGCTTCGTCGTCGAATGTAGCCATCACCCAGCGATCGCTCAGTCCCGCCTCCAAAATGAGGCCATGGGGATCGCCAGATACAAAATTTAAAGCCACCGGCTTAGCCTTCTGTAACCACTGAGCAAAGGCAAGGGAGCAGTGTACACCATAAAAAATCGCACCCGGAATCAAAGCATCGGGGGCAGCCGCCATCAAACTCGCCAACAGCGCACAGTCTTTGACTGGTATCACCCGCTCGGTGAGGGCTAACAAGTCGGAGCGTGACAGTGCGGCAAATTGCCATGTCTCCGATTGCAGCGCCTCCGGTATCGCTTCGGGGGGAGCAGGTTCGATCGCAAGGGGGTCGTAAGGTTCGCGGATATAGCCATCCAGCTGTGGATAAAGCTGGGCTTGCATCTGCAGGCGCTGTTTGAGGGCGAGAGTCCAGCGGGTTGGTGTAACCAAAATTCCCAGGCGTGCGGCTGCTTGCTGGATTGCAGATAGAGACTGGGGACGAAATACCTGAAGGGATGTAGGTGGAGTGGATTCGTTCGCCCATTGTTGCAGGCGATCGCTAATCCAACTGGAGTTCGCTCGATCCTGCGGACAGAACGCCACTTTCTCAAATTGGCCATCGCTGCTGCAGACCACCAAGGCCCATAATCTTTGGTTGGACTCACCTTTGAGGGGACAGCGATAAAAGTCCACCTGCCAGATGGGGTTAGGGTCTGGCGACTGAGTCATGGCGACGATCTCCGCTAGGCAAAAGGTATCTCCCCAGTTAGCCTAGTTGATGTTGCCTCTCCCATCGGTCGGGTGACCTGTCTTTGAACGAAATTCCCCATTCCTGCATGTCAGCCGTCACCATCCCCCTTACGCTGCCCGCGATTTCCTACGATATCTTCATCTCAGCCAACAGCCTGGAACAGCTGGGGCAGGGCATGGCCGATCGAGGGCTGCAGGGCAAGGTGCTGGTGGTTAGCAACCCTGTCATCTTCAAGCACTACGGTCAGAGGGTAATGCGGGGGTTAGAGCAAGCGGGATTTGCGGCATCATCCTGCTCGATCCCGGCTGGAGAGCGCTACAAAACCCCTCGTACTCTATTGAAAATTCACGATGCCGCCTACGATGCAGGTCTCGAACGCTCCTCCACCATCGTGGCCCTTGGAGGAGGGGTTGTGGGAGATATGGCCGGTTTTGCAGCTGCCACCTGGATGAGAGGGATGAACGTTGTCCAAGTTCCTACCACATTGCTAGCCATGGTCGATGCGGCGATCGGGGGGAAAACTGGCGTCAACCATCCGGGGGGCAAGAACTTAATTGGGGCTTTCCACCAACCTCGCTTGGTGTGGATCGATCCCACCACCTTGGCGACGTTGCCCCCCCGAGAGTTTAGAGCGGCAATGGCGGAGGTGATCAAGTACGGCGTCATTCGCATGCCGAAACTATTCGAGTTTTTAGAAAACCAAAGAAAACTGAATAGTTACCGAACATTCGACGAAGAGGCATTGTTTCACGCCATCGAGCAATCTGCCCGCTGTAAAGCGGATGTTGTTATGCGCGATGAGAAAGAAGGGGGATTACGAGCCATTTTGAATTACGGACATACGGTGGGGCACGCCATCGAAAGTGCCACCCGATACCGCAAATATCGTCACGGAGAAGGGGTAGCCCTGGGCATGGAGGCCGCAGCGCGGATTGCCGCCAACTTGGGCTGGTGGGAGATCGAGAACGTCGATCGCCAGCGGCAGCTGATGGTGCGCTGCGGTTTGCCGGTGGTCCTACCGGAAGACCTCGATCTATCAAGGGTGGTGAAGCTAACCCACAGTGATAAAAAGGTGAAATCTGGCCAAGTGCGGTTTATTCTGCCCAAGAGCATTGGGGAGGTGGAAATAACTAGCAATGTCAGCGATCGCGATGTCAGTCAAGTGCTGCAGGAAATGCATGCCCAGGAATAGCATTCGACCTTGAAATTAAAGAAAGGCTTTCGAAATCAGCGTGCTGACTCGCTATTGCAGTGAGAACAACAGTCTTGCATTTTAATTCTTTCTCTCGGTCTGTAGCGTGCAGCCAAGCGAATACCTGCAATAGAAACCGGTACCGAACTATGACGAGGTAAAGGCAACGCGAAAACCGACAATGTCACTCTTCCCCTCAATCTTGGAGCCGAGACGAAAGCCCGAGCGGCATGCATCGGGTTTGCTGTTCCACGCACCACCGCGCAATACACCGCTGCCTTTGTAGCCGTCGCTAAGCCAGGGAACGCTCCCTGAAGGAGCTCCCTCGTACGAATCGTGCCATAGATCCGCACACCATTCCCACACATTGCCATGCATATCGTAAAGACCAAACGGATTGGGAAGAAAATTCCCGACAGCAGTGGTTTCGGCATACCTGTCGTTGAAGTTAGCAGTTTTGGTCCCTAGGTCCTGGCCGCAGGAGTAGGCGGTGCTGGTACCGGCCCGACAAGCATATTCCCACTCAGCTTCTGAAGGGAGGCGAAAGTTACAGCCCGTTTTAACAGACAGGCGATCGCAAAACTCTTGGGCATCTAAACTGTTAATGGTTTCAACCGGACGATTATCTCCCTTAAATTTTGAGGGATTCTCAGGTAGGCTCCTGTTAACTTCTGGCCATTCTGCAACCGCCTTCCACTGGGCTTGAGTAATCGCATATTGGCCGATCGAAAAACGAGAAACCGTAACGGAATGCTGCGGCCCTTCGTCACTATCGCGGTTGTTCTCATCCTCCGGCGAGCCCATGATAAATGTCCCTGCCGGAATCGCCACCATCTGTAACATCACACCATTTCCCAGGTCAAAACTTTGCACGTCTAGCTTGGGAGTAGCAAACGTGTCGATGAATTTGGCTGACTCAATGGGCTCCGACTCGTCGTAGAAGACATCACGGACAGGCTCTACATAGTCGGGCTTAGCAGAGATCGCTTGATGTAATTGCTCGATCGGATCGGGCCGGTACTTACGAAAGTCGACCCAATTATGCCCTAGTAAGTAAGGGGGTAAATTCGGCCGTTTCATCACCCGTTCTAGGGTTACAGGAATCATCGGACATTCCTTGTACGCGAATTCCAGTAAAAACGCCTGAATATCTAAATCTTGCCAAGGCCCGACCCCATCTGGTCCCACAAATACCGCAACCGACCCGATCTCTTCCACCTGTTTGTCTAAGACCGGTTTCCAATTCATCTCTGGTTGTTGTAACACCCAGTCATCCAGCCAGACCCGCAGTCCCAACTCCTGCAACTGCCTGCCAATCTCCTTCACTTGTTGCATGTCTTGGCGGTTGTAACATAAGAACACATCGAAGGGCCAATCTGTCATGGGCAAACCATTTCATTCGATCTTTGCCATACTATTTTCTCCCTTTCCGCTTAATAAACTACCCCCCGGAAAACAATCTCGATAAAGAGAGACCGTATCGATTTCAGTGCGATCGCTATCTTTAAATTTGTAGCAGTTGCCATCCCAGCCACAACAACAGACTCTGTAATCCGTCAGTTCTAAACAGCAGAGATCCCCTCGGCAAAGCGACAGAATCTGCAGCCAACACCAATACAAAATGCCCCCAAACTGTGCGTAAAGTCATTGGGGAGCACTGATTACGGATGAACTTGACTAGCGTATGGATTGAACTAACCCAAAGATATGGCTAGACCCAAGACAGAGCTAGACTATTTTAATGCCTGCATCACCTTGGACAGTCTTGCCGTGCTCGCCGGCCCAAGTAACCCAATGATGGCTGGCGATATGGGGGACATCTTCGATGTTGTCGCAGCTTAGGCCAGTACCGGAAAGATCTGCATCGCTTAAGTCGGTACCGCCAAAGTCGGCGTCTGTAACGACGGCATTTTTCAACATGGCACCCCCCAAATTGGCTCCTTCCAAATCGGCATTGGCCAAGTTTGCCCACTCAAGTTTGCAGCACACCAGTTGTGCGCAGCGCAGATCCGCCTGTCCTAAATCGGCAGCAACGAGATTAGCGCCTGATAAATCGGCCCCAATCAAATTGACATCGGTCATGTTGGCACCAGTCAGGATGGTGCCCGTCAAGTCGGCGTCCGACAAATTGGCCTGAGATAAGCAAGCTCCACTCAAATCTGCTCCGCTTAAATCTGCACCACTTAAATCTGCACGACTCAGATCGATGCGCGATAAATTCATATTCTTGAGATTGACTCCATGCAAATTAGCATCGGAGCAATCGCGATCGTTCAAGCAGTATTGACTGAATAATTGAACAGCATTCATGGTAAACCTCCCAAACAAATCACCTGGATTGGTCCAGAAGGTATTGCGACAGCGGGGGACAACTCTAACTAAAATCGTATGAGTTCGATATCAATCATCCCTTCAGTTCAAGTGGGTTTAGGATAAATCGCGGATGAAGAAAAATATCCACCACAGGGGTCTTGGCTCCTGGGTTTGTCCGACCTTCAGGACTTATTCAACGAGAGCTGCGAAACGGGTGAGTCGAAACGCATTCTCTGCAACATTGGCTCGCCTCTACCAAAACTTAGGCTTTGGTTACCTAGATCGTAACAGTTCTGGACGGGGACTGGCATTGAGACTGTTTACGACTATGTAACAAAGTGTAGACACGGTCTAGGGCTATGTTGGAAAAGTTACTTGTCTTTTCACAAAAATGCCTTTTTGGAAACGTTATTTCCAAGCAGGGATGAATGAGAAATTTGAAACCTCAACGTAACGCCAATCGCATTTTCTGGCTAACGAAATCGACTAGCAGCGTCAGCAATAGAAAACACCCTAGAGTTAGCGTCAGACTGCCGTAATCAAAACTGCTAAGCTGCTCAGTCATTAAGCGACCCAGCCCTCCAGCCCCTACCAACCCGACGATCGCCGTTTCTCGTAGACACACTTCCCATCGGTAAAGAATGTAGGCCAAAAATCGTCCCAAATTCTGAGGCAAAACACCGTAGAGGATCGCCTGTGCAGCAGACGCACCGGACGCATGCAGCGATCGCAGCGGGCGATCGTCTAAATTCTCGTTCACTTCTGCCATTAGCCGCCCCAAAATGCCAAAGTTGTGAACAGCTAACGCCAGCGCCCCCGGCAATATCCCCGGAAACAATACGAACAGACATACCAGAGCCCAAATTGGGGCCGGGATTGCCCGACTCACCAATAGAACGATGCGGCTGCCGATCGCAATGACTCGCGGCCATATCCACCATCGTTCGGAGTTTTCCCCCATCGGTCGCAGCCATCCTCCCGCCATAAAGAACGTCTGCGCCGCAGGAAAAGACAGTAGGATTCCAGCAATTCCGGCTAAGGCGATCGCCAAAACCGACATCGCCAGCGTAAGTCCCGACAACTGGATGAGATTCCCGACTGTTTCTGCATTCGGCCATTGGGGTGCGGCATCCCGAATGACCTCGCCTAGAAGATGGCCTGTTCGCGGCGACCACAACCGCTGCCATTCCGCCCCTATCCCCCAAAAGCTCAGCGGAATCGCTAAACCGACCGCGCACCATGACAGACGTAGCGTCCAATCGTGGGTGCCTATCGGTCGCCTCCTAGGGCAATTGGTCTGCACAGTCTGATTCTGACGAGCATTGATATCCAGCCTGCTGGTGAAGCCCATCCGCCGCCGCACCCAGGCACTCCACATATCGACAGCCCCATTCAACAAAATTAAGGCATAAAATCCCGTCCACAGCTGGTGGTAGCGTAGGGATTGCAAGCTCAATAAAATTTCGTAACCTAACCCTCCGGCACCAATCACCCCCAAAACCGCCGCCGCCCGCAGAGAGCATTCGAACCGATAGAAGCTGTAGGACAGCAAGTTTGGTAAAGCCTGCGGCAATAAGCCGTACAGCCAGGCGCTTGAGGGCGATACTCCGCTGTTGAGCAATCCATTGAGTGGCTCTTGCGGCGTTTCATCCAAAATCTCTGAGAAAACCTTAGCGACAATTGCGCCAAACGGAACCGCGATCGCCAACACCGCCACCAGTGGGTCCAACCCAAAAATGTTGAGAAAAAACAGTCCCCAAATCAGTTCGTGAATCGCCCTTGGAACTGTCAGGAGTCCCCGCACCAACAGCCAAATCGGCTGTCCTAACCATCCCCCCTTTGCAGAGCGAGGAAACACAGTCTGCCACCAGGTTTGAGAAGACAGAACGCCGCCAAAGAACCCCAGACTGATGCTGAGGAGGGTGCCACACACTGCATAGGCAAACGTCACCAACGTGGCTCGCCCGATAGTGTTCAAGAAGGTAAAGCTGAGATCGGGGGTTAAACTGGCAGTCCAAAATTCTCCGAGCTGTCTCAGTCCGCCCCAATTAACGATGTCGGCTCCGGGCCTTCCGATGCCGGCTTGGTAAGCAGACCAGACAATGGCAATCGCCGCGATCGATATCCACAGCGACCGTTGATTGAGTAGCGAAGGACGCGTAACAGGGTTAATCAGTGGGCGAGGAGAAGACATTCAAGGAACAGGGTAAGCATGCAGTCAGAGAGCGCTGCTGAAGCACTCTCCTGCAGAAAGGGGCTATATCCGTTATCGCTCTAGCAATAGAATCCAGTACTGTGGCTCCTTAAACACTCGACTAAGTCAGCCTAGCTATCGTAGATCGACCAATGGAGAAAGCTGATACAAATCCTGAATCATAGTTCGAGTCACCTGGGAAGTGGGGGCATCGAATTGGATTTGTCCGTGCCGCAGCCCGATAAGGCGGGTGCAATATTGAAACGCAAATTCGATATCGTGCAAGCTCACCACTAGGGTCTTGCCGGTTGATTCCGTGAGGTGGCGCAGCAGGGCCATGAGGTCATGCGATCGCGCTGGGTCGAGGCTGGCGATTGGTTCATCCGCTAATATCGCCGTCGGATTTTGCACCAATACCCGTGCCAATGCCACCCGCTGCTGCTGACCGCCAGACAGGCGATCGGTGCGGGCGTACAGCTTGTCTTCGATTCCGACCTCCGCCAGCGCCTGCCGCACAGCTTCTATGTTCTGAGGCCACACCAGTGACCACGCAGCCTTGGCGAAGGACCAACGTCCCAGTTGCCCGGCATTGACGTTGTGCACCACCGCAAGATTGGTCACCAAGTGATGCTGCTGGTACACAGTACCGATCTGTCGTTGAACTCGACGCCGTTGGCGGGGGGTAAGTTGGCGGAAGTCTTGGCCCAAACACATCACGCGGCCCTGAGAAGGCAGGAGGGTACCGTTGAGCAAGTTCAACAGTGTACTTTTCCCTGCTCCGCTGGGGCCAATCAGCGCCACCCGCTCCCCCTCGGAAATCTCAAAACTGAGATTCGATAGCGCTGTCAGGCTACCGAATTGGTGGGACACGCGATCGCAGCGGAAAATAGGGGTACCCATTACCGAATCTTGCCAATCTGCCGACCGATGGCTTCAATTTCGGCGTAATTCCCGTTAACAGTAGGAATGAACTGGTTGGCCCCAAACAGATCCAGCAGTTCTTTTTCCTCTGGCACTTCGGAGTCCAGTTCGATCAGCGCTGCCTGCAGCTTCTCGGTAAACCCATCTCCGTAGCGGGCTTCGGTCTCGGGGCTCACCACCCAGTGATAGTCGTAATAAGGGGGCGTCCACCATACAACGGACACTTGGCGTTCGTCCACAGACCCATCCTCTACCCGCGCTTCCCATACCTGGGAGTTGAGGGCTCCCGCGTCGTAAGTTCCGGCCTCCACCAGCTTGATGGTGGCGTCGTGATTGCCGGAGAACCCTACTTCTCCTTTAAAGTCATCCAGCAACATCCCCGCTTCCTGAATGAAATGCTGGGGCATTAAGCGGCCAGACGTGGAGGATTCGCTACCAAAGGTAAAGGTGCGATCGCTTAGCGCCACAAGACCGCCGATATCCTCAAACGGCTCGATGCCGCTGTCCGTATTGGCGATGAAGACGCTTTGGAACTGCTTGTCGATGTCCCGTTGGGCGATCGCCTCTGCCCCCTCCACCTGCAAGCGGGCCTGCACGCCGGTTAGCCCCCCAAACCAAACCAAATCCAAGTCGCCGACTTTGAAGGCGGTAACGGCAGCTGCGTAATCAGTGACAGGTTGGTACTCAACCGGAATGTCTAACTCTGTCTCCAGATATGTCGCCAGTTTGTCTGCAAGACGCTGAACTTTTTCCGGATCTTGGTCGGGGATTGAACCCACCATCAAAGGGGGGACGAATTGAGATGTTTCGGTTTGACGCCCCTCTTCCTGAGTAACCTGAGGTCCCCCACAGGCAACTAATAACAGTAGCGACAGTCCTCCCAGAACAGCCGAGCGGTTAAGGGTTGGCAGCATAAGCTCAGATATCTACTTTTCAGCCAATTTATCCTACTGCAAACGCTGATTTCCAAGTGCACACCAGTTTTAACGAGTTTCAGAGTCATCGATCCAAGCCTCAACCATGCGGTTGGGAATCGATACAATTGGATGATCGAAAAGGGCCTCTAACGCGGCATCCCCTCCTGCTTGAAACGCGCGCTTTAGTTGACGTTTGAGACGAGGTTGTGACTCGATATAGCGGGACACGGTAACTTCTGCAGAGGGACCTGTGTCAGTACCGCTGGCAACGCGATCCAAAATTTGCTGAACTTCCTCCCTCAGCGCTTGCAGAGTTTCGCCACTGACGGATTCCGCACAGGGGCCACCTACGGAATTGTCCCCTGCTAGGCGACGGGTCATCCCAGCAACATCGATCCCCGTACTGTATTTCATCTGCTCGAAACTAGAAATCAAGCTGCCCACCGCGCCAGTATTCGCTGGATCGATCACCGTGACGTTATCCACTTGAACTTCCGGCACCGTGCCCGCCAACAGCTCCAGCAGCACATCCAGCTTTTGCAACAGGAAAATATCCCGCGCAATCGGTCCGGCAGCCTGCCACGATTCCACCAGCCTGCGGGTGCCCTCCGCTTGGGCGCGACCGTTTTCCACAATCTTGGCAGCCCGCGCTCTGGATTGGGCGATCGCCTGCTTGCAGTAGGCCTCAGCCGGAGCCACCACATCCGCTTGGAGCTGTTGCTCCACCTGTTTAATCCGTTCCTCTTGAACGGGAATATCCGCTTCTGCCCGAGCTACCTCAGCCGCGATTTCGGCTTCTGCTTCTGCCACTACGGCGGTGCGCTGCGTCAGGGCGTTTTGAATGCGGCGATCGGCCTCCGCCTGCGAAATGGCCACATCCCGCTCGATGCGCTTCAGGGCAGTAATTTTCTGGTTCTCCGCAGCCTCAATCGCCGATTCAGCCTTCGTTTGGGCCTCTGCAATGCGCGCGTCCCGCAACATTTCAACCCGCTGTTTGCGACCGATGGAATCGAGATATCCGACGTCGTCAGAAATGTTTTGCACCTGCAGGGTGTCTAGCACCAACCCCAACTTTTCTAGATCCTCTTCTGCTTCTCCGAGCAAGCTTTTGGCAAATTCGATTTTGTCTTCGTTCACTTGCTCCGGCGTCAGGCTGGCGAGGACACCCCGTAGATTGCCCTCTAGAGTTTCGCGGGCGATGGTTTCTATTTCTGCTCGACTTTTCCCCAACAACCGTTCGATCGCATTGTGAATCGTCGGCTCGTCACCGGCAATTTTGATGTTTGCCACCCCCGACACGTTGAGAGGAATTCCTCCACGAGAATAGGCGTTGGACACCTTTAGCTCGATGATGGAGTTGGTGATATCCATGCGAAAGGCTCGCTCTAACAGGGGGGTGCGCAGGCTACTGCCCCCTTTGACAAGGCGATACCCCACTTTGCGTCCGCCAGTGGTGCTGCGTTTCCCTCCAGCAAAAATCAACACTTCGCTGGGCTGACAGATGTAATAGAGGTTGCGAATAATCAGAATGCCTGCCCCGGTGCTGGCACCGAGGGCAATCAGTAGCGCAATGATGGTGCCAAACATTATGCTTCACCTCTATGGGGGTCGTTCGAGCTAGCGTCAGTCGTGGAGAATTCTCCCAAGGATGAATTAGCAGGCGGCGAGGGATTGGAGATCGGTCCGGCAGCTCCCCCTCCGCGTTTTAGGGTTTGAGCAACGTTCAACCCCAGAGTCGTATCCACGCGATGAATAAACTGGCGGACCATCTCCGGATAAGCATTGGTTAAACCAGCCAGCGATTGTCCATCACCGCTATCAACCACGTTCACCCGACCCAAGCGCACCTGCTTTGGAACCTTGGCCGCCTGCTGCAGGACCATCTCGATTTGCTGCAACAAATACACATCTGCGGCATCGGTGCCCGTTTCCTGCCACACCTGAGTCAGCAGGTCGCTGGCGGCAGCAGAAGCCTTCGCCTGTTCCGACAGGTCGGACGCTGCCCCTCTGGCATCTAACACCGATGCTTGTCGTTCTGCCTCTGCAGGCAAAACGGTGTCCACCTCTAATCGCAGCCTCTCCAGCTGCGCCCTCAGGGTTTGTAATTGCTGCTCTGCCCTAGCCCTGGCCTCGATCGCTGCCGCCTCCGTACGCTCTTCTTCGGAACGGGCCTGCTCTTCTAGACGGGCTTTAATTTTGCGCAAATCGTTTTCCTGTTGCTGCACGATACTGCGGGCTTGGGTTTTGGCCACCTCCGCCCGCTGTTCGCATTCCGCTTCAATTCGTTCCGCTTGACCCACCGATTCTGCTTCAGCAATCTCTACATCTCTGACGATGTGGGCAATCCGCCGCCGACTGATGGAACTGAGGTAATCCACTTTGTCCGCTACGCTCTGGATTTTGAGGGTATCCAACTGCATGCCCAACTTGGCCAAGTCCCGCGATACATCCTGGGCAATGCGTTCGGCAAACTCAAGGCGATCTTCGTTCACCTGCTCGGGGGTTAACGTCGCCAGCACCCCCCGCAAGTTCCCTTCTAGGGTCTCGCGGGCAACCCGGGCAATTTCCGAGCGATTGCGGTCTAAAAATCGCTCGATGGCGTTGCCAATAATCTCGGGGTCGCTAGAGATTTTCACATTGGCGATCGCCTGAATATCGATGGGGGTTCCCCCTCTGGCGTAGGCATTAGTGACTTCGACGGGCACCGGCATCACGGTCATGTCCATCCGCTTGACGGTTTCCAAAATGGGAATAGAGATAACGCGACCGCCGAATACGACTCGATACCCGAGGGTTTCTCCACTGGGGGCGCGGTATTTGCGGCCGGACACGATCAGCACTTCATTGGGATTGCAGATGCGCAGCAGACTTTTGAGTAGCCAAATAGCTGCAGACACCAAAAAAATGGTCAGGGCAATAGGCAAGGCTGCCCCAAACCCCGCATCCGAACTCTCACTCCGTTTGTTCTGAACAGGCTGGTATTGGACGGGCTGGTATCGAACGGTGCGGATTTCTCCAGTCTGCAAGTCAGCCCGTTGCATTGCAGGCTGAGTCAACCGCGCCTCGTGGGGCAGTTGAATGTCGAAGTTAGGGGTGTGTTGGTTCATAGCCTTATATGGCCTGAGTTGTTAATCTTTGCTGGATTGAAACGCTGCTTCCGAAACCACCCACAGCCGGTTATCTTGCTCGCGAATGACCACCACCCGATCGTCGGTGTTCAAGGGGGTGGGGTCATCCGTGCAGGCCAAAAAGGCCACGTTCACATTTCTGAGGCTGAGGCGAATCTTGCCGGGGCTGGTGGCATCGAAGGGGACTTCAACAATGCCCACCTTGCCGATTAAATCGCTGGTGCGAATCAGGCTGTTGGCGGGTCTGCGGCGCAGCATGCGCAGGATGCCGGTCATGACAGTGGCGCTGGTGACGCCAAAGGCGATCGCGATGAGTGCCCGAGTGCTGGATGAGAGGGTGGGGGCGAAGACGGTCAGCAGTAGGCCGGTGAGACCGAAGAAGCAGGCTCCGAAGGTCCAAAATCGCAGGCTGGCGAAGGGGATCCAGAGGGTGGGTCGGGATGGCTTTAGCTCGAACGGGCTGTCTCGGTCTTCCGGCGATCGCTCGCGGACCTCGACATCCATGTCGAGGCCGTCACCGAGCTCGCCCTCAAACTCAACATCTCCAAGTTCCATTTCTCCAAATTCAACTCCATCGATTCCGCTGATGCTGGCGAGGAGGACGAAACAGCCTCCGACGATTAAGCAGAACCAATAGAGTGTTGCCATAGGGAGTCTGGGCGGAAAATCTGAGACTTTGACCTCAAAGATGATTATCAGAGGGAGGAATCGCGTTTCCTCAAACTCTAAGGAAACTGTCAGAATTGCGATTTATGCTGAATAGTGTTGCGATTCCCGCATCGCTATATTGAATTTTTCATTCCACCAACAATTGCTCGCAGGTAAGCCCCCCCTCCAAATCGATCGCATCTTATCCACGACGTCTAATGTTTCGCGGCTAGATATCGCCTGTACGTCTGCAAATGTTGCTCCACCAGCAACAGTGCCCAAAGCAAGTCCTACTGAACCAACCACTTTGCTCACGGTTGCAGACCTCGCTTCTAACTTGTCGATTCTTTCGGCTAGTGGAGCGATCGCTCGCTCGATTGAAAAAACTAGAGCCTTGGCTTTGAGTTTGCTCTCAGGCCCACCGTCCCCGAGCAAGAGCGCTATTTCATCCTCTGTTCTCTTGCCCGCAATATCTTGCACGATGCAACCTCAGCCCCAACGCACCTTTCTTATTCATTAGGCCCTTGTCGCTCGCACGCTATCCCATCGTTGTAGCGCTCGAGATAGCCAAATTGCATATTTTCTTAGACAAAAAATAAGCTGCTTCTTACACAGTAACGGTTCCGTGCCATCTCGATTTCGACTGACCCTGTTTGATGGTTTATAAAGGATTTCCAGTTTGGCAGGCACCTATGGTGAAGCGAAGCAACCGGCGAGCAATATCCCAATCTTCCATGGGATACCGACAATTTCGATTGCGAAGAGGACGTAGTTCTCTTAAAAGGAACAAGCCACCTAGTAACCTTTTTGGGAGGATTGAAAGACGTTTGGAAGCCTTTCATAGCTGGCTAGAGAGTCTTGCGATACTTGATATTCTTAACACCCTTGCCAGCGTGGGCATCGTCATTGCGGTGGGTTCCTTCATAATCAATCAGGACGATCGGCACGAACAAGATGTATTTGCAGCTTGGCAGACCATTAGCAGTGCCGCTGGACAGTCGGGAAGTGGAGGGAGAAAGGAAGCCATAGAGTTCTTACATTCCCGACCGTGGCGCTTTCCCTGGTTTTGTCGTAAGGGAGCGGAGGACCTTAGCTGTATCATCCGACAACCAGCTCAAAGTCTAGCAGGCTTAGATGTAGGACTCGATGAAGAGGAAAACGCAAAATTTCCCGGTATGGGTGCATTTCTTGCGGAGTTGCAGTTACCGAACGCTGACCTGAGAGTTGCAAACCTTCAGAGCGCCAACCTTGAGGAGGCTAACCTTCGGAGTACAAACCTGCGGCGTGCAAACCTTCGGAAAGCAGACCTGCTTGGAGCCAACCTTCAAAACGCAGACCTGATGAGGGTGAACTTTGAGGGCGCATTACTGCAGGAGGCAAACCTTAGCAATGCAAACCTGCAAGAGGCCATCCTACAGGCAGGCCTGAGTTCGGCAAACCTTAGCAGCGCAGACCTTCAGAATGCCAACCTTACGAGTGCAGACCTGAGGGGTGCCAACTTATATAAAGCCAACCTGCAGTGGGCCTTCCTTTCGGGGGCATCGTTGGGGTCAGCTAACCTCAGCAACGCAGACTTAAGGGAGGCCCGCCTTTATGGAACAGACCTGAGGGAGACCAATCTTCAAGAGGCAGACCTTTGGAATGCAGAACTACCGAACGCATTCCTTCAAGAGGCAGACCTTTGGAAAGCACACCTGAGGAAGGCCTACCTTCCAGGCGCAAACCTGTTGGAGGCCAATCTTCGGGACACCGATCTAAGGCAGGCCTTCCTTCAGAATGCAAATCTGAGAGTGGCCAACCTTCAGAATGCAAGACTTGGGGATAGCAACCTACAGAGCGCAAACTTGTGGTTGGCTAACCTTCAAGACGCAGACATCAGTGGTGGGAAATACACCACTGAAGAAACTTCAAGGAGAGAATGCATTCGGATTTACAGGCAAAGCCATCCAAACATTACCGATCAATCACTAGAACTAGCTCTACAGGGAGGATCGGTACATCCTTGTCCAACAATTTGGGACAGGGCTGTATACGACGATTCAACCCACTTTCCGGATGGCTTACAAGAGAATGAAGACGCTATAAAAGCTGCTGGTCTTATACACATTGATAGTCTGTCGGAAGAAGAGCTTAATAGATACTCTTGGTATCGTAAATATGAGTCTGAACCCCGTCAGTAAAAGCTCTAGCTAACTAACCCAACGGCACCCTAGCCGTCTTCAGAGCTTTAACCTACGAATATGCTAATCAACATTCTGAAAGAGGATTGATAGTCTTGTAATGAGTGCGCCTAGTAGGACGTACCCAATGAACACTTGAACAGCAACCATGATATGACCCATAAGACTTGCAGGATGGGCACTAATATCCCCAAATCCTAAAGTAGTCATTGTAACAACCGAAAAATATAGCGATCTTCCAAAAAGAACAACAGACTTTGTAGTGCAATTACCAACATCAATAAGATCATCTTGGCCTGAACTTATCAGGTCGGGATTTGTATTACATGAATACTTATCTAAGCCTTCCAAATACGGTGTATCAAGTGGTGTTGGCCAGAAGGCCCATCCAGGAGCTTCAGTTGGAATTACATATATCACTGCAAACAAGAAAGCAAAAAAAACTCCTACAATCCTTTTTGTTGAACTTCCATAATCAGACGTCCACCAAAAAAAACTGCACAATTTTGCTAAGAAGAGTATTTGCTTGGTATTTCTTACACCAGTAAATTTTCCGAACATTTCTTTTTAGACGGGCTTTAGTTTCCTCTTCAATACGAGCATTATCTAATCCAACATTCGAGAAGTCTGTAGCATCATCTATAGTACTATTTTCAAATTTTATAAGTCCATCAACAATAGAAAACTTTGCATATAAACCTTATAGCTTACTTAATGTCAAGTTGGTACTACTTAAATCAATGTTATAGAGATTAGCCTCATTCAGATCAGCTGAAATCAGTAAAGCTTCATTTAATTTTGCATACCCAAAGTTGGCATTTCTAAGGTTAGCTTTAAAGAAATTGGCTGTAATGCATAAAGCATGATGGATACTAGCATTTCTGAGGTTGGCTTCAGTGAGGTTGGCACTACTAAGGTTGGCTTCAGTGAGGTTGGCACTACTAAGGTTGGCTTCACTGAGGTCGGCTCTACTGAGGTTGGCTCCACGGAGGTCGGCTCCACGGAGGTCGGCTTGCCTGAGGTCGATCGCCACCTTAGGATTACTTTCCCGCCAAGCATTCCAAACGTCTGAACCTCTCCTAAGAATGGCCACCAAATCGAGATTATCGAGATCGGTATTTGTTATCGGCATCTCTTAAACCTACCTACCCACCCTCACTCTTCCCCAACCTGTCTTCCAGCTCCCCAATCTTCTTCTGAAACTCTTGATTCTGGCTAAGCAGTTAGAAGCCATCAACCTTTGGGCCATGATAGGAGTCCGCATTATTGGTATGAACCGCAGCATAGTCAGTATTGGAAGCGGTATTACATATTGTGAGCAAGACAAACCCGACGACTCATTTAATTTTTAGATTGCTCTTTGCCTTCCAGAAACCAAGAAGAAACAAACCCAGTATAGGTGCCAAATAGGCCAATTCCACTGGCCATCAATATCGCTGCAACCAACCTTCCACCTATGGTTACTGGGTAATGGTCGCCGTATCCCACTGTTGTCATAGTGACAAACGCCCACCAAATTGCATCTTCTGGAGTAGTAATGTTGGTTGTGGCTCCAGACTCGAACTCTAAGATTGCGATGCTAGAAATCATTAGCAGCAGCATTGCTATCAGGCTTGAAGCCAAAAAAGTGCTTTCAGCTCTTCGCTTAAGAGCAAAATCAGAAAGAACTTTAGCCGACCTTACAGCCCGCAGAAGTCTGAGAATCCTAACGATTCTTGCAAGCCTCCCAATCCTCAAAAAACCAACTGTAGGAATGCTGGAGACAAGATCTATCCAGCCCCATCCAAGCAAGTATTTAATTTTGTTTCTCGATCTAATAACGCTACTAAGAAAATCAAGTAGGAAGAATCCACATATGAAATTGTCAGCGTAGGTAAGAATAGTCTTAGCGCCTTCCGGAACAGGGAAAAATACTTCGACACACAATATCGATATTGCGTAGACGCAAAGCGAAAGCATGAAGAACTGGTAAGGTTGAACCTCTTGAGAACTCATTAATGCTTAAACCCGCCTTTCAATCATGCGAACGCGAGCAACAACTTTGTAGCTTTCAACAAAACGTTCTAAGGCAATTTCTACAGGTGGGTAAGCAGGATTGCTGCTGAGTATTCGCATATCCCCGTTCGCCCGCTGCAGACACTTAACGATTAGTCTTTCTGTGATGATGGCATAGATTCCAAGAACCGTCTATTCCTGCACTTGCTGACATAAAATCCACTGTCGAGAAAACAGTTCGGGTTCCATGGAATCACCTTGCACCTAGATTTCGGCTAAGCCTTCAACTGTTCCGAGCTCTGAAATAACTTACAAGAAAGTGTCAGGACTCGGATCTCAGTTGCAACAAGCATGTGCTTATTAAGAATGGGAGCAATAACACAACGAGATACTACCAAGGGTTTCAGCTCTCTTGAATAATGACATTCTCAATGAAAAACACGATATCTGGGATCTGCCACATTCGAACTAATGCGCCTCACAAACGGCTTCCCCTCCATTCAAAATTGAATGAAAAACCTAGTCGTTTGGCTTGCTCAAACAAGCCTACAGTGCCGACAGAATTTGCTCGTCGATCGCAAAATCCATCTCTTTCTGATGGCGACCGGAGGCAATAAAATCGAGGTCCCAGAAATCTTTAATCCCATCAGGTAGGGAAATTTTGGGAGTCCAATCGAGCTCGGTTTGCGCCTTTGTAATCGACGCAAAGAAATGCTGGCTGCGGAGGGGGAAGGCTTTACGCTTGCCTAGTTGGAATTGGGTGGGATCGAAATGGACAATCTTGGCTTCTTTGCCGATCGCTGCGGCGCACTCCTGCACGAGACCGTTAAAGGTAATGCACCGAATATCGGAAATGTTGTAAATCTGCCCTTTCGCTGTGTCGTTACCCAAGACTGCCACCATCGCAGCTGCCAAGTCTTTCACGTGGCCCAATTGCGTGATCCACTGGCCGTTATCGGGCACCAGAATGGGACGGTTGCGATAGAGGCGATCGAAGAAAAACGCCTCGATATCGTTGTAGTTGCCTGCACCGTAGATATAAACGGGACGGATGGACGTGTAGGGGAAGCCATTGGCTTCGAACTGGGATTGCAGGTAGGCTTCAGTATTTCCTTTTCCCTTATGGCGGCTTTGGGGGTCGAGGGCATCCCCTTCGATGTGGGGCATCAAATTTGATTTGAGATACACTCCAGCGGAACTCATATAGACAAAGTGCTGGAGATTGCTGTTTTGCAAGCATTCCACCAGCGGCTGGGTGTCGCTCAGCTCGCGACCGTTGTTGTCAAAGACCGCATCGAACTGCCGATCAGCAAGTTTGGACTTGAGTTGTTCCGGATCTTTGCGATCGCCGTGAATCTGCTCGATACCGTCTACGGGGGCGGGACGGTTGCCACGATTAAACAGCACTACTTCGTGACCGGCAGCCACCAGCGCTTCGGTCAGCGCCACCCCCACAAATCGGGTTCCCCCCATCACCAAAATTCGCACGGCCAACTCTCCCGTCACTATCCGTCCGTTTGTCAGGATACGACAGTCCCAGCCCGCCGATCGCAGGCCAGACTAATCCGGGTGGTGCGAGAGACCCCTATCGCGCCCCGCCCCAGACATACCAGTTGGGATACACGTACACCCAGTAACCGGCCTGACCGGTTTCCCCGCACCAGGTGCCTCCCCCCCAATAGCCGTAGTCGGAAAAATCGCCGTAGGTGGAACGGTCTTGGTGACAGGTCAAAATTTGCTGCAAACTGTAATAACTTCCCTCGGCAGATGCCGAGGCAGGCAGATTGACGCTGGACGAGAGCTTCGTAAAGCCTCCTTTCCCTTGCTGCGCCCATACGTACCAGTTGGGATATTCGTACACCCAATAGCCAGCCAAGCCATTGCGACCGCACCAGGACCCTCCTCCCCAATAGCCGTAGTCGTAAACATCGCCGTAACTGCCGCGATCTTGGGCACAGGGCAGCACCTGAACCAGGTCGGAATAGCGACCGTTGCCGGAGGCTACGTAGGATTGAGCGGCAGCTGGTTCCCCATTGAAGGTGAAGGAGGCAGCGGCGGCGATCGCCATTGATGCGAGTGGGGTGAAAAAGCGCTTGAGCATGGTAATGGGCTAAGTAGAAGGATCTCAAAGTCTCAAGCGCACTGTACCCAAGTGCATCTCAATTCTTGGCAATCTCATCTCTGGGTAACACCGTTTTCCCATTTTCGATATCGGTATTGTCAGGGAGTTCCCCATCCCCCCCTGCTTTTCAAGGATTAAGCTATGGTGCCTGTATGTCTTCTGTTGGCAAAGACGTCTGAGATTGCAGCTTAAAAGGGTAATTGGGTGAAGTATGCCAGTTTCTCAGAAGGAACTTCAAAGCGCATTGCTCTACTTTGCCTACTGCGGTCAGACCCAGTTGTTTGGCTGCAAGATTGAACCGGAGGACACCCAACTGGGGCGACAATTAGCCAGCCGGTTTGTGAGGGGGGGCGAACCGTTAACGATCATAGAAGAAGCCCAAGCTTTCGAGCTGGTGAAGAAGTATCGAAAACCCCTCACTAAGGCAGGGGTAAAGGTTCCCAAATCGCTGCCCGACCGGCTGAATATTCAGCAGGAGTCAGAGGGGGTGTGGCTGGTGTCAAACCAGCATAAGGGGACGCAATACACGGTTGAAATCGCGGCTGGGCAAAGCACCTGTACCTGTCCGCAGTTTCGCTTTAAGGCGGATTGCAAGCATCTCAAGGCGGTGTGGGAACAAGAGATTGCGACAGAACGGGAACGAGACATCATTTTGGACAATGAGGTTGAAGCACCCGCCCCTGTCGAAGAGCAGGAGCAAGCTCCCGTAATTGCAGCAGAAACGGTCGATTTTTCAGAAAAAGCCCCAGATCGATCGCCAGATGCCTCATCCGCTCCAGGCAATCTCGAGATTCCTGAAGTGTTGCCCGGAATCACGCTGACGGTGCAGCAATGGCAGGCATTACAAGAATTAGAGGCCTTTGTCGCGGGAGAGGAGCGGCTGCACTTACTCACCGGCTATGCAGGAACTGGAAAATCCACGTTATTGCAGGCCCTGATTGTGCGCCTGCGCGATCGCGGGGACGAGCGCTCCATTGCCCTGACGGCCTTCACCAACAAGGCCAAAAAAGTCTTGGAGTCGATGACCGTCCAATGGGGGCTGGACGTGGATTGCCTCACCTGCTGCCAGCTATTGGGAATTCGCCCTGCCATCAACCCCGATACCGGACAGCAGGAATTTAAGCCCGATCGCAGTTACCTCAGCCAAATCGATAAGTTCGAGCTGGTGGTGGTGGACGAATGTTCCACGATTGGGGAGGAAATGTGGGGGCTGTTGCTGAATGCGGTATCCGGCCTATTCAAAGATGTAAAGCTACTATTTGTGGGCGATCGGGCGCAGCTGCCGCCAGTTAACGAACTCGAATCCCCCTGTTTCGAGCAAATTCAGCAGGCTACAAACTTGACTGAGGTGGTGCGTTACGGCAATGCCATTGGGCGGGTGGCCGATCGCCTGCGGCAGAACATTCATGCCCCCTACCTGCCCAAGTTTCATACCCAAGCCACTGCGGATGAGGGGGAAGGGGTGTTTGTACAGGAGCCCAAAGAATGGCATCGATCGCTAATGGATGTGTTCGAACGCTTGCAGGGGGGCGGGGAGTTCGAGCGGGTGCGGGCGCTGGCTTATACGAATCGGCGGGTGGAAGCGCTCAATACCATGATTCGGAGGGCGGTGTACGGCGATCGGGTGGGGCGGTTTGTGGTGGGGGAGCGGTTGATGGCCTATGCCCCGTGTTTGCAGGATGAGACGGTTTTGCTGACCTCTTCGGCGGAATGTACGGTCAGGGACGTGCAGATGGGCCGCATTGAGGGATGGCGGGTGTGGAATTTGGATGTGGAGGATGAGGAGGGGCGCTGGCGGCAGCTGCGGGTGCTGCACGAGGGGATGACGGCGGAGTTTCAGCGGCGGTTGCGGGGGCTGGCGGAGGCGGCGCAGTGGAAGGAGTTTTGGGAGTTAAAGAATGGGTTTCACGATTTGCGCTATGCCTATGCGTTGACGGTGCACAAGTCGCAGGGGAGTAGTTTTGAGGAGGTGTATGTTGACGTGCGGAATTTTGGGGTAAATCGGAGCGCCGTGGAGCGGAATAAGTTGTGTTATGTGGCGCTGACGCGGGCTTCGAAGCGGGTGTTTATTTTGCAGTAGGGTTTTCGTCTTGGTTTTGATTGCCGTAGACGAGAGATTGGAAACGGGGGTGCGATTTTAGGTCTTCGAACATTGGATTATTGCTTGCCCATTCACGAATGATTTCAGGTTCAAATTGTATGGCTTTTTCTAGACAGTCCAGAGCGGTCTTGTAGTCTTGAAGTTGAACGAAGGTAACTGCTTGGTTGCCCCAGGCTTCGTGTTTGTCGGGCTTGAATTCGAGGGCTTTGTCGAAGGAGGCGATCGCCTCTTCCGTTCGACCCAACTGACCCATCGCAGTTCCTCGGTTGGACCAGGCTTCGTGGTAGTCAGGCTTGAATTCGAGGGCTTTGTCGTAGGAGGCGATCGCCTCTTCCGTTCGACCCAACTGATCCAGCGCATTTCCGCGGTTGTACCAGGCTTCGTGTTTGTCGGGCTTGAATTCGAGGGCTTTGTCGTAGGAGGCGATCGCCTCTTCCGTTCGACCCAACTGACCCAGCGTAACTCCGCGGTTGTACCAGGCTTCGTGGGAGTCGGGCTTGAATTCGAGGGCTTTGTCGTAGGAGGTGATCGCCTCTTCCGTTCGATCCAACTGATCCAGGGCAATTCCTCGGTTGGACCAGGCTAAGTGGTCGTTGGGCTTGATTTCAAGGGCTTTGTCGTAGAACCGAATTGCCTCTTGATTCTCCCCACCAAGCTGAAACAAGACGGCACAGATAATCAATGCTTCTAGGAAAGCCTCACCCCGCTGGTTGGCTAGCTTAAATATCATCCCAGCAATACCAACGATATGGTTGGCAAATTCAACCCCCTGCGTTGCTGCCTCAAATTGGCCATCTCTAGGTTCGAGAATCTGTTCTACATCAGTCAAATAGGCAATTACCCGAGACAGTCTGAATCGCCACCACAACTTTTGCAGCCAAGACCCTTTCGATACAATCAGTGCTGCCGACCTGACGGTCTCGACATCTACAGGAACCTGCAGGCTTATAAGTATGGCAACTGCAGAGTAAACAAATCGTGCTAGGGGATAGCGCTTTACAGCCCTCTGGTACCGTTCCTCCCAAGTACCGCGTAACGAAGCGGTAAACCCCTCAGCCGTTACCTGTTGATTTCTGGACTTAAACTCTCGTAAATTCTCAACAACATTTCGAAACGTGCGATCGTTTTTCAAAGCGATGGCCCGATATTCCTTATGCCTTTCCTGCAACCCTGCTTGCGGAACTAGCACTTCCAATAGGGCAACTACTGAGTCGTTGTGAGGAGGTGGTAATTCGTAACGCCTGAATAGTTGCCAAAAATTTTGAAAATCGTTCCATTGCAACTTATCCCAAGGGCTGCATTCACCCACTCGTTCGATATCTTTTTCGTTACGAGCCGTTGCGACAACTCGAATCTCAGAAGTACCGCAGCATTGCTCGAACCATCGAATTGTATTCAGCAATCTTTCCTGCAAAGGAACCTGCAAAACAGTTTCTTGACCGTACTTTTCTAAGCCCTCAGCATTCTCCCGTTGCTCTCGGCAGAACTCCATTGCTTGGTTCAAATCATCTAACCACAGCAGCAATTTCCGCGTTGTCCCAACTTGTTCGAATAACTTTTGGCCATCGATAGGCACATCCAACCACCGCAAATTCTTTGGAAATAACACCGTCCACCCCTCTCTATTGAAAAGCTGCACCAACTCGGCAGCCTCCCGTGTTTTCCCCAAGCCGGTGCGCCCCAAAATCAGTAGCTTGCCATTCCCCTGTTTCAGAGCCGACTCCATCTCCTCGCGAACATTTCGCCCTTCAACTCGCGCCTCATACGGAATCTTTCGGTCTGCCAGCTCTGCCAGTGGGCCGGTCACCTCGCTCCGAAACACCAAAGGAAACACATCCCCATTCGGCGGAACAATCTTAAACCCCGATACCGATTTAATGCGACTGCTAGCAACCTCTTTTCGCTGCTGCCTTCGCCAGCCTAACCACTGGCCGATTGCTACAAAAACAGCAACTACTCCAGCTATGCCTCCTCCCAGTGCCCCGAAGGTGTTAAGCCAACCTTCATTAGCTTCCAACCAATCCTTAACCGCAGTTGCTAGTTCCGAAAGGGTGATCGCAAACAACACCAAATCCCGAATTCATAAAATTATTTCTAACTCACCCATGAGATAGTGGCTCTAATAACTCCATTTCAGCCGTCTCGCAGCCCTGAAATCCATCCTCACAAGATTACGATTATCCATTAATTTTTCATGGAATATCAGCCTGCTTGCACGTGCGTAAGCTATCACAAACATGTTGTGCCACAAGCGTTTCGCAGGTTTTGAATTACAAAGCGGCTTAAACTCTCATCCCGCAGCTCTGCCCTTTGATATCCGATTTTAGTCCTATTCACGAACGGCGACGAATTATGAAAAAAATCCTGATCTGCACTGACCTCGATCGCACCCTGATCCCCAACGGTTCTGCCCCAGAGTCAGAGCAGGCCCTTCCCCTCTTCAGAAAACTAGTGTCTCGCCCCGAGGTCTCGCTGACCTACGTTTCCGGTCGTCATCTAGAGGGAATCCAGGAGGCGATCGCCGAATACGAATTGCCCCAACCGAACTTTGCGATCGCCGATGTCGGAGCCAGCATCTATTCCCAAAACGATGGAGAATGGTCGCGGCTGCAGGAGTGGGATCGCAAGAGTGCCCAGAACTGCAACAGCGACGATTGGGGAACCATTGACAGATTGTTTCACGATCTCGATTCCATCGAGCTGCAGGAGCCCTCTCACCAGGGGTTGTACAAGCTGAGTTATTACTCCTCGGCAGAGGTCAGCGGCACGTCGTTGATGTTCAAGATGAAGAATCGACTCAAGCGGCAGGGGGTGCAGGCCAAACTGATTTGGAGTACCGATGAGAATCTCAAGATCGGCATGCTGGATGTGATTCCTGCCAATGCGGATAAGCGATTGGCGATCGAATATTTAATGGAGCACAAGCGATTCCACCGCGATCGAACGGTGTTTGCTGGCGATAGCGGTAACGATATGGCAGTACTGGCCAGCCCGATTCCCGCAGTGCTAGTGGCAAATGCTGGGGACGAGGTCAAGCAGCAGGCGTATCGGCGATCGCGGGAAAGCAAAAACCTTCTGTCCCTCTACATTGCTCGCGGCGGATGTTTGGGAATGAACGGCAATTATGCGGCCGGTATTTTGGAGGGGGTGATTAACTATTTCCCTCAGGTAGAGGGATGGCTGTCCTAACTGCTAGCAGCTAGAGAGTCTGACGAGTGAGGGTGAATATGGCTGAAGGTGTGCTCGTTTTTGGCGAGGTGCTGTTTGACTGTTTTCCAGATGGTCGAGTGGTGCTAGGGGGGGCACCCTTTAATGTAGCTTGGCACTTGCAGGCGTTTGGATTGGCCCCCGTATTCGTCTCACGAATTGGTGAAGATGAGTTGGGGGCAAAGGTTCGCTGGGCGATGCTGAATTGGGGGATGGATACCTCTGGTCTGCAACTCGATCCCAAGCGGAAAACTGGAACGGTGGATGTGGAGTTTCGGGATGGTGAGCCCCACTACACGATTGTGCCGGATCGGGCGTTTGATTGTATTGATGCTGACAGCCTGCCGGAATTTGGCAGCGACTCGATCCTGTATCACGGCACGTTAGGGGTGCGGAATTTTGAATCCGAGCAAGCGCTGCAGGAGATGTATCGGCGGCTGTTTGAGGAGGGAACCCAACCCAAAGTATTTATTGATGCCAATTTACGAGCCCCTTGGTGGAATCTGGATCGTACTTGGGAATTGATGAAACAGGCTCGCTGGTTGAAGGTGAGCGAAGAGGAATTACTGGAGATTGTGCCAGAGGGGCGGTCTTTAAGCGATCGCATTGCACAGTTGATGTCCTCGTTACCCCTGGAAGCTCTCATTGTGACTCGGGGGAAGAAGGGAGCGATCGCGGCGTCTACGGAGGGGGCGCTGTACGAATTGGCGCCGGAAGAGAAGATCGTAGAGGTGGTAGATACGGTAGGGGCGGGGGATGCTTTCTGCAGCGTTTTACTCTTAGGGATTACTCAGGGATGGCCGCTGGAGCTTTCGATGCAAAGGGCACAGGCGTTTGCTGAAGCAATTGTGGGGATTAGAGGGGCGACTACGGGCGATCGGGGAGTTTACGAGGGATTTTTGGGTCAGTGGAGTCAATAGCGCTCCATCAGGACGATCGCCCTGTTACGTGAAATTCATATCGCCCGAAGGGTTAGCGCAAAAAGGCAGTCCGATTCTATTGACAATATACAGACCTGTCTACATAATTTATATACAGATCTGTCTACATCCCTGAGGCGCATCGTGAGAATTCCCCTCAAACCTCTTCCAGCTGTTCAGAAGCCAGTCAAAGCAAGCAATCCCATCTAAATCCGGTCAGAATCTTGAATCAACACCCCCTGCTGTCACCCCCCGATCGCCTATCTCTCTATCCCTACGATGGCCTCTGCGATCTCGTTCTCCAATTCGGTGGCGATCGCGAAAGCCTGCCCCAAGATTGCCTCCCCTTTGACATATCTGAACTGTTAGAAACGTTGGTTCCCAACCAGCCATCACCCAGTGTCACTTCCACCCAAACCAGAGGCTTACCATGATTGACCTCTACACCTACACCACCCCCAACGGTCGCAAACCCGCGATCGCTCTCGAAGAATTCGAACTCCCCTACCGCATCCACAAAATCGACATTGGTAAAGGGGATCAATTCACTCCAGAATTTGTTGCCATCAACCCCAACAGCAAAATTCCCGCCATCCGCGATCTCGATACAGAAATTGCGGTATTCGAATCGGGAGCCATCCTGATTTACCTCGCAGAAAAAACTGGCAAGTTATTGCCAACCGAAGCGGGCGATCGCGCCAAAGTCATCGAATGGCTAATGTTCCAAATGGCTAGTGTTGGGCCAATGTTCGGTCAGCTGGGGCATTTCCGCAACGCTGCCCCCGAACAACTTCCTTACGCCATTAATCGCTACGACAAAGAAACTCGGCGTTTGCTAGCCGTTCTCGATCGCCAGCTCGCAACCACCCCCTACATCGCTGGTGACTACTCCATTGCCGACATTGCCACCTATCCCTGGGTGGCAGCAGCAACCACCCCTTACCTGGGCCAGTCCCTAGACGAATTCCCCAACGCTCAAAGCTGGACCGAGAGAATGCGGGCCCGTCCCGCCGTACAGACTGGGATGGACATTCTGACGCCCAAGTTCACTAGCAACTACGGCATTATTGCCGCTCTGGCAGCCCAGTCCTCTGATGCGTAATACATCTCCCCACAATTTCTCGTTTCCTAGTAATTAATCGATTGGAGATATCGGTCATGGCAATGACAAAAGGTGCCCACCATATTGGTCTCACCGTTCCAGATTTAACGGCAGCACGGGACTTCTTTGTAAACATCTTTGGCTTTTCGCAAGTGGGTGAAGTCCCCGATTATCCGGCCGTCTTTCTCTCCGATGGCACACTCCTACTCACCCTGTGGCGGGCAGCCGATCCGGAAAATGCGACTCCATTCGACCGCAAAAATGTGATTGGCCTGCATCACTTTGCCCTAATCGTTGATGGTTTAGACACCCTCAATTCCTTCCACCAAACGTTGACCACCACAGCCGGTGTCGAAATTGAATTTCCCCCCGAACCGCTGGGAGGTGGTCCCACCCACCACATGATGTTCTACATCCCAGGGGGTATTCGCATGGAATTGATTGCCCCAGCATCCTAGCGATCGCGCGCCCGGTCTATCTATAAGTATTGGAACGGAGACAACGCAAGATGGCAACTCCAGGTTGGACCCGCACTGAATCCCCCTTTCATAAAGGTGAACTGGCCATACAAGCTCGGCTCGGAGCCCAAGAGCGGATGGACAAACAAGGGCGACGGTTCATCCGGGAAGTTCTTACGGACCAGCATCGTCAATTCTTCAGCCAGCTTCCCTATGCGATCGCCGGCACGGTGGATGCATCGGGCAACCCTTGGGCCTCCATTTTGGTAGGTAAACCGGGCTTTATCTCCACACCGGACGAACGTTCTTTTCACGTTGCGGCTTGTCCCCTATTTGGCGATCCACTAGAAAATACGCTTGCGGAGGGCATCGACATCGGTTTTCTCGGCATCGAGTTGCACACCCGCCGCCGTAATCGGATGAATGGAGTAGTAACCGCAGCTCGTGCCGATGGCTTTGAGGTGCGCGTGGTGCAAACCTTTGGCAACTGTCCCAAATACATTCAGTCCAGACTATTTGAGTGGACCGACATCGATCTTGCCACCCCCAAACCGATCCATGAAATTGACTCGCTATCCCCAGCAGAACGAGCCCAGATCGCGGCGGCTGACACGTTTTTTATCGCTACAGCCTATCAAGATGAATCTGCTGGACTGGCCAGCGGTGTTGATGTCTCCCATCGCGGAGGCAAGCCAAGCTTCGTACGTATAGATAGTGACGGAACGCTAACGGTGCCCGATTTCACCGGCAATTGCCATTTCAACACCGTAGGCAATATCGAGCTGAATCCCCGTGCCGGACTCTTGTTCGTAGACTTCGAGCGGGGTGACTTGCTCTATCTCACGGGGAAAGCTGAGACGATTTGGGAGGGAGATGAGCTCGCAGCCTTCGACGGAGCAGAACGGTTGCTACGTTTCTATCCAGAAAAGGGGTATCGAGTGGAAGGCAGCCTTCCGTTGCGATGGTCCCCCCCTGAATTTTCTCCTTTCCTGGAACGGACCGGCTCTTGGTAGCCCAGAAGAGCCTAGACTTTCACAGATGCGATCCAGATACCATCGCGATACAACTCTTGCGCGGACCACTTGCCCCCATTTGGCTTGATTAGTTATGGCAAGCCTTCAAGGCTGCTGTAATAGCGACCGTCAAGTCGCTTAAGACATTTTAGCTATCCCAATCTATGACTAGACATAGAGACTTACGTCCTAGCTAAAGTGTCAAAGATAATAGTAGGAGATGATTGACCCAACAAGTTTGACAGACATTTGACGGATATCATATGTCAAAGGTGGCTTGGCCAGCCCTCTTGCTCGTCTAGATTTGGTTCCAGGATGCATGGATCTAACCAGAGGAACCATTGACTTGCGCAGTGCATGAAAACAGATGGGGACACTGATGTTCGCAATTCATCCGTATCGATTTAGGTTCCTCCCCGTTGCTACGGGTCTGTCAGCGATCGGCCTGTTAGCACTCTCTCTTACTCCAACCGTTCTGCCTCAAACAGAAGAAACCGAGCGGTTGGAAGAGTTTCTTGCCCCACCTGAACCTTCGGCGCCAGCTCCCCCTGCCCAACCGGCACGTCCTTCTGTCCGTCCTGCTCCAGTCAACCCAGCACCTGCTCCCCCGCGACCACAGCTCTATTCGAATAACACAGAAGTTCCCACCCCTGAAGGGATTGCGGCGGTCGAACAAAATACGCGGCGCTACACCCCCACTCTAACGATTGTGTCCCCTAAGCAGGGGGAAACCTTGGACAGTACCTTGGTTGAGGTCGAACTGAACTACCAGCGATTTCCAATCGGTCAAGATCCAGAATTGGGGCTTGGGATGCACGTCAAACTTATCGTGGATAACGAAGAGCCCATCGACTATTTCGATTTGAGCACTCCCCTCTCCCTTACTCTGTCCCCCGGTACCCATACAATCCGGGCGATCGCCGCTACCCCTTGGGACAACAGCTACCGTACTCGTCCCGCCTTCCAAATGGTTACCTTTAACGTCATCGAAGCGGACAATCAAAATACCCCCGTTTTTCAGGAGGGGGTTGGCTTGCTGACGGTGGTGTCCCCCAGCGGCAGCTATGGGGCAGAGCCTATTCTGTTGGACTACATCGTGGATGGGCTTAATTTGGGAGTCATTGCGTTTGTCAAATACACCCTCAACGGCAACGTTACCGTGACTCGCTCTCGCCAGCCCGTTTATTTGGAGGGATGGCAACCGGGGGAAAACGAATTGACCGTCGAGTTGGTGAAACGGGATAACGCGACGGTCCACGACAACAACGGCACTGGGTTTAACCGCGTCGTTCGTACCATCACATACCAGCCCGGCGGTACGGACAGCTTGTCCCAGTTAGTTAGGGGGGAGCTAGACCCTATTGACCTAAAGGACATTCTTGGCCCCGACCCGATTGTGTATGACGAAAAGGGGAATCCCCAACTCCTTCGCTAGTCCCTGTAATGGCGAGTACAGTTGACGGTACCGCGGGAAAACGGCACCGCATCCTAAAGCCCTCATGGAAAACTACATGCTCGGCAGCGATCGGTAGAGGGGGGACTGTCGTTAGCCGGGATTTCAGAGGGTAAGGATAGTAGGTAGTAGGGATATAGCGGCCTTCAAGTCGCTTAGGACATAAGTTGCTATCCCCATCTATGACTGGGCATAGCAACTTATGTCCTAACTAAAATGGCAAAGACTATAGCAGTGAGGGGAGTCGATCGATATTGAACACCTGGGTCTATGCGATACCACCCCTTGCAGGTTTGGCGATTGGATATTTCACAAACGATATCGCCATTAAAATGCTGTTTCGCCCCTACCGGCCCTACTACCTCGGTCAACTGAAGCTACCTTTCACCCCCGGTCTAATTCCTCAAAACCAATCGCGCCTGGCCCAAAAGATTTCAGATGCCATCATGGGGTCTTTGCTTACCCCTGAGGAGCTGCAGAATTTAGCCCGACGCTTGCTTGAACCTCAGCGGGTCAAAGGGGCTATCCAGTGGTTATTGGAACTGGCGATTGACCGCCTACAGAATCCCCAACAGCAGGTGCAAACGGCCAAGGTGTTGGGCCATATTTTGGCGGATTTATTTGGGGAGTCTCTTCCCCGCCTAATTAAAGCTCTAGCTCGCCAAGATAACTTTTTAGAGGAGCAACTGAATCAGATTTTCGATAGCGTGCTGCTGGAAATTCGCCTCACCTCTAGCCAGTCGCTGCAGCTCTCAGACTGGATTCTGGAACAAATTGTCCCTCCCGATGTGCTTCGAAAAGGGCTGGTGGATTTTCTCACCGATCGCAATATCGATGCTCTAGACGAAGAGTTCCGCGAACGGGCCACCGGTTCCTATTGGGTTGTAGCTAATCTTTTTGGTCTTAAAAATGCCCTGACTCGCCTGCGCACGTATTGCATCGACGAACCGGAAGCAGCTGACGACATATTGCTTGAATTGCTGGAGGCTTTGGGGTCGCGCAGGCGGCTGGCAGAAATCTCTCAGAATCTTTCGTTACAAAACCTGCCGGTACATACGGTCCGCCAACTGCGGCAGGCCATGCGGGAGAGCGTGCGGAATTTTTTGCGGGAGAACGGTGGGTCGCTACTGCAGGATTTGAGTCATTCTATTAATTGGACAAATGTGGCCAAACTGGTACTGGCACGGCTGCAGCGCTCGTCGGTATTGGAGACAGCAGTTCCTCAAATCAGCGAGGATCTCGCAGAGATTCTCAAACGCTATCTCGATCGCGATCTAGAGTCCATCATGACTCAGGTGATTCCTATCTTGAATATCGATCGCGTGATTATCGATCGCGTCAACGCAACTGCACCGCAGGATTTAGAACAGGCCATTCAATCGATTGTGCGCAGCGAGCTACAGGCGATCGTGAATTTAGGCGGAGTCTTAGGGTTTCTGGTGGGGTGCATTCAGGTTATTATTTTGCAATTCTCCTGATACCGATTGCCATTTGAAATTCATGTATGAGTGCTAACGATCGCCTAGCAATGAGTTTCCCTGAAAAGCAGATCTGGAGACGCACGTTACGCTCGACAATCGGCGCAAATGCCGTAAAAATCGAGCACGTGACGTTCAATTGCAAAGTCATACTTTTGCGACAGTTTGAGTTCTAGATCCCGAACTGGGCAACTGGAAAGGGGCAGTACCTTGCGACAGGACGTGCAAATCAGGTGATGGCTATTGTGGCTGTTGCGATCGTGGGATACCAGTTGGTAGTAGGCTTGATTATCTTCCAGGTCGAGCTGCTGTAAATAGCCCTCATCCTTCAGGGAGGCAATTGCTCGATATACCGTCGCTAACCCCACAGGGCGATCGCTCTCCCGCAATTGCATAAATATTTCCTGAGCAGAGAGGGGTTGAGCTCGTCCATCGAGCACGTCGAGAACCGCCTGCTCTCCTCGGGTGTGGTTAGTTGCGGTCATGTACGCGTCAGAATCCGTCCTGTTCTAATTATCTCTGACTTCGTTATCTACGAGTCAATCTCGGATTTCATCCGCTCCAGTGTTTTGTTCATTTGATCGAACATCTGAGAGGGGGAGATGCCCATGCTACCAAACTGACTTTGCAGTTGTTTCATGCTCATTTGGGCCATGAAGTCATCGGACAATTCCATCCGCTTCATGAAAATTCGTTGACGTTCCATCAGCTCTTCCATTTGGCTGATGAACATCTTTTTGCCCTCGCGATCGAATTTGCCGTAGTCTCCTCCGAGTTTCATTAACGATTGAAAATCGCTAAATAGCTCTTTCGCTTCCTGTTGCACGATCTCGGAATCGAAGAAACTCATGGGTAGCCTCAGCAGTCAAAGATTTATACTCGCTGTATTCATCCTAACTGATGCCTCTAGGGCCCTGGGCGAATCCCCCGATCTGTATTGCAAGCGATGGGTGGGGATTTCCGATCTGCCATGGCAGCCACGATGTTGTGGTGGTCCTCTAAGCGCCGACGATTTCCATGGGTCGAAATCTCAAGATCGAGAAGAGAGAGCATTCATGGGGGCAGTTCGCTTAGGGAGAAAGCCGATGAAACGCAACCCGCTTCAACTCACAGAAAGCAACATTAACGTCCTCTGAACTGAATTAAGGGTGGCAAACAAAAAGGGCTGCTGGGACAACCAGCAGCCACAGAGTTCGATCGTTTCAAAAGAGTTTGCCGTTTTATTGTGAGTCTTTTACTCGCCGTTTAAACAGCAGCTTTTTCGGACTCTTCAGCAGTGGCAGATGCTTGAAAAGAGCTTTCTAGAGAGGCCACCGTTTGCTGGAGGTCGAGGCCAGCCGCCGAGGCCAACCACTGGGCTACCCACCGATCGCCTGCGAACACCCCAGAGCCATTGGCGACAAAAAAGGTGAAGGCAGAGAAATAAACAGCGGATAGTTCCAAATAAGGCAGATTGAACCCTGCCACTAAAACGTGGTGGTACATGGCGACAACCATGGTGCTAGCTAAGGCAAGTGCCGCCGGGCGTGTCATAATCCCCAGCATCAGGAGGATCGAACCCGCCACTTCTGCATAGGCTGCACAGTGGGCAAAAAATACGGGGAATGGCAGACCGATGACTTGGACGTACGCGATCGCAAACCCTTCGATGTCAGCTAGTTTGTCGAACCCGTTGTGAATCATCATCCCCCCCAAGACCACTCGAAACAGAGTCCAGGCTACTTGTTGATACCAAGCATTTGTCTCGGTGCTGGTTCGAAGCACCGAGAGCGCTAGACTTGCCGCGCGCTTAGTTATAGTCATTTGTTGTTCCCTGCAAAATGCAAAATATCTACTAATAAATTAACAAATCTAAATGTATTCAAAGGCGATTCAAATTGAGAACTTTTTTTGGAAGGCCTTAAATTCGAACTCAATGGGGGACGATCAGTTTCAGCTCTGAAGCTGTTGCTTGCGCTCCCTTGTCTTACTTTGCAAGGTTTTTCGTCGTTTCTGTCTTTGTCTGTTGAGGCCAACTCGATTGCGCGTTCTCTGGGGTAATGGCGGAGGATAGTCTTTGAAGGATCTCCTGGCGATCGATGTAAAATTAACTAAATTTAACAATCTCCGTCGTTCGAGCTGTCAATCTCGTTCATTTGAGTGGTTGGGCGAACAGCTTGGGGTTAAAAGAGTTTAAGTTCCATAAACATGCCCACGGCGATATCGTCTTTGGCGATGGTGTGGCGCCAGTTAACTTGGCTGGCAACCCGCAATCTTCGGGTGAGATGGTAGGCGGCAGTGACAGAACCAAGGGTGGCTTCGTCGCTAGTGAACGGGTCGAGCAGGCTGTAGGAGATTGCTAAATCTGCAGCTCCTGGTGCGAGGGCTATGGTGCCTAAGAGGCCAACGTTGACTCCATCATTGATACCGTCTCCGAGGTCGAGATGACGAAAGCCCACCTGTGGCGCAATGTTGAAGTACGAGCCGCGTGGCAACAGATAATAGGCCAGGTCGGCCCCATATTCTTCGTCAGATTGTTCGTCAAAAGCTGCTCGATAGTGACCCCTCAGGATGAGGCGATCGTAGAGGGTGAGGTCCTCAACTCCCACGGACCACTCGCGGTTGCTGGCTACGCCAACCCGCAAACGAGGGGGTAAGGCGGGGGTATTGCGAATTTCGTCCAGGATGTTGGGAGGATTCTCCTGCCATCGCTGCAGGAGTGGGCTATTTTCAAACGCTTCTGAATGGTGAGTGGCTGCTTCAGCTGGTTCCGGTTGGGCCTGGGCGGAGCAAGCCACACTTTGGCCTGCCAGGACGGCGATCGCCACACCAACTATCGTGCATTGCCTAGCTGGCGATGTCAGAAAACTGACCATGCTGACTCCTCAACAACCCGCTTGCGATGCCACCCTAACGGTTGAAAATGGCGATCTCCACCAGCATCAAGAATAGCCAGTTGAACCGTTTGTGCCGATAGCTAATCCAGAATTGAAGTGAGGATTGAAGTCCTGCTATTTGTTAGTATCGCGCCTCTTTATTGATATCAAAGTCGTTCCGGTCCATTGACCGACTACAGTTAAAGTCATCCCGATCCACCCCATTCCTATGACCACCGGAATTCCTGCCGCCGAACGCACTCCACCGATTGCTATGACAATCGCCGGTTCAGATAGTGGAGGCGGGGCAGGAATTCAAGCAGATCTGCGCACCTTTGCACTTCACCGTGTACACGGCACTAGCGCTATCACCTGCATCACTGCCCAAAACACCCTGGGGGTCCATCGCGTCGATGCCCTCCCTCCAGAAGCTGTGGTGGCTCAAATTTCTGCAGTAGTTGACGATATCGGCATTCAATCCCTCAAAACTGGGATGCTGCTCAACACAGAAATCATTGAAGTCGTGGCCACCGAACTCGAACAGCGCAACCTGCCCAATACAGTGATTGACCCTGTCATGGTGTCCCGCGCTGGGGCAAAGCTACTGGCAAATGAAGCCATTGACGCGATGCGCGATCGCCTGCTGCCCTTGGCGGATGTGTTGACCCCGAACCGTTACGAGGCTCAAATCCTAGCGAAGATGGAGATCGTAACCGTGGAGGACATGAAAGCCGCCGCCACTCGTATCCACAAACTGGGCCCGAAAGCAGTCCTGATTAAGGGGGGAGGTATGATCGGAGAGGCGAAAGGCACCGACGTGTGGTGGGATGGCGAGCGTCTAGAAGTGATGTCAACCACTCCCGTAAATACCACCAACACCCATGGCACTGGCTGTACGCTATCCGCTGCGATCGCAGCGCATCTGGCCCAGGATTTCCCTCCGTTTGATGCGGTCCAGCGCTCGAAGCGGTTTGTGACCCGAGCGATCGCGAATGCCCTTGCGATCGGCCAAGGACAGGGGCCAATCGGTCATTTCTACGCCTAATCCCCAGCAAGTCTTACTCCCAGGCTTTGCGAACCCAGCCCTGCTAGCTTGTGGGGAAGGACCGATACTTGAAAGTGGATTTCAGCTTACGCGGTACTGACACGGCAAAATAAAATTCCGGTTCGTCGGACGAGTCTTTACCAAACTGCACCTCCAGCTTCGAGAGCAAAACTGCTAGGGCCATTTTGATAAAGTACTGGGCAAAGTCTTGACCGATGCAGGCACGTTTGCCTCGCCCAAAGGGAAAGAAATACCCGCTGCCAAATGGATTCGCTTCAATGGTGGCAGCATCCCAACGCTCGGGAATAAACTCTTCGGGGTGTTCCCAGTAGGTGGGGTCGCGGTGCAGGTACCAGTTGTTAATCAGTAATTGAGTGCCAGCGGGAATCTCATAACCCCCCAGCTTTACGGACTTTTCGTTCGACACATTGCGGGTAAAGAACGGAACCGGAGGATTCAGACGTAAGGCTTCCCGCATCACTTGCTCGAGGGCAAAACAGTCATTGAGACGACTGTAGGTGAGGGGCTCGCTCATCAATTCGTCGATCGCTGTCAAGAGAGAGGCTCGCTTCTCGGGATTTTGGCTCAAAAGGTACAGTGCGGAGGCGATGGCGCTAGGCACCGAAACCGAACCACCTGGATAAATGCCCGCACAATAATCCCGTAACTCTGTTTCCGTGAACTGCTCGCTGCTGTATTTGCGCATCCATTGCAACAGGGATTGAGTGGAGCCTCCTCCTGCTTTAGAGTGTTCCACGACCTTTGCAAACAGGTCGAACCATTGCTGGCTGGCTTGACGATAGTCTTTCCCTTTGGGCTCTGTAGAAATGGCCCAGTTACCCAATGTAGTGGAGAGTGACATCCGACTGGTGCCGGTTTTGCACATCAGATTGAATTCGTCATAGATTTCCGTTGAGAATAGCTGACCGTCAACCGCCAAAGAAAATCCATCAAAGGTCAGCTGCTGCAACGTTGTATAGGTGGGTAATTCTCCTAATTCCGATCGCCCCACTAACTCTGCAGCGCGGGTTTCCAGTAGTTCTTGTAAGGGATGGACTTGAGAGCTGAGCCAATCGGGGAAGTAAGGTTGATTGAACGGATCTTTGTTGGACAGGCGGGTCCATTGTTCCCCCTCATCCCTCGCTTCAAACGGACTGTTATCTGTGAGCATGGGCAGTAAGGCTTTTCGGGGTAAGTCCTTATAAAAGTCGGCCTGTGTAGGAGACTCCCCTTGGTGATAGGGGCAGCCTGACGCCTCTTGACCTGCCGAGTGGCCGCGATGCTCCGTTTCCAGTGACTCCGCGTTCAGTAATGCATGGGCGATCGCATCCGGACAATTTAAAACCACCGATGGTCGTCCCACGATCCACATTACCGATATTGGTCCGTACTCTTGGCAATATCTACCCAACACCTGCCACAGTGGTTCCCCTCCTAATAAATCCCCCAAGTTGCCGATCGGAAAAACAGGTTTCGGTCCCGGAATATGTTCGAGATCGGCGTACTTCTTTCGATGGGCAGTACGAAAAAGGGCATTCAGTAGTGACATGTCAATCGAAGCCTAGTGATGAACGGGATGGGTTTACGAGATTTTCTTCCTGCAGACCGGTCTCTCCCACGGATTGCATCTCGATTGGGAAAGATTGGGCATGAGGGGTCTTACCGGTGGAGTTCTACTTGAGGCTAGGAGTACAGAAGCACTCTCAAGCTGCTAAGGATGGTAAAGAGGGTAGGACATTATCCTGCAAAATGAGACTCGATGGCCACACTAAAAATACACGCTGCAAGGAGATACTGCTTGCAATAAACAGTGCAGTTTTCCAGCAATTATAAACATCCATTGAAATTAAGCAATGGCCGAAAAACTATTCATTTCCTGTATATTTAGCATGTAATTTTATGTAATTTTTTGAGTTTTTTTTAAATCAATCGATTGAGAACTCTCCTGTTGTCTTCGATGTAGGAGAGTCTTTCATCGTCATGGGTAATTGAACCGTGAACGTTGTATTGCCTGGGACTGATTGGAACGAGATTGTTCCCCCATGCTTGTCAACAATCTTCTTGACAATATCTAAGCCTAGACCACTTCCTTCCCCCGGAGGTTTAGTGGTGAAAAAGGGGTTGAAGATTTTTGCTTGCACCTTTTCTGGGATGCCAGTGCCGCTGTCTGTAATCTGCACTTGAATGTAGGAATTGACCTGGGTAACCCCGACCGTCAACGTTCCTTTGAAATCCATAGCCTGCAGTGCATTGTGGATCAGGTTCGTCCACACCTGACTCAGTTCATCAAAGTAGCAGGGGATGGAAGGGATATCGTCGTAATTGCGTACTACGGTGACCCCATGCTTGATTTGGCTGTGGTAAAGGGTTAAGACTGCGTCTATCCCCTCCGTAATTTGGGCTTCGGAGGCATCTTCACGGTGGTCGTAGCGGGCATAGGTTTTGAGGGCAAAGATGATTTTGGCTGCCCGCTCTCCAGCGGTGCCGATATCCCGCGCACTTTCACGCATTCGCGTCCAGTGGCGCACCATTTTCAAAAACGATTCGCTGTCCTCAGCTTTGAAGAGTGGAATAAACGGTTCGTAGTTTTCGTAAATGTTGAGATCGAGCAACAAATTGGCAATCGTCTCCCCCTTTTCAACCCCTGCCTCTGCCAGCTGGCTGGCCATGCGTTTGCGGGTGCGGCGGCGCTCTCGTCCCGACAGGACCGTCTTGGGCACCAAAGACTTCTGCAGCAATTGCAGAAACTGTTGCTCCCGCTCGGCGGTAAGGGAGCCAAAAAACTGGGGTAACTCAGGCAGGGTTTTGTCTAAGAAGCCTGTGATGTACTGTATGGACGAGCGGATGGCCCCCATTGGAGTATTGATTTCATGGGCAATCCCTGCCACCAACTGACCGAGGGCCGCCATTTTTTCTGATTGAATCAGCCCTTCTTGGGTGCGTTGCAATTCCTCCAAGGTGTTGGATAATTCCTGGGTGCGCTCCTCCACCTTCTGCTCTAAGTTGGCGTAAAGGCGGGCTTGGTCGATCGCGATCGCAGCCTGGCCGGACAGCAACTGCAGCACCTCTAAACGGCTGGAGGTAAATGCCCCCATAGTGAGGTTGTTCTCCAAATACAAAATCCCGCTTAACCGCCGCTGGTTGAGCAGGGGGGCACAGAGTACCGAGCGGGGTTGGTGGGTTTGGATATAGGGATCGTTCGAAAAATTCCCCGGTTGCGTAGCATCGCTGAGCACAACGCTCTCTTGGGTGCGCTGTACGTAATTCAGGAGGCTTTGGGGTAGGTAATTGGCGCAGGGCAACGATTGCAGGATGGTGTCCCTGCCACTTTCAACATCCCAAGATGCTTCGATTGCAAAGTCCCCCTGCTTCTCTAACAGCAACAACCCCCGTTGAGCTCCGGCATTTTTAACCAATATTTGAATCAGAGACAGCAGCAGCTTATCTAGAACAATTTCACTGGCAATCGCCTGAGAGGCCTGCAGTACAGCTGCCAAGTCTAGCGATTGGTCGCCGCCGTGCAGAGTCGATGTTGTAGCGGGGCCATGTAACGTTGTCCGGCCCACTGCCCGACGGGTGGTGCGGGTGGTGTCGCTGGGCATGGGAGCGGAAATGGAAACCAGTTGCGGATATCGATCTTCCATTTGCTGCACTTTGGCAGCAGCCCCCCATTGAAAATAGGCAAAATAGGCTTCCCGTAAGTAAACGCGACCAAACTGTTGGCGGTCTCTGCCCAGGTAGCAAATGGCGGCCAGCTCGTTGCCCAGAGCTTCTTCGTTAATAAAACCGCTGGCTTTGGCCCCCGAAATGGCGCGATCGTACAGCGCGCCAGCTTGCTCCAGTTTTCCGAGCACTCGATGTCGCTCTGCTTCCACCAAATCGTACTTGTGCCGGTTGTTGCTGGCGGCATGGTGTGCCCAGTGCAGCAACTTCTCCTGATTGCGACCCACTCTGGCAAGCAGCTCTTCGCGATCGCTTCCTGGGCGGATATCACACAAGGCCAGACAGGTGAGGGAGTCGTAGAAATTTAAGGTGACGACTGTTGAGGCTGCAATCATGCCATCGGCACAGGCTTGCGCCAAATCAGAGCAGTCCTTAGCCGTCTCGTAGTCCTGCAGTAAATAGCACACCATGCATTTGTGGACGTAGAAAAATGCCATAGCCAGCTTGTTTTTGGCGCTGTCGATGAGCACTTCGCTCTCTTGCAGATGCTGGCCATCGAACTGACTGGGATCGTCCGCTTGTCCCAGTAGGTTTGCGACTGCCTGTTGGTAAATTTTCAAGTAGAGTAGGCAGGCGGTTTGTTGAAACTCTGCGGTTGTCTGGTTATACTCCTGCATCCGCTCCGACAGGGGAAGTAGCTCTCGTCCGGTCAACAAAGAATGCATTGCTTCCCAGCAGAGAGAGTAGCTGGCATATTCTAAATCCCCTGTTTCCACCCCCACCTGATACCCGTTGTGCAAGTCCTCAATGGTGTTCGCGAGGGGTTCGATCCAGTGGCGCACAAAGGCGTTGAATACAAAAATGACGCGGCTTTGGCAATCTTTCGCCCGAAACTTCTCCACCACCTCCTGTGCTAGGCAGCCAAACTGATAGCCCGTTTCGATATCCCCCGTAACACCGCACAGGATAATGCCGTAGCAGTCGTAGGCAAAGGCTGATTCGGCCGTGTTGCCGTACTTCAGAGACAGTTCGATTTGTTTAAGATCGCTGAGAATAAAGTGGCCAATCGAGGCTTGATATCCAGAGGACAGAAGCTCCGAGAGAATCTGCATGGCAGCAAGCTTGTCTACCTCGTGCATGGACGGGCGATCGAGCAGGGTATGAATGGCAATGTCCTGCCGCAATTGCTCCACTGCAGCCAGTTCGGTAGCAATATTGGGTTCGGCGGGTTCAGATAGGTTGATACCGAGTCGGGACAAGATATTCAGGCCGATGCCAATGGCATCTAAGTGCAAGTTGTGAGCAATTTCTGCCAGAATTTTTACCCGTGCGACATTGACGCAATGGAGCACTAACTGAGTTTTGTTTTCCACAACCTCCGCCAAGTTCTTGAGTCGATCGAACTGCTGGTTGAGATAGGCCACCTCCACTGCTTCGTCGTGTAAGGCGAGGGTCAGATCGTAATCATCCGTCCATCCCTCCTCTCCCATCAGCTCCAGACCCGTGCCCAGATAGCGGGCAGCTGCCTGGTATGCGGTAGCGGCCTTAGCTTTCCTGCCTCCCCTCAGGTTCAGTTCCGCCAGTTGAATGCGTTGTTCGGGGTTGGGATTGTCTGGGTTTGCGATGATATTAATAGCTTGGTTGAGGTGATCGACAACCTCAAAGAGCCGGCCAGAAAGGGTTTTGGCGGGCATGCTATTCAGCAACAGACGCCCGATGTTGAGATGAAACCCCGGTCTACTTTCCCGATCGATGGTGGCATAAGCTGCCTGCTGAATGCGATCGTGTTCGAAGCGAAAGTTGTCGATCGCCAAGTCTGGATTCAGCTCCGAGAGGGCAACCAGCAGCCCTTGCTGTACCCCAACTGTCAAGTCATGGAACACCTCGGCAGGCGATCGTTGGCACACGATGGCTAATGTGTTGAGGTCGAACTGGGCTCCCACGCAGGCAGCTTGTTGCAGCACCTGTTGGGTAGAAGTGGGTAATTTGGATAAGCGATTGATGAGCAGATCGACAACGTTGTCGGTCAGCTCTTTTGCTTGTATGTGTTCAATGTCCCACTCCCACCGCCGCGTGTCCGTGCTGTAATGCAGCAGTCCATCGGCGTGCAGGCTTTTGAGAAATTCGTTGACAAAGAAGGGATTGCCCTCGGTTTTTTGGCGCACTAACTGGGCTAGTGGCAGAACTTCATCCACACTGCGCCCCACTGTATCGGCAATTAACTGACACAGATGTAGTTGAGAGAGTGGCTTGAGAAAGATGGTATTAATGGGCACCTCAGCCTCGTCAAGGCGGTTGAGTAGCGCCATAAAAGGGTGGGTGGGTCCCACCTCGTTATCTCGGTAGGCTCCTATGACTAGGAAATAATGTAGTTGCCGATCGCGCATGGTGCGCTCTAACAGTCGCAGGCTGGCAGAATCCGCCCATTGCAAATCGTCTAAGAACAGTACGAGGGGATGCTCGGCGTTGCAAAATACCCGAATAAAGTTCTGAAAGACTAGGTTAAATCGGTTTTGGGCTTCGGTTGGCCCTAACTCTGGCACGGGGGGCTGTTCCCCCACAATCAACTCAATCTCGGGGATCACCCCTGACACCACACCTCCATTGGGACCAAGAGCTTCAGAAAGGCGATCGCGCCACAGTTCTAATTGTTCTTCGCTTTCTGTTAGCAGTTGCTTAACTAGATCCTTGAAGGCGTCAATTACCGCAGAGTAGGGAACGTCCCGTTGATATTGGTCGTATTTGCCAGCAATAAAATATCCTCGTCGCTCTGTAATGGGTTTGTGGATTTCTGCCACCAACGAGGACTTGCCCACGCCGGAATATCCCGCCACTAGCATGAGTTCGCTGCCGCACTCCTCCCCGTGATTGACCCGTTCAAATGCCTGTAGGAGGGACACCAGTTCCCCGTCTCTGCCGTACAGTCGTTGGGGAATGCGGAAACGGTCCGAGAGGTCTTGAAGTCCCAATGGGAAGTCTTGAATGACTCCATGGTCTTGCAGGGATTGCCAGCACCGTTCTAGATCCGCCTGGAGGCCAAAGGCGCTCTGGTAGCGATCTTCTGCGGTTTTGGCCATCAGTTTGAGGACAATGCGGGAGATGGTGATGGGAATCTGGGGATCGATCTCGTGGGGGGGAACGGGTTGGTGGGCAATGTGGCAGTGCACCAGCTCTAATGGATCGCTGGCAGGGAAGGGGAGTTTGCCCGTCAGCAGTTCGTAAAAGGTGACCCCGAGGGAATAAAAATCAGTGCGGTAGTCGAGGGAGCGGTTCATGCGCCCCGTTTGTTCGGGGGAAATGTAGGCCAGGGTTCCCTCCAGCACGCGCGGGTTTTTGAGGGTGGGGTTTTCCCGACTGAGCTGGGTGGAGATGCCAAAATCGATTAGCTTGATGTGACCCGTGGTCGGGTTGTACAGCACGTTGCTGGGATTAATGTCCTTGTGAATAATGTTGCGGAAGTGCACCTGTCCTAGCACTCCCGCTATCTCAATTGACAGGGCTAAAAACCGTCGTATGGGGGTGGCTTTGCCCAGATAGAGATCTTTTAGCGATCGGCCATCGATATCCTCCAACAGCATCGCAAACGTGCGTTGGTAGGGCTCTAAACTGTATACGTCAATGACTCCATCGACATCCGACAGGCTTCTCGTAATTTCGTATTCCTGGCGATAGCGGGTCAGTTCTGCTGCGCTGGGATAGTCTTCCTTGAGAATTTTGACAATTAGAGATTGATGGGAGGGGGGAGGGACGGTACTGCTCTCCCTCTGGGCGCGAAAGACCATGGAGTTGGCGCTGTCGTAAATTTGTTCGCTTAGATGACAATCAGCAATGGTTCCAATCATGGGGGCTTTCTGGAGGGGAGAGTAAGTCTGAATGGAGGAACTAGGTATACATCTACTTAGGCATCCATATCTTGGGCCATCATCCAGCTCATTGCGTGGCAGCGGCCATCAATTCATTGACGCGATCCACCATCGCCTGCTGATCCACCACGGGTTTTGCAATGTATCCCTGTGCGCCACTGTCACGCAAGAAATTTTCGCGATCGCCGCGCATGGCATGGGCGGTGACTAAGATAACGGGGATTTTTTGGGATACCGGATGCTGTTTAAGGAGTTGGGTAATGCGGATACCATCCACTGCCTCTCCGTGGTAGGAACTTTGCGAGAGAGAGACATCCATTAAGACAGCAGCAATGTCACCACTCGCTACCAGCTGCAAAATCTCCTCAACATCTTGACTGAGTTTTACTTCGAAGCCTCCACGCTTTTTCAAAATGGTGGCAAACACCCGAGCGTTCAGAGGATCGTCCTCAACTAGTAAAACTGTAGCCATTCGAGGCAAACCTACTTGTTTATTTGCTTTTAGATTACCCGCACCCCGATGGGGGCTCAACAGGGTGTTTGAGCCTCATGATTGGTTATACGAGACTCCCCATCCGCTGGTTTCGAGCATTGAGGGGGCTTTTACTGGGTTTGGGGAGATTGGCAGCACTCTCCAGCCGTTGGGATTCCCAGTTGGCATTAGACTGATGGGTGCACCATTGCTGCGAACATCATGAACTTGGATCCCTCACTGTTTGCCACTGCCGCCCGCTATTGCCTTATTTTTGCTGGACTGCTGGGATTCTTCACAATTGTTTTATGGGTGCGGCAGGTTAAGTGGAGATTTGCTTTCTTCGGATACACCGCGTTTACGTTGGTGTTGGCGGCTGGTTTGGGTGCATTAAGCTTGGCCCCCATCGTCAGGACTCCTGTCCCAGGAGCAATGGCCTTCTCCACAGTCTTTGATAACAATTCCGAGCGAGCGGCGATTGCCGTATCGCCAGATATTACCCCCGAACAGTTAGAGCCTACCCTTCGCCAAGCAGCTGCGAACCTCTACTCCTACGGTCGCTTTTCCTCCACCACGAACATTCTGACCATCCGCGCACGGACGATCGTCCATCCTGAAGAGGGGATTTCCCTGCCCATTTATCTCGGACAAGTGCAACGCTCCATGGTGCAGCGGGACGATGTTGGTATGAAAGTAGATATCTACGCCGATGGGTTTGCGAAACTGCGCCGCTACGTTCCTGCTGCGGTTAGACCAGACGCAGAAGATGTCAATGCCTAGAAAACTGCTGACAGATTGGATAACACACTAGTTTTTTCGCTTGAGCTCTAGCGAATGGGTTTTCAGTCTTTGTTACGGTGCAGAAGGCGACAAAATCTGTAAAAGTGATGTAATGCTGCCCTCTACTCATGCATGGGTGACATAATTGATGCCACGCACGGCTAGGGGTGAGTCTGCTGGATAGTCAAACTGCGCGAGCGGTGATGAACTACTACCAAGTTCTCGATGTTCCTCCAGATGCAACGCCGGAGGATATCAAACAAGCGTACCGTCGGTTGGTTCGCAAGCATCATCCTGACGTGGCTGGCGAGGTTGATCGCGATCTTTTTCATCAAATTCAGACGGCCTACGAAACCCTGAGCGATTCAGGGGAGCGGCGCAAGTACGACCTCTCGGTGGGGTGGGGCAGATCCCCGCGCACAGCGATCCCCTATCGACCTGACCGTACCAAGACTTCTAGTTCTAAGGCTTCTAATTCAAACACTACGAATCAGGCAGCCCATCAACCGAAACCTGCCCAGTCTGCGTCTGCGCGATCGGGAGCGTCCAAGCCAACATCTTCCCAGTCTTCGAAAACTCAACCCGGTTCCAATCAGACCAGTTCTTCCAGTACTCGCTCTTCGGGGTTTAAGTCAGCGAAATCAGGCGCAACCACTCGTGCAGCGACCTCTATGCAGCCAGAACAACCGCCCTACCGTCCAGCGGGGTCTGCATCGGCTGCGTCCGAGGTAAATCCCCCCGGTTCTTTCAGTCGAGAGGCTACCAATCAGGACAGCAAAAAAGGGAGAACCACATACCGAGATAATGGATATCGGCCTCCAGGCTACAGCCCGGACGGAGTGGCGCGGCACAGCACAGCCCATGGCAATAGCAGAAATGGTTCAGCCTCTTCTCATCAGGCGAAGAGTGCCGCTGCTGGCAACAGCAATAACTCTGCGAAGACCAACGGTGCCCCAAACAAACACCGCAACCCCTATTCCCCTCCTCCTCGCCCCGAGCCACAGGTGCAAACCTTTAATCAGGGTTTAAAGTCCCTCAAAGAGGCGCTGCGTAAGAATCGATATTCGGAGGCTACCGAAATCGCCGATCGCCTAGTGGCCAACTACCCAAAACAACCACTGGCCCTGCGGATGTTTGTGAAAGCCTATCACCTGCGCGGGAATGAAATGCTGTATTACAAGCGCTACGAGTTGGCGGAGATTTATCTTTACGAGGCATTAAAAACCGCCCATTTCCATTATCCAGAACTGGTTAGCACCATTCAGGATGACCTGGAGCGCATGGAAATTAACCGACGGGAATTGGACTTAATTTAGACCCGGTGTCTTGAGCCCAGAATCCGTAAGGGTGCCCCGTGCCTTTCTTGACGACCCGAGAGAGGGGCTAGGGGAGAGGGGCATCGAACTCAGGTTTCTCCCGGTGGTGTTCAACCAAGGGCGTCTGTCCCACCAGAAGCTCACCCACAGGCTTTCCCCCTAAAATGTGCTCCTGTAGAATCCGTTCGATCGCCTCTGGCGTCGCCGAACGATACCAAAATCCCCCCGGATACACCATCAAAACCGGGCCAGGAATGTTGTAGTCGCATCCCCGCAGGCAATTGGCTTTAGTGCGATGCACCTGCAGTGGCCCGCGATCGAGCTGCAGCTCTCTAATGCGCTTTTTGAGATAGTTCCACGCCTCTAACCCAACGGGTTTAGAACAGCACTTGGGCTTAGTTTGATCGGCACAGAGTAAGAGGTGCCAGCCGTAAGGGGGTAAGTCCAACCGATCTGTCGATGGGTTGACTGTGGGGATGGGTTCACCGGAGGAGGTGTTTGCGGCAGGAGCCTTTTCAGGAGGAGGTGAATGACTATCGGACATAGGGAGACAGATTAGGAGAAGGGTGCAAGATTTTCCGTTCGCCAAGTGATTGCTTAAACAAAATGGCGATCCTGACAAGACGGTCAGTCTTACCAGACTTTGATACTCAAAGATTGTCATACTCAGGCAGCTTTCGGAATCTTCGGCCGCGTCAGCGATCCAGTTGAGACCGTTGGCGTTGTTATAAACTGCATCTACAAATTGACGGGCTTTAGGGGGAACGTCGATGGCGTAGGTAATGAACCGCAACGCGACAGGGGTATACAAGATGTCTGCCACAGACAGCTGGCCAAATAGCCAAGGTCCTTCTCCCCCATATAGTTCGCGACATTCCGCCCACATCTGTAATATGCGCTGTATTTCCCGCTGTGTTTTTGGGGCATAGCTGTCCATAGAACGGGGATTGTGGGCACGCAGATTTTGGGGCAGTTCCCGACGTACAAGAGGACTAGTTACGATTGCCAATCACCAGTTGGATTGCATATTGAGATCCCAAAGTCCTGAATAGCGATCGCCATCTCAGTTAGCCATCTGAACTCTGAGCATCTGTGAAGGTGTCTTCTTTCCTGCTAATATCTTCGTCCTGTTCTCCATCCCTAGTGGCCCTCGTCACCAGATTAGGTCGATCTGGATTGTTCAGCTGCATACTTTCACCCCGTAATGAGTTGTCCACTTCGCTAAGGGTGAAGCCTTTACTGTGCCAGCGATCGAAGATGTCAATCACGACCACTTCTTTGATCCACACCTGTAAAACTGCGGCCAGCGGTAAAGCCAGAAATAATCCTAAGAATCCAAAGAAACTCGCGAAAAAAACCTGGGCTATGAGAATGAAACCCGGTAAAAGGGGTACTTGTCTCGACATAACCACTGGCGTTAAAACAGCACTCTCGACATTTTGCAAAATCACGTACAGAATCAGTACCCCCACCGCTTTAATGGGAGCATCGGCAATGGCAACCACTAGTGGGGGTAAGACGCTCAGTGTGGGACCAATATTGGGGATGAAGTTAAGCACCCCAGCGATCGCCGCATGGGCTAATACCAGCGGTACGCCAATCAACCAGAGCCCCAATGCACTTAAGCTGGCGATAAAGATAGAGTTGATGACAACACCTACGCTCCAGCCCCGCAAAGCGCGATCGCACAAATGCAGAATGTAACGAATTCTTTGTCGATAAAACGCCGGAAAAATCCTCACAAAAGCATTAATGTAGGATTGCGGTTCCAGCAACAACAGAATCGTCAAAATCAGCACCAAAAATATGCCGATTGAAATATTAATCGCACTGCCGAGGGACTTGTTTAAAAAAAGTAACGATTGACTGACAAAATCTGTAGTTTTAGGGGCAAGGGTATTGAACAAGTCGTTGAGGCTGGGGAGTTCGATGTCGGTGGGGAGCCGGTCTAGGAGGCTATTGGCCAACGCTTCTAACGTTCTAAGTGCCTTTGGGACTAGAGAAATCAACTGAGTGATTTGCTCAATTAAGGGTGGGAAGACTAGCAACCCTAATGTCCCCAGGAAGAATATCACCGTTAGAAAGGCGATCGCCAATGATGGGCCGCGTTTCCAGCCATAGCGCTGTGGAACCCTAGCCAGGGTGTCGATGGCGACGGACAGCACAATCCCGGTAAATAACACCAACAGCAACTGCCGCACCTGCCAAAGCAAATAAAGCAGGGTGCAGAGGGCTATGAGGCCTGCCCATTGAGCGATGTTCATGCAAATTCGACTGGTGGAAAGATGCCTCTATTAATAGGTGAAAAAACAGAGTTCTGTCAGTGTAGGTGGTTTGTCAGCGTCATCCTGGCTTCGAATGTTTGTGCCGCTTTAGTTCCGGTCCGATTGATGAGGCTATGGGGATCGTCATGTCATTGAGGATTGCCATCAATCACCCAGCACGGAGCTTGGATTTGGCGCCCCTAACTGAATGGGCACACATCACTTGAGCGATCCTGCTCAAAGACAGCAGGGTCTGGACCATGAAATCCATGCGTTTACTTCAGGTCAGCGCGGTATTGTCCCTATTGACTCCTTATTGACATAGAGAATATTGCCTAGATGTATGCACGCACCTATACAAATCCAGCCATTGAAAGGAAGTGGGGAACGCGATCCTCTTAACTTTTTTTTCCTCCGCCTCTCAGCTCGGACGTGATTAGATGTCAATATGGAAACCTTCGAAAACCTCCTCGATAATATAGGTATCGGTGTTGTCTGTACCGATCGTGAGGGGCGTGTTCAATTCTGGAATCAAACGATGGAGGAATGGACGGGGGTGGTCCCCAACGTGATTTTGGACCATTCTTTGGCGACTTGCTTTCCGCAACTTCAACCGATTGTCGTGCAGGAGACTTTACAAAATCCATGCTCCACTGCAGCTTCGTTTAAGCCTCCTCCCCTGCAGGCCGGTCATCCCCACCCTTCCTCTCAAACAGTTGTCACAGAGTTTCAGGCAAACGTCCGCGATATTGTCCAGGACTTAGATTTCCCCCCCCATTCCGAACAACAGCATTCGGGCATTGAGGTAAACCCACCGAAGAGCGAACGGGTCACTTTGCAACCGTCATCAAAATTGGAGTCTTCAGAGTACTCTGAATCCACTGCTTTCAAACACTCTCAAGTTAACTCCCGCAATTGGTATCGCATCTGGACATTCCAACCCCGTCAACAACAGCTGGAGCAGGCTCATGCAGATTTTGTTGCAGCTGTCAGTCACGAGTTGCGCACACCCTTAACCAGTATTAAAGGGTTTGTGGATACGCTTCTACAATGCCACGGTCAGCTTTCGTTAGAACAGGAACAAAGATTCCTCAAAATTGTCAAAAGCCAAGCGGATCGCCTAATTCATATGGTAGAGGATGTGTTGTTGGTGTCTCATTTGCAATCGGGAAACCTGCACAGCTCTGTCCAACAGCTTGCATTATCCGAGTCCTTCCACCGCGTTCTCTCCGACTTTACCAGCGAGCAACAGGAGCGGGTAAAGCTCAGTTTGTTGCCGGGTTTACCCACTGTTTGGGCTGACCCCGATCGCCTAGACCAAATTTTGCGAAATCTGCTCAATAATGCGCTGTCATTTTCCGATGACGATCAACCTGTTCTCGTGGAAGCAGCTCTGCATGCCAAGGATCCCAATCGCGTGAACATTACCATTCAGGACTTTGGGTGTGGGATGGATGAAGAGCAGCTCAACCAGCTTTTCCAGCGATTTAACCAAGTGCAAAACCCCCTCACCCGTGGCGATCGCGCCGGAACAGGATTGGGTTTGTACATCACCAAGTCGTTAGTGGAGTCTTTTGGAGGAAACATCAAAATTGAAAGTACAGTGAACCAAGGCACCACCTGCCACGTCGATCTACCCAGTGCCCCCGACATTCGCTGGACTCCCCCCCAATCGTTTGCCAGCAATTCTGAACCTGTGCCCGAATGGGCTAATTTTTTACTTTGAAGCTTCGGGCTGGCAGAATCAAAAACCTCTATGGGCTTAATTCCTAACACGTCTAACAGAAATTCCGAACTTGAGAGGGATACCTCCCTCGAGCTTGATGACTACCTCAAGCAGGAATTTGTTCTGCGAAAAGACTGGGTGTTGCTCTACGTAGACCTGAGATATTTTCGTGCCTACAACCAGTTTTACGGGTTTGTGGCCGGAGAGCAGATGCTAAAAGCCTTGCAATTGTTGCTGCAGGAGGAGCTACCGGCTGACTGCCATTTATTTCGTGCAGGGGGAGACGAATATTTAGCGTTTTCCACACGGAGTAGGGCGGAACGCGATGCCGCGAACATTTGCGAACGTTGGAAAAGAATTCGCGGCCAGTTTTACCATCCTCGGGATGTGCAGCGGGGATTTTTGGTGGGCAACGGCCGTCGCGGGATTGGCTGTCGTTGCCCGTTGGTACAGGTGTGTGTGGGCCTCGTCTCTGGAGATCGCTATTTAGATCCCAGGCACCATATTGGCGATATTTGTTCCGCTGCTGTGGCCACAAATGCATTAGCCCGCTGCCAGCGGCAAAGTACCTTCGTTACTGAAGATCTATTACAACAAGCCTTGCTTAGCAAGCACGAGTCTAGTCCAGCTCAGCAAACAGCTCTGGAAATGTGGCTGCATGCCAGGGCCCCTAAGGGCAGAGTATTGGGGGTGATCCCCGACGCACCTCTTGCCTACCTACTGCAGGTGAGGTTGGAACTAGAGGGATATCCCATTCGACTCACCACAACAGCAAAGGAGGCCGAACAGTTGATATCAGATTGGCAGCCGGAGGTGATTGTGGTGGACCCCGACCCAGTGTTGAGCACCTGTCGTTTTTTGCGGTCTCTGTTAAGCGATCCCGATCGGCTATTGGTGGCCTTAGCTAGCGATAGCGATCGGATTGCAATCTTAGAGGCAGGTGTCGACCTCTACGTTCCCAAGCCATTTGATTTTAACGATTTATTGTATTGGCTCGAGCGTCTGCGCCAATCCCATCTCAAAGCTGTGGATGCCACCCCATATGCTGCCCGCCCGTATGCCTCACTTCAGGCATAACGATGCGTTGGTTATTACGGGCATGGGGACAGCTTTTTCAGAAAGATGCTATTTCCCTGAGTTTGAATTTTCATAGAGCTTGGATCGTCAACCAGCATCAATTGATTATCGGGATGCGGCTGAGAGGAAGTTAGCACTCTGTGTTCCTTGTGCGGACAACATCACGTGTCGATCGAGGCAATCAAAACAAGGCGAGAGTTACTCTGAACAGCCTAACTTGCGCTAGGGTTGGTCTTCTGTCTGCGAATACGGTTTGAGTTACCGATAGGAATCGTGCATTGCACGAGCGAGCGCGCCAGGCACCATGGATTGGCTTTGCGAGTAAACGGTATTGCCGTGGTCTGCAGTCGCTAACCATTGAGTGCTTGTGGCAACAGCAGCCAAAACAAAGGAAACAAGGACAACTTTGATAGACACAGACATGGATGGGACCCACTTGGTTCAGTATTTGCTTCTGTGTTGACTATAGAAATTCTCCAATGCCCGTTCAGCGGGACTGAAGTCACATTCAGCCTCTGCGACGGCGCACAGTTGACTCATCCATCTGCGCAACTGAAATGGATGCTGTCAAGTAATCCAGTTGCGCAGATGTGCAACGCGACAGCTATGGAGCCCAATTCACCTCAGAGTTGTCAGTGACAGGCGTCACATCCATCCCCTAAGTCGCTGGATAGGGTTGATGTACGGAAACTTGTGGTTGGGTCGCCCTTCGGGGCGACCTTTTTTTACCATCTTCAATGAATCGATTGCTGCCTTCAACTCGCCAAGAACATCTCAGCGACATAGAACCCTTGCTGTGCATAGAGGTTGCTGTTCTAACTGATATGACAGCAGCTACATACGTTCCTTAAACAATCCGTTGGTGACCAAGTTATTACGTTGGCTGTAGCTCAGGACCGTGTTGACCAAGAGCATGGTGACGGTCATCGGCCCTACGCCTCCAGGGACTGGTGTAATAGCACCTGCGATCGCCTTAGCACTTTCAAAATCGATATCCCCCACCAAACGTCCTTTGCCCTCCGGGGTAGGGATGCGGTTAATTCCCACATCGATCGCCACTGCCCCTGGTTTAAGCATCGAGGCATCCACTAATCCAGGACATCCAACTGCCACCACTAAAATATCTGCACTGCGGGCGACAGCCGCTAGATCCGGGGTGCGGGAGTGAGCCATTGTGACAGTAGCATTTTGCTCCAGCAACATTAAGCTAACAGGTTTGCCCACCAGTAAACTGCGACCAATGACGACGGCATGTTTTCCAGCGACTTCAATGTTGCCATCCCGCAAAATCTCCATCACCCCTGCAGGTGTACAGCTGCGCAGCCCCGGTTCCCCACGCATTAGCCGCCCCATGTTGGTGGGGTGCAGACCGTCGGCATCTTTCTCAGGGTCAATGGCCAGGAGTAACTCGCGATCGTCCAGCCCCTCAGGAAGAGGAAGTTGCACCAAAATCCCATCGACGCGATTGTCCTCATTCATGGAAAGGATAGTGTCTCGCAGTTCCGATTGGGACACCGAAGCTGGAAAGTGCTTGCCAAACGACGCAATTCCCACCCGCTCGCACGATCGCTCTTTATTGCGCACGTATGCGGCACTGGCAGGATTATCGCCCGCCATCAACACTGCTAAACCGGGGGGGCGACCCACCTGCTCTACAAACTCAGCCACCTTTTCTTTTAACTTGGCCTGGATTCTTTGAGCTAAAGCTTTGCCGTCTAGGATGGTGGCGAGATGTTCGCTGGTTGCCATGGTTGGAGGCCTCTAGATGTCTGATTCCCCTATAGCAGCGGTAAATTGGCAGCTATCAATTGCGACTTTAACCGCTGGAGGGCCTTGCCGCGATGCCCGATCGCCCGCTTGCGATCGGTGGGCATTTCCGCAAAAGTCATGTTAGCTTCAGGGACGAAAAACACCGGATCGTATCCAAAGCCGCCCGTCCCTTGCCGATGAGTGAGAATCTCCCCGCGACAGCGAGCGCTGGCTTGGGCTGCGATGGATCCATCCGGTCGGCAAAGCACAATTTCGCAGACAAATTCCGCCCCCCGCTCTTCCTTTCCAGACAGCTCGGATAAGAGGCGGTCGATGCATTCGCTGGGGGTGGGGGCATAGCGAGCAGAATAGACCCCGGGTGCCCCATTTAAAGCATCAACTGACAAACCAGAATCATCTGCTAGGGCCCATTGTCCCGTGGCGATCGCCACTCCCCTCGCCTTGAGGATCGCGTTTTCTGCAAATGTCGTCCCAGTTTCCTCGATCTCTACATCAGATGGTTTCAGCAGTAGCTCCCAAGGATGGTCTCCCAGTTGCTCAAAAAACTGTTGGAATTCTTTAAGTTTGCCTGGGTTCCCGGTGGCAACAATGAGCGGTACGGTCAACGGAATGAGTCCTTGTCGCGAGTATTGATCGAGAATTTAACCAGCGGCGATCGCTGCTGGCGACCAGTTAGAGACGATGGATTGGCTAATTTCGTTAGCTTTTGCGGGATTAACGAGCTCAGCGACCAGCTGTAGGGCGAATTCTACAGCGGTACCTGCCCCACGGCTGGTGACGATATGGCCGTCCACAACAACGCGGTTGGTGCTGTATTTGCCCACCTCTAGACGATCGCGGACGCTGGGAAAACTGGTAGCGGTACGGTGCTTGAGTAAGCCTGCCTGCGATAGCACTAAGGGGGCTGCACAAATAGCAGCGGTACATTTGCGTGCTTTATCGAACTGCAAAACTAATTGCCCCAAAGTGACGCACTCTAACAGTGCTTTAACCCCTGGTCCTCCAGGAATGACAAGTGCGTCAAACTGATTGACAAGGGTTTCACTCCAGATCTCGTTCAACGTAGTGTCCGGCTGGAGGGGAATAGAATGGCTACCGGTAACCAGTTGGTTGGGTTGGCTGACTCCGGCAACCGTGACTTCGATGTCTGCCCGTCGCAAAATATCAATCATCGAAACCGCTTCGATTTCCTCAAAGCCGTCCACCAACGGTACCAATACTCGAACCACTATTTCGGCCTCTCTACTTCCCAACAAAGCGGCGCTTCACAGACAGCAACCTTCATTCCTCTGAGGGCATTTCATCAGCCGTAGCCCTTTGTGGCAGGAAATTTACGAAACCAATCAAAGTGCCCCCCTCTATAACTGTTAGCACAAACCTACTGTCTAGAACCCACTGCAAAAGGTCTCTCTAAAGTTTCACCAATAGACAACGACGAATTCTTTTACATTCGATTCTCCTCAAACAGCCATCTGGATATTCCCACTTGGTATGTTTTGAGTTCCACAAGTGAAGCCACTGCAACTAGCTTGCTGTCGCGAGAGGAACGAACCGCTGCCAGCTGAAATGACTGAGTAATGCATCTTCTTGCCCCCTCAATATGAGATCTGCCATGATGCGGGCGGTGGCTGGCACCAACAAAATACCGTTGCGGTGGTGACCCGTAGCCAGGTAGAGATTTGCTTGCGGGCCACGACCCAGTACGGGTAACAGATCGGGGGTGGTGGGCCTGTATCCCCACCAGGTTTCCAGTAGGGTCAAGTGCTGGATTTTGGGATAAATAGCGATCGCCCGCTCTAACAAGCCATGGATGGCTCCGCCAGTATTGCCCTCCTCAAATCCCACATCTTCCTCTGTTGCACCAATCACAATGCGACCGTCCTGACGAGGCACGATATAAATCCCCCGCCCAAACAGGACATGCTGCAACTGACAGTCGGGATCGAACACCGACATCATCTGCCCCTTTAGGGGACGTACGGGAAGGGGTAGCAACTGACCGGAGTAAGCTCCTGTGGCTAGGACAAAATTGTTGGCCTCTAAGCGGCCGCGAGAGGTGTGTACGGCCCGAACGTGCGTCCCCTCCACATCCCAATTCTGCACTTCAGTTTTACTGATAACGACTACTCCAGCTTCCGTTAGGGCTGCCCGGAGAGATGTCACCAATTGGCGGTTGTCTACTTGCCCTTCCTGAGGTAGCCAAGCTGCTCCAACGACGCTCTCCCCCAAACCGGCTTGCAGTTCCTTTAGCTCGCTTGCCGATAAATAGCGATCGCCCGTTAACTCTTCCCCCTGCAAGCAGGGTCGCAAAATACCGCAGAGCCAGTACCCCGTGGGAGTTCCAGACAGGGTTTCTAAATTGGCAGACCATTCAGGGTATGAGGCCAAGCTGCGCAGGCAAAACTTCAACAACGGTCCATCTTCTAATTCTTCAGCCCGAGGCGCCAGCATTCCTGCCGCCGCCCAACTAGCTTGCTTGCCCACCTCGCTGCGCTCAACCAGTGCCACCTTGTAACCACCCAGTGACAGCTCGTAGGCGATCGCCATTCCGATCGCCCCACCTCCAACGACGATTGCATCCCACTTCGGCACGGTTTTTCCTGCTTTACGATGGCTTCGAAGGCCAGTCTAGAGGGGTTCCAGCTTTTCCTCAAGAAATGGCCATTGGTTGACTCGCTCGATGTGCCTGTCAGTTGCGTCCAGTTTCTCATCCAATGTCACCCTCCATTGACTCTGACCACGAGGTGTAGGTTCAGCCTCTTGCCCAGCAGTACGCTAGACTATGTCCTTGTTTGGGCCTGCTCGTGTAAGTCCATTCGTTGCTATTTGTACCTATAAGGTTGGCTGTCAATGTCTGCGATTCGCGCCCTTCAATCACAGTTACAGCAAGGAGACCGCACTGCCACAGATATCGCGCTGGAATACTTGAATCGAGCCAAGCAACTGGAACCTCAACTGAAAAGCTTCATCGCCCTGACGGAAGAGAAAGCATTAGAACAGGCTGCAGCAGTAGATGCACGATTGAAGGCCGGTGAAACGTTAGGTCCCTTAGCCGGAATTCCCATCGCGATTAAAGACAACATGTGCACCAAGGGGATTGAAACCACCTGTGCTTCCAAAATTTTGCAAGGATTTGTTCCCCCCTACGAGTCCACAGTGACGCATAAATTGGCTGAAGCTGGCGCCATCATGGTGGGTAAAACAAACCTTGATGAGTTTGCTATGGGCAGTTCTACAGAGAACTCGGCTATTCAGTTGACGGCAAACCCTTGGGATTTAGATCGAGTTCCAGGGGGATCTTCGGGGGGGTCTGCAGCAGCGGTGTCTGCCGATCAGGCAGTTATTTCTATTGGTTCGGACACAGGGGGGTCAATTCGTCAGCCAGCTGCATTTTGCGGGGTGGTGGGAATGAAGCCTACCTACGGACTGGTTTCCCGCTATGGGTTAGTCGCCTTTGCCTCTTCTCTCGATCAGGTGGGTCCTTTCGCTCGTTCTGTGGAAGATGCTGCACTATTGCTACAGGCGATCGCCGGTCACGATCCGATGGATGCCACTAGCCTAGATGTCGAGATTCCAGATTATTCCTCATCGTTGACTCCCGACATCAAAGGCATGCGCATCGGTGTCATCGAAGAATTGATGGGGGAAGGGTGCGAACCTGACGTACGGGAGTTGGTGCAGCAGGCGATCGATCGCTATCGCGAGTTAGGGGCTGAAATTGTCACAGTAGAATGCCCGACGTTCAAGTACGGTCTAGCCACTTATTACATCATTGCCCCGTCCGAGGCTTCCGCTAACTTGGCTCGTTACGACGGGGTTAAGTACGGTATGCGAGAGGAGGCTGATTCCCTTATCGGTATGTATGCCAAAACTCGGGACAAAGGTTTTGGCCCCGAAGTAAAGCGTCGCATCATGATTGGTACGTATGCCCTTTCCGCTGGCTATTACGATGCCTACTACCTGAAAGCGCAAAAAGTCCGTACTTTGATCGCGCGTGATTTTGAGAAGGCGTTCGGTCAAGCTGACGTGTTGTTAAGTCCTACATCCCCTAGCGTTGCATTTAAGGCAGGCGATAAAACGGACGATCCCCTCAGCATGTACTTGTCTGACTTGATGACTATTCCTGTTAATTTGGCTGGTTTACCGGGGTTGAGCTTGCCCTGTGGCTTTTCTCAAGGATTGCCGGTGGGGCTGCAGCTGATCGGTAAGGCTTTGGGAGAGTCTCAATTATTTCAGGCTGCTTATGCCTACGAGCAGGCAACCACCTGGCACCAACAGAAACCACAAATCGCCACGGCATAGGCCGCTACTTTTCTAGCATAGGCCGCTACTTTTCTAGCGTAGGCCGCTACTTTTCTAAGCGGTTTGAGGACGACTATTGTTACCTGCCAGTTGTTGAAGAGAATATTTGGCTGTGCTAGCGACTGTGTCTTGAGGATCCCTGGATAAATACTCCAACGCAGAGCGACTTTTCTCTGCTGGTAAATTCCCCAGCGCTTGTGCCAGCCTTTGACGGATCAGCCAGTCATCCGATCGCACAAACTCCAAGAGGCGATTGACCGCTCTTGCATCACCGATTTCCCCAAGGGCTGCGATCGCCCCCTGCTGAATCAGTCCATCGGGTTCGTCTAACGCATTCATCAGCAGCCCGAAAGCCCGCGGATCTTTTAAATTTCCTAAAGCAACGGCTGCACTGAACCGAACGAGCCATTCCACATCTTCGTAGAACGCCCTTACCAGGGCTTCGTAGGCTCTTGGATCTTCTAGATAGCCTAAAGCTCCCGCAGCATCAGCTCTGATGCCGTAATCTTCGTCGGATTCCAAGATATTTAGCAAGACGGGTAAGCAGGCATCCGTGCGTTTGACTCCTAAAGCGAACACTGCAAAAGCGCGTACCTGTTGGTGGGTATCCCCTACAACTTTTAAGATCAGCGGCACAGCTTGCTCGTCTGGTACCTGCCTCAACTGTGTCAGTGCTAACATCCGATCGGCTGGGCGATCGCTGTCCAGTTTTTCCTCCAGTGCCATCAGATCGATTGTCATTCAACATCCTCGACCGCTCTCTTCATGATAAAGCGACCGTCAAGTGACTTTGACATCTCAGCTGTGCAACCCCCTTATCAGGCAACGATCTTGCTGTCTCAACAGAGATAGCTAAAGCCATACTTCAACCAAACAATCAGAACTAAGGCTGTCATTAGACTGAGAGAGATCTGGCAACAAACAACCCCACAAACACAGTCGATTGTCAGTGCTATACGGTTCATCCTCAAACTACAAACTCTGGTGCCTCTGATTGGGCGGCTGCGCGGCTACGGGCATCAAAATACAGATCCTCCAGATTAATGTCCTCTAAAACTTGCTGAAGCCGTTGCGAAATTCTGAACCAGACCGATTGCGTCACCCAGTCTTCAACCCGTCCCCCCCCTTTGCTGGGCACCTCATCAATGGCTTGGATGGTTTCTCCAACAGCCGCCAATATCTCGGCTAAAGAAATCTCTCTGGCCGGACGTGCCAGCCGATACCCCCCATGTGCTCCACGTTGAGATCTGACCAGCCCCGCTTGTCTGAGCTCCCCCAAAAGTTTCTCTAAATATGGTGCAGGGATGCCCTGACGCTCGGCGATGGCTCTGACAGACATCGATTGCCCCTCATCTGACAATGCCAAGTCGAGCAGTGCTTGAACGCTGTATTTCCCTCGGGTAGTCCATTTCACAGGCTAAATTAGGGATGCTTCAGTCTCTAGCATGCCTAATTTGTCCGTGATGTTGTTAGGGTAATTTGGCTGAAGAATAAGAATTTACTGCATTTCTAGAGAAAATTAATTTTTTTCTGGACAAAGCGTTCAAAACCTCCTACATTAGTAAGCCGGCGCTGAAAATGGTGCCCTTCTGAGATGCCGTAGAGGATACTGCAGTTTTGCCAATCGGCGCTGTCAAGTCCCGGCACTCACATGAGTTCTAGAGATCCCTATCCAGCACCAGCTGTCTGAGTTCGCTAGTTCCCAACTGTGCCTTGCGCATGGCCGCCGAACGTCATTACGTCGGCATGCTCTGCGGGATTGATTCGTGTGGAAATCGAATTTGTGCTTTTTTTTGCTTGCACAGTCTGTTTAGCTGGAAAGCTTTCGGAAGAATCTCGAACTCGAGCGAGCGTTAACCAGTTGTCCAGTGGAGGCCCAAAGTGGCTGTTGGCATTTTCGGCAAAAAGTTAGGCATGACCCAAGTCTTCGATGACGAAGGTTTGGCTATTCCTGTAACCGTTGTCGAGGCCGGTCCTTGTACCGTCACTCAGATCAAAACCAAAGAGACCGATGGCTATACTGCCATTCAAATTGGGTATGGCAATAAAAAGCGCCTGAATAAGCCCGAGAAAGGTCACTTGACTAAGGCAGGCATAGAAACCTCGCTGAGACACTTGAAAGAGTATCGAGTTGATGCGCCAGACGAGTTTGAGTTAGGCCAAGAAATTACGGTTAGTCAATTTGAAGCTGGCCAGCTTGTAGATGTCGCCGGTACCACAATTGGCCACGGTTTTACGGGTTACCAAAAGCGACACAACTTCAGTCGTGGGCCCATGGCTCATGGTTCGAAGAACCACCGTTTACCGGGTTCTATTGGACCTGGTACCACTCCTGGCCGCGTTTATCCCGGTAAGCGCATGGCCGGACGGGATGGCGGCAAGCGTACCACCATCCGGAAGTTGACTGTCATTCGGGTGGATGCCGAGCGCAACCTGCTTCTAGTGAAAGGCTCTCTACCTGGTGTAGAAGGAGGCCTACTGGAAATTCGTCCCGCAAACATCGTTGGACGCTAAACCCGAGTCTTAGGAGAGCAATCCGATGGCAATTTGTAGCATTAAAGACTGGCAGGGCGAGGCGGCTGGAGAAGCCGAACTAGATTTGGCAGTTGCGCCCCCTGAATCCGCACAACACTTGGTCTATCTTGCCCTGCGTCGCCAGATGGCCAACAAACGTCAAAGCAACGCCCATTCCAAGACCCGATCTGAAGTTCGCGGTGGTGGTCGGAAGCCTTGGCGTCAGAAGGGAACGGGTCGTGCGCGCGCTGGCTCTATTCGTTCTCCTCTGTGGCGTAAGGGTGGTGTGATCTTCGGTCCCCGCAACGAGCGCAACTACACCCTCAACATGAATCGTAAAGAGCGCCGCTTAGCGCTCAGAACTGCATTCCAAAGTCGCGCGGAAGACCTAATTGTTGTCGAAGACTTTGCCAGCAACTTGACCCAGCCCAAGACGAAAGAGGTCGTCCAAGCATTGTCCCGCTGGGGAATCGGTGCAGATCAGTCTGTTTTGGTCATTGTTTCTGAGAAGAACGACGCCATTTACCGCTCGGTTCGCAACATTGCCCGCGTCAAACTCATTACTGCAACTAATCTGAACGTCTACGATTTGCTCAACGTGGATTGGATTGTGGCGACAGTACCCGCACTCGATCGCATCCGGGAGGTTTACAGTGACTCAAAGTAAGCGCCGCTTAGCAGATGTGCTAATCCGTCCCATCTTGACGGAAAAAGCCACTCGGCTCATGGAAGACAACAAGTACACCTTTGAGGTGCAGGACACAGCCACCAAGCCTCTCATCCGCTATGCAGTTGAAGAGATGTTTGGTGTGCGCGTCACTGCCGTCAATACCTATACCCCTCCCAACAAAAAGCGTCGCCTTGGCCGCAGTGTAGGCTTTCGAGTTCGCCACAAGCGTGCAGTGGTTACCCTGGCGAGCGGCGATTCTATCGCATTATTCCCCGAAGTTTAATTCGGCTCTGACGCACTAGATATCTGGACAGCGAAGCTAACATGGCAATTCGTAACTTTAATCCCTATACCCCGAGCATGCGTCAGCATGCAGCGTCAGACTTCTCGGAGTTGACGACAGATACACCAGAAAAATCTCTGGTTAAGTATGTCCACAACAAGAAGGGACGCAACAATCGCGGTGTAATTACCAGTCGGCATCGTGGAGGTGGTCACAAGCGCCTCTATCGTATCATCGACTTCAAGCGCGATAAATATGATGTACCTGCCAAGGTCGCAACAATTGAGTACGACCCTAACCGTAATGCTCGCATCTGCTTGCTGCACTACACCGATGGCGAGAAACGCTACATCCTTCAGCCTAAGTCCTTGAAAGTGGGCGATACCGTCGTTTCTGGCGCCGAGGCCCCCATCGAGATTGGTAATACCATGCCCTTATCTCGGGTTCCCTTAGGCAGCGCAGTCCATAACGTTGAAATGCATCGCGGCCGTGGTGGACAGCTTGTCCGTTCTGCTGGGGCGAGCGCTCAGGTTGTGGCTAAGGAAGGTGACTACGTCACTATCAAGCTGCCATCTAGCGAAGTGCGGATGGTTCGCAAAGAGTGCTATGCAACTCTGGGTGAAGTAGGTAACGCTGAGTTCAGCAACCAGAATAAAGGTAAAGCTGGTCGTACCCGCTGGAGCGGACGCCGTCCCCATGTTCGCGGTGTCGCAATGAACGCTTGCGATCACCCCCACGGTGGTGGAGAAGGTAAGGCACCAATTGGTCGTCCCTCTCCTCTTTCTCCAACTGGTATCCCTGCTTTGGGCTACAAGACCCGCAAGAAGAAAAAGGCAAGCGGCAAGTTGATTGTTCGCGGCCGCAAGCGCGGTAAATCTACCCGTTAATTCTTGTCATCAGTTTTCACGTTTATCGATTGATTCGGTAGGTCACTATGCCCCGTTCACTCAAGAAAGGTCCCTTTGTCGCCGGTCATCTTCTTAAGAAGATCGAAGTAATGAATGCCAGCGGCAGCAAGCAAGTTATCAAGACTTGGTCTCGGGCCTCCACCATCATCCCCCAGATGATTGGCCACACCATTGCAGTCCACAACGGCAGGCAGCACGTCCCTGTTTACGTGTCCGAGCAAATGGTGGGCCACAAACTGGGTGAGTTTGCACCGACGCGTACCTACCGCGGTCACGCATCTGATAAGAAAGCTTCTCGCCGCTGAGGAAGGTATTCATGGCTACTGACACCCTAGAAGTGAAGGCGATCGCACGCACAGTGCGTATGTCTCCCACCAAAGTGCGCCGCGTCCTGAACCAGATTCGCGGTCGCTCCTACCAAGATGCCCTGATTGTCCTGGAATTCATGCCTTACTCGGCTTGTGAGCCCGTGAAAAAGGTCTTGCGCTCCGCAGTTGCTAACGCCGAGCACAACGAAGGCCTAGATGCGACTCAGCTGTACGTGAGTACTGCATACGCCGACCAGGGACCTACCCTCAAGCGTTTTCGTCCTCGTGCTCAAGGACGTGCGTTTTCCATCCAGAAGAAGACCTGCCACATCACTGTCGCAGTCAGTCCGATCGAGTCTTAACTCATTCAGTTCCTCCATCGTTAACCAAGCGCACCACCTATGGGCCAGAAGATTCACCCCAACGGCTTCCGTCTCGGAATTACCCGCACTCACCGCAGTCGCTGGTTTGCCAGCCCCGAGCGTTACCCCCTCTTGCTGCAAGAGGATCGCCAAATCCGCGACTATCTTCGCAAAAACTTAAGCAATGCTGGTCTAGCCAACATCATCATTGAGCGCAAGGCCGATCAAATCGATCTGGAAGTCCACACCTCTCGCCCTGGGGTTGTTGTTGGACGTGGCGGCTCGGGAATTGAAGCCTTACGCGTGGGTCTCCTCAAAGAGCTGGCAGATAGCCCTGCTGCTGAAGGGTCTCGCACCGTGCGCATCAACGTTGTCGAGGTGACAAGAGTTGACGCTGAAGCGGCTCTGATTGCCGAGAGCATTGCTCAGCAGCTCGAACGCCGAGTGTCCTTCCGCCGTGTTGTGCGTCAGGTGATTCAGCGTGCTCAGCGTGCTGGTGTTGAGGGTATCAAGATTCAAATCGGTGGTCGCCTGAATGGGGCTGAGATTGCTCGCTCAGAGTGGACTCGCGAAGGTCGTATTCCCTTGCATACCCTGAGGGCAAACATTGACTACGCCGAGCACAAAGCTAAGACCACATTTGGCATCATCGGCGTGAAAGTTTGGGTTTTCAAGGGAGAAATCTTACCCGGCCAGGAGCTAGAAACCCGTCCTGCTCCCAGCCAGCAGCCCAAGCGTCGTTCCCAAAGACGCCGTCCAACTTTCGAAGACCGTTCAGCTGCTGAGGGCTAGCGCCCTACAGGCTCCCCGCTGATTAAAAGGAACTCATCCGATGTTAAGTCCCAAGCGCACAAAATTCCGCAAGCAACAACGCGGTCGCATGAGAGGCAAGGCCACTCGCGGTAACACCATCAGTTTTGGAGAATTCGGCTTGGTCTCTACAGAGCCCAGCTGGATTACGTCCCGACAGATTGAAGCAGCTCGTCGTGCCATGACTCGTTCTGTACGCCGTGGTGGGAAAATCTGGATTCGCATTTTCCCAGACAAGCCTGTGACCATGCGTGCTGCAGAAACCCGGATGGGTTCCGGTAAGGGGAATCCTGAGTTCTGGGTAGCAGTTGTTAAGCCCGGTCGAGTCATGTTTGAGATGGGCGGCGTATCCGAACCTGTTGCCCGCGAAGCGATGCGCCTAGCAGCCCAAAAGCTTCCCGTGAAGACTAGGTTTCTGGCACGCGCGGCTTCTGAATCGGCAGCTTCCGATGCCCCATCTACGACTGAAGAAGGAGGTAATTAGTTATGCCGATGCCGAAAATCGCGGATGCCCGCGCTCTCTCAGATGAAGAGTTAAGCGCTGAAATCCTGTCTGCGAAGAAAGAGTTGTTTGAATTGCGTTTGCAGCGAGCGACTCGTCAGTTAGAAGCCCCCCATCAGATTAAGCTTGCCAAGCACCGTCTGGCGCAGTTAATGACGGTTGAGGGTGAGCGGTCTAGAGCGAAAGCTGATTCTTGAGCGAGTAAGGTGCCCTAACAATGTCAGATGTGAAACGTAGAAAAGTTCAAGTTGGCCTGGTGGTCAGCGACAAGATGGACAAGACGGTGGTGGTTGCTGTGGAAAACCGCATTGCCCACCCTCGGTACGGAAAGATTGTTGTCAAGACCAAGAAATACAAGGCTCACGACGAAAATAACCAGTGCAAGCAGGGCGATCGTGTGCGCATTGCCGAAACACGACCCCTAAGCAAAACCAAGCGCTGGGAAGTTGCTGAAATCTTAGGTGGGGGAAATTAAGTCATGATTCAGCAAGAAACAATGCTTAACGTGGCTGATAACACTGGCGCAAGACGTATACAGTGCATCCGCGTCCCCGGGAGTACTGGCCGCCGTTACGCTCGTGTTGGTGATGTGATTGTTGCAGTTGTTAAAGACGCTGCCCCTAATATGCCCGTAAAAAAATCAGATGTTGTGAAGGCTGTTGTTGTACGGACGGTTAAGTCCATCCGTCGCGAGAACGGCATGACCATTCGGTTTGATGACAATGCTGCTGTCCTTATCAACCCAGACAACAACCCTCGCGGGACTCGCGTGTTTGGACCTGTGGCTCGCGAGCTGCGGGAGAAAAACTTCACCAAGATCGTCTCCCTCGCACCGGAGGTTCTGTAGCAATGGTACGAAAACTCAAACGCAGTCAGATTGCCGCCTTGGTTAAAAAGCCAGGCATTAATGCTCACCGAAACTCCTTGCGCTACAAAATGCGCATCAAGAAAGGCGACACCGTCCAGGTGATTGCCGGAAATGAAAAAGGAACTGTCGGGGAAGTTCTGCTGACCCTACCCAGCAAGAACATGGTGATTGTAGAAGGGGTGAATATCGTCACTCGCCACATAAAGCCACAACGTGAGGGCGAGACCGGTCGGATTGAAACCACCGAAGCTCCCATCCACGTTTCCAATGTGATGGCCTATTCCAATAAGGAAAAGGTGTCTAGCAAGATTGCATACAGCTTTACGCCTGAAGGTCGTAAGGTTCGTATGCTAAAAGCCACTGGCGAAATTCTCGATTAACCCCGTTGGTAGCCATCAGATTGCCGTTGTCAGACCGAATTTTCGATTGAGATCCGACCATGCCACAACGTCTCAGAAAAATCTATAACGAGACCCTCGTGCCGCAGCTCATGAAAGAGTTGGGTTATGAGAATGTCCACCAAGTTCCCAAGCTTGAAAAGATTGTTGTTAACCGCGGTCTGGGGGAAGCCTCTCAGAATGCCAAAGCACTCGAATCTTCTCTCGCTGAAATCAGTGCGATAACCGGTCAACGACCCGTTATCACCCGAGCGAAGAAGGCGATTGCGACTTTCAAGATTCGCGAAGGAATGCCGGTTGGTCTAAAGGTTACGCTTCGCCGCGAAAAGATGTATGCCTTTCTCGATCGATTCGTCAACGTTGCCCTCCCACGAATCCGCGACTTCCGCGGTGTCAACCCAAAGGGGTTTGACGGTCGTGGAAACTACACCATCGGTGTGAAGGAACAGTTGATTTTTCCTGAAATCAGCTACGACAGGGTCGATCAGATTCGCGGCATGGATGTCTCATTCGTGACAACTGCCACCAACGACAACGATGGTCGGGCGCTCCTGAAGGCATTTGGTATGCCATTTGCATCCTGATGCTTTTTCCGTTTCAAACTCTTTTGTTCTTGGTATTTTCGCTGATGGTTCGACAAGCTGCACGACGAGCAATCGCCCCCCAGGCAACAACTCTGTCCACCCGACTCGCTCTGCAGGTTTAGAGGTAACTGCACATGGCGCATACAAACGACACGATTTCCGACATGCTCACCCGCATTCGCAATGCGAATTTAGCGCGGCATCAATCGGTGAATATTCCCGCAACGAAAATGACTCGCAATATTGCTCGAGTCCTACGCGAAGAGGGATTCATTGACAGTTTCGAAGAGGCGGATGCCGACAGTCGCAAAAACTTGGTGCTCTCTTTGAAGTACAAAGGCAAGAATCGCCAACCCATTATCACTAAGATGCAGCGCGTGAGCAGACCGGGCTTGCGTGTTTATAAGAACCGCAAAGAATTGCCTCGCGTTCTAGGTGGAATCGGGATAGCTATCATCTCGACCTCAAGTGGCATCATGACCGACCGAGATGCCCGCCGCAACGGCATTGGCGGTGAAGTTCTCTGCTACATCTACTAAGTCGTCCAATCCCTCCATCAGGAGTTCGTACATGTCCCGTATTGGTAAACAACCTATCCCTATACCTGACAAAGTGACCGTCACCATTGATGGGCTCCATGTTAAGGTCAAAGGCCCAAAGGGAGAGCTAGAGCGTATCCTGCCTGACAAAGTGACCGTCGTTCAAGAAGGCACTGAGGTTAAGGTCTCTCCAGTTGACGAATCAAGAATTGCCCGTCAACGTCACGGCCTTTCCAGAACGCTGGTAGCTAACATGGTTGAAGGGGTCTCTAAAGGGTTCGAAAAGCGTTTAGAGATTCAAGGGGTTGGTTACCGTGCTCAGGCAAAAGGAACGACTCTGATCCTGAATGTTGGCTACAGTAACCCAGTCGAAATTCCTGCCCCCAGCGGCATTCAGTTGGCTGTTGAAAACAATACCAACGTGATCGTTACGGGTATTGATAAAGAGGTTGTAGGAAATGTAGCCGCTACAATCCGCAGCGTGCGTCCCCCTGAGCCCTACAAAGGCAAAGGAATCCGTTACGCCGGAGAGTACATTCTTCGCAAAGCTGGTAAATCTGGTAAATAAGCCATGAAAGTGAGTCGCAAACAATCTACGCGCAGGCGTCACAACCGTATTCGTCGGAAAGTGGTTGGTACTTCCGAGCGTCCCCGTCTGGCTATCTTCCGTTCCAACCAACACATTTATGCTCAAGTGATTGATGACTCTGCTCATCACACTCTAGCTGCTGCCTCAACCCTTGAGGCTCCGGTTAAGGACGTGGTTGGTGATGCAAACACTGCCAATCAGGCCGCAGCCGCAGTTGTGGGAAAGTCTGTGGCTGAAAAGGCGATCGCCGCCGGTATCAAGCAGGTAGTTTTCGATCGTGGTGGAAATCTGTACCACGGACGCGTTAAGGCGCTTGCTGATGCTGCACGCGATGCCGGATTAGAATTCTAGGCTCACTATTGTACTTAAAGGGACGCACTAACATGGCAGAACGTCGAAGTAAAAGAAAGGGTCGTGATAGCCGCGAGTCCTCCGAGTGGCAGGAGCGGGTTGTCCAGATTCGTCGTGTAACGAAGGTCGTCAAGGGCGGTAAGTCCCTTAGCTTCCGAGCAGTAGTCGTTGTCGGTAATGAACAGGGTCAAGTAGGCGTTGGTGTAGGAAAGGCCAACGACGTCATTGGAGCAGTACGCAAAGGCGTTGCTGATGCGAAGAAGAGCTTGATTGAAGTTCCCCTGACTAAAAGCCGCTCTTTGCCCCACCGAATCAATGGTGAGGCCGGCGGGGCCAGGGTTCTAGTTATGCCTGCCGCTCCAGGTACCGGTGTTATTGCTGGTGGTGCTGTGCGTACCGTTCTGGAGTTGGCCGGAGTCAAGAACTCGCTTGCCAAGCAATTGGGGTCTAGCAACCCTCTCAACAACGCTCGAGCAACTGTCGATGCGCTGAGAAATATGAGAACGTTTGAGGCAGTAGCCGAAGAGCGAGGTATCGAAGTGACTAAACTTTACAGTGCTTAGTCAAGTATGTCTGCATTTGAACCAACAGCTTTCAGGAAATTACTATGCGTCTGAATGACATTCAGCCTCAAGCAGGGGCAACCCGTCGCAAACGCCGCATATGCCGAGGCATCTCTGCGGGTCAAGGTGCTACCGGTGGCAAAGGAATGCGTGGCCAAAAGTCTCGTTCCGGAGGAGGAACGCGGCCTGGATTTGAAGGTGGTCAAATGCCGTTGTATCGCCGCCTGCCTAAGCTCAAGCATTTCACGGCGATCAATCGGAAGTCTTTCACAATCGTCAACGTTTCCGATCTGGACTCACTCGACGCTGGTGCAGAAGTAACTCTAGAAAGCCTTCTCAATGGTGGCATCTTGACCACCAGTAATGGTCCTCTCAAGGTTTTAGGTGATGGGGAGTTGAGCAAGAGCTTGACTGTCAAGGCCAAAGCCGTTACACAACCTGCCCGTACTAAAATTGAGGCTGCTGGCGGTACCGTTGAGTTACTTTAGGTTTCTTAAGCTAGGTTAGGTAAGTGCAAGAACTAGAAGTACTTAGTTTACATTCATGGGTTCAATTGCATCGCAGCAGTTTGTTAAAGCTGCTGTTTTTTCTTATTGGTCTTGCAAAATTTCGTTAATTGGGATCGGAGAGTTAAACTTTACAAGGCTCTCACGATACTGGCGAGCTAAAGTTGGTCCGGATTCGCTGGCAAGGAGATTGCTTTTTATGGTGGTCAATCGGGGAAGTGCCCCCTCAGCCCAAGAGACATTTGCACAGATGGCCCAAGAGGCGGGGCTACGCGGGAGGGTTTTCCTCACGCTAGGAATCTTGTTGCTTGTTCGTCTGGGAATTTATATCCCTATCCCAGGAATCGATCGCGCTGCCTTTGCCGAGAGTCTAGCGAACAACGACTTCTTGGGGTTTGTCAATATCTTTACCGGGGGCGGAATTTCTGCCCTAGGCGTATTCATGTTGGGAATTTTGCCCTACATTAATGCCTCCATCATCATTCAGCTGTTAACGTCCGCTGTTCCTGCCTTAGAAAATCTACAAAAGAACGAGGGAGAGGCAGGACGCCGACAAATCACTCAGTACACTCGCTATCTCACCCTGGTGTGGGCCATTATCCAAGGGATTGGCATTTCAATCTGGGTATTTAATTATGCTGCCCCCGGTTCATCGCAACTTTCATTCACGTTTGAAACTACTTTGGCCCTGACTGCTGGCTCGATGTTCGTTATGTGGGCCAGCGAGCTGATTACCGAGCGAGGCATTGGCAATGGTGCTTCGTTGATGATTTTCATCAACATTGTTGCAACGTTACCCAATGCACTTTCTCAAACGATTAGCTTGGCTCGTGCTGACAGCAGCAATATTGGGGGGATTATTGCATTAGGTTTTACTTTCCTGGCGATGATCGTTGGAATTGTCTTTGTTCAGGAGGGCACCCGTCGGATTCCAATTATTTCGGCGAAACGACAAGTGGGTCGCCGCCTCTACCGCGAGCAGAAGAACTATCTTCCTCTTCGCCTTAACCAGGGGGGGGTGATGCCCATCATTTTTGCGTCCGCTGTATTGATCCTGCCTGCTTCGTTGGCCAATTTCAGTCAGAACTTGACCTTGATTCAGGTGGCCAATTTCTTCTCGCCGACATCTTGGGGCTATATTCCTCTATACCTGGCGATGATTCTGTTCTTCAGCTATTTCTACGCTTCACTGATTCTCAACCCCGTTGATTTAGCGCAGAACTTGAAAAAGATGGGTTCTAGCATTCCTGGTATTCGCCCGGGCCGAGCGACCTCCGAATACATCGAACGTGTTTTGAATCGTTTGACATTTCTAGGCGCGCTCTTCTTGGGGCTAGTAGCTATTGTGCCTACGATTGTTGAGCGCGCTACCGGTATCACGACTTTCCAGGGGCTGGGGGCAACTTCTTTGCTGATCTTAGTGGGCGTAGCGATTGATACTTCCAAGCAGATTCAGACTTATGTGATTTCTCAACGTTATGAAGGGATGGTAAAAGACTAGTGGCTCGGATGATATTAGTAGGTCCCCCTGGTTCTGGTAAAGGTACTCAAGGGGAACGTTTACAGACTGAATTGCAGATCCCTAAATTCTCGACCGGCGACATATTGCGAGCTGCTGTTCGTGACAGTACTCCGCTGGGGGTAGAAGCAAAGCACTATATGGACAGCGGACAGTTGGTTCCCGACAAAGTTGTGATCGGCTTAATCGAGGAATGCTTGAAGTCAGCTGATGCCCAGAAGGGCTGGATCTTGGATGGATTTCCGCGCACAATTCCTCAAGCAGAGGCATTGGATGAATTGCTTGAGAGTGTTGAGCAGAGTTACAACTGCGTCATTTGCTTAGATGTTCCTGACGAGCCAATCGTTCAACGAATGCTGGATCGCGGTCGAGACGATGACAAAGAGGATGTGATTCGCGAGCGACTAAAGGTTTACCGCGATAAGACGGCACCACTGATTGACTACTACTCGAAAAAGAATGTTTTGGAAACGGTTGACGGGAACCGTAATCCTGACTCAGTATTTGAGTCTCTGAAGCAGTTACTGTCAACCGAGCATCCTGCCTCTTTATCGCAATAGAGGTAATGCTTCCATTCGCTTTTTATACGCAGAGGGGAAGTTTGACCTTCCCCTCTGCGTATAAAAAGCAGCTAATCTTTAAGGTCATTGTACGCATGCCTCACAAATGTTAATGAAGCACAACTTCTAGGAGGTCTAGCTTGTCCAAACAAGATGTTATTGAGATGGAAGGTACCGTTACCGAATCCCTACCCAATGCAATGTTTCGAGTTGATTTAGATAACGGTTTTAACGTCTTAGCCCACATCTCTGGCAAGATTCGCAGAAATTACATCAAAATCCTCCCCGGAGATCGCGTCAAAGTGGAGCTAACCCCCTACGATCTCTCAAAAGGTCGGATTACCTACCGTTTACGCAAGAAGTAGCAATAGATTGCTCAATGAACTTCATATGGGCTAGGTAATCTTGTTGAGGACTGTCGCTTTCAGGCATTGCATAGTTTGACAACGTCTTTAAAAGTGCAAAACTGAAGGTGCTTTATACCGGATCGTCCTTGATATTCCTGCCATCCTATCGTTGACTCACTACTGACTTTAGAACTGACATAGATTATCTTAGAATTGCCTTTTTTTCTCTCCTTTTTGGAGAAAATTTTATTACTTTGCCCCTGTATCTATCCAGTTTGGCTCAATACCATTAGAGCAACAACTGAAAGTGGATTGTTTGGGAATGAGAGCCCCATTATTTTTTCAGGCAGTGGCGATTGGATTTGCGATCGCAGCGCCGGTTGGTCCAATTGGATTGCTGTGTATTCAACGCACGCTGATTAAGGGCTACGCTGTTGGACTGTTAACTGGCTTAGGTGCGGCTACGGCTGATGCCATGTACGGCACTGTCGGTGCTTTTGGTCTGAGTGCCGCAACTCAATGGCTGGTGGATAGCCAGGTGATACTCAGATTGTTTGGGGGCTTATTCCTGATTCTCTTAGGACTGAAAGGGATTTTCCTGCGAAGTTCTAGGTCTCACTCCTTTGACAAATCACCCTCTCCAGAGTCCAACTATGAGGGGTCGAACATTACAAAGCCTGCAGTACCTGAATTGAGGCAATGGGTTTCTCAGCAGAACCTCCTAGGAGCATATTTATCAACCTTTGTGTTAACCCTGTCCAACCCGCTGACAATCCTCTCGTTTGTGGCCTTGTTTGCCAGCGTGGGCTTAGAGGAGCCCAGTCAAAATGTCTTGACCGCATCTGTGTTTGTGGGGGGGGTATTTTTGGGCTCGGCAATCTGGTGGTTCTTTCTGTCCGCCTGTGTGGCGGTGTTTCGGGTCAGGCTATCACTTCCGCTGCTACGGGGGGTAGATGTCTGTTCTGGAATTGCGATCGCCAGCTTCGGACTCTTGGCTATTGTTTCTGGAATTAATGCGATCGTATCTTGATGCGATTGTCTATGTAGTTGCTTCAAGAATTGTTATGTGTCGTCGTAGGCTACTGCGCTAGCCTGAAAGATGCCGCATTTTTTCTCCTTGCAGTCATGGCACGTGAATTTAAAATTGGGTCTCGAAAAAGTGAACTTGCCCTAGTTCAGTCCCGCTGGGTGCAGTCAGAACTGAGCCAGTATCACGCTGACTCAACTTTTGAGCTGGTAACAATGGAAACGCAGGGTGACATCATTCTGGATGTGGCACTGGCCAAGATTGGCGACAAAGGGTTATTCACCAAGGAACTTGAGGTGGGTATGCTCAACCATCAAACCGACTTCGCAGTGCACAGTTTGAAGGATTTGCCCACAAACTTACCTGAAGGGCTAATGCTGGGGGCGATTACTGCTCGGGAGAATCCGGCGGATGCTTTGGTCTTGCACGAGAAGCATGCGGGTGCCACGATTGATACCTTGCCCAAAGGAGCTGTGGTGGGCACCTCTTCCCTGCGTCGTCTGGCGCAGTTGCGGCACCACTATCCCCATCTAGAGTTCAAAGATATTCGAGGCAACCTCAACACCCGCCTGCGCAAGCTCGATGCTGGAGAGTATGACGCCATTATCTTGGCGGTTGCTGGTTTAGAACGCTTGGGAATGGGCGATCGCATTTCTCAAGTGTTGCCCGCAGAGGTCTCTTTACATGCCGTTGGTCAGGGTGCTTTGGGAATTGAATGTCGAGATGGTGACGAAGAAGTATTGAAGGTACTGCAACCTCTTGTGAACGTGGAATCCACCCGCCGCTGTTTGGCTGAACGGGCATTTTTACGTCAGCTCGAGGGGGGATGTCAAGTACCCATTGGGGTTAACAGCGAAGTGGTTGTTGGGGAAGGTGGTGACGTTGTGAAGCTCACTGGCATGGTGGCTAGCTTAGATGGTCAGCGTCTAATTCGGGATTCTGCGACGGGAACTGCTGACGATCCTGAAGCGGTGGGCATCGAGTTAGCTAAAATGCTGCGTAAGCAGGGGGCGACTGAAATTTTGAATGATATTTTTGCCACTCTTGACCGCGAGGCCGTCAAGTAGGCTTGCTCCTCCTTAGCCTCTGCGGATATTCAGCGTTGGGCTGATTGATGTCTTTTGGGGGATTCACCGTCAACCTCAACAAAGCCCCCCGCCTCTATTTTGAGACGGGGGCTGATTGCTAGGGACTCTGACACTGGGGACTACTAGGTTAATTGCGATTAGGTCAATGCTTCTAGGTAATCGCGAATCTTGTTGCGCCGTTTGGGTTGACGTAACTTTTGCAGCGCTTTGGATTCGATTTGGCGAACCCGCTCTCGTGAGAGCTCAAGCGCACGACCAATTTCAGCCAAAGAGTAGGTACGACCGTCCTCTAAACCAAATCGCATCCGCAGAACATCCTGTTCGCGGGAAGTTAGCTCCTCCAGCAGCGTCTCTAGATCGCGACTGAGGGAGTTGCGAGTGACGAGTTCTTCAGGTGTAATATCCTCGGATTCTAAGAGATCTCCGAGCTCAGTGTCTTTATCCTTGCCCACTTTCGTTTCTAAGGAGACTGAACGTGGAACTTTCACTAGCAGTTCTCGCACTTGGGAAGGAGATAAGTCCATCTCGCGAGCAATATCTTCGATGGTTGCCGTGCGACCTTTAGTTTGAGAGATTTGCCGTTGGGCTTTTTTGATCTTGTTGAGCTTTTCTGTGATGTGGACAGGAAGTCGAATGGTGCGACTCTGGGTGGCGATCGCTCGGGTAATGCCTTGACGAATCCACCAGTAGGCGTAAGTGCTAAACCGATAGCCCTTGGTGGGGTCAAACTTTTCTACCGCCCGTTCCAGTCCTAGGGTGCCCTCCTGAATCAGGTCGAGTAATTCTAGACCGCGGTTTTGGTATTTTTTGGCGACAGACACCACTAGCCTGAGATTGGCTTTAATCATGTGATCTTTAGCACGGGAACCTGTCCGCTCTAGCTGGCGCAACTCCTTGACGGGTAATTGCACTGCTTCTGCCCATTGCTCTAGAGAGGGGGGGACTTCCAAGCTTTCGGCTAACTCTTGGCGCTTCTCTAACAGAGCCATGTAGCGCTGTACTTTTTGAGCCAGGGCAACTTCTTCATCCCGACCCAAGAGTGGAACACGACCGATTTCTTGTAGGTAGAGACGGACAAGATCGGTAGACCGTCGGCTGCTGGGAGTTTTGCGAGTAGTTACTTCCTCATACTCTACTTCCACACCCGAATGAGTTGATTCGGTCGCGACAACAGTATCTTCGCGATCGTTTTCGTATTCGATGTTGTATGGTGTTACTGGCATATTCAGGTGACCTGCCTCATGGAGTTGCCGGTAGCTCGAAGCCAATAGATGTAAGCGGCCGAGCATAAAGACAATAAAGTTGTCCAGATAGCCTTCGGGAAACCTTCTCCCTTTCCTCGCTGGACGACTCGATTAAGAAGCACTGGGGAAAATCTAGCTTGCTGTTTCGCTGAATTGATTCCTCGGATACTCGTGCCTTTATCATTATTGTAATCTGATTTATGTACCTCCCGCGTGGGTGGTACCGCACGAGAATGCGTGATATTTAGCCTGTCTGTGTACTGTAAACCGTGTACTTTTTTGTCTCAGATCTGCTGGTATTGCATTTTTCCCTCATCCAAGGAATTCGACCAAACCCTTCGACCTATCTAGAAACTGCTGAGGTTGTGGGTGGTTGCCCGGTTACAACTGTGCGAGATCGAGAGTGCGGGTGGCTGAGACTATTAACAATTGCTAAGTAGGGTAGGACTATGGATGACACTGCGATTGCAACCGATACTTTGGCGTCTGCCCAGTTGACGACAGTTTCTACATTGATTATGACGGTGCTGTTACTCGTCGGGCTGTTCTTTTTTATTCGGGCCTCGGGTAAAGATCGAACGGAGATTCGCCGCTATTTGAGCCAGGAATCTGTGGAAGAGGTAGGTCAGACTCTGCGAGGTTATCTGAATCAACGCTCTTACCAAATAGTGGATACCGATGAGACTGGGTTAGCTACCTTTGTTGGACAGGCGCGGCCCAGCGGTTTCTTGACGGGTTTGCTCTCCCTGTTAGCGGGAGTGGGATTGTTATGCCTGGCCCTAGTGCTTCAGGTGCTGAAACCGGAGTTGGGTGGACTGCCCTATTTCCTTATTCTGGGGGCACCTTTTGGGGGATGGTACTACCGAAAGAAGTCAACTCGAGAGGAGACCCTCAAGCTGAGAGTAAGCGAATCTGAAGTCATCGGACAGTCGACGCTCGATATTCAAGGACACCGCGATGAGCTGAATCTGTTGCCTGAGTTGTTGCAGCTGGAGGAGATCGAAGCCTAGCTCGATTAATACTTGGTTTCTGAAAGAGAGTTTTACAAGGCAATGCCACCTGCTGAAGTTTTGGAGCTTAAGACTGCCGATGGGAGGCGAGGGGGAGTGTAATCAGCTGAAGATAGCTTTAGGTGTATGAAGGCTATGCGCGCACCATAGAAGCTACGGGCTTCCTCGATCTCGTAGGGGGCAAAACCTAGGCGATTGTCGAGAATTAAGGCAGGACTGTTGAAGTTGATGACGGAAATGCGTACTTCTAGAAGTCCATGGCTGAGAAAGCAGCGTTTTAGCATGTGGTGTACGAGTTATTTTCTGAAACCCCGACCGCGGTGCTGAGGGTGAATGACAACGTTGCCCATAAAGGCGAGCTTCTCTGGGATGAATTGGGAGAGGTTGCTAAATCCTACGATGCGATCGCCATCCACCACAGAGGTTAAGTCAACGCGAACTCGCGCAATCTCTTCCAACTGCTCTATGGTCATGGGAAAGTTGCCGCTAGGATAAATCAGCTGCATTTCGGCACGACAGGTAAAGAGCTGGAAAATCTGGGGGGAGTCCGGTGGCTGGGTAGCTCGAAAGCTGATGAGAGACATGAGCTAAACCTCTGGCGTGGGACTCAGATGAATCGATAAACAAGCAGTCACAGAGCGCTAGCTGACCCAAGAAGGAAACAACAACTGGAGGAGGTGAAAAACTCAGCGATCGCTAACCGCCACAGTTGCCCCCTAGGCGCTGCCGACATAAGGTCTGCTCTGCTGTGCTCAAATCTTCCCAGTTCACATCTCGACGTAGTACTTCCCCGTTGTGTCCCAGTAGCAAACGCGGTAGGCTTTCTTTCTCAATGGGATGGAGTGTGCGCATGTCGTAGGTGGTGTAGGTGGTGACATCGGGATCGTCAAAGTTGATGTCCATCACCGTGATGGTTTTGCCAGGGGGGAGGTTGCTGTCAAGCAGGGAGCGAGGACCAGAGCCCAGAATTCCGGCATGCAGGAGTTGCAGTCTGCCTCGATGACCGGGGTAGTAGGCATGCTGGTGGCCGCTGATGTAGGTGTGCACTCTGTGGCGTTCCAACATATTTTGGAGTTCGCTGGCGTTGCTCATCACCTCACCGGGGCTATTACGGCCAACCGCCACGGCGAAGAGCGGTAGATGGCTGATGAGGATGCGTAGTTGGGCGGCTTGAGCCTCAGGACTGGCGAGGACTTCTTCAACCCAAGCTAGTTTGTCAGGGGGAATATAGCTGGATGACCCATCCCACACCAGAAAAAACACCCCCTGCTGTAGGAAGGTGTAGTAGAAAGGGAAATCTTCGCGATCGACAAAATTGAGGTTGGGGTTGTGCTGTGGGTCGCGCCAGTATTCAGCCGCCAAATCCCGCTCCGTTTGAAACACAAAGGAGCCGTTGGTGCGGCGAGTGCTGGAGGCATCGTGATTGCCGAGAGAGAACCCCAGAGGAATGTTTAGGGTTCTGAGTGGGGCCGCGATATGGCTATCGAAAGCTGCCCACATAGCTTGGATGCGATCGCGACTGAGCGATGGACTTTGACCGGCCACCATATCGCCGCTGCTGAGGACGAGATCGGGCTTCCAAAAGGGCATGAGGGCTATGGCTTTGTCCACTTCAGGGTCGTAGTCTGTGGAGCCATAAGCGCTGTTAAGGTCGCTGATAATCGCCACCCGAACATCTCCTCGAGGGGGATTGAATACCCCCCCTGGAACGCTATTGACGATCGCCTGTGTTTCGGGTGGCAGCAGGTCTGGTGGTGTTGACTGAGGTTTTGTTTCTTCCGATGACTCTGTTGATGGTGAAAGTGGCGATCGCGAAGGTGTAGATTGGTTGCTCGCACTTGTGTCTGTGTACAAGTGGCCTGCAGAAGATAGTTCTCCGCCGCGATTGCTATCAAGGCGGGTAGAGGTTGAAACAACACCCGTTAAAATTCCAACTGCACCGCTCATTGCAATGCACGCGATCGCCAGCCCAAACTGCCAAGGAGTTCGCACGAGGTTTTCCCGTCGACACACGCCCAAGGATACAGCGGATTTTCCGGATGGGTCAGGGGGATTACCTAGTACAGCTGGGCGGAAGTCAGTCAAGCATTCAAGCAGCCAGAGGTTTTCCCTTGTAAGTCCACCGGAAAGGCTTAGCCATGGTTCGGTTGAAGTAGTCAATAAACTCAAGGATGCGATGCCTGAGCTGGTCAGTACTGGAGAAACTGGAGCGTTTGAGTAGCTGGCGAACCAAAATGCTGAACCACAGTTGAATCTGGTTGAGCCAAGAGCAGTGCTTCAGAGTGAAGTGGACCACCAGCCGATGGGCTGGGTTACTCAAGAAGGCTGTCCGAGTCTGCATCGAACTATCAGGTCAATTTATTTATTCTTGTCAAGAACGCATTCCCCTCACCAAACTAGACGTCACCCTCGTTTTGACCGACGTCTCCCTTGATTCGACCGAGGCTATCCTCGTTTTGAGCGATATCATCTGAAATATTCTTGGAGCACCATTAGTGTTAGCGACGATACTGCGTTCAATCGCCAAAGTAGGTGTGACCGCAATGGTCGCGGGACTGTGTACTGCAATGGTCGGTACAATCGGAGCAAATGCAGCTGAAGAGATTCGCTTTTTTGTTAGAGGTGTTGAAGTCAAAGTTTCGGTTGACACCCTCGAAGCGTTTGCCACTACTGGCGAACTCACTGGAGAACTGGTCTCTTATGCCAGCTATGTAGACGACAGCTTGTTAGAGTGGCTGCAAGCTTTCCTCTCTGAAGAACGTGAGTGGCAGGTCGTGCCCCTAAGCCGCTTGCTCAATTCCTCGCTAGGGCGGGGCATTCTGGAGGAGCTGGGTGAGATTGTCAGGACCAATGCCAATTTGAATGGCCATCGAGCCCTAAGGGCAGCACTCATCGGGGCTGCTTCCGAACGTCCAGAGGGATGGACATCGATTGACGTTCTGCGCAGGTACCCATCAGATACTATTCGCATCGATAACGCCGCTCTAATGGAGATGCAGCGCCAGCTGACCATTCAAGATGAATACAGAGAGGCTGTAGTGGCGGCGATCGCCGAAAAAGCATCAAATAGCGCAACAGAAGCTGGAATCCAGGCCGAAATACAAACCCTACCCACTGCAGCTGGCCCCTTTCAATTCATCCAAGCAACAGAAACCTTCAATTCCAATGCAATACGCCAAACGGGCGGGGGATTGACTGGGGGATATAGCTTTGATGTTGATTTCTATATACCTGAAGAATCTGCTCGGCCAGCACCCCTAGTGGTCGTATCCCATGGATTTGGGTCCCTCAAAGAGAATTTAGTCTTTATTGCCGAACAACTTGCCACTTATGGCTTTGCTGTGGCCGTACCGGAACATGTCGGCAGCGACCTCAGGTATCGTGAAGAATTTTTCCAAGGCACCTTAAGTGCCGCCCTCAGCCCGCTGGAATTTCTCGATCGCCCCGGAGATATTTCGTTTTTGCTAGATGAGCTAGAACGTCTCAGTCAGTCCGATGAGTTCTGGTCCGATCGTATCGATTTGGAACGTATCGGAGTCATGGGGGTGTCTTTAGGGGGAACAACAGCCCTTTCACTTGCGGGAGCTCAGCTCAACCAAACGAGACTCAGTCAAGATTGTGCGGCTCCGAGATTGAATCTCAATTTATCGCAAATTCTGCAATGCCAAGCCAGTTATTTGCCTCCTTTTAACGTTCAACTCGAAGACCCGCGCATCGATGCGGCGATCGCCGCCCACGCGCTAAGCAGCTCCATCTTCGGTCCGGAAGGAATTGCTGAAATCGATATTCCCATCGCGTTGATTGCGGGCGGCGAGGATGCTGTCGCACCCGTCATACTTGAGCAAATCCATCCTTTTGTCTGGCTGACAGAACCAGAGAAGTACTTAGTCTTGCTCGAGCCAGGCAGCCATTGGGTCACAACCTTGCAACCCAACAGTGGCGGTTCCGAATCAATTCCAGATTTTTTGCGAGGGAATACATCCGATACCGGTCGCGAGTTTTTTAAAGGGTTCTCCGTTGCCTTTTTCAGCCGCTATTTGAACGGTGACGAAGCGTTCGCTCCCTATTTGAGTCAGCGATCGGTCACGGGCCAGGTGGGGGAATATCCCCTAACCATGCATGTGATTCGGTCTTTAACTGCCGAAGAAATTTTGGAAAGCACCGGCCAACAGCCCCCCATCCCCATTGTTCCGGCACCGCTGACGGAGGACACTGTTGCAGTGGCCAGCGACAATCCAGTTCTGCAAGATATTTCTCAGAGTGGCGTGCTCAAGGTGGGTATTCGCCGGGATGCCAGCCCCTTCGGATTTATCGATGCTGAAGGCCAGTGGACCGGGTATTGCACCGATCTGGCAGAAGCACTGGCACTACACCTCGAAACGGAACTCAACAGCGATATTTCAATTGACCCCGTGTACCTTCAGTCCACCCTAGAGAATCGCTTCGACTTAGTCCGCGAGCGCTCCATCCATTTAGAATGCGGTCCCAACACCATCCGCACCGATCTCGAAGGAATTGAATTTTCCAATCCCTTTTTCGTGACGGGGACTCAGTTCTTCACTCCAGATAGCAATGCCTCTGATATCAAGCCAACTCTAGACATGGCCGGTGTTGAAATTGGGGTTCTCGAAGGAAGCTTAACGGCAGAGTTTATTTCGAACCGCTATCCTCGGGCTGAGGCTATGGTTTTTGTGGGCGATCGCGGTCGCGAAGCAGCAATACAAGCTTTGGCTGCTGGAGAAATCGATGCCTTTGCCACAGATGGAATTCTGGCAGTAGGGGAAGCAATTACCCAACTGCTCCCGCTCGAAGATTACACGCTCATTCCACCGCGACCGTTAACCTGTGATTTTTACGGTTTCGTCCTGCCGGAAGGCGATCTCGAATGGCGGGATACGGTTAATCGTTGGCTTGATAGTGACGCTGATGATGCGGTTTGGGAACGATGGTTCGAAACCAATCTTCGAGAAGTAATCATTAATATTGACTTCTGTGTCAATCAGGGCGGCAACTAGAGATAGCCATCGAGTGACGGAAGCGTAAATATATTACAGCTATCAACTATTTGTAACTTCTTGAGAGTTGACAGGTAACTCCTCTTTGATGACTCGTAATTCGATGTCCATCTGTAAGCGGCCTGACTGCTAGATGATTATGGGGGCAGCATAAATACATACTAGCTGTAATATATTTATGATTCCCTGGCTCCTACGAACCAGACAACTCACGAGAACTGCTGAAGAGAGTGGCTAGCTCTTTCATTTCCTTAAAAACCAGGGCAGCTCTGCCCCAGAGAATGAAGCTCGTTCCATATCATTGAGCAACAGCAACAACTCCTGCCGAATGGCTTCGCGTTGATCGGGGTTTGGAGCGCAGGAAATTTCAGAGACAAGATCCCTGCAACGCTGGAATTGCTCGTGGGTGAGTCTCATCGCTGAAAACCAAATAATGGCTTGACTGCTTCGTGCTTAGTGCCGAACAAATAAGTGTGCAAGGTGTTTGTACTGGCTCTCGTGAATTTGTTAATACGACCAATAATACACAAATGTTGGATATGACATGCCAAGGTACAATTTTATACAAAAAATCTGCCGAGGACCTAACGGACGATTGCCCCTTGGGGCTAATGCTATTAAGTGTCAGGTTCAACAAGAGGTCACTGAACTCCCAACCTTTGAATTCGCCATCTCCAAATTTTAGACAGAGTAAATTACGCATGACATTCCCCTAAACGCTCGTCAGGATGGATAATTACGAAGATTCGGTGTGTGAGGAAAAGAATTGACAGCATCTCCTATCGTTCGGCGCCAACTGCCCCAACGCGATCTCGAAGCCCATTCCCGCGCCCCCCTATTTGAAGCCATTCGTAAGTACGCTGGACTCCCCAAAGCCGCCTTCCATACCCCCGGCCACAAACAGGGCACCGGTATCTCCCCTGAACTGCTGGACTTTCTGGGGGAAAACGTCTTCCGCTGCGACCTAACAGAACTGCCGGAAGTTGATAACCTGCACGACCCCGACAGCGTTATTCGGGAAGCTCAAGAGCTGGCAGCCCAAGCCTACGGGGCCGATCGCTCCTGGTTTTTAGTCAACGGCTCCACTTGCGGCGTCGAAACCCTGATGATGGCCGTTTGCGATCCCGGTGATGTCGTTCTCCTCCCTCGTAACTGCCACAAATCCGCGATCGCCGGAGTTATGCTCTCGGGGGCTATCCCTGCCTATATCGAGCCTGACTACGATCGCGAGTTGGGCATCGCCCACGGCATTACCCCCGCCTCCGTCGAAATCGCCCTGACAAAATATCCGCAGGCCAAAGGGGTACTCTGCGTCAGCCCCACTTACTACGGTGTTGCCAGCAACCTGGCGGAAATTGCCCGCATCGTTCACGATCGCGGCTTGCCCTTCCTAGTGGATGAAGCCTGGGGACCCCACTTTGCCTTCCACTCCAATCTGCCTCAGTCTGCGTTGGAAGCAGGCGCAGATCTCGTCGTGCAATCCACCCACAAAGTTTTATCGGGCATGACTCAAGCCTCGTTGCTGCACGTGCAGGGCGATCGCATCGATCGCAATCGGGTACGCAACATCCTCCAACTCCTTCAATCCACCAGCCCCAACTACGTATTGATGATGTCGCTGGATGTGGCCCGTCGCCAAATGGCCCTTAATGGTGAAGCCTTGCTCGCTCGAGCCATTGCTCTGGCCGATGACGCCCGCACTCGTCTGAATCAGATTGATGGCATTCACTGCTTCGGCTCCGAGCGGTTGGGGTCTACTCCTGGCTTCCACGCCCTCGATCGTACTCGCCTGACGGTGACTGTTTCCAACTTGGGCATCTTCGGCTTTGAGGCGGACGACTGGGTCAACGAGAACCACGATGTGCAGCCAGAAATGTCCACTTTGCACAACGTTGTCTTCATCGTTTCCCTCGGCAATACCCAAGAGGATATCGATCGCCTGGTGGCCAGCTTTGAAGCTCTTGCTCAAAAACAACGGACTGAAATCGCCAAGGGTGGAATTAGCGAGCGCGTACAGCAGCTAGCGAACATCCAACTTCCAGCCCTCCCCCCCCAACGCATCAGCCCCCGCGAAGCCTTCTTCTCCAAGATTCAACGGGTACCTCTGCAAGAGGCGATCGGCAGGATTTGTGCCGAAATTATCTCCCCTTACCCCCCAGGAATCCCCATCCTGGTTCCCGGTGAAGAGGTTACCCCTGAGGCAGTGAAGTACCTATTGTTGGTGCACCAAGCGGGTGGTTTCATCAACGGTCCCGAAGACGTGCGCCTACAAACCCTCAAGGTTGTGGGCTGCTAGTAATCCCAATAATATAAATTGCTGCAAGCTCTGGATCGGTCGCTTGGCATTGACCGTTCTTTTGGGTTTCAGAAATTCATCCCCATCCTTCTGAGTCTAGCGTGGAGGGAATCATTCATTTGGTTTCCGAGGGACACGCTTCGTTCCTCGAGTGCAAGCGCGAGGGGATGCAACTGCCCTCTCGCTACCTCAGGGTGTTATGAAATAGAACCTACGGCCCAAGCAACAGAGTGAAACTGTGGTCAACCTCTAGCGAATCGCCGGTATAGCAGCTGGGAAAATCGGGAAATCCTTGAAGACTTTTCACGCGATCTACTGCCGATCGATCTAAAGGTTCGTGCCCGCTGCTGGTAACGACCCGGATATTTTCAACCGTGCCGTTCCGCAATAGATCGTAGACTAATTGCGTTCTAAATCGACCTGAGCCCGGTGGCAACTCTCTCCCCGCCGGCTGCCATCCCCCCCGACCAAAGCTGCGCACATTCGCAAGATACAGGTCTAGAATTTGCTGGCAGACGGGACTCACTGGCACATCTGCTGGAGAGCGGGATACAATCTCGCGATCGGGATTGCACACATCCAGATCGATCAGGATTTGCCGTTCTTCTTGCAGAATCTCTGCTGCTGCTGTCGACTCTATTTCTTCCAAATCGTCGTCAGGATGCAATCCCTCTAACAGCGAATCTGAGTCCAGAGCATTACAGCGATCGAACTCTTGAATCGATTCGACCTCTCCGTTGCGCACGATCGCCACTTGACCTGGCTGAAGCCTGCCAATTTCCACACGATCTAGGGTGTACAGCAAAGCCTCGCTGGTGAATGTTGCTACCTCCAGTACATCGTCCTCTCCTTCCCGTTGGCTATTCACCTTGAGCAAGCTCCCCTGCACCCCCGCCACAGCAGATGGTGTGACGATTTCAGCTCCACTGGCCCCTTGAGGTACAACTAAAACTCCGACTCCTTTTTCCAAAATCATCTGTCGGCTATCGGCCACAAATTCAAACAGTGAATTCTGTCCCACCCGCATCAAAGAGCGATCGTTAAAGATTGTTTGGGCTAGCGCTCTTGCTCCAGTAGCAAGCAGATCTCCTGGCAGCATTACATCTTCAACGGCTGCGTATTTGACCGGATCTGGCTTGAGTTCGACCGTCACTGTATTCACCAGTCGGTCGATGGTTGCTTCTGTCAGGGGTTGATTGTCCTCTTGCGCCACAGCTAACCCGGAGAAACCAGCGATCGCACAGGTTAGCAGCAATCCTGCTAAAGGGACGGGGTGATGAGGAAAAGAGTGCAGATCCATCGTTTGGAATGAGAGTCATTTGACACAAGTTTGACGTCTAAATCAATGGAAGGGTCAGGGGTCAAACTTTAGGGTCCTGCGTTTCAGTGTGCCAAACGCTCTGGGTCAGCAGTAGATAAATGCATCTAAGCCACAAAACTATCTTGCTAAATCACAGGTAGGATCGAATTCGCGTCGCATCAGCACCTCTTCTTATTTGAGAGAGCACTTGACCCCAACCCGCGATCGCGACTCCCTTATCTTCCCCTCAAGTGGACAACTCCCTTATGGAATGGACGCAAGGCGCTGCCGTCACCCTGTCAATAGACTCTCTTACCAACCGGGGAGATGGCATTGGCCACCTGGAGGGGCGGGCGATTTTTGTGCCCGACACCGTTCCTGGGGATGAAGTGCAGGTTCGGTTAGTGCGGGTCAAACCCACCCATGCCTTCGGCACCCTCAAGCGGGTGGTCAGCCCCTCTGGCGATCGCATCCAGCCGGCCTGCATGCTGGCCCAAAAATGTGGCGGCTGTCAGTGGCAACCGGTGGGCTATGCAGCTCAATTGGCCGCGAAAGAACAGTTGGTGAAGGATGCCCTCACCCGAATTGGTCATCTGGAACTGCCCGACAGCGAACCTATCTTGGCTGCGCCTTCCCCATTACGCTATCGAAATAAGGTGACGTATCCCATCGCTAAAGGCACTACCCAACCCCTTAAGGTGGGGTATTTCCGCAAAGGCAGCCACAAGCTAGTTAATGTCAATCAATGCCCCGTCCAAGACGAACGTCTCGACGCAGTTTTACAGACGGTCAAAGACGGTCTGCAACAGGCTGGTTGGCCCCCCTACAACGAAACCAATCAAAAGGGTGAACTGCGCCACATCAGCCTAAGAGTGGGTCGCCGCACCGGCCAGATCCTAATTACCTTGGTCTCCAAGACCGATCGCCTGCCAAACCTAGAAACCCTGGCAAAAGTCTGGATGGACACTATCCCCAACCTGCAGGGGGTGTGTCTCAACATCAACCCCAAACGCACCAATGCTATCTTTGGCCCGGAAACCTTTCTCGTCGCGGGCAAGCACGAAATCGAAGAAGAGTTTGCAGGACTAAAATTTGCCATCGACAGCACATCCTTTTTCCAGGTCTACACCGAACAGGCAGAGAACCTGCTCAATTGGGTGGGTTTGCAACTCGATTTAGACGGTAGTGAAACACTGATCGACGCTTATTGCGGCATTGGAACCCTGACACTGCCATTGGCAAAACGGGTGAAACAGGCGATCGGGATTGAATTAGTCCCCTCAGCAGTTGAACAGGCCCAGCGCAACGCTCAGCTGAATGGCATTGATAACGCTGCTTTCGTAGAAGGGTCAGTAGAGAAAATGCTGCCCTCCCTTCACGCGGCTGATATTATCTTGCTTGACCCTCCCCGAAAAGGCTGCGATCGCGAGGTATTGGATGTATTGTTAGAGCGCTCTCCGGCAACCCTTGTTTATGTCAGCTGCAATCCCGCAACCCTAGCCAGAGATCTCGATATTCTGGTGAACCGCGGCTCCTACGAGATCGCCAGTCTTCGCACCGCCGACTTTTTCCCCCAAACCGCTCATGTGGAAACAGCTGTCATTCTGAAACGTAGTTGATTGTTTTCGGTGAAACAGAGCCTAAGCCTCAGCTGCAACCTGTTGTCGCTGCGGCAAGGTTTCCCAAGGGGTGATTCCCAACTGCTGGAAGAGGGCGGCATCGGCGCTGTCACCAGGGTTGTCAGTGGTGAGCAGCTTCTCACCGGTGAAGATGGAGTTAGCCCCTGCCATCAAACAGAGAGCTTGATCGGCTGCGGTCATGTTGGTTCGCCCTGCAGACAGCCGCACGATCGCCTGGGGCATCAAGATTCTGGCCGTGGCAATGGTCCGAGCCATGTCTATCGCGCTGACTACTGGTCGATCGCTGAAGGGAGTTCCTTCCACTGGAACCAATGCATTTACAGGCACAGATTCTGGCTGTGGATCTAGATTCGCCAGCGTATGCAGCAGGTCAATTCGGTCTCGTTCCGATTCCCCCATCCCCAAAATGCCACCGCAGCACACCTGAATACCGGCAGCCGAGACCGCTGCGATAGTTTCTAGGCGATCGCGGTAGGTGCGGGTGGAAATGATTTCGGGATAGTAGCTTTCGGAGGTGTCGAGATTGTGGTTGTAGGCAGTTAGCCCCGCCTCTGCTAATTTCTGGGCCTGATCGGGACGTAACATTCCCAGCGTGACACAGGCTTCCATGTCTAGCTCTACGACAGTGCGCACCATGTCTAGGATGCGATCGAATTCTTCGCCATCGGGGACTTTGCGCCAAGCAGCCCCCATGCAAAATCTTGTGGAACCATTGGCCTTGGCGGCCCGTGCCTGCGCCTGAAGTTCATGCAAAGGCAGTAGGGGATAGTCTTCGGCAGGGGTATCGTAACGAGCGCTTTGGGGACAGTATTTGCAGTCCTCCGGACAGCGGCCAGATTTGATATTGGCCAAGGTACAGAGCTGAACAGAATCCGGTTGGTGGTTTTGACGATGCACCGTCTGGGCCTCGTACAGCAACGAGGTGAATGGTTGGTTGTAGATCTGTTCAACACGTTCCAATGAAACCAAGAAAACTGCTCCCTTCAAAGCCCCGCTATTGTACCTCTCACGATTGGCGAGTCCATATTTTCCGCCATTCTCTGCATAAGGTTTTACCCAAGGAAAAGCATGCTGTTTAAACAGCAAAGCAGCACCCTAACGAGTGCTGCTGGGAACTGAATGTCTAAATCAAGCTTGCTGAGTGTTAACGTTTGCCGCAGATAGATGTATTTTCAAGCAGTGCTGCGGCTCTATTTAAAAGGATTTCTCGTCACTTATCGGAGGAGTTCAGTGACCATAGGACTGTCGCCCCCCCTGTGTATGGGTACGTATGGGCTTCCACGCAGCTTCTTTGGTTCGTTATGGAATTATCGTGGATCCCACTGTGGAGTGTCTTGGGGGGGAGATGGCATCTTACATTCATAAGCTAAACCTCAAAAATTCAGAAACTAATGAAAGCCCAAAAACTCCGTCGAATCGTAGACACTGTTACCGCGACTCAGACTTTCTCTCTCGAATTGGAAAATACGTTGAAGGGTTTGATGGCGGGTCAGCGATTTAACGATTTAGAAGTCTCTATTCTGAATAAACTGTTAGTCATGTTGGAATCCGGTAGCATTGCAATTGAATCTCAATTGATGGTTCCAGCTGCTGCCTAAGCCCACAATGTGCTTCAGCTCTGTTCGTGCTTGCTTCGTTAGTCCTTAACAGCTATGGCCGAATGTATGAATGCTCTTGAGCTGCTTAACCACCAATTTGTGACATCGTGCGGCTGTAGCGTTGCCCGCTTGTGCCCCGTTCTCGCTCAACAAAATTGATGTCAGCTTTATCCAGCAGGAAAGTTTTTATTCTAGCCTGCAAGTTAGCGGCTGACTCTCCGTTGCGTAGTGCCGACTTTAAATCTATTTGACCGGTCTCGTTCAAGAGGCAGGGCCTTAGCCAGCCATCTGCAGACAACCGAATGCGATTGCAATTATCGCAAAAACATTCCGACATCTGGCTAATGAATCCTAAGGTTCCTTTGGCACCAGGAATGCGGAAGATATCAGCTGGCCCGTTGCCATGGATTGTGGCAGTTTCCAGTCCAAATTTTGTCTTGATGCGCTGTCGCAAGTGTTCGGAATCAACCCAACCGCGATCGCCGAACAACAGTTCGTTGCCAATGGGCATAAATTCGATAAATCGCACGTGCCAGGCTTTCTCTATGGAGAGTGCGGCTAGGTTCTCCACCTCGCGATCGTTTACCCCCGGAATCACAACCACGTTTAACTTGAGCGGATCGAATCCCACCCTGTGGGCTGCTAGAATCCCTCCCCAGACCTTATTCCACAGGCTTCGCCCAGTAATCTGATGAAAGGTCTCGGCATCAAGGGAATCTAGACTGATATTGATCCGTTGCAGACCTGCTTCGTAGAGTTCCTGTGCTCGCTCTTCCAACACGTAGCCATTGGTGGTCATAGCCAGGTCAGACACCCCATTGAGTTGAGAAATATCGCGCACTAAGTCCACCACATCTCGCCGCAGGAGGGGTTCTCCACCGGTGAGGCGAAACTTATCAAACCCCAGTGGAATAAAGACGTCTTTCAGCAGGTAAAGTAACTCGTCGTTTGAGAGCAATGTTTCTTGCTCCAGCCAGTCCATTTCCTCGTCCCCAGGCATGCAGTACTGACAGCGAAAATTGCAGCGGTCAATCAGGCTTATGCGCAGGTAATTGACGTCTTTCATCCGGAAACGCCAACAATGGCGAAGTGAAGTAGTCCTCATTGTGGCTTCACAACTTCTTAACAGCAAATTCAGATATGGGGGTTGCAGGAGGTTACGGCGATTGTCAATTTGCTGCTTTGAAAGCGATCGTCATGTCGCTGAGGAAATGTCAGCTATCCAACCCCTGACTGGATGAGGCTATCGTCGTCCTGTCTGAAATGGCCACAGCAATGCGGGATGCTTGGGTTAAAACCTCTGTTGATGGAGATCGATATCATGTTCGAGCCGTTCGAATTCTGCTAGCAATGCGATGTCCATGTGGGATAGTTTCGCTAATGCGCTTAATTCATCCTGCTGGCTTTCAAGGGTTTGCTGAGCATTTTGCAGGCAATCGCCCGCTTGGGCCAAGGCAGAATGACTGTCTAGATGGGCGGCTTTGGCCTGGTTAAAAATGCGCAGTTGCTGCAATTGTTCGAGTTCGTTGTGATAACGCTGTAATTTATGGCGCAGCTGGTGCAGGGTCCGTTGCATGGCATGCCACTCTTGTTCTGCCGCTTCTACAGCGGCTTTCAGCTTGGGTACGGTGGCCTCTAACTGACGAATACGGCTGACCAGCTGATGGGTGGTTGAGGTGTAACCTGTTGTGGCCATCTCCTGCAGTTGGCAATCGCACTGCTGGAGTTCCTGTACCTTGACTAAGTACTGTTGTTCTAACCTTCGGTAAGCCTGCTCTTGAGTGGCGGCGGCCTGTTCTAGGGCGATGGTGGAGGATTGCAGTTTTCGATTCGCCGCCTCTGAAGCGGAGATTGCCTTTGAACTTTTGCGACGACACCGAGATACTGCCGTTTGCGATCTGCCGAAAAGACGTTCGATCCACTCCACCAACATGCTTTCTACGCTCGCCTCGTTATCGGACACACCACACCATTGGGTGCAAGGCATTGGCCAGCAGGCAATTCACTAGGGTCGTTGCGAGAACCGATGGTCTCAAAGCATATTTGCGCTGCAGGTTACCCGAGGCAAAGTTTAGCCAAATTCCTGCATTGAGGTAGGAGTTTGCATCACAATTCACCCCGCGAAATACGCAGGCTTGGTCAAGGTTTTTGTCATTCTTGACGGTATTGAGCACCCTCAGTACAGTCAAGGTGTTTCTGCTCCCGGACTCAAAATAGCGATCGGGTTGCCTAGCGATTTGCGTTCGCAAACCTTCATGAAGTCCGATAGTGCCTGTCAAAATACACTTCCCCGCATATCAAACTAACCGTTTATGCAAAGCCGAATTGTTTTGCCCATTGCGATCGCCAGTCTTTCAATGGGGCTGGTTTTTGGTTCTCTCGCATTGCTGGAGCGTAACCGAGTTTTCACACTCAAGCTGGCCTCGGGGGGGGAGCAGGGGCAGTATTATGCCTTTGCCACAGCGTTGGCAGCAGTGGTGGAAAAGCACCATCCTAAAATTCAAATTGAGGTGCTGGCCACCCAGGGCTCGGTGCAAAACATGCAGATGTTGGAAGCCGGACAAGCCCAGTTAGTTCTAGCGCAAAACGATACGCCAGCCACCGAATCCGCAAGGGCGGTAGCGTCTTTATTTCCAGAGATGTTGCATGTGGTGGCGGCCGCCGACAGCGGCATCGAAACTTTTGGAGATTTGAGAACAAAGCGGGTGGCCCTGATGCCCGAGGGGAGCGGTTCCTATGCGTTGTTTTGGCAATTGGCCGGACATTACGGCATCACTCCAGAGAATTTAGATTACATCCCGTTGCCACCCGAAGAGGCCGATCTCGCTTTGCTGAATGGGGAGGTGCAGGCTCTATCGAAGGTGTTGGCCTTGGGCAATGCCAGCATGGCGAAATTTTTACAAAGCAGCCAAGCCAGCCTGATAGAGGTCGAGCAGGTGGAAGCCCTGCGCTTGACGCAGCCATTATTGACGCAGGAGGTGTTTCCAAAGGGGGCCTATAGCGGCGATCCGCCAATTCCTGTTCGGGACACTCTGGCGGTGGCGGTGCAGGCGGTGCTGCTGGCGGCAAATACTGTTGACCCCCAAATTGTGAATGTTATTACTCAGACAATCAACCAGCACCGCAGTGAATTGATTGCCCTGCATCCAGTGTCTGCGGCGATCGACTTGCCCACCTCAAGCCTGAACTTTGGTGTACCGGTTCACGTAGGCGCCCAAAGCTACTACAGCCAAGATCGACCTAGTTTTTTGGTCATCTATGCCGAGACCATCGGTCTGATTGTTTCTGTGTCCGTGTTGGTGGCCTCTAGTGCTTGGCAGGTGCATCAGCGGTGGTTGATGCGGCAGAAAAACCGGGCCGATCGCTACAACTTAGAAATTATGGCCCTGCTAGATAAGGTTTATTCCTCCCAATCTGCTGAACAGTTAGAAGAATTGCGTATGCAGCTGTTCGACATCCTCAAACAAGTGGTTGAGGATTTGGACTTAGACCGTATTACTGCTGAGTCGTTTGAATCGTTTACATTTCCGTGGGGGATCGCGATTACTGCCATTCGCCATCGGGAATCGGTTTTATTTGGCAAAGAGAGTCCAGCCGCCATACCTCCAACCCTGTTTTGAGGGGACGAATCCGCTATGCCAAGAAATGCTACTGGACGGAGGAATGGCAGAATTTAGGCATTACCCCTACCCCCACTGCCTTTGCCCCCCATTGCCATGCACCAATCCTTTCGCTTTGCGATCGCCAGCGATTTGCACATTGCCTTGCCCCACACCATTCACCCTCAGCCGGGTCGCTTTCACCTGCTGGAAGTCAGCATTCCTGCCTGGGAACGGGTGCTTGAGGAATTAGCTGCCTACGATCTAGATTTCATGATTTTGCCGGGGGATTTAACCAAAGATGGCGAACCTGAAAATCATGAATGGCTGCTAAACAGCTTGAACGCACTCCCGTTTCCCGTATTTTTGATTCCAGGAAATCACGACATCCGCTCCCCTCAAACGTCAGAGCATTCCATCGGGCTATCGGACTTTGCCCACTATTATCGCGATTACGGTTACGGTCATCCCAGCCAGCTCTACTATACGTGCAGCCCCGTTCCCGGCGTTCGCCTGATTGCCCTCAATTCCACGATGTTCGATTGTAACGGACAGCAGTTGGGGCGCTTGGATGACGCTCAGCTGCTGTGGCTGGAGGAAGTCCTGGAATACTTAGGCAACGAATTGGCGATCGTGGTGATTCACCACAATGTGTTGGAGCATTTACCCAACCAATCCAAACATCCCATGGGGCGGCGTTACATGTTGGATAATGCCCGGCAACTGCGCCAGATGTTAAAAGATGCAGGGGTTCATCTGATCCTGACTGGTCATCTGCACGTTCAAGATATTGCTCGAGATGGCTCCCTGCATGAAATCACCACAGGCTCCCTAGTGAGCTATCCCCATCCCTTTCGTATTCTGGAAGGCTCTGTGGCAGACAACGGCGATCGCCTGCTCTCGGTTAACTCCCATCGGGTGCAGATTGTGGATGGCTGGCCCGATCTGCAAACCCACTCCCGCCAGTCAATGGGGAAATCCAGTTTGAAATTTATCCTCAGTCTGTTAACCGAGCCCCCCGTTTCTATGCCGGCAGCCGAGGCCCGAAAATTTGCGCCGGATTTGCAGGATTTTTGGCCCGCGATTGCTGCTGGAGACGCCCAATTTCACTTCCCTACCATGCCTCCCGCCGCTCGCAAACTTTTGGAAGCCTTTAGTGCTCCTGCAGACAGTCCTGGGGACAACGACACCGTACTGAGGTTTGCATCCCCCATTCCGCTAAGCCGGTTGTAGCGAGCGGCGGGGAATTTCGTAGGTGAGGCGATCGCGGGCCATTAGCGTATTGGGGAAAATCGCTTGCGCTTCAGCCTGCAATTCTTCCAACGAGATCGGGGCCTCAGGACCGTAACGAGGACTGAAGTGGGTCAGCATCAGTGTGTCAACATTGGCTTCGCAGGCCACTTGAGCGGCCATCGCGGCAGTGGAATGTTTGGCCCGTTTGGCCAGATGAAGGTCCGGTTCAGCGAAGGTGGCTTCGTGAATGAGTAGGTCAGAGGCCCGGGCGAGATCGATCGCGTTACGGCAATAGATTGTATCGGTGCAGTAGGCCAGTTTGCGACCGGGGAGATCTGCTCCCACATAATCCCGTCCGTCGACTGTCCGACCGTCTTCCAGCTGAATCGTCTCGCCGGCTTTCAAGCGTCCGTAAATGGGGCCGGGGGGGATATTGTCTGCTTTGGCTTTGGCAAGGTTGAAGGTGCCGGGGCGATCGCGCTCTACAATCCGGTATCCAAATGCTTGGACTCGGTGGTCGAGGGGGGCGCTGTACACTTGATACTCTCCCTCATCTAAGATCAAGCCCGTTTCGACACCGTGAATGCGGTAAGGATAGTTAATCCGGCTCTCGCTCCAACGCAGTACCCCCTCTAAATAGTCTTTTAGGCCGGAGGGACCGTAGATGTCGACTTCGTGCGGGACGTTACTCATCCCTAAGGTGGAGAGCAACCCAGGTAATCCGTAGATGTGATCCCCGTGCATGTGAGTGATGAAAATCCGGCGGGTTTGGTTGGAGTTGAGCAGAGGGTTGCGCAGAATCTGATGCTGAGTCGCTTCTCCGCAGTCGAGTAACCACATTTCCGATCGCTGCGGCAGCTGCAGGGCAATTCCCGAAACATTTCGACCTCTTGTGGGGACTCCCGAGCTGGTGCCCAAAAACGTTACCCGCAAGGCTGTCGGGTCGCGATCGCTCATAACGCCCTGAAAAATCTGCTTTTCAATCCTAAGGTATGGCGATTGCCTGCGATATAGCTTTTGCCATCCGAGTTAAAACCGAAAGGGTTGTGTCCAGTCACAGACCTGGACTTCTGAGGTGTTCTGTATGACTTGACAGTCGCAATAGTCACAGAATCCTCAACATTCCTGTTTACAACAGATATGGAGGGGTAGCGGGAGAGATGGTTTGCCCTCAAGGATTGCGTCTCCGTTATCTCCTCCTCACGATGCGTCTCTGCAGAAGCCGTGCGAGGTTCTTATGTTTCAGAAAATTTTGGTTGCCTTAGACCGTTCGGATATAGCCGATCGCGTGCTGGATGAAGCGATCGACTTGGCTAAGGCCACCGGCAGCCACCTCATGCTTGTACACGTTCTATCGGACACTGAAGATGGTGCCCCCCAAGCTGCGAATGTTGGAGTTGGGATGGAATATTGGTACTCCAACCTCGACTTGCTGTCCTCTTATCGAGATAGCTGGAAACGGTACGAACAGTCTTGCCTCGACCAACTGAAGGCAGAAGCGAACTATGCGAAAGCAAAAGGAGTTGAGGCGGAATGGTCCCAGCAAATGGGGTATCCGGGCCGAAATATCTGCGATTTGGCAGCGGCCTGGAAAGCCGATGCGATTGTGATGGGTCGCCACGGTCGGCGGGGGCTGAATGAATTACTGATGGGCAGCGTGAGCAATTACGTTACCCACCACGCCCGTTGTGCAGTGGTGCTTGTCGGATTGCCGACAGAGGGCGGCGGCGAGGAATCGGCCGAGGAGCGTGAAGCATCCCCGGTGGCTACGGCTTAAGGGAGAAGACCCATTTGTCTATACCGCCTGCTGTAGATGAATTGTTCGCTAGATGAAATTTATGGAATTCGCTGATGGATGAAACTCGCTAGTAGATTGCAGTCGAAATAGAGGAGCTGACGTGGGACTGAATAAACATGGGAAGACCGATCCCCAGAAGTCTCCAGAGGGTCTGGGGGCTGGGTTGCTGCCGCTGTTTTTGCTGCTGCTGTTGGTGAGCTTGTTTGTGCCCCAAAGATCTGTGCAGGAGACAGTGCCCTACAGCCAGTTTCTCGATCGCGTCGAAGCAGGGGTTGTAGAACAGGTGGAAATTGGGACCACCAGTATCGAATTTGTGTTGAAGCCCCAGGAAGGTGAAGAGGAAGGACAAACCCTAGTCACAGTACCGGTGGCTGAAGACGCCGAACTGGTAGCGCTGCTGCGGGAGCATGGAGTGCGATTCTCTGGAGTTCCCCGCGCACAAGGTGGGTTGCGCTCCCTTCTAGGATGGCTATTCCCGCTGCTATTATTTTTTGCCATGTGGTCGTGGATTTTTGGTAGAGCACAGCAAACGGGCCAGGGCGCCAATCCGCTGTCCTTTGGCAAAAGTCGGGCGCGCATTTATGCAGAGGGGGCAACCAAGGTGACCTTTGCCGATGTGGCGGGGGTGGATGAAGCTAAGGAAGAGTTGCAGGAGTTGGTGTCGTTTCTGCAGGATGCGGAGCGGTACACGCGACTGGGGGCCAAAATCCCGAAGGGGGTGTTGCTGGTAGGGCCACCAGGCACCGGGAAAACACTCTTGGCACGAGCAATCGCCGGAGAAGCAAAGGTGCCGTTTTTCAGTATTTCGGGGGCGGAATTTATCGAGTTATTTGTGGGGGTAGGAGCTTCGCGGGTGCGCAGCTTGTTTGAGCAGGCCAAACGGCAGGCCCCATGCATTGTGTTTATTGATGAGCTGGATGCCTTGGGGAAATCTCGGGCCAGCGCGGGTCCCATGATGGGGGCTAGCGACGAGCGGGAGCAGACGTTGAATCAGTTGTTGGCGGAGTTGGATGGCTTTGACCCGAATAGCGGTGTGATTTTGTTGGCGGCCACTAACCGTCCGGAAGTGTTGGACCCGGCCCTTTTACGTCCTGGTCGATTTAACCGCCAGGTGCTGGTCGATCGCCCCGATCGCGTGGGTCGATTAGCCATTCTCAAAGTGCATGCCCGCGATGTCAAACTGGCCCCGGATATTAATCTGGGTAAGATTGCCGCCCGCACCCCTGGATTTGCCGGGGCGGATCTCGCAAATTTGATCAACGAAGCGGCGTTATTGGCGGCGCGCAAAAATCACAGTGTTGTAGAGATGGCAGATTTTGACGAGGCGATCGAGCGGGTGTTGGCGGGGTTAGAAAAGCGATCGCGCATTCTCAACGAACAGGAACAAAAGGTTGTTGCCCATCACGAAGTAGGGCATGCGATTGTGGGAGCTTTGATGCCGGGGTTGGGGTCGGTGGAGAAGATTTCAGTGGTGCCGAGGGGAGCGGCAGCGTTGGGTTATACACTGCAGTTGCCAGAGGAGGACCGATATTTGGTGGGTGAGGATGAAATTCGCGGACGGTTAGCAACGTTGCTGGCGGGAAGAGTGGCGGAGGAAACTGTGTTTAACAAGACGTCCACTGGTGCGAGTGACGATATTCAAAAAGCAACGGATTTGGCGGAGCGGTACGTCACGCTGTACGGCATGAGCGAGGTATTGGGACCGGTCGCCTTCGAAAAATCTCAGCCTCAGTTTCTGGAGGGGTATGCCAATCCTCGACGGGCGGTGAGTCCGAAGGTTTCGGAGGAGATCGATCGCGAGGTAAAAGGCTTGATTGATTCGGCGCGGACGATGGCCGGGGCGATTCTGGCGCTTAATCGGGATGTGTTGTACGAAGCTGCTCAGTTATTGCTGCAACGGGAAGTGCTGGATGGAGAAGATCTCAAACGCTTGCTCGATCGCGTTCAAGCTCCGGCTGAGTTAAGAGAGTGGTTGTGTAGCGGGAAGATTGTGGGGGCAACATCCCAGCCAAATAGCTATCACAATACTGTTGCTCGCTCGGCGACGGCGACCAATCCTGCCCGCCTCTCGTCTAACTATTAAATCTGGTTGGCACCTTAGGGGCCTCTCATAAGGTATCAGTAGTCGGGTAGAGAGGACTCCTCCAATACTTAGGTTTGCTTCGTCTTTCCAGTTTCTCCCGTCTTTTAGTTCGAGAGTGTCACAAGACTCAGCTATGTGGGTTGTCGATAGTCCTTACTGTCACAGATACAATGTTGTTTATCCGAGACGGTGAAGTCCGGATGTTCAGCAAACTCTGTTCATAAGGAGCTCAGAACTCAGCCCGAGATGGAGTCCTCTACGACTTCCAGTGAACTTGAGTGTAGGCTCACTCCAAAATTCTTTAACGCAGATAAATCCACATGGTTGACGACCCCAGTTTATTGAATACAGGTATAGTAGCCTGCCATTAGAGTTCTTCATTCACCAGCTGCGGCAGTTGTGGAAGGAATCTCGTAAAGAGCCATAACGTTTCTAACTGAAAAACTCGCTCCCTTTGAACCCGACAGCCCCATTGCAATGACTAATCCGCAAAATCCATCAGATTTGCTGCAGCGCTTATCCCATTCCTGCCGAGCTCGTATGTGATTGGGCTCGGTCGCATCAAACTCGGCCAGCATATGCATCTTGCCATCGCCGGTTTCCAACAAGCAGATGTCGTATTTTTCTTGAGAGTGCAGTTCTTCTCCCGACACCCAGCAGAGCGTTTTTGCCCCTCCTGCTGTCTTTATCCGGTCGAGCATTTTCTGAGCTTGTGGACGACTGGTCTGAATTGAAAAGACAGGAAATTTATCCCCTTTCAGTTCAAAGGCTGTCACAGCCTTTTTGAATACTTTTGCCTTGAGTCTGACAGTATTTAATAAACTCTCCGGCATCCAACCCAAGCTGTAAGCCATTTTCTCGGGAGCCAAATCGTAATGTACGACTTGCCTCTCGGCTGCAGATTCAGCGGTCATTTTTGCCAGTTCAAACGCAAACTTGGGTTGAGTAGATACTCTAATTGAGACTTTTTCTTCTGGATTAAGGGGATTAGAAACTCGAAAACGACTGGTAAGAGTCGGAAAAATAGGATCGGCCAACGATGTCTTGTGTTTCTTAACAAATCGATGCAGAGCTGTGAGGACGAGAATGACTGCGGCAGCTTCTTCTTCATCGAGTGCATGGCGCATTCCTTCTAGAGGATGGATGCAGCCAAATTCAGGAACGAGGTGCTCGCTCTCAGAAAATGGTATTTCTAGATATCCCTCGGTGGGGATGAAGTTCAAAAAGAAACAATCTTGAGCGAGAAAAGCATCTTGCAGCGTTTCTTCTGTAGAATCCGAGTTTAAGACCTGCTGGCGAAACTGTTGGAGGGAGTCAGCAGAGCGATACATCAGCAATCCTGCGTCGATTCCTGCCATACCTAATGTTGATACATATAGGGTTTCTACGTCGCTGTGGTTGAGTTCTACAGACAGAATTCGAGTTTCATCCAGCACATCCCAAGGCCCATCTTGCAAGATGGCTTCAGCGCAATCTAGCATCGCTTCTTTCAGAGCAGGTGGTAAGGGAGACGCAAGGGTCTGGGTCGTTGTTAGCACCTGTTCGAATACTTCATCGCACAGTGGCAAGTTAGGACTGTGCTTCACGTCGATCTCAAGGTCTTGCAAAACACCCCGAAGAAACAGTTGTAGTTCACGATTTCTCACGAGAATTGTTTTGGGTCTGGCAGGAGGGAGTCCCGAGTTGGGATGCTCGATGGCCTGTAGTAAAACGCGAACTGTGGCTTCCATCCCAGACTGTCCGGGGATGACATCCATAGCCCTCACCGCGGGAAAAGACCGATCCATCCAGATGATGCAATCTCCCGACTGCTGGGTACTTGGATCGATACCTGCAATCAACTCTGGAGAGAGAGAGCGTCGATCGCCTTCCCAGGTAGAAGGCTGTTTAGGCAGTCTCTTGAGACGGCGAAGCGTTGATTTGTTTAAGAATGTCATTCAGAGAGCGAATCGATTGGCTTTGCAGATTAAGACTCAGTCCGATCGCACCCTATCCAACCAGATATGAGTCTGCCTACAAAGGTTGCCATACCAAATCTGTTTTGCCTACCTCTTTGAAAGATAAGGCATTTTTCTTGTGTGGGAGAACTACAAAGGGGAATTTTAGGATTCGAGGGGTTCCGACGCAATCTAGCCCAATAACGCAGCCTGATACTCGATTGCGATCGCTCGTTCAAGCCATCAGAGGGTGGCTCGCTTTCACCTGTTTCGTTACCCAACGTCGCCACTTATTAACACGCACCAGAACTTGCGATCCCCGATCTGACAATTTCAGTCGAGGTTTACCTCACCAATTCCTCAGATTCATTAACTAGATTTATAGACAAAGGGAACTCATGCGAAGGCAGAAGACTTATGCGATTAACACCCCAAATTACATGGCGGACTATCCCACCCTCTGAAGCTGCTGAGGCCAAGATTCGAGAACGGATAGGGAAGCTGGACGAGTTCTATAGTCACATCATGGACTGTCGGGTGATGGTTGAAGCACCGCATCGACATCACCATAAGGGTAGTCTCTACCATGTGCGAATCGATCTAACTGTACCCGGCAGGGAATTGATCGTAAAACGCGATCCGCCAAAACATCAAGCCCATGAGGATATCTATGTAGCAATTCGTGATGCCTTTGATAGTGCCGAACGGGAACTCAAGGATTATGCTCAACGGCAAAGAGGGGATGTTAAGACTCACGAAGTTCCATTTCACGGACGGATAGTAATGTTGTCACCGGAAGAAAGTTGTGGCTTCATTCAAGCTTCTGATGGTCATGAACTGTATTTCCATCAAAATAGTTTGATTAATGCCAATTTCAATCAACTTGAAATTGGACAAGAAGTCCGCTTTGCAGAAGAAAAAGGGGATCGGGGTCCGCAAGCCAGTACGCTTAGGGTCATTGGAAAACATCATCTCCATGATTAAAAAGTTCTCCTAAGGCCGAATCAGGCTTTTGCATAAGGTTTTCATCTTGACATCCAATTGCAGACTTGCCAAAACTATCGTTTCAGAAGTTTTTAGTCGAAACTAACAAAGAGGAGCTGGGCACTTGTGAGTGTTGTAGGACTGAATCAGATCCTAATAGGTTACTCACAGTCTTTTGCAGAATTTCTGAGCCAGGAGTCTGTCAGCCAACTACATCTCAGGAACAACTACTAATCAAGGGAGGGCATATTGGGAGAGTACCAAAAAGAGGAAAAAAGAGCGATCGCAGAATTAGAACAATACTATTCAGAGCGGAGTCATCTGCTCAATCAGACCAGAAGTTGGTAAACCCTCCTAGTAATATTTTGATGTATCGAACAGTGTGTAGATTGAATATAAAATCTAGTATGTCGAACATGTTTTCTAGGCAGTATTGATACTAGTTAATGAGTCTCCTCCTGAAAATTATTTAGAGTCGATCTATCTTTCACCATGCTGTAACAAAAAGTTGACTTTGATCGAATATCTTCATCGTCTCTCTTCGGTAGATACTGAGTCGCTTGAGAGTACATCACAGTTTTACAAACCTTACATCACTCATGATTTTTCAAGGCCTCTCAAAATGGCCACCAGAAGATGAATTGAGCTGTTATTACTCTAGCAATATAAGTTTTAAACAGAAATCTAGTGTTTCCAAGGATTTCTGTTTTCAACATGTACTCCTTTTCATTGCTTGAGTAATAAGTGTTTAGACTCATGACATGATTGAGATGCACTTTTGTTTTAGGGATAATAAGCCCATCCAACCAATCCAAGAGCAGAAATTCAGTTATGGCTGAAGAACTAGGGATTAGACTAGATATAGGGACCTACTTTGAGAAATGACTCGTTAAGTAGCCACTCCCTATTTGTGGAAACAATTCATGACATTAACCTAGAGGAGGTGATTGTTGTGACATACGATCCCGAACGAACTCCTGCCGAAGCTAATACCGTGTCGGCCCCGCAGAAAGACCTCACTGAAGAAGTCCTTAAGGTCAATTCAGGGGACGTAGTATTCGAGGACCTGGCAGATCGCGATACAGGGTTGGGAAGAACTTTACGGCGGCGGCTAGAGGAGGCTGGAGCTGGTGTGGCCCCCACAGGGGGTGATATCGATGTCAATCAGTATCAGGCTAAAGTCGGGGGTGAAGAAGCAGTGGGAGGAACAACACCTACGCCGGATCAGAATGTGGTAGATGATTTGGCAGATTCCGTAGGTATTGGGACTCCTGACGAACATCCATTGCGTACTCTTCGGATGCTGCAACAGCGTGACGCCCATCCGTGGGAGTTAGAGCCAGAGTCAGCTGAAGATTATGAGGAACGTAAGGACTGAGCCGCCGTAAAAGAAACTGTCAAACCTGTCTACTCAAGATCGAGGTAGGAATAACTGCCTGCTGTTCTGCCAACTGATCCAAAACATCAGTCTAGTCGGAGTTTCATGCGCTGCCCCACTATAGCTCCAGCAAGCATTGTCAACTTTATTCAATGGGTCATTCCTTCTTGCAAAAGGTCTAAAGAAGTGGCCAAAAAATCTTAATCTACTGTTCCCAATGCCAAGAATTTCTGACTAAATTCTCAATGAAGTGCAAGCATACCAGTTAATGTGATAATTCCGGTTGAACCAATGACAAAATCAATACACCCGATTGAGGGGCTTCAGGAAATCGTGTCCAGCTATCGTCACATGCGAGGTGAACACGGACGAGAGGGCGAGCAAGGAAGCTGGCGCCGGAATCTGGTAGCACAGATGGAAGAACTGGAGCAGAAATTCGAGACATTGCTTTCTCGTTGGGTGCTAGATGAAAAAGATCGAAGTAGCTGGCGTAATTGTCTTCACCATGGAGATCCGACACCGGAAGATAACTTGGAACGGGTACCTCCCATGTTCCTGGGTCGTTCAGAGATGGGTTCTGTAGTAGAGTTTCGAGAGAGTCCTCAAGGTGAGTACGCAGTCATTGTGGATGGAAGTTTGAGGCAGAGGTCTTCAAGTAGATTGACCTTTGGTGACTCTCGTCCCGTACTGGTTAACTTCGCGGATCAGAAATGGACTGAAATTAGTAGGGTTGACGAGTCTGCGTTAGAGGGGTTGCAAGGCTATGTTGCATCTCCCGCGGGTGAACCGCCCTGGCAGTTGGCTAGAATGCTGTTTTCCGATGGGCTGATTGACGCAAACTATAGTCTGACACCTCGTGGGAAGCGCATTCTGAACCAACGAGCAATGGAAAAGGAAGGACTGTTTCCATCTGAGGTGACGTTTTGAGACAGAATTGAACTTGTAATATATTTATATCGTTGAGCTCGGATCTACTGCGTTACTCTGAATATCAAACCAATTTAAGTGAATGTGGTAATGATAAAACGATTAAATTGATCGCGAACATTTGTAAGGCAAAATTACTGTACGTATTTTCGTCAACCTCTATCGAAGTCTAACCTTAGACAATTAGCTGTACGTGAGAGAAATAGCGATCTTATCTGAATTATATTAACAAAAAATATAGACTTCTACTACGTCTTGGCTTATTCAGTTTTAGTTTTGTAAGCAGCAACTATACTTAAAGAATAGAGCCTATAGAACCGAAGCAAAAAACCTCAATCAATCACCTTGAGATTGATTAGTTTTCATATATGTATGAATCGTACATACAACAATAGCTTGATAGTCCTTTTTACATTCCACCCAGTAGGGATTGCAATGGTAGAACCAGCTAAAACTTATAGAAAAACAGAAAGTCTCTGGCCAAAATCAGCGAGGAGTTTACTCAATTGTTCCATTGTGTATCCGGGCTTCGATCGAACGGGAATGTCTGGATGAGTTGCGATGTGGATCTCATTGACAATTGCTGCGATTGATTCAAGATGCCCAAAGCTTTGTCCGTGCTTCATTGCTATCTCACGAAAGTGCTCGAACTGCTCTCTAGACATGTCCTTTCGGAAGGCAGCTAGATAGTCAAGAACTCGCTTCGAGGACTCTGCTCGGGATGGGCTTTTCCTTGAATAGTCTGTCATGGTGCCTGCTCATCAAATAGGGCTTGTTGTCTGTCATCGCGCAACATTCACCATCCTAAGATATGTTTACGAGTCTGACTTAATAAATCGGCTGGAGGCCGAAGGATAGTAGAACCTTGGCTCTATTTAAGGCGATCGCACTGAATGACTCAAGGAACAAGTCACAGTTCCACGAGCAAGTTGCCCGACCGAAGGAAAACTTTCCGGAGAGCATTACTCGCGAGTCCACCTCTCAAAGGTAAGCAAATCCTTTGGACGTAAGCAACAGATTGCTGATAATCACCCGTTCTTCATCCCTCAGATCGCGCTGGAATGACCTTGACGCTTTGGATGAGCAGCTATGGGCAAACGACTAGACAAGACCACCAGAACAAACCAGTTGCAGATCGGTGTGTCTGCAGATTAGCTGGCACTCTCTTGAGCTTACTTTTTACAGTAGTTCTTACTGCCAGTCAGCATCTGCTTGAGCTAGGACATAAGCTGAGACAGATTCAATTTGCTGTTCATCCAGTCGACCGGCAAAGGCAGGCATGGCATTTTTACCCTTCCTGACTTGAGATTGAATGGCGTCTATGGATGCCATGTTGTACTTCCCTAAGGTTGCTTTCTTTAGATCTTTGTTAGCGACTACAAGGTTAGCCCCGCCCTTGTGACAAGTCACACATTGAGCGTTAAAAACAGTTTTACCGAGGCTAAGATCGGGTTCTGCGCTAGCAGGATATGGAAAAGCAAGAGCTAAAACGACTAAAGCAACAAAAACAATACGAATGAGTCTATTCATCGAACAATGCTCCCGCTGCGCACAAGACAATTATTTCTAATGAGGTATACATTTTCGACAAGGCATCAGATTTTGTCAAAAGACAGGCTGTCAAAGATTATATTCTGTTTCATCTGGAAAAGAATATTGTCTGAGATGATATATTCTACTTCGGCTAAGCGTTGAGTTTGCGAGCTTCAGTAAAAATGGCCGATCAAAATCCCCTTTTCCTGTTTAAGTTCGAAATAAACAGTTACTAGAAACTTGATAATTTACACGCTACTCGAATCAGTTTCCCAGTCACTTATAAAGGAGAAAACTCTTTAATATTTTGCGAAATAAAACTATTTTGTAAGATTTGCTGTCTCAGTTATAATTCCTCACAAGAATCTCAAGTCAACTCTGTATCCTTAATTGTGGTCAAGTGTTTTCCTTAAAGTCTAAAGCAAGTATTGATGGATATTCTATGTAATGAAACTATTCTGAATGATTTACAGAAAAATGCTGAAACATTAAGCTGTAATAAAGTCCTCAATGGCTAGTTATTGAAGTCGATCTTCATTTCTAGATAGTGTCAAATTTTGCATAAGGGAGAACTTAGCATGACACGGAACATGTTAGCTACTCGGTATCGTGGCATCCATAGTCTACCAACGGTCACACAAAGTGACAGCAATCGTACGTTGAGGTGGAGAAAAAACACTCGGCCAAGAGGTAATTTGTAATGGATTTAACGACAACGTATATGGGGTTGGAATTGCGATCCCCATTGGTTCCCTCAGCATCAGCCCCCCTGACTCACGAGATTGAAAACGTCAAAAAGATGGAAGACGCTGGCGCGGGGGCAGTAGTTCTGCATTCCTTGTTTGAAGAACAGCTGAAGATGGAGCAGGACAAAGATCGCCAACACCACACCTACGGAATCGAAAGTTCTGCCGAAGCCCTAAGGTATCTTCCCGAACCCCGAATCTTCCAGGTGGACCCCTCTACCTACCTGAACAATATTCGTGCTGCCAAGGAAATGGTCAAGATTCCCATCATTGCCAGCCTCAATGGTTCCACGATGGGGGGATGGACAGAATACGCAGTTCAAATTGAGGAGGCAGGGGCCGATGCCATCGAGCTCAATATTTACCAAGTACCGACTGACTTCGATCGCACTGGTTCTGAAATCGAACAAACCTATCTAGACATTGTTTCTGCAGTTAAATCGGCTGTTTCTATTCCGGTGGCAGTGAAACTCAGCCCTTACTTCAGCAATATGGCCAATATGGCTAAGCAAATCTCTGAGGTAGGAGCAGATGGATTAGTTCTCTTCAATCGCTTTTATCAACCCGATATCTATATTGATAGCTTGGAGGTAAGACCGAGTATTCTTCTCAGTACGCCGCAGGCACTCCGATTGCCCATGCGGTGGATAGCGATTCTCTACGGCCGAGTTTCTGCCGATCTCGCTGCTTCGGGTGGCATTTCCATCGGTCAAGAGGCCATAAAAATGCTCATGGCGGGAGCGAGCATCACCATGGTTTGTTCGGCACTTTTACGACATGGCATCAATTATTTGTCCACCATCGAAGAGGGTATGTGCAAGTGGATGCAGGATAATGACTACACATCGGTACGCCAGTTACAAGGCATTGTGAGCCAAGAAAACTGTCCCGATCCCGATGCCTTCGAACGCGCTCAATATATACGTGCTATTCAGAGCTACTTGCCAAGCAAGGACTACTCCCCGTCCCGCTACTATGGATAACGCGAACATCTTATGAGTCAAACAAAACGAATTGGCTTGCTCACCAGCGGCGGCGACTGCCCGGGCTTAAATGGTGTGATTCGCGCAGTGGTTAGGCACGCCACCCTGACGTACGGATGGGAAGTTGTGGGAATTCCCTACGCCACCCGAGGTCTACTCGAACGCAAAACGATCGCCCTCAATGTCCACGGACTAGACCTGCACGGTATCGATCCTCTACTTAGCTTAGGAGGAACAATTCTAGGAACCATTAATAAAGGAGATACCCTCGAGCGGGCTGACGAGATTGTTGCGAACTATCGAGCTCTGGACCTAGACGCACTCGTTCTCGTGGGTGGAGATGGTAGTCTTGCGATCCTTCACCACTTAGCTGGCTTGGGCAACTGGAATCTGGTCGCGATTCCGAAGACGATCGATGGCGATGTTGCGTTAACCGAGAGGGCGATCGGGTTTGATAGCGCGGTGAATACGATTGTCGAATCTCTCAACCGCCTAATGTACACGGCAGCTAGCCACGATCGCGTCATGGTTGTCGAAGTGATGGGACGTCAGGCGGGACATTTAGCACTCAGTTCCGGTCTTGCTGGAGGAGCCGATGCCATCCTGATTCCCGAAATTCCTTATTCGATTGAAGCTTTGTGCGAGCATCTCAAGACATTGCGCGATCGCTGGGGGCGCAGGTTCGCCATTGTGGTGGTCGCAGAGGGGGCAAGAACGGTGCTAGGGAAGGAGAAAACCTACACCGATGCACTGGGTGAAGTGCGCCTAGGGGGAATCGGGCAGTATCTGGCAGAGCAAATCCCCAAGCACAGTGGCAACCAGATTGAAAGCCGAACCACGGTTCTTGGCCACGTCCAGCGGGGCGGCCTGCCATCGGCCCTGGACTCTATTACCGCCGCCGCATTTGGCAAGGCTGCGGTAGACGCTATTGCCCGCGAGAAGTACGACAGCATGGTGGCCTGGCAAAATGGTGAGGTCGTCCTCGTCCCCTTGTCGGAAGTCTTGGCTCTCTGCCCGAGTGCAGTCAGCTTGGAGAGTTGTTTATTGAAGACTGCGCAATCGCTAGGGATCTACTGTGGGGAGATAGAGACAACGAACGTCTCAAGTACGTGCTAAGTACCTGCCGTCCAAGTATTTAGATACTCAACCTGTTCAGAGGTTAGCGTATCAATGCCAATGCCCATTGCCTTCAGCTTCAATTGGGCAATTTCTCGATCGACCTCAGCAGGGACAGAGTGCAGACCCGGCTCCAATTGACCTTTGTTTTTCACCAGATACTCACTACTCAGGGCTTGATTTGCAAAGCTCATATCCATCACACTGGCTGGGTGACCTTCGGCTGCCACTAGGTTGATCAGCCTACCTTCACCCAAAACGATGACAGATTTGTCATTGCTGAGGCGGTATTCCTGGGTAAAGCTACGAATCTCTCGTACTTCCGTTGCCATGCTGGCTAAGGTTTCCAGGTCAATTTCAATATCAAAGTGACCGGAGTTCGCGACAATAGCGCCATCCTTCATGGCTTCAAAGTGCTCGCGCCGAATCACATGCTTGTTACCGCTGACAGTGATGAACAAATCTCCTTGGGGAGCCGCTTCTGACATCGGCATGACCCGGAAGCCATCCATGACTGCTTCAATGGCACGTACCGGGTCCACTTCAGTCACAATGACATGGGCACCCATGCCTCGGCCTCTCATGGCTGTCCCCTTGCCACACCAACCATAGCCAACCACCACCAAGGTTTTACCAGCCAACAGGATATTGGTAGCGCGAATCACCCCATCTAGCGTCGATTGACCTGTACCGTAGCGGTTATCAAAAAAGTGCTTGGTATCGGCGTCGTTAACCTTAATGACTGGGAAGGTCAAAACGCCATCTTTGGACATGGCCCGCAACCGCACGATACCGGTTGTAGTTTCTTCAGTAGTGCCAATAATCTGAGCAATCTGTTGCTGGCGCTCTTGAATCAGCGTGGCCGTTACATCACCACCATCATCAATAATGATGTTGGGTTGGCGATCGAGAGCGATTTGAACGTGACGGCGATAGGTAGCGATGTCTTCGCCCTTCTTGGCAAATACTGGTATGCCGTAGTCGCTGACAAGGCAAGCTGCGACATCATCTTGAGTTGATAAGGGATTGCTAGCAATCAACGTGGCATCAGCTCCCCCGGCTTTGAGAGTAATGGCCAGATGAGCCGTTTCTGTAGTGACATGACAGCAGGCTGACACTCGGATTCCTGTCAAGGGTTTCTCTTGATTGAAGCGATCGCGAATTTGCCGCAGCACAGGCATTTCTCGCCCGGCCCACTCGATGCGCCGTTTCCCTTGAGGAGCCAGGTTTAGGTCTTTGACGTCGTGATTTATCACAGGAGAAGTCTCAGTCATGAATCGGCAACTGTTCCAAACCATCCAAGATAGTTTCTAAATCAATCCCTACGACGGAACGGTTGGCCTGCTGCAGTTGCTCCGATAACACCGCATCTAACTTGGTGGCCACTGTATCTGCTAAAGCGATCTGCAGGAGGTCGGCCAATTGCTTGCAAAAAGAACTCAGCTATGTGGGTTGGATAACTAATGTGTTGCAGCGTGCGTGATGCACGACATAGTTACTGACGCTACCCAGCATCAATTCGGTGAGTCTCGATCTACCGTGCCGTCCCATTACTATCAGATCGGTGTTCCTGTCTCGGGCAACGTCGCAAATAGTTCGGCCAGGATCTCCATATTTTTGGACAATCTCCGAATTCACACCTGCAGCGCTGACTTTTTCTGCGTACTTTTGCAGCTTTTGCAAGCAAGACTGCTCGAACTCTTGCCACTTATGCTGAAACGTTAAAAAATCATCTATAAGAGAAGAAGGAGCATAAAAAAGATTTGGCGGAGCCCCTTCCTCCTCACCATACATAACGTGAAGCAGCGTTAATTCAGCTCCAGTTGCTTTAGCTAATTGCACCGCCTTTTGAAAAATTGATTCGCTTGTTTTCGAGATATCCAGAGCGACAAGAATTTTTTGAATCACAATTGCTTAACCTTTTTGGCGTGTAAATGTATTGAATTGTTAGGCCCAACCACTCGTCCTTGTTCGTAGGTTAATCGGTGGACAGCCTTGTTGAAGAGCTGAGGGATTCTCTCCATAGAGGTAAACCATTCTCATCTCGTAAAGCTAAACTATCATTTCCTTTTTTCACTTCGTTTTCCTTCGACTCTATTTCTGCCTGCAGCGGTCCTGTTCGAACCATTTAAACCTCCATTGATTTATAAACGGAACTCGTTGCGCTGTTATTTCCTCCTGGTTCGCCACTCGCAACAGTCCAATTTCCCTCCGCTCTGGTAAGAATGGCTGGCCGCAGCCCATACGGTTCTGGGGTAATGTGACGGGCAAAATTCATCACCTCTATGCGGGAGGGAACGAATTTAATCAGCACGTAGTCCTCCCCTTCTGGGCCTGTTGGATAAAAAGTAATCCACTGTTCAACCCAATATTTCTGCTGCAAGTCCGTGTCAGACACAATCTGAGCGGTCCCATTCAGAGTCACGTAGGCGGTGTCAGCGGGATCGTAAAAGGCGACAGTAACCTGGCTGTTGTTGCGAATGTCCCGCACCTTTCGAGACTTCGCGCTGGTTCCAAACCAAAGGGTTAAATCTGGCTGGGGCTGAAAGTGTTGCATGAGCCGGCTGTCGATCTGGCCCGAGAGACCAATAGTACTGAGGAAACAGTAATCTACTGCCTGAAGGGTGGCTTCTACCGCTTCGAGAATAGGCTCTACAGTCGTTGGTGGGGGATGTTTGCTAACCACTTGAATGCATCCTTTATTGTTTGGTGACTACAACAATCGGGCCTGGTTCATCGCAGGGTTACAGTCCGAAAGGCATTTCTCGAGAAAAATCAGCAATCTTTCCTTGACATTTGCGACCGGTAGATCGTGAGTGGAGATACTCGGCGGTTGGTGTATCCCAGTGCGATTGTAAAGAATGTCCCGAGCCCTTTCCATCACTTCCAGCTTAAGCTCAGAAGTTCGTATATTGGTTGCCATTCAGGCCCTCACCAAGTCAGAACCCAGTAGCCATCTAGCAACAAAACTTCAAGTCAGTCGGATATTCGTGTTCCAAACAGGCGAACAAAGCTCAGATGATGGCCCGCTTTGGCTTGAAAGTATTACCCAAAACGCGCCCTTTTTAATTAACCTAATAAAGCTACAACGAGTGCCTTATTTTTCTGTCAAGTATTGAATAGCCGGTCACAAGAAGAATTACTAGTATAATAAAGTCTATCATTAATGTAATGGCAGGATTGATGGGGAAGAGAAGCTGATTTAATTTGGCAAAAGCAACAATGAATAGCAATAGACCGATGACGGGGGCAATCACATACTGCAGGGTTTCGGTAATAGCGTTCATGAGAAGTACACCTCCTCAAGTTAGGATTAATGGATAGAAAAACCCTTCTACTAATATTTTAGGCCGTTTGAAAAGCTCTATCTATGGAATGGTTGCAAAATTTCACCTGAATGATTGAATTCTGGGGAGAATCGCCAAAGCCGATGTCAACAAGTTGAAGTTTGTATTATAGGTTAATCAGCGGTTAGAATTGTTTCAAAAGAAGAGTCCAAGTCAAGCACGAACTTTGCTTTTTCCTGAATTCCCCATTGCAGCGATGTTGGGACTTTCCTCTCTTCTAGTTGACTACCGTACCAAGCGATCGGTCATTTGACTACTGAGCCTAGTACTGGATCGATTGAGTTCCAGCGCTATCAGATGTTACGAGCTATCGATATCTAGTTCGTGCAGATACCTAGGACATTGAGCGATAATGAAAATAGATATTTTACGCAATTGGCAAATTCAATTATGTGTAGCATTTGGTCTATGCAATTGATAGCCAGAGTGACAATTTTTGCTGCCAGAAAAAGTTGAATCGTACGTTGAGTCGGCAGGCAGATCTAAACGATCGAGGAGAGCCTTATGCGATGGGTAAAAGTGTTAGAGCAAGGCGCTCTGTCAGAGGGAATGCGACATGTCGTTAAGGTTGGCAAACTTTCAGTTCTTCTCCTCCAAGAAAAAGGAGAAATACTTGCTATGGATAGTATCTGTCCTCATATGAGAGGACCCATGCAAAAGGGAGAATTGACCGCAGATGGCGGTATTGTTTGTCCGTGGCATCGTAGTGTTTTCGATATACGTACTGGTGACGTCAAACAATGGTGCCCTTGGCCACCAGGTGTAGGAAAGGCATTGGGTGCAATTTCACGTGAAAAAGCTCTACCAGTTTTTCCCGTACGGCTGGAAGATGGGAGTATCTTGATTGGCCTAGATGAATCGAAGACTGAGGGGATTGGAAACTCCCTTTAGCGAGCAGTAGTAAAACCACGTCCATGTAGAATCGGGAGTTTACAGGGAAGTTCCATGGACGCCTACAACTCAGCTTTATACGAAAAGATTAAGCGTCTGATTGATTCCAATCCTCAGGGAAGAATCACTTTTGCCCAATTCATGGAGGTTGTTCTCTACAATCTTCGCCAGGGTTACTATTCCGCCCATGCAAAGAAAATTGGCAGTTATGGAGACTACTATACTTCTCCTCACTTAGGTCCTCATTTTGGAGAACTGTTAGCGGAACAGTTTTTCGATATGTGGCAGTCGCTCGGGTACCCTAACCCATTTTCACTGGTTGAAATAGGATCCGGTCAAGGGGTACTGGCTGGCGACATACTCATGTATGTCAAGAATCAATATCCGTTTTTCTTTCAGTGCATACGTTATGTAATGATAGAAATCTCTCCTGAACTACGGTCTTTTCAGCAGGGACTACTACTCAGCGTTGATGGTTTAGGGGAAAAGATTCAATGGGTGTCTTTTGAAGATATATCTAAGAGTTCTATCGTTGGATGTATATTTTCCAATGAATTGGTGGACGCCTTTCCCGTTCATTTAGTTGAAGTCCGCAACAGACAGCTACATGAAATCTATGTATCGGCAAGTTCTGACACAAGCAATCTTACTCGTTTGCAGGAAGAAGTCGGCGAACTATCTACCTCGCACATAGCTAACTATTTCAGTCGGTTAGGAACCAATTTGGAGTCAGACCTTTATCCAAACGGATATCGAAGCGAGGTAAATCTGGCGGCAATTGACTGGATAAAAATAGTGGCAGATAAGCTCTTGCAGGGATATTTGTTAACGATTGACTACGGTTACAGCAATTCTCAGTATTACAGTCCGAAACGCCCTCGCGGGACTCTGGCTTGCTATTACCGACATACCGTTCGCGATAATCCTTACCTGCTATTGGGTGAGCAGGACATCACAACCCATGCCAATTTCACAGCTTTGGAATATTGGGGTGAGTATTTTGGTTTGCAGAGGTTGGGGTTTACACGACAAGGACCTTTTCTAATGGCCCTCGGACTCGGGGAAAAAATGGCCGAGCTATCTCTACCCCAAGAGACGGCTCGCGGAACAAACATTCAAGAGATACTGCATCGCCGTCATGCCTTGCATTTATCGATCCATCCTCACGGACTGGGCAACTGGGGAGTGCTTATTCAGGGAAAAGGATTGAGTGAACAACAATTAGCTGTTCCTTTACGTGGATTGGCAAATGCTGCAGAGACAGCGGAGGATTGGTGCGCGATGCCTTTATCCCAGTCAGCTACTTGAAATTTCAATGGCCGATCGCAGGTGTTTCATTCGATCTTGGATTATCCCAAAAACTGAGTTTAGAGATAAGTCGTTGACGCTGCGTACATTTCCGCCAAAAGCTCGCTATGTTTGCTAGCCAACCAACGCTCCGCATCCATCGCTGCCATGCAGCCCGTTCCCGCAGCAGTTACGGCCTGGCGATACACGCGATCCTGTACATCGCCACAGGCAAATACACCGGAAATGCTGGTTTGGGTTGAGTGAGGCGCAGTCACGATGTATCCCTTGTCATCGAGTTCCAGCCATCCCTTGAACAAATCGCTATTGGGTTTGAGCCCGATTGATACAAATACTCCATCGAGTGTCAAAACTCTGATTTCGCCCGAGACAACATTTTCCAACTGGATGGCTTCAACCGAGGGGTTACCCAGAATATCGCGCACGACCGTATTCCAAATAATGGTGATGCGATCGTTTTCGAACAACCGTTGCTGCATAATTTGGCTGGCTCTTAGCCGATCGCGGCGATGAATCAGATACACGTGACTGGCCGTACGGGTGAGCAACAGCGCATTTTGGACGGCTGTGTCTCCCCCCCCAATCACGGCAACCGGGACATCTTTGAAAAATGCACCGTCGCATGTAGCGCAGACTGACACACCTCGACCGAGCAACAAACGCTCGCTCTCTATACCCAAATATCGGTGAGTAGCCCCTGTTGCAATGATGGCGGTATCGGCCAAGAGCAGGTCCTTGCCATCAACGGAGATCAGAAAAGGCCATTCCTCAAAATTCACCCGGGTGACGATGCCAAAGCGCCGATCGGTGCCAAAGCGAGCGGCTTGCTGCTCGAACACGCTCATCAATTCAGGTCCCAAGATTCCTTTGGGAAAGCCAGGGTAGTTTTCAACATCACTGGTTGTCATCAACTGTCCACCCGGCTCTGGCCCTCGAATCAGCAAGGGGTGCAAGTTAGCCCGCGCAGCATAAATAGCAGCAGTGTATCCTGCTGGACCCGCTCCAATGATGACAACGTGTCTGCGTTCGTAGCGCGAGACTGTCATTTCACGATTTCACCTCCTTTGGTGCTTGAAGGGTAATTGCTTCGGCAGCCTTTACCTGCCATTCCGCCGGGTAAATTCCCGCATCGATCAGAGCTTGAGGTGGAGCTTTGCGGGTGGGAGATTCCAAATATTCCGGTGTGACGGCGGGGGGAACGGGAACGAGTTGGTGAGCAATGGTGTAGTAGCGGTGGGTTTGAGCCAACTTGCCGCGATCGCTCAAATCTTCTCCTGCAATTTTCTTGCGCAACTTGACGATGGCGTCAAACATGGCCTCCGGACGTGGCGGACATCCGGGCATGTAAACATCGACGGGGATTAACTTATCGACGCCGCGCACTGCCGAGTAGGAGTCGGTGCTATACATCCCTCCCGTAATCGTGCAGGCTCCCATGGCAATCACGTATTTGGGATCCCCCATTTGGTGGTAGAGCTTCACCAGTGCCGGAGCCATCTTCATGGTGACTGTTCCGGCTGTAATGATGAGATCCGCTTGCCGCGGGCTGGAGCGGGGCAACAGACCGAACCGATCGAAATCGAACCGAGGCCCCAGGAGGGATGCCATTTCGATAAAGCAACAGGCTGTCCCGTAGAGTAGAGGCCACAGGCTAGAGAGGCGGGCCCAGTTGTATAGGTCGTTAACGCTGGTCAAGATGACGTTGTGACTCAGCTCCTTAGTGACCTGCGGTGGCCCAACAGGGTTGATGAGGCTGCTGAATGGTTTTTCCTTGACCTCTGATTGATTGGTCGCAACTGTCGGTCGATCGGTATTCATGGATCCTCCTCAGACAGAGGTAGATGCTAGCGGTCTACCTCGCCCATAATGATGTCAATGCTGCCAAGAATGGCAATGATATCCGCCACCTTCATTCCCTTAACCAATTGGGGTAAAACCTGAAGGTTGATAAAACCAGGGGGACGAATTTTCCACCGCCAAGGAAAGATGTTTGCATCACCCATGAGATAGATACCGAGTTCACCTTTCGGGGCCTCCAGGCGCGCGTATACTTCTCCCTCCGGGAATTTGAACATCGGTGAAGTCTTCTTGCTCGCAAACTGATATTGAAAGTCACTCCATTCCGACTTGGGACCTCCCATCATCCGCTGGGCTTCTAGATTCTCGTAAGGACCTCCAGGCAGTCCGGCGATCGCTTGTAAAACAATCTTGGCGGACTCCCGCATTTCGTTGATGCGGACAAAATACCTGGCCAGACAGTCACCGCCCGTTTCCCAAACCACATCCCAATCGAAATCGTCATAGCACTCGTAATGGTCAACTTTTCGCAAGTCCCATTTCATGCCTGAAGCCCGTAGCATCGGACCTGAAACCCCCCAACCTATTGCATCTTCGCGACTGAGAGTGCCGACACCTTCGGTGCGCATGCGGAAAATAGGGTTATCGGTAATCAGCCGTTCGTATTCATCGACTTTGGGTATGAAGTAGTGGCAAAAATCTTCAACTTTATCAACCCAACCGTAGGGAACGTCGGCAGCCAGTCCACCAATACGGAAGAAGTTTTGCCCGACCATTCGCATCCCCGTGGCGGCTTCAAATAAGTCGTAAATCAGTTCTCTTTCTCGAAAGATATAAAAGAATGGAGTATGAACTCCCAAATCCGAGCAAAAGGGTCCCAGCCACAATAGGTGATTGGCAATGCGGCTGAGCTCAAGCAAGATGACCCGCAAGTAGCTCGCCCGTCTGGGTACGGAAATATCGGCAAGTTTTTCAGAGGCGTTGACGGCAATCGCCTCGTTCCACATGGCTGCAGCATAATCCCAACGGGTTGTATACGTGATGTATTGTATTGCCGTACGATTTTCGGCAATTTTCTCCATTCCGCGATGTAGATACCCGACAATGGGGGTGCAATCGACGACATTTTCGCCATCTAAAGTGACTAGCATGCGGAAAACACCATGGGTGGCCGGGTGATGCGGCCCCATGTTGATGACCATCTGGTCGAGCTTGGTTTCGACAACTGTCATGAACTCAGCGGCTTAGCTTCCGCGCTAAACGGGATTGCAGGTTTTGAAACTCGATGCTGCTCGAGAACTTTTAAAGGCATACTGAGAGCTTGAATGTAGACAAGCGACTGTACCTTCAGGGATTTCGATGTCGATACAGCAGTTTGACTCAGAAAAGACAGATATTCTACGGAGTAGCTTCAAACTTGCCTAAAACTCCTCTCCACCCAACCTTATTGCCACAACTTCTTTAGAGGCTTGCTACAACTTCTGTTAGAGGTCTCGTTTCACTAGGCTTTATCCTACATACAGTTTAGTATTTTCAAAGATAGACTGCTAATGCTGGCCGGGAAGTGTCAAAATTTTTACCCTAGTCGGCTATTGTATACAGAACAGTATTCATTAAAGTTATGATGTATTAATTAATATCATTTATTTCTCTTGTGCCTGCCACGAACATTCCCAATCTTTAGGAAGCCAGTTGGTAGACATTCCTTACTGTAAATATTTCATGCTCTCGGTGCGATTTAAAATCCACCTCTGAAATAAATTTAACTTCAGCTTAGAAGGCAATACAATTTTCAGCTTGCTAACATCAATATTGGCTAATAGAAACAAAAAACTCTTTCGAGCAAATAGGCAACTTTGTATCGTATAGCTTTAATAGATCTACAATAACTCTACAGGAAAGCTCCTGTCAGACAACATCAAATCAGGAAGGTTGTTCTCATGGAATACATTATAGAAATTCTGCAGCATGCGATCGTACAGATCCTTGGCTTATTTCTGTTGGCTGCTATACTTAGAAAAATAAATAAATTTTTATCTTTCATAAGTGTCGATCTTGTGATTCTAATAGACTTTGTCTTAATAATAGTATTTATGATTTCATGGTACTATTTTATTAGTAGGAATATAGTCTTCACATAGTATTTTTTGTTAGTTTTTGCTGGAATATCGTATTGAAATCAGATTTAATTACTGTATTGTTTCTGCTTTATGCTGTCTCATTCAGAAATAAGAGCCACGTCTAGCTAGAAAGCCGTAGTTTTCAAAATCTGACCACAATGCTTTTTGAGTAAGGGCTTTAACCCCTAAGAAGGTCTGCAGAAAAACCAGCTCTCTGAATGCATACTTTTGTAATAGTATAGAGAGACTTTCAGAATCGATCTTCTATAATTAATGTAGAGTATTGTTGGTAAAGTTTGCAGACGGTTTCATTTGAAACGCATGACTCACCACAATACATTTCCTCTGTCTGTTTATAGAGCTTCAACACACTACAGAGGCAAGCGTATTTTAGAGATGAAACCAACAGGCACATCCCTACTCAGCTAGAGTTAGGAGGACGAGATGACTATTAACCATCAATTTGATAAAGGCCAGACAATAAACCAGCTCAACCGGATACTGGAATCGGAACTGGCTGGGGTGGTGCGCTACACTCACTACTCCCTGATGATTTTTGGCTACAATCGCATTCCAATTGTGTCGTGGTTCCGATCCCAAGCGGACGAAACCCTGATTCACGCCCAGCGAGCAGGAGAAATGGTAACGCATTTAGGCGGACATCCCTCGCTAGCTATCGGGTCGCTGCTGGAAACCCACAAACACGATATTGGGGAAATTCTGCGGGAGACAATCGAGGCAGAATTTAGGACGCTGCAGCTGTATTACGGATTGCTTGAACTGGTGGAAGGCAAGTCCGTGCCGATTGAAGAATATGCCAGGGAGTTGATAGCTGCAGAAGAACAGCACCTGGATGAAATTGACAAAATGCTGCGGCGACCTGGACATATTGAGGTGAGTGAGGAGGCAACGGCGATCGCAAACTCATGACAATCCAGGCTCTGTTTCAATCAATGTGTTGATGAAGACTTACTAAGCTTCTTGGTGATTCTAGGAAATATCTCTGATAATTGTAGTATGGCTGATCGAGCGAGTGAATTTTTCGAACTTGATTGCAAGAGTTTCGAAAAGGTTCGTCATAGCGAGGATTTTGCTGTTTATCCCACGAATTGCTCCCAAAGGAGAATGACGTTAGGGAAGTAAGTGGCGGATCAATTGTTTGTTTTCGTCTGGCCTTTTTTTGTGGTGCAAGGTTTTTGTCTTTTTCCTTGCTTTACGATCGCTTATAGAGTGCGAAACCACTCGATAGAACAGCTTGAGCCGATCGACACGATACATTCCTTATAGATGAAGTAACGCCCTTGAGGGGTTGCAATCTTTGGACTTCAATCTAGGGGAGCGGAATTCCTGCTCCCTTGCTCGCTTGGAGTAGGATAAGCAAAAAGCATAATTTTGTGAAAAGGCTACTACAATTATTCCTATCCGAGGTAGAAGAAAACAGCATTTGGGTTGGTATGGAAAAGGCATGGGACCTCAATAGCCAATCTCAGGAGCGCCAGAAAGTGAGGCCGACATGAATCGGACAGCCTGGAGGTAGCGCAAACGTTTTATGGATTGCTGATATCGATTCGTTGATAATCTCTACAATAGAGTCTGTTTATCAAAACATTTCACGGCAGCAGTTTCAACCTCCTTGCAATCAACTACAAGTATAAAGTAGAGGTAGAAATATGACTGCAAATATCACTGATACAAAAAAAATAACAAAAGAACAGGCCATAATAGCTGTACTAGAGGCCGAGAAAAAATCAAGATATGCCATTGAAAAATGCAAATCTGAAGAAGATAAAATAATGCAAGAAGCACGCCAGAAGTCCCAGAAAATTATAGAGCGTGCCGAGCAACGTATGGCGCAAATTCATCGGATTTGCAATCAATTAAGCACCAATGAAGTGAATCGAACTGAGCAAGAAGCTGAGGAACATGCTAAGCAACTACTTTCATGTGAAATAGATTTTAAGATAGCAACAGTCGTGGTTGAAAAAGTTGCAGAGATGTTGACTGAAGAACTCTAGGTCTAAGGTATATAAAAGCTTTTGGTCGTACTCATGTTGAAAGACTTTATCTATATTCAAACTCGACTTCAAGCTCGGCATGGTATGCGCCCCGACAACCAAGAATGGCAGATTCTGGAAAGTCAAAAAGATCTAGCGGCTTTTTTGCACAGTGCACGCCATACTCGTCTGAAGCCCTGGGTACTCAGTCTGCATGCAAGCGACAATCACCACGTACTAGAAACAACACTACGCCAACTTTACTGCAATTATGTGGATGAAGTCGAACACTGGATGCCCTCGGTATGGCAAGCATCAGTGCGGTGGGTAAAGTACCTACATTATTTGCCTTCGCTTCAATATCTATTGTCTGGCAATATAGTCTATGCCTGGATGTTGGAAGATCCACAACTTAAAGAGTTGACTGGAACTAATGTAGAAACACGTATCCAAATTCTGCGCCAGTCTGCATATGCTCCACTCATCGATCCTTGGCAGTCAGGAAAACCGCTGTTAACAGCTTGGACCGAACATTGGCGATCGTTATGGCCCGATCAAAACAACAATAGATCTATAAATAAATTGATTTCATCAATCGATGGGCATCTTTTTAAATTTGGGCAGATCTCATCTCATCCGGGGAGAAAAAGCCGCGAGATATTTACTGCCAAACTATCTATCCTATTTCGCCAGTTCAGTTATCAGCCGGTTGCTGTTTTCATCCATCTAGCACTTATTGCTTTAGATGTTGAAAGGTTGCGCAGTAATATTCTGCAGCGTTGTTTATTCGATCGTTCTAAGGTTGTGCTGCTATGACATTCAGGCCTGTTCCAGCCCGCTGGTTTGAAGTAATCGCGACTCAAGAGGATTTACTCAGCGCGTTAGACATCCTGCGAAAAACTGGAGATATCGAATTGGAAATTCATAGTGAAATGCCTCGTCCCACTACAATTACTAATCTACAAAATCGTTTGGAAGGCTTTAATCAGCTTGCACGTCAATATCGAGCCTATTGGCCCAAACCTAATCCTCACGCTACGAAAGTAGTTGGTTTACCTGGCGAATGCTTAGATAGCGCCTTAGAGAAATTCAGCCTCTGGAGGCAGGCAGCCGATTCGCTAGTTGAACTCATTGAGGAGTTAGCGAGCGAACAGGATGACTTGTTATGCCTGTCGGAGTTTTTACAGAAACTGCAAGGTGAAGAATTAGATTTCGCCAACCTCGCACGTGCAGGGCCTATCCTTTGCGCACGCTTATTTGTATTTCCATTTACAACTCAGATCGAACATTTGCCTACTTCAGCACTATCTATTCAAGTTCCGACAGACGAACGTATCTTTTTGTTAATAGTTGGGGAAGTTGAAACAGTTGATGGCTGGCAACGGGATTTATTATTGCAGAAAGGTCGCGCTATTACATTGCCTAACTGGCTCAATGGTAAACGGACAAATGTTGTTGCCCAGGTAGAACAACGGAAAATCCAGATTCGCGAGAAATTGACGTTGCTTAATGCACAGCTGGATACCATTGCTACAAAACATCATTTGCCAGGAGTGTTGAGCGAGATACGGCAGATTGAGTGGTTTATTACTCATGCGAGTAATTTACCTGTTTCAGACAATTTTGCCTGGATCACGGGTTGGACCAGCGATATTTCTAGCGATCGACTCAATGAGGCCTTGGAAGCTGCATCTGTTCGTGCTGTGGTTCATTATCCACCGCCGCCAGTAGAGGCCAAGCCACCCATGGTGTTACAAAATCCCTGGTGGTCAAAACCCTTTGAGCTATTTGCCAAACTGTTGGGTATACCCTCCACCAACGAAATCGATCCTTCCATGTTTCTCGCATTGATTGTGCCATTGCTATTTGGCTACATGTTTGGGGACGTTGGCCAAGGTTTTATCCTGATGGTTGCTGGTATTACTATGCAGCGCCACTTTCCAATGCTCAAACTTTTAATAGGATGTGGCTTATCGGCTATGGTGTTTGGCCTGGTATTCGGGAGCGTGTTCGCTAGTGAAACAATTATTAACCCTTTATGGGTCAATCCTATCAACTCTCCCTTGTCTGTATTGTTCGTTCCTTTAGGAGGTGGTGTAATCCTGCTGCTATTGGGGCTTGCCTTTAGTGGCGTGCAGGCTTACTGGCAAGGTGAACTGAAAAACTGGTTGCTCAAAGAGGCTGCTACGATCGCAATATACATCGGGATTGTCGGAAGCGTTTTTCATCTGATTATCAGCATACTGATATTAATTGGGGGGATTTGGTATGTTGCAGGCAGCTTGTGGTTGACTGACAATCCTTCTCCCAAAGCTCTGTTACCTGTGCTAGGTCAGCTCCTGGAAAGTGGACTGCAATTAATTATTAACACGATTTCTTTTATTCGGGTCGGTGCATTTGCCTTAGCCCACGCAGGACTTTCATTGGCATTCATTATCATGGCTGACGCAACTGGCAATGTCCTTCTAGCTGGAATCATTATACTGATTGGAAATATTGTCATTATTCTTTTAGAAGGTCTGGTAGTCTCGATTCAAACCACCAGATTGATACTGTTTGAATTTTTCATTCGGTTTATGCGAGGCACCGGTCGCATGTTTCATCCGTTAGCCATATCTTCAGAATCATCATGAAAATGATAAGGAGGAAATGGTCATGATTTCGCACAATAAACATCTATTTATTTTGCTCAAGATTACCCTCTCGATCGCTATAGTGGGTGCCACACTTTTTTGGCTAGAGCCAACAATGGCAGCGACTGTTACTACAGATAGTTTAATATCACCCGAAATTGTCCAAGCAAGTTATTTCTCTGCTGCATTAGCAACAGGTCTTTCTTCACTTGGTGCAGGCATTGCTGTAGCTTCAGTAGGGAGCGCTGCTATAGGGGCATTAGCAGAAAAACCAGAGTTGTTAGGCCGCGTATTAATCATGGTTGGCCTTGCAGAAGGCATTGCAATCTACGGGCTGATCGTATCTATCCTAATTTTGAATGAAGTTATTTAGAATGAGTGCACCGATTTTTATTGGCGATGAAATTAGCGCTGCAGGTTTTCGGCTAGCAGGCGTAGAGACTCGAACACCAAACCCTGATGAACTTCCAAATCTAATCAAGTGGGCTTGTGTTAATACATCTCTGTTATTAATTACTGCGGAATATGCAGCTATGTTGTCCGCAGCAGAAAGACAACGTTTGCTGTGCCAGGAAATGCCTTTGGTCGTGACGATTTCAGATATTTGCGCTAAGACTCCCTTACCGGATTTAGTGACTGAATTACGATCGCAACTAGGAGTCTTAGCATGAACGCATCATCCAGCATCGTTCACACACAAGTCGAGCGTTTACTCGATGTCGTGCAGAGATATCAACAACAGCAATGCGACAAGATCGTCACTCGGGCTACAGCGGAAGCCGAGCAGATGATTCATCAGACTTATCGAGATGTCCGTCTTCGTTTACACCAGGAAATTCTAGACAGTCGCGATCGCCTGCAGGGGAAGATTTCAGCATCCAAGGCGAAAAGCCATACCCTCCGAAAAAAATACCAACACGAAGCAGACCGCCGCTATTTGGATCGGGCTTGGGATTTGCTGAAGGTTAAACTGATCGAACGCTGGCAGAACAAAGAATATCGGCAGCGATGGGTGCAAAAACATTTAGTAGAAGCATTGAGGCTTTTAATTGGCCCAGAGTGGTTAGTTGAACATCCGCATAGTTGGACTGTGGATGAACAGCAGCATTTTATTCACCAGGTCAGGGATAAATGTGAGGTTGTTGTTAATTTTTCTGCATCGCCAGATATTGTTGCCGGTGTTCGCATTTGCGCCAATGGAGCAACGATCGATGGCACTTTGCAAGGACTGTTGGCGGATCGGTCGCGAATTGAGTCTGAATTATTAGCGCAATATCATCAGTATATTTTGTGTGGCAGTGGGTCATAACAAATCCATCTAATTTGTCAAAGCGGGAAGCGAGGCAGTTGTTATGAGTACAGCAAGCATTACCTGGATCGGCGGACCAGTTTTGCATGCACAGACAGCAGATATTTTTCATATCAATGAAGCTGTGGTGGTAGGTGCACAAAAACTGTTGGGCGAAGTCATTCAAATTAAAAGCCAGGAAATCGTCGTTCAAGTGTACGAAGATACCAGCGGTTTACGGCCAGGTGATGTGGTAATTGGCTACGGTAAGCCCCTTTCCGTAAAACTTGGGCCGGCATTACTGGGAAACATCTTTGATGGTTTGCTAAGGCCCTTAGTGTCGGTAGGCGGCACATTTATCCAGCCTGGCACGATCGAGCCTGTTCCGAAATCTTTTCATTTTACGCCCAAGGTTAAAACGGATGAATTATTAGCTAGTGGAAGCATCATGGGCACCGTTCGATCGGAATCGGGACAACTGCAGCATTGCCCGATCCCGCCAAATGTCAGTGGAATTGTCACCGACGTTGTTGAGCCGGGCGAATATAGCGATGAACAAACGGTTTGCGTAATAGAAGATAGCCAGAAGAACCGACACGAAATTGCCATGAGCCATTGGTGGCCCGTGCGTCAACCCCGACCCTTTGCCGAACGATTACCCACCCTCGGTCCACTGTTGACCGGTCAACGCATCCTAGATTCTATTTTCCCGCTGGCAAGTGGCGGACGTGCGGCGATCCCCGGTGGTTTTGGGACTGGCAAAACAATACTATTAGAGACTCTCGCCAAATGGTGCGATTCTGACGTCATCTTATATGTTGGTTGCGGAGAACGTGGCAACGAGATGGCCAGTGTGTTGCACGAACTGCCCCAATTAGAAGACCCCCGTACTGGCCGACCTTTAATGGAACGTACAGTTATTATTGCCAATACCTCCAATATGCCGGTAGCTGCAAGGGAAGCGAGTATTTACACCGCGGTGACAGTTGCTGAATATTTTCGAGATCGAGGATTGCGGGTTGCGCTCATGGCAGATTCCACCACCCGCTGGGCAGAAGCGCTACGAGAAGTGTCCGGCAGGTTGGGTGAAATACCTAGCGAAGCAGGCTATCCAGCCTATCTAAGCAGTCGGTTAGCTGATTTTTACGAACGTGCTGCTTACGTTCGCACAGCATCCGACCAGATTGGCTCGTTAAGTATTATTGGCGCGGTAAGTCCGCCCTCTGCTGATTTTTCTGAACCAGTGACCATCCACACCAAACGTTACGTGCGGGTGTTTTGGGCGTTAGACCCCAATCGCGCTCAGGCGCGATTTTATCCGGCGATACACCCTTTGCAATCCTATTCAGGGGATCTGACCGAGCTCGTTTCATTCTGGAAAGAACACAATCATCCCCAATGGCTAGAACAACGCCGACGTTTCCTGACCTTTCTAGAAAAGCAAAGCCGCTTAGAACGAATAGCGCGGATTGTGGGTAAAGATGCTTTACCCACAAGGCAACAGCATATTTTGTTATGTGCTGACTTGATTAATGAAGCGTTTCTGCGTCAATCTGCATTTTCCCAAGTCGATCGGTATTGTTCTCCAGAACGTCAGGCAGCCATGATGAAATTAATTACGCGGTTTATCGATCTTTCACTGGAAGCGATCGAACAACAAGTAGACATCGAATCGATTACAAATCTGCCATTGTTGCGTCGCTTACGCCGAATGAACGAAGATCTGGGTGAGGACGACATGGAACAATTTAATGTCTTGCGGGCTGATATGGAAAATGCATTTGGCAAACTGATGAAACAGAGAACGAGCGATGCTAGCTGATGTCAGTACACGGGGGACAGCCACCCGAATCGAAGGTCCACTTCTATTTTTGAAACGCAACCTCAACGTGGGTTTGAATGAAGCCGTGGAGGTGCTAGATACGAAAGGTCATGCGCGTTTAGGCCGGATTGTAACGCTGGATGAAGATCGGTTGATTATTGAAGTGCTGGAATCCACCAGTGGTTTGGCGTTATCCAATATCAAAGTCCGCTTTTTGGGTGAACCCTTACATTTTAATGTGGGGCCCGATCTGTTAGGTCGCATCCTCGATGGGGTCGGACGTCCGTTAGATAGTGGTCCACCCGTTTCATCGCTACAACGTTTGCGGATTGATGGTTTGCCGCTAAATCCTGCCGCACGATCGAATCCTACGGACTTTATTGAGACTGGCATCACGACGATCGATTTAATGAATAGTTTGGTGCGCGGACAAAAGTTACCTATTTTTTCCGGTGGAGGCTTGCCTCACGAACGCATTGCCACGCACATCGCTCAGCAAGCTCGCTTGCGGGGTGAAGCTCGTGGAGAATTTGCGGTGGTATTTGTTGCGATTGGCGTTTCGTACGATATAGCGGAACAGTTTCGCCGAGCTATGGAAGAAAGTGGTGCCTTGGAACATACGGTTTTATTTCTGAACCTGGCATCGGATTCCAGTACCCAACGTTTGCTTGCACCCCGTTATGCATTGACGGCGGCGGAGTATTTGGCATTTTACGAAGATAGACATGTTCTAGCGATCGTGACTGACATGACTAATTACTGTGAAGCATTAAGGGAAGTCTCCGCCAGTCATGGTGAAATACCTAGCCGCAAAGGATATCCAGGTTATATGTATTCCGATCTAGCAAACCTCTTTGAACGCGCGGGATGTATCCAGGGGAAAAAAGGTACCTTGACTCAGTTGCCGATCTTAACAATGCCTGCTGATGACATTACCCATCCCATTCCAGATTTGACCGGATATATTACTGAGGGACAAATAGTTTTGGATCGTGAACTCGATCGCCGGGGGATTTATCCACCTATAAAAGTTTTACCCAGTCTTTCCCGCCTAATGAAAGATGGGATCGGTAAGAACTACACCCATGTGGATCATCCAGCGTTAGCGAACCAATTATATGCAGCCTATGCGCGTTCGGTGCACGCGCGGGTTCTAGCCAGCGTCATGGGTCAAGAAAGTTTATCAAAAGTTGACCGTATCTTTTTGCAATTTGGCGATCGGTTTGAAAACCAATTGGTAAGACAGGATCGTCCACGTACCCTGGAGAACAGTATGGAAATAGGTTGGCATCTATTACAACAGTTACCCATCGGCGAATTAACCCGTTTAAGCGATCGGCAGATTCAGCAGCATATAACGAATGGAGTAGCACACCATGCTAGTCAATGAACAGGCCCCGACGCGTTCGGCTATTCTGCAATTGCAAGAAGAGTTGAGTGTTGTTCATGAAGCCTACGATTTTCTAGACGAAAAACGTTTGTTACTGGCATCAGAAATATTACAGCAATTAAAACAATATGAGAAGCTGTTAGATGAATATGAGAAATTGCGTCAAATTGCTGAGAAAAATTTAATAGCAACCGTGCGGCGACATGGTTTTCAGGGTACACAGGTTTATCCAGCTAAATCTTTAGAAAATTCTGATATTTGCATGAACAATGTATTATTTATGGGTGTTAGTTTATTGAAAACTGAATTGCAAATTCCAGAAGATAATACACTTACCCATATTTGCTATCCCTCCTCAGAAGCAAAGCAATGTCGGCAAAATTTCTTAGAGCTCGTCAAGCTAGCAGGAATTATTGGTGGGATTTCTAGTAATTTACATCGTTTGTCAGCCGAGTATCAGCGCACAGAGCGACGTGCTAGAGCCCTTGAGAATGTCGTAATTCCTGAAATGACTCGAACACTTCGCGATATGTCCACACAGCTTGAGGAAATTGACCAGGAAGACATTATTCGTGTTCACCTCCACAATACTCCGGACCGCTTTAAGGCACAGATGAAACAACAGCTATCCAACATGTAGCTTTCCACTATCAAGAAGACACTTACTGCTGAATAGGCTCCAAGAGAATCTAGCCGGGATGTGGGGTACCTACGCCGAGAGATCGCCCTCTAGACTTGGCTTCAAAACTAGACTTGAAGTAGGATAGCCGAACAACAAGTTAACTCTATAAGCACGTTTCAATCGCAACCTCGTAATATATTGAACCAGGCTTCGCAGGTCATTTTGGCTTTAGATGTCGATCTCACCCTTCTGACCATTGCAAACGACTATCAGGGGAAGGTGAGTGATGTCGCGAACGTAGTTCCCGTCCCCGTGGTTCTAGAAGAGGAACCAGTCCACGTGGGCGTTCCGAACATCTTGGAGTGAATGGATGCCTTTACCACTCAACGACTGGTGGAATATTTTGGCACGGTTCAATTTCAGGTAACAGTCAACATTCCGTTCATCAGAACAATCAGCAATCTTTCCGTAGGACTTGTAGCAAATGGATCGTGAGTCGAGATACCGAGCGACTGGTGTGTCCCAGTGCGTTCGCTCAGAATGCATTTCGTTCGTAAGCCCTTTGGGATTGCTGTGTAACAAGTTAACGACTCACCAGAGTTCAATTGTTTGTTTTGCAAAGTTTCAACAGTACCACTAAAAATGTGACATTTCATTGAACCGTAGCTTACAAATTCTCTTCGGTTGTTAGTAACCCCTTCAGGAACTGATGCTTGCCGCTGCGCATATTGGCCAGGAATAAAGGTTTTCTTTGGATAAGAATTAAGGATTAGTTCTGCACATTCTCAGATACACATACAATTCATCCGGCATAGCATAGAGCTTTTCAGATGCTCTTCGTGCTGACGTTGTCCGGCCATAAGTTTGCGTGCCTTCGATTCCAACACTTGACCGTTGTTAAAACTGTTCCTATCTAAGTCAAATTCTGCTCGATAGAGCATAAACTTGTGCAATTGATTTTGATGTTGGCGCTGCTCACTTAGGAGTTTTCGAGCAAGATTCTGGATATTCATTAGATACCTCTAAAATTTAAAAGCATCTTTATATACATTTTAGAGCAATAGCATGTTTGGTCCACTCTCTTTTGCGTGGCTATTTAGCTATAGATTATTCGGATATGAACATTGCAAATTCCGCAAAAGCAAGCTCTGTTTCTAGTTGATTGTTCAGTTGTGAAGCCTGTGACAGCTGAGGGTTATATTCCCAGAGGCATTTCCAGAGATTTAGCTGTATGGCCACGTCTACAACCGTCGAGTCACTCGACATCCGCAGCAGCCACTTCTCGGAGGGTTTGGTGTTGGGACTGCGGGGCTCAAGCCAGCTCAGCCGTTGCGGGGTCGTTGGATAGCCTTCACAGTGCGGACACCGATAGCGCTTAGGTCGAAACTCAATCCAGACAGGTTGGTCAAACACGGGCAGGTGACGAATCCGAATTGCCTAGTCCAAACCGTGGAATTGCTCGATCTGCAGACCCCATTGATGGCAGGTCGTGCCTTTCAGTATGTTTTCGATATAAATGAGCCAATGCCCTTGCTCAATCTTTGAGACTCCTAGCACTCGTACATCGGGCCAGTCGAGAGGGATGTGAATAGACTTATCCGTATGTTCCCCCTATCGCTTGGGTATCTGGATCGTCTCACAATAGCTATTCCTCTGCTCTCCAAACTAGATGTAGCGCTCAACCAAGCAATTCCCGAAGAACCCAAATAGACGCATGCTGCTAACCCACATAGCAGGGGAGGAGATGGCCAAAATCTTCAGTACGCCAGCACCCACAGCGGTTGTTCTGCCAATGTGGGCATTTTTGGGGCTTATATACCTGCATGGGCAGAGCGGAGATTTTCTGTCAAAATCAATACGATTTAGTCATAGACCTAGTGGCCGAGTTGAAGGGTATACAACTATCTGACCAATGCTATCGGCAAAGGCGTGAGATGGGGTTGAAAACATTCAAATTGTAACTTCAAACATGGGTAAAGGGTGAGGTCGCATTAGCCTTATGACTTAAGCCATCATTCTTTCCGACGCCTGCTGCTCTACATCCTGAGCAGCTTCTTGCGTCTTGGCTTCAATGGTTTCACTAGTTGGTTCTGCCCTCTTGCTGGGGGGGAGTGCAGCTACGCTGGATTCCAGCTCGACAACCATATCCTTCAGCTCTGAGATAGTGTTATCACGCTCTTCAATTGTTTCGTTCTGCTTGCGGAACTCCATCACAAACTGTGCTTTACTCCACAGGCTAAATACCCAAGCCACAGTTGCCCCCAAGCCAGTCGCCAGAAGTAACTCCACCACCAAAGGGGCTTCAAATGACATCCCAGGAGCTACATTCACCTCCACAGGTTGAGAGTTCTGCATCGCAAACAAAGAGATTCCCAGGCATACTGCGAAAATCGTCACGAAGTTAAACTGTCGCATCATTACCTCAATTGGGTTTGGATCGTTTTCACGCCTACCAGTTTAGGGGTCACCCTAGAAACAACTCTTGAACGATCGCGTAAATTTTCACAACTGGTGAGACTCTGCCCATCTACCCCACCTTACTTATGCCCAATCGCCCTGCAAGCTGCTTTTTCGGAGAGTCAGCAGTCTTCTTGATTGCCCAGAAAAGCCCCCAGCCGCCACGTCGTCAATAGCACTCGGATACAAAGACGTAGTATTTGCTGTAGCTAGCATTTCCGCAAGACAGTAACTTGATTGCAAATTAGTCAGTGACCTGTGGAGGCAAACCCACGAGCCCAGGATTGAGGTCAGTCGCTGACAGATTTCTCAGCAACGATTGGATGTGCATGCGGGGAATATACGGCCAACTTCCACTCGCCTCAATGTCTTGGAGCAGGTGATACAACCGTTGACGGTTATCGGGCAAGGACTCCTTAAATAGACCATCGTGAATATCCCTATGAGTCTCCTCCAGAACCCGCAGCAATTGCAGTAGCTCCAAACAGTTGCCATCCCGCTCCTTAGCTGCATCTGAAATGCGTTCCGCCAACTCCTGTAGGTCCTGTGGTAATTCTTCTTTAGGAAAATTCATAAATCGCGTTTTTCACCGGTATATTGTTCCTGAGTGCCTCGGTTAAATCAGAAGGCTGCCTCAGAATTAAAGCGTCTGTACTAAATTGAGCTAATTTAACACGTTCATCATGACGGGGCGATCTTATCTCAGCGCTTTCGTTCCAGTCCTAGTCAGCGATTGCATACAATAGTATGCAAATGTTAAGAGTATGAGAGCCAGTTTCGGCATCCTTCGATCGCACTTTGGCCTTCAAGCATTTGGTGGATAGCGGCTTTGCAGTCAGCGTCCAATCCAAGTACTGGGTTTTCATCCGCTCGAAGCATTCACTGAAGTTGCGAACAAGTGCTCGCTCGTTCCGGGATTGGACCCAGTTCGGCTGATGCGAATCACGGTTACCGGCCCAGCACTGAGAGCTCCTTTAGCAAATCGTTACTTAATGCACCGTTTAACGAGGTTCAAGATGAGGTACCGCTCCCTGCTTGCGATACTGCTAGCACTTTTTTTGGGTGTGACTGTGACCGCCTGTGGAGAGGCTCCCCAGCAGGAAGGGCCGCTCACCTACGATCAAGTTCACAACTCGGGTCTAGCCGCCCTTTGCCCTGAGGTTTCTGACTTCGCCCGCGGCAAAATCGAATTGACTTCCGGTCAAACTGTCCAGTTGGACGACATCTGCATGCAGCCTGTTTCCATCGAGGTTGAAGAAGAGCGTCGCAGTGGTGAAAAAGAATTTGTTGGCACCAAAAATGTTACCCGCGACACATACACCCTAGGCCCCGCTCAGGGTTACATCACCTCTAAAGGTGACAACACCCTAGAGTTTGGGGTTACCGATGGTATGACCTACCAGGCAACCACCGCACAAATGCCTGGCCGAGAGCAGATTCCGATCCTGCTCAGCATCAAGCGCATGAAAGCAACGTCTGCCTCTGCTGATGGAAGCATCAACTCTTCCCTAGACTTTGAAGGGGACTACACCGTACAGGGCTACCGTGGCAGTACCTTCCTCGATCCCAAAGCGCGCGGTAGCGAAACCGGCTACGAAATGGCCAATGCTCTACAAGCAGCTCAAGAGGAATACCCCGAAGGCACTGTCAAAACTGACGAGTTCACCAAAGGTCAGGTTTCCATCCAAATCGCTCGTGTCGATCCTGAAACTGGCGAAATTGGTGGCAATTTCATCAGCTACCAGATGTCCAGCGACGAGCAAGGAACCCTCGAGCCACATTTGATTCGAGTTCAGGGAATATTCTACGCTCGGACGGTCGGCGAAGCTTAAGGTTGCGCGATCGCGTTCTTTTCAGTTCATTACTGCTTACGAAAGGGCTGGCCCCGTTGGGGCTGGTCCTTTTGCTTTCCTCCTCTCGAAATCTATTTCATGAGCAACGTCGGCACAGTAGCCTACCTGGGGCCAGCGGGAACTTTTACAGAAGCCGCAGCTATTAGCTTTCAACCCAACGAAGCTTTGCTGGTTCCCTACTCCAGCAACCAAGCCACATTGCAGGCTGTTGTTGACGGTGAGGTGGAGTGGGGGGTTGTTCCGGTGGAAAATTCGGTTCAAGGAGGGGTTACTGCCACGCTCGATATGCTGTGGCAGTTGAATGGACTACACATTCATCAGGCTGAAATCTTGCCCATTCGCCACTATCTGATGGGGTTTGCACCCGCCATCAGCGGCATCGAAACGGTGTATGCGCATCCGCAGGCGCTAGCACAATGCAGATTGTGGCTAAGCGATCATTTACCCCATGCCCAGACTGTTCCAGCAGCATCTAACACTAGCGAGCTTTCTATGTTGGCTCAGACCCCAACGGCAGCAGCAATTTCTTCGCACCGAGCGGCTGAAGTATACGGGATTCCATTACTTGCCAATGCCATCAACGATTACGACAACAACAGCACACAGTTCTGGGTGGTCAGCCGAAATCCATCCCCAGGCGGTCCTTACTCGTCATTCGCCTTTTGTGTCAAAGCCAACGTACCGGGAGCCTTGCTCCAACCGTTGCAGGTCTTGGCCGCCGCGGGGATTAACATGAGACGCATTGAATCTCGTCCTTCTAAACGGGCGATTGGCGATTACGTGTTCTTCGTTGACGTGGAACATCAGGATCGGTCTCATTTCCCAGACCACGTTCTCAACTTATTGCAAGAGATTGCTGCTGTTATTAAGGTTTTTGGCAGCTACCCGCTTAAAATTTGCCAGGATTGATTCGCTAAGCCTGACCGGATGAAGACGAACTAACCCAGTCTAAAGCTTGGCCTGACATCCCAGACGACAAACCTGTCAGTGAATTTGAGTTATATCTTGGCGGTTAACAAGATGGCTCTGATGCGATACCATCTCCACTGCTAGCGCCCGGAAGGCTTGAGAAACCTTGAGGCTCCACCCCTCTACGTAAGGATTTCCCCCTATAATGACTTTGTTAAAAACCGTTGCAGACGTGGGAGACGGCACTCATGCCGATGATCGAAACCAAAGCGGATCGGATGGTGCTCAACTTTGGGCCACACCATCCCTCTATGCATGGCGTCTTGCGACTGCTTGTAACCCTTGACGGTGAGAATGTCGTGGATTGCGAGCCGGTGCTGGGGTATCTGCACCGGGCAATGGAAAAAATCGCCGAAAACCGAACAATCGTCCAGTACCTGCCCTACGTCACCCGTTGGGACTACCTGGCCACCATGTTCACCGAAGCCATTACGGTGAATGCCCCCGAGCAATTAGCGGATGTTAAAGTTCCTCGTCGAGCTCAGTACATTCGGGTCATCATGCTGGAACTGAGCCGCATCGCCTCCCACCTGCTCTGGCTAGGTACCTTTGTGGCCGATATTGGCGCCCAAACCCCCTTCTTCTATGTCTTCCGAGAGCGGGAGATGATTTACGACCTGTTTGAAGCTGCCACCGGCATGCGCATGATGCACAATTATTTTCGCATTGGTGGCGTTGCCGCGGACTTGCCTTATGGATGGGTCGAGAAGTGCAACGATTTCTGCGACTATCTTCTGCCCAAAATTGATGAATACGAGCGGTTGCTGTCTAAGAACCCCATCCTGCGCAATCGCACCGAAGGGGTCGGTACCATCACTCGCGAGAATGCCATTAGCTGGGGATTGTCTGGCCCGATGTTGCGGGCCTCGGGGGTGAAGTGGGACCTGCGGAAAGTCGACCACTACGAATGCTACGACGATTTCGATTGGGAGGTTCAAACGGCAACGGCAGGGGACTGCTTGGCGAGGTATTTCGTGCGAGTCCGCGAGATGCGCGAATCTATCAAGATTATTCGCCAAGCCCTCGATAGACTTCCTGGTGGCCCATTCGAAAACTTGGAAGCCCAGCGCATGACTGGTGGTCCCAAGTCCGAATGGAATGATTTCCAGTACCAGTTCATTGGCAAGAAATCTTCCCCCATGTTTAAGGTGCCGGAGGACGAACACTACGTGCGAGTTGAAGCTCCTAAAGGAGAATTGGGGGTCTATCTTGTGGGAGACGGTAACGTTTTCCCCTGGAGATTCAAGATTCGTCCACCGGGCTTCATCAACCTGCAGGTTTTACCAGAACTGGTCAGAGGGATGAAGCTGGCTGACATCATGGCCATTCTGGGCAGCATCGACATCATCATGGGCGAAGTCGATCGCTAACGATTTGCCGCCAACTCAGCCCCCCCAGCTATCTGGGGCATATTCCCCTGTATGGCAGCCCTTTATTCAGTCGCTCGAAGCCTTTACGAGTACCCAACAGTATGGAAACCGGTCTAGACTTACAACGCAGTTTTCTCGAGCTCCTGGTGGGCTGGGGTGTTCGCCCGGACATCGCGTCGGCGGTATGGCTACCTCTACCCATGTTGGTTCTGATTGCTGGCGTAACCGTAGGAGTTATGGTCCTCACCTGGCTGGAGCGTAAGGTGTCGGCAGCAGCACAACAACGTACTGGCCCTACACTCGCTGGCCCCCAGGGTTTATTAATTCCTCTTGCGGACGGCCTCAAGCTGCTCACCAAAGAGGACGTCACCCCTGCGAATGCCGATCCCTTGCTGTTTACTCTGGGGCCAGTATTGGTTTTTCTGCCGGTATTTTTTTCCTACTTGGTGATTCCGTTCGGCCAAAATATGCTGCTGACGGATTTATCTATCGGCGTATTCATGGTAATTGCAGTCTCCAGCATTCAACCCATTGGTTTGTTGATGGCAGGTTACGGGTCAAACAACAAGTATTCATTGTTGGGCGGTTTGCGTGCAGCTGCCCAATCCATTAGTTACGAACTGCCGCTAGCACTCTCAGTACTGGCGATAGCCATGATGAGCAACGGCCTTGGCACCATCGATATTGTCAACCAGCAGGAAGGTTTGGGAATTCTTTCTTGGAACGTTTGGCGCCAGCCCATTGGCTTTGTCATCTTCCTGATTTCTGCGCTGGCAGAGTGCGAACGACTTCCCTTCGATTTACCTGAGGCGGAAGAAGAGCTGGTGGCTGGCTACCAGACTGAATATTCAGCCATGAAATTTGCTCTGTTCTATCTGGGGTCCTATGCCAACCTGCTGCTTGCGGCTCTGCTGGCTACCGTGCTGTATATGGGTGGCTGGTCCTTCATTATTCCGGTGGACATGTTGGCCGACCTAGTGGGGGTTTCCATTTACAATCCCGTGTTTCAGGTGATTGCTGGGGCACTGGGTATTTTCATGACCCTGTTCAAAGCGTTCTTATTCGTATTCTTGGCTATCATCACCCGCTGGACGCTGCCTCGCGTCCGCATCGACCAACTATTGGATCTGGGTTGGAAGTTCCTACTACCGATTTCCTTAGTCAATCTACTGCTGACTGCCGCATGCAAACTGGCACTACCCGCTTTTTTTGGCGGCTAAACCATCACTGACTGACCGATAGAGAGGACACGACATGAAATTTCTAAACAAGGTGGGTGGCTACGCCAGTGATGTCTGGCAGTCTGCCAAGGCAATTGGACAGGGGCTGACGGTGGTGTTCGATCACATGAACCGCCGCCCTATTACGGTCCAATATCCCTACGAGAAGCTGATCCCCTCCGAACGATTCCGCGGCCGCATCCACTTTGAGTTCGACAAGTGCATCTCCTGTGAAGTCTGCGTTCGGGTCTGCCCCATTAACCTGCCTGTGGTGGACTATGCTTTTAATGCCAAGTTGAAGAAAAAGGAGCTGTACAGTTACAGTATTGACTTTGGCGTCTGCATTTTTTGTGGCAACTGCGTTGAATTTTGCCCCACCAATGCTCTGTCCATGACAGAAGAGTACGATCTGTCTGCCTACGACCGGCACGAGCTGAACTATAACCAGGTGGCTTTGGGCCGCCTTCCCTACAAGGTCACCGACGACCCGATGGTCACCCCCTTGCGGGAATTGGCCTATCTCCCCAAGGGAGTCATGGAACCTCACGATCTTGAGCCAGGTGTTCAGCGTGCCGGGAAGCGGCCCCAAGATATTCTGGAGGAGTTGAGAGCAGCCAAGGAGGCCGCTACAACAGCTTCTGCAGAGTCTGCAGAATAGACTTGGAGATTCAAGGTTTTTGCCCTTTGACAGCTGATACTTTGACAAGACCCGTGATTGCTAGATAGGAGAAGGTTCGTGCAGCTATCTGAAGGAGTTCAACTGGTTAGCTTTGGCATATTGTCTGCAATGGCCATTGGGTTTGCCCTGGGAGTGGTCCTGCTACCCAGCATCGTGTACGCCGCTTTTATGCTAGGTGGCGTGTTCATGAGCATGGCTGGGCTATATCTCTTGCTGAATGCTGACTTTGTTGCTGCAGCGCAGGTGCTTATCTATGTAGGTGCAGTCAATGTTTTGATCCTGTTTGCCATTATGCTCGTTAACCGTCAGCAAACTTTCCAACCGTTGAAGTTGGGTTGGTTGCGCAATGCTTTCGCTGCAGCTGTCTGTGCAGGTATTGTTTTCCTCTTAGGAAGCGCAGTCTTTTCAACTGGTTGGGCGGTTCAGCCGGTGCAGGAAATCAGCAGTATTTTAGTGATTGGCGGTCAGTTTTTCTCCTATTACCTGCTACCGTTTGAGGTTGCATCTGTTCTGCTACTGATGGCGTTGATCGGCGCCATTGTGATTGCTCGCCGAGAGTTTATTGCCGAGGTGCCAGATCGGTCTGAAGAGGTAGAGTTTGCCTTACTGGAGCGCCCCCGCTCCACGATCCCCACCGGTACAATGTCTGAAGGTAAATAGATCGAAATGTTAGAACTTGAATTTTTCCTGACTGTTGCCGCCATTCTGTTCGGGATTGGCATTTATGGAGTGGTCACCAGTCGTAACGTAGTGCGGGTGTTGATGTCCATTGAGCTCCTGTTGAATGCCGTCAATCTCAACTTTATTGCCTTCTCGAATTTCCTCGATTCTGGAAGTATCCGCGGTCAGGTGTTCTCTGTATTTGTCATTACCGTGGCTGCAGCTGAAGCAGCTGTGGGGTTAGCAATTGTCCTTTCTATCTACCGCAATCGCTCCACCATTGATATGGAAAGCTTTAATCTTCTCAAGTGGTAATAAGGTCTCACAGACATTGAGACCTCTATATCAAGCTAATTAATTAAGCGTACCAAAGATACTATTTCCCCTAGTCTCGACCTCTTGTGGGATTTAGAACAGGGCTCGGGGGTTCTTTTTCGACATAAAAAACTTGACCAGCAACACACCGAATACAAAGCCGCCTGCATGGGCCCAGTAGGCTATCCCTCCTGTACCCATGTTGACGTCATTATCAAGCGATAAAACGCTGTAAAAAGCTTGTTGGATAAACCACCATCCCAGGTAAAAGACAGCCGGTATCCTGATGTAAATGGGGAAAATTACAATTAGAAAAACTGCTCTGACTTTGGCTTTTGGGAAATTAATCAGATAGGCTCCCAAAACAGCAGCGATCGCCCCACTGGCCCCTAAGTTCGGAACTACAGAAGTTGGGTCAGCAACCACTTGAACAACCGTAGCCCCTGCCCCACACAACAAGTAAAAAACTAGAAATTTGAAGTGGCCCATGACATCTTCGATGTTGTCACCGAAGATCCACAGGAACAACATGTTTCCAATAACGTGCAAAAATCCACCATGCAAAAACATAGCGGTGACAATGGGGAGAATCAAGATTGGTAATAGCTCCAGTTGACCCGCTATCACTTGTTGGAAATGGGCTGCTTCCCTGGCGGGGATGACGGCGAAGGTTCTCCAAAAACTTGTTAGAGAACCATTGGCATCTAAATACAACTGGTACAAGAAAATAGCGATATTTGCCGCGACAATTGCCTGCACCACAATAGGCTGGGTGCGGCTAGGATTTTCGTCACTATAGGGAAATAGCAATAGCTGATTCCTCAGTAAGCGAGGGCGATACCGACCCGCAGACGAATCGGTGAAGCCAGCCTATCACTTGCAAGAAGAGGGGATGTATCCAGTAGCAGTTAACATCAGAGGTTGCACAACACTATCTATACCCGTCCAGAGTTCTGAATCGGTGAGATGTCCCGAGAGACTTGTCGGTCGCTATAGAATTAACTACGCAGGCTGACTGAGAATTGCTGTTCTAACTGCCGGCGCACCTGTTGGTGTGCGGATTCCACTTCAGATTCAGTTAACGTACGATCGCCCGCTCGGTAAACCAGTCGAAAGGCCAGGCTGCGCTGCCCCTCTGGCACCCCTTTGCCGCGATACTCGTCGAACAAATTGACAGACTCTAACAGATCTCCAGCGGCTTTAGTAATGGCATTCTCAAGTTCCCCCACGCTAACTGTAAGAGGGGAATAAAAGGCAATATCGCGATCGGAGGCCGGGAATGTAGAGAAGTGTCTGTAGGTGACAGTCCCCAAAGACTTTAGACCTGTTAGCAACCCATTCAGAGCCACCTCAAAGGCATAGACCGTACCAGGTAAATCTCGCTCCTTGGCTACGCGAGGGTGAAGTTGGCCAAACACTCCAAGTCGATCGCCATTCAGCCACAGTGAAGCCGTACGACCGGGGTGCAGCAGCTCCTGTTCACTTTCTGCTTGGAACGTTACTTCTAGGCCCAGCCGCTCGAACACTTTGACTAACAGTCCCTTGGCGGCAAACCAATCGAATGGCTGTCCTGATTTCTGCCAGTTCTCTTGAGTGGGATTGCCGCCAAAAATACCGCCAATTCGGGTTTCTTCAACATAGCGATCTCCATCGCGCCAAAACACGCGTCCGACTTCGAATCCGTTGAGGGAACTGTTGCCTCGGTCGTTGTTATAAGCATATGTATCCACCAACCCGGGCAGCAGATCTTGCCTCAAGGCGGAAAATTCTTCGGCAATGGGGTTCGTAATGACTACCGGTACGCCACTGGTTTGGGGACACAGTGAAATCTGCATCAACTCTGTGAGTCCAGCACTGCGGAATGCTTGCCGTACCACGCGCAGCAAGTACTCATGTTCGGAAATGTCGCCCACTCCGGTGTCGGAGGGCAGGGTGCTGGAGAAGCGATCGTAACCGTAAAGGCGTGCAAATTCTTCAATCAGGTCGATTTCCCGCTCGATATCCCGTTGGCGGTAGGCGGGCACCTTTACCGTCCATTCCGTTCCTGCATCTGATTCCTGTGGGGTCAACTCGAATCCAAGAGCCGCCAGATAATCGGAAACGGTTTCAGCAGGGATGCGATCTCCTAAGATGTCGATTAACCGTTGCAGCCGCAGAACAATCGTGCGATCGCCAGTAGGGCGGTCATCGTGAGCGGTTTCTTCAATCAGCTCTCCCCCCGCCAGTTCCAGAATTAAGGCCACCGCGCGATCGCGAGCGGTTAACCAGGCAGAACTATCGACTCCCCGTTCGTAACGGGCAGACGCCTCAGTTCTCAAGGTTTGAGCACGGGCAGAACGGCGAACGGCGACGGGATCGAATAAAGCTGCTTCGAGAAAAATATCAGCTGAATCTTCACTGACTTCGGTATCTTCGCCCCCCATCACTCCAGCCAAAGCTACTGGTTTATCAGCCGCGGTAATCACCAGGTTCTCGGCAACCAATTGGCGATCGCTACCATCTAGAGTCTTCAGGGTTTCCCCAGCGGTAGCCAGGCGCACTCCAATTGTGGGGGAACTGCCATCCATCACCGCCAACAGCTTCTCCCAGTCAAATGCATGCAGGGGTTGGCCCCACTCCAGCAAGATGAAATTGGTGATATCCACAACATTATTAATTGATCGCACTCCGGCAGCCTCTAGCTTGCGACACAGCCAGTCGGGGGAGGGACCGATGTTGACGTTGCGAATCAGACTGCCACTGTAGGCGGGGCAATCTGCGGAGCTAGCAATAGCGAGCTGTATGCTTGTAGCCTGCTGAGCTTGTACGGGGGGGGACGTGGGAAGTTGGATGGGGTTGCGAGTCAGTGCAGATACTTCCCGCGCAATTCCCACCATACTAAGGGCATCGGCTCGGTTAGCCGTAGAGACCAAATCTAGAATGGCATCGTCCAATCCCAATAGTGGACGAACATCACTACCCACTTCAGGGGTGGCGGCAAACTCGTAAATGCCCTCCGACTTGGCTTCCAATCCCAGTTCCTTTAGCGAGCAGATCATGCCCTCTGACTTCACCCCCCGCAGTTTCGTCTTGCGTAGCTTGAGGTCAATCGCTGGCAAGTAGGTGCCCACCGTCGCCACCGCTACGTAAATACCGGTGCGGGCATTCATAGCGCCGCAGACAATGTTTAGGGGCTCGACCCCTCCCACATCCACTTGGCACACCTGAAGGCGATCGGCATTCGGGTGCTTCTCTGCTTTCAAAATATGGCCGACAACTACCCCATCGGCAAGCTTGCGCAAGTCCTCAATCTCTTCCACCTCGAAGCCTGCCAAGGTTAAAGCCTCGCTAATTTCCTCAGGCTCCCACTCAAATTCCACCAGTTCCCGTAACCATTTCAGGGAAATCTTCACAGCTGCACCCGCTCGATCGCACAGCTACTTATGCTATCACTCGGTTGTCATTCATTCGTGCCCCGCCAACTCCGAAATCCTATCGCTGTGCCCATTTCATGTAGGGTCTCAAGACCTATACACGGTCAGGAATCTGGTTCTATAAGATGTTCTCAGCGAGTTGAGGGTAGAACTTGCCTACGATCGCCCTTTGGGCTTGGAATGTAGCCCGACAGAGCGGTAAGCCTGACAGACCGGTAAGCCTGATTGAGCGGATAAACAGTCTGGGTTCGGAGTCTATCGACAATCTGACTGCGAATCGCACGATAAAACTTTCCGAATAAAAGAGATGTAAGTAAAGTTATACCTGTGGACATTTCTATTCGGCCATCAAATCGAGTCCGACATGGGGGCTAGGGTCATGAAATGTTCTCATCGATCTAGATGGCTGCTATTGAAGCACCGCCACCTTCACGATCGCTCCTTTTTTCACTTCTCCTTTAGCCCAACACTAAGATGAACAACCGCGATCCCATCTGTTTTGGATGTAGTGCACGTGATACCACTGCTTTTGTCGTTAAATGCTCCACTACTGTTTGCTCAACTGCCAGCTGAGCACATCCCCCCCGGCACAGTTGCAGACAACTTACTGTCCGAGGGAGAGGCATCGCACCTACTGCCCGATTCGAGCTTAGATGAGATCGAAGAGCTAGCAGAGGAGGGTTCCCCCGAGCTAGAGGCAACAGATATCGACACGGGAGAGTTGGATCCCCCAGGAACTGAATCCCCCGAGGGCATGCCAGCGCCCCTGCCGGAAAACGCCCTCCAAATCCGATCGGATCGACAAACCTTTAACTCGGAAACCCAAGTCTTTCAGGCCGAAGGGAATGTCGAAATGACATTCGGCCAAACCATTCTGCACGCGGACATTGTCACCATGAACTTGGTGACAGAAATCGCTACAGCAGAAGGCAATGTGGTGATTGAAATTGACGAACGTCAAGAGATCCGCGGAACGTTTCTCGAATACCACACCGGTAATCAAACCGGGTATTTGGACAATGCTGAAGGGGAACTGGACCTAGTCGCTCTACCAGTCAGCATTCAACGGGCGGTGTTACCCACCGATGCCGCTGCATCATCAGTATATGAACCCCCCGCCCCACAAAAAGGGCTCAAATTTATTCGCTTTGAGTCCGAACGCATCGAGCTAACCCCAGACAACTGGTTCGCCACCAATATTGCAGTCACCAACGATCCAGAAGGGCCACCGCTGGGGCCAGAATTGGAGCGCCGATCCAAAACAGCTATTTTAGAAGAATTATCAGATGGCACAAGCCTGCTGACAATGCGGGGCAGTAGCTTGTGGTTCGATCGCAAATTTCGCCTGCCGCTGCGGGATAACCAAATTGTGCTCGGGGATGATGATGCCCGTCGTCGTGCTCCTTTTGACATTCTCTACGATGACGATGATGGAGGGTTGATCCTTCGCCGTAATTTCGAGCTTTTGGGCAAACGAAATGTAGCTTTTATTCTGGCTCCCAGGGTACGCGTTGAGCAGTTTTCCAACTCAGATGGCGTTCTGGCTGCCTTTGGCTTGGACCTTGAATTCACTCGTGTCAGCCCGAACAATCAAGTTACCGACCTATTTGTTGCCCTCAACTCACTGGCTTTTGCGGAGGGGGTTGATAACGAAATTCGAGCTCGCATCCAACATCGCATTCCCATTAGCAACAACTTAGGTGATGTTGTGCTGAGATATGCCTATCGCCCCCGCTTTCGCCCTATCTTCGGTGAATCGAACCGCCGGACCGATCTTTTTCATCAGGGTGGAGTGGCGTACAACTCTCCGGTAGTCAAGCTGGGGACTTCCGGTATTCGGTTTAGCTCGAGAATTGCAGCTGACTACTTAGATGGTGAGAGTCGAGATGACCGCAATGATTTTGTACAGACGGGGCGTTTGCGTATGGATGCCGCGTTAAGCAGCCGTTTTGGATTGTGGAAGCCCAGCGTGGTAGGCAAACCTCAACCTAGATTTAGCTTTGCACCGATTCGACAGGGGTTTTGGTTGATCTCAGGGTTGCGCACTAATTCCGCCGCTTACACCACTGGAGATCTGCAAGCATCGTTGATCGGCAGTATTGGATTTCAAACAGTTCTGGGGGAATTCGATCGGAATTTCTTTGATTACACCGCCCTAAATGTGGTCTACAGCAACGGCCTGGTGGATGACGACACCCCTCTACGTTTCGATCGCTTTCGAGCTCGAGAGAGTGTAGTTCTTGGCCTCAGACAGCAACTATACGGCCCTTTCCGAGCGGGGGCGGAGACGCGCCTCCGGCTGAACGACGGCTTCGAAGAACTCGATACCCTGTATTCTCTGTCTTACGATCGTCGCACCTACGGTTTTGACATTCGTTTTAGCGTCAAGAGCGGCTCGGGGAGCTTTCGCCTTCGCATTGATGACTTCAATTTCTTTGAGTTTGGTTTGGATAGCGTCACTGGAGGAGTCCTGCAGTAACTTTCGCAAAGCATGCTCTTTACCGCTTGGGAAGGAATCTGCCTGCGCGAGCTATGGTGACATTCAATCTGACTTCGCGGTTTCTTATCGCCACAGCCATCTCCATGGGGTCAGCTAGCTTTGAGCAGAGTCAGAATTCTGAATAGCGAGATATCCTCAGCTGCTTGACGGTCGCGATAAACCATCAAGTAGGGCGAAACTATTCTCTCGGGTGTTTTGCAATCTCTCGAGGTAGCGGTGTACGGCTGCTTTGACAGACACTAATAAATTTGGATCGTCGCGATCGAACCAGATAATGCCAGGTGTGCGACGAAACCAGGTCATCTGGCGCTTGGCGAACTGGCGGGTGTGCTTGACAATGTCGAATTTTGCTTCGGCAAGGGAAATTGCTCCGTCGAGGTACCGCCCTAATTCCCGATACCCTAATGTTTGCAGCAACGGTAAATCGGCTCCATAAGTATCACGTAATGTCAGAACTTCCTCTAGCCAACCAGTCTCCAGCATGCGCTCGGTACGAGCGGCAATGCGTTGAGCCAGCTTCTCCATGTTGCAGCATTTCAACCCCAGAATAAGGCTGGTGTAGGAAGGGGGAATCCTTCGCTGTAGCTCAGACATGGGTTGTCCTGCCGAGTAATACACTTCTAGAGCGCGCACGGTGCGTACCACATCGTGGGGGTGGATCTTTTTTGCTCCCACCTTATCCACCTGACAGAGGAAATTATGGCGCAGAGATTGGGGCAGTGCTTCCAGCTGATGGCGTAATTGTGGGTTAGGGGCCACAGCCGGGATGGCCAATCCTTCGGTTAAGGCTTGAACGTACAGTCCAGTCCCCCCCACGAGGATAGGAGTTTTACCTTGGTGGTGGGTTGCGTTGATGAGTTGTTCCGCCCGCTGCTGATACTGGACTACCGTATAGGTTTCGGTTGGAAGGGCTATGTCGATCAGGTGGTGGGGCCACTGCGCTTGTTCTGCAACAGTTGGCTTAGCGGTTCCAATGTTGAAATGGCGGTAGATTTGTCGAGAATCTGCATTGATGAGGGGAACTTTCAACTCTTGGGCCAATTGAAGTGCTAGGGCAGACTTGCCCGATGCAGTTGGCCCACAAATTACAATTAGACCGGAGTTGCTAGCGCTCATGCAATTGTCCAATTACGGTGCGAACGGGTGATTCAACTAGTCATCCGCACTAGTTCCCAGTTACACCAAACCTCAGTCTTATCTTAGTAAACCCATGTCAATGAAAATCGCACGTTGGGATAGCAAACTTGCTGGCTGGATGAGTGCAGCGCACTGTGAATCGTGGGCGCAATTGGGCCGACGGGCAACACTTTCTAGGCATCGGATTCAGCAGCTGAGAGCAGGTCAACTGAATTCCTGGCGGCTTCAGCATTTAAAAAGTCTCTGTCAAACCTTCAATATTTCGCTGATGGAGCTGCTTGAAGCACTTGGGGAAGCGGAGGTCAAAGCTGCGGATACGGCATTACACCTGCAACCCAACAAGACTTCATCAAAGGCGATCGCGTCCGTACGCCAATCAACCTTGCAATGCCTGGAACCATTGTTACGACAGTTGCCAACGGCCGCATTTGCCGTTCAGCATCATAATTTGTCAGCACAGCAACTGCTGAAAATCCTGCATCCTCTCGATGTCTTACTCAACGAGTGGGAGGTTGAACGGCTCGGAGAAGTTGGACGAGTCATTCCTTACGACCCCACTTGGCAGCAACCCCTCACCCCCGAAAATATAGAAAGCGGCACCTCTGTAAGCATTCGCTACGTCGGGTACCGCATTAATAAAGCAATTTGGATTAAAGCTCAGGTGAGAGTTGCCTAATTTTTTTCAAAACCCAGTCAAGGGAGCGATGCTTTGGAAGCACGCGCCAGCTTACCTACAGATCGGACGTCAGAAATTGTTTAAACCGACTATACCTGTGCAGAGTTCAGCTGTTCTTTGATTTGCTGCAGTTGTGCCGCCCAACGGGGATCGGGACCAGAAGGACTAGACTTATCTACAAAGCTACTACCGCCTCGGCCGCTGCTTTTACCGCTTCGCCTGCCGGATTTAGGTGAGGGACGTCCCTCGCCACCCTCTTTGGTTCGCGATTGAGCCACTTCAACCTTGAGCTTGCCAGAACCGAAGTCAGCATTATTGAGAGCGGTGATGTACTTTTCAGCGATCTCATCAGACTCAACCGTCACAAAAGCAAAGCCGCGGCATTTACCAGTTTTGCGATCGGTAACGAGCTTCATAGAGGAGGGCTTGCTGACCTCAGCAAACTTCTCCTCTAAAGCTTGCTTATCCACTTCTTCGGGCAGATTGCCGACGTACAAACGCACAGACATTTTATGAAACTCCTAGCAATAACATTGCAAAACATTGAGGATAAGGACTATCTCTCGGGCAAAAAACTTATATGTAAAGATACAAATGCAAACCAAATACCGACACTTGATGTCTGGCGCTTACCGGCTTAGTAGCGAACGCTTTGCATTGCGAATTTCAGACAACAGCAAGCGCCCTGAATTAACCTTGCGACATCACATTATCTGTAAAAACCGCAAAACACAACAGGCAATCACTATCTTTTTGCATAATGCATGTCCAATAGTTCTTACATAATTGGTAGGAGATCGAGTCCTCTGCCACGAGACAAGGTGTTGTACATCGAACTTGCCAAGCACCCTGATTGGAGAGCGATAGCGATCGACGAACCCTAAAGATGTGAAAGCATGGAATGTCGCACATCTAAACATAACATTTCTTAACGAGAAAGCCGCTTTATCGTTAGGATAACGATGAACTGATTAACCCACATCACCAGTGTTCTCTTCCCCCATCAATGCCAGGGGGAGCAACACCACTTAATTGAACGCGAGAGACATCAACTCTATCCGCCGACCTGTTTAAGCTTCGTGGAAATCCTTCAGTCCAATCCATTTGCAGCAAGGTCTCTGCATAGAGGAGAAGCTTCCTAAGCCGGCGTGGTTCTGGGGTAGGATCGTCTCTGCACGATTTTCGAGATTCCCTTTCTAGCCAGCCAGCCATGATTCAAGAAATTACAATGCCCGCCTTGAGCTCCACCATGGAAATGGGAAAGGTGGTTTCCTGGTCTAAGAATGCCGGCGATCCTGTCGAAAAGGGTGAAACCATATTGGTGGTCGAATCGGACAAAGCCGATATGGACGTGGAGTCTTTCTACAGCGGTACGCTGGCAGCAATTGTTGTGGCAGCGGGTGACTCTGCTCCGGTAGGCTCTGCGATCGCGTTTATCGCCGAATCCCCCGATGATATCGATGCTGCCAAAGCAAAAGCTGAGGCTCTACGAGCAGCTGCTCCCGCCACCCCAGCTACCGCTCCTGCAAAAGAAGCACCTCAGCAGGACAAAGCTTCAGCCGCAGCAATCAAAGCAACTGCTGCTTCCCAAACTGCTCCTGCAGCCTCACGTACCGATGGCCGCATTATTGCGTCTCCCGTCGCCAAGCGTGTAGCTCAGCAGTTGGGGGTGGACATTGCCAAGGTGCAGGGTAGCGGACCCAACGGCCGCATTATTGAAGCGGATGTTCGGCAGGCTGCCTCGTCCCCGCAGGCGGCAATCAAGACTTCTACGACTTCTTCCCTTCCCTCGGCGATACCAGCCAATGTCGTACTTGGTGAAGTCGTTCCGTTCAACACTTTGCAGCAGGCTGTCGTGCGCAACATGAATGCCAGCCTCTCTGTGCCGACATTCCACGTGAGCTACGCTGTCGCCACCGATGCCCTCAATGCTCTCTACAAGCGGGTTAAGTCTAAGGGGGTCACTATGACTGCCCTGCTGGCAAAGGCTGTGGCTGTCACGCTAGAAAAGCACCCCTTGGTGAACGCAAGCTATTCCGAGACGGGAATTCATTACAAGGAAAACATCAACGTTGCCGTTGCGGTGGCCATGGAAGATGGTGGATTGATTACTCCCGTATTGCAGCAAGCGAATCAAGTGGATCTCTACGAGATGTCGCGCCAGTGGAAAGACTTGGTCGACCGTGCTCGTCGCAAGCAATTACAGCCTGAAGAGTACAGTTCTGGAACCTTTACTCTTTCAAATCTGGGAATGTTTGGCGTCAGTACCTTCGATGCTATTTTGCCTCCTAACCAAGGGTCGATTTTGGCGATTGGAGGTGCAAAACCAACGGTGGTGGCAACTCCTGAAGGGGCGATCGCTGTTAAGACTCAGATGCAAGTGACTATCACCTGCGATCACCGAGTTATTTACGGCACTAATGCTGCTGCCTTTCTAAAGGATTTGGCTCAGCTGATTGAAGACAATGTCGAATCCTTGGCACTTTAAATCGGTAGTTTGAGCGATTCTGGAAGAGGGTGAACGCTCCAGTCAGGTTAATCTTCCTGCACTAAATCGATGTATTTGCCATCGATGAGAAAGGCGCCATTGGCAAATCGAATGCTGAAGTATCCTGCTGGCCGAATCTCGAGTATGCGCCCTTCTTCCCCGACCTTGACCAGTTCAGCAGACCGCAACATAGGCATCGGCTCGGCGGTTTTCAAAAAAGGGGGGAGTTGAACGATTTTTACGATATCCCCCACGGAAAAAGAACGGTTCACGGGCAGTCTGTACCTAACTCAACCGGGATCGCGACCGATAGCTGTAGTCATTTCTGTTGGAACTGCAAGATAGATACCTGTGAGGGGATCGACTTATCTCAGTCCTAAGCATTTGGCGGTCGCTATAGGAGCTGATACTAGCATGCAGCTCTCTCACGGAAACCGCAGAACTGTGCAGGCGAACGCCTTTCCCAACCGCTACCCAGCAGCATCGTGGCTCAATCGCACAAGGTAGAACGCGCTTTACGACCTTTCGATTTTGTCCGAAAGGAGTAGAACTGTATCAGTTGTTCATGGAGCAAGCACCCAAACGGGCTTATACTTCAACTCCAGCACTGTTTTTCAGCCATAACCCCCCTACAAGAAGATTCAAGACCGCGAGGGCGGCGATTGCCGCAAAGCTCCATGGATGAACGTCAGGTAAGCAAACAACGTGCTAACGCCTTAGAGCAATATTTGCTGGATGGCGGATTTGTGGACGGTCGCGAGCTGGATTTGGCAAAAAAGCTGCAGGAGCGCGAACAGGGACCGTTACTGATGATTCTACTGCGGCTGAACTTTATCGATACCGACCAGCTGGCTCAGCTTTGGGATTTTGAAGATCGTGCCTGGGTTTCTTGAGTGATTCAGATTTATGACCTGCGGGTTGGCAACATTCCCGCCGAAGCTTCTTATAAGAATCAAACAACCTTATTGACCCACTGCACGAGCGATCGCTGGCAGCAGGCATACCCCATTCTCAGTCATTGTCTGCCGTTAAACCTTCCGGTTGTCCTTATTGAATCCAATTCCAATGTCACGGCGATCGAGACCTCGCTTTCGCAGGTTGAGACCCATTTCTTTTCAGAGCGATCTACTGGGTCTTGCTGGGTGCACGTACTCATTCCGATGTCTGGCTCACCGTCGTCGGCAGCGGTCGGCAATCTGATGGAGATTGTGGCAACATTGCGATCGCCCACAGGCTGCCCGTGGGATAGAGCCCAAACCCCTATATCCCTAACCCCTTATATCGTGGAGGAAGCTTACGAGGCGGTGGCCGCCATCCGCAGCGGTGACACAGCTCATGCGATGGAAGAGCTGGGGGATTTATTGCTGCAGGTAGTGTTGCAGTCCCAGATCTTTAGCGAAACCCAAGACTTTTCCCTGGCCGAAGTGGCAGAGGGGATTTCTAGCAAACTGATTCGTCGCCATCCCCACGTGTTTGGACCGACCGCAGGACCGACAGATGTCGCTGCAGTCAAACAGCGCTGGGAAGAAATTAAATCTGACGAGAAATCCACTGAAACGCTATTGGACACAGTGACCGGCTATGCAGACACGTTTCCCCCGTTATTAGCCGCCACCAAAATCGCTAAAAAGACAGACCAGACCCCAGGTCTTAACGGCGACCTACAATCTCTGTTCGAGCAGATTCAGCAGCAGCTATCTTGCTTGCGACTGGCTGTTGAAGGAAACGATGAGGACAAGGAAAAGGCCTTAGGTCAGCTTTTGTTCCTGCTTGCTCAAGTGGGGCAACGACAGGGCATCAAGGCTTCTACTGCGCTTGATGCAGCCAATCGTTTGGCGATACAGCAGGTGAATGACTGCGAGTCCCCCTACTGAATCAGGCTAAAGGGACAGGCGATCTTCCAAAGCCCGTACCTGCCGCTCTAGGCGATCCAGCCGTCCCCGCAGTTCGTCCATTTCCGCCTGGCGAGGTACTCCCCAATCCTGCATCGCGTTACGTATTTGCCGCTGCAGGGTGGCTTCGATGGTCTCCTGGTCGGTCCGAAATTGTGCCATCACCTTCTCAACCATTTGTCGAGCAGCTTCGGGATCTAGGCTGCCATTCTGGACTAACTCGTCCACCGCCTTGTTAAACTGCTCCATTACGACACTCGTCGTACCAATTCCCATCATTAAGAGTTGTCGCAATAAGCTGTTAGTTTCCATAACTCCTCAAATGGCTGCGCTATTTCTATTCTGTCAGACTATTTTCTTGCCCCCCCATGTCTAACCCAATCCCGACGCCCCCAATGACTCCCATTCAAGCTGTGCCTGACCAGCTGACGCTGCACCTAGAAACAGGGTCCATCAGCTTTAATTGCCCTCACTCAACCGCTGTCGAGCTCAATCGAGCCCTCGATACACTGGTAAAGCGCCTCAAAACGGTGGCTACCGATCCTAAATCCCCTCAGCCAGCGGTTGAATTCCGCAATACAGAAGGATTTTTTCTAGAAGTGTTCTGCAATCCCAATATCTGGCCCACCCCTTACGCAGCTAAGCTCAATCTCACCCTGAAAACCGATCGTGTCCGTCTCTCAACCGAGCTACTTCTGTCCCAAGTGCGTGAAGATATCGGTCAATTTTTGGGGAGATAATGTCGGAATTCTCCACCACCATCACCGCGCTCCCGCAGGAAGAGGCAAACGAGGGAAGGCCGACTGAAGCGGTCTGGCTAGATTGGCACGAACGCCGCAAAGCCCGACAGCGGGTCACGAGCGATGCTGGGACAGAGCTGTTTTTGGCTCTACCCCGAGGTACCGTTTTGGCGGACGGTCAGTGTCTGTATCGGGAGGCTGACAGACAGATTATTGTCAAAGCGAGATCGCAGCCTCTACTCAAAATTCATCCCCAATCCCCTGTGGAGAGCTGTCGCATCGCACACCATTTGGGCAATTGGCACCGTCCGATTCAAATCGATCCGGATGGAGTCATCTGGGTGGAATGCGATCGACCCATTGCAGACTGGCTGCAGCGGACAGGGATTTCATTTGAAACATTAGAGTCCCCCTTCCATCCCAACTCCATTGCCCATCAGCATTAGTCCTAAATTGCATGAGATAGTCTGACAACGGACGTCAACCCAAGAATAAATGGCGGCGAGGGGCATCAATTATGAGAAAATTCTGCCGAACGTCTGAAAGGCTCTCAGTTTTGTCACAGTCTGCATGATGCCTGCATCAGGCTCAAGAAATGGTCCCGACCTTAGAGAAGCTAATATGGCTGTTGAAACCTCGCTACTTATGGCTCAAGCAGTCCTTGCCGGGACTGGCGTTTGAGGGGCCTAGCCTTTAGTATGTAGCTTAATATAGTTAAGCTTTGGCACAGACGCCCGAACTTCAGACAGAGAGTTGCGCTCAATGTGTGAGCATAGGGGGAGCAAATTGGTGAGCGTTTTACATTTCTTTACCGCGTTTTCACTTTAGCGATGGGATTGCGTAGAGGTTTGTTTGGTTGTTGCTGAATTTGTTCTTGCCATTAAAAAGCTGTTATCCATGTCGGCTACATAATTCACATCGTTTTTACATTGTTGTTACTAGGAGTAGCACCGAATGAACTTTGGATCGACGTCACGGTTGGGACTCAGCCTGTACGAGACTTCCGACCCCTTGGAGCGATGGCCGGGTCAATCGAACGCTGATACTGAGGTCGTTATTCGGGCCATCTACCGCCAAGTGCTGGGCAACGTCCACATTATGGACAGCGAGCGACCGATCGCCCTCGAGTCTCGGCTCAGGAACGGAGAGTTGAGCGTCAGCGAATTTGTGCGCGCATTGGGCAAGTCTGCGCTATATGTAAAACGATTCTGTGATTGCCCCCGCTTCCGCCAGATCGAGCTGGGATACAAGCATTTCCTGGGTAGAGCCCCCAACAGCTATGCCGAAATGTTGGCTGGTACTGCAATCATGGATCGAGGCGGCTTCGATGCCTTGGTTGACTTTTTCGTAGACAGTGATGAATTTAAGTCGACGTTCGGTAGCGATACGGTTCCTTACATCCGGGGCTATAAATCAGATGCTCTGAGTTCTAATGCAGGGTTCTCCTATATGTTCGAACTCCTTGGCGGACCAGCCAGTAGCGATGCTGGGAAGGCTTCTGTTCTGAACGCATCCATCACACAAGAGAAGCCAAAGACGATCGCACCTGTTTACAAAAAGCCCGTTATTCTTCCTTATCAACCCCCAACTAAATTTACAATCCCAACTGCAGCTCCTGCTGCTACTCCTGCTGCTCCAACGTTTGCATCCACTCCCGCCGCCGTTCCCGGAAAAGTCCCGAGCGCCCCAGGTGGAGCACAAGCACCACTATTGGGCGAGGCTGCTACCAGTGGTGGATTTTTCGGAAAAATCCTCAGCTTTGTGGAAAAACTTACAGGTGGCGGAGAGGCCCCTGCTGCAGCTGAAGCCGGACAAGTGGCAGCCAGCGCGGCCCCAGAGCAGCCAAAAAAGGCATTTTTCTTAGAGCCCGATGAGGCAATTTCCTTGGGGAACGTGGAGTACATGCGCACTCCAAGAACCGTTCGTCGAAGCTTCCCCAACGTTGCCGAGCCCGACAAGCCACTGGAATTTGAAGCTGTCGTTGATGCAACTAAGAAAGTTATCACTCCCGAGGCTGAGAAGCCGACAGGAATTCCTTCTGCGCTTGCGCCGAAGAAAGAAGAAGTTAAAATTCCAGTTGTTATCGCGCCTTTCGCTCCTGGTGTGAAAGTATCGGAGTCATTGAAGGAGTTTGGTACGACTGCTTCAAGAGCGGGGAAATCCGGTCCTTATGTTTCGATGTCGATGTCTCCTGAGGTATCCGTTCGTCGGAATAAGGACAGCAGCCTCGATGCATTTCGCAAGATGGCAACTGCAATTCGGAAAGGTGAATAGTCTGGCTAGGTTGAGCAGGGCTCTGAATTGCTGTAAGTGTTCCCCCTCGTTTCCGCACTATACGGGAACCTAAAACGAACCTACAAATGACTCTGTCGATCGCCGGTAGAGTCATTTGTGTGGCGACCGTCAAGTTACCTTGCGATTTAGCAAGCCTCGATCGCCGATGTTGATTTGAGAAATGACCGGACTCGAATTAAGACTTCGAGTCCTTTTGGGGAAAACGATTGAGTACAAAAGCGATCGCCTCTTCCCGGGTTTGGAGCTTCCCATCGAGATTGGCATCTCGGATCGCTTGCAGAATATTTCTGAAGCCAGGACCGGGGCGATATCCCAACTGTTTGAGATCGTGTCCGTTGATGGGGGCTTTTTGTTGCCGCCAGCCAGACAAGTATTGCCACAGCTGCCTGCGCAGCCAAGCTGGCATTGAGGCTGCCAAGAGAATGACATCCGCTACAGAGAGGCGATCGCAGAGTCGAGCTACTGCGCTGGGGGGGGATCCAGCTGAGAGTTCAGATAGGAACGTATCCCGACACTCTACAAAGTGCTTCAGACGCTGTAGCCCCTCCTGAGTCCAATCGAGGTACGTTGCTGCTTCCGCGGCCCGATCGCATTGCAATAGTAAGGACTCTAGTCTGAGCTGCCAGATGTGCCGCTGGTTGACTTCCCGAAAACGACGGGCAAAGTAATACGCCCAGGCTCCCACCCGCCGCAACCTAGGTAAGGACGTTGGGGTGAGGCGAAGATCGGGGTGCAGATAATGGAACGCTTCGAGGCGATCGAGCATTTGCAAGCCCTGCCGCCAGTTTTGGGTCTCGAGCAAGTAATACAGCTCTTGCTTAAGGCGAGGCCCTTGTTCCAAGGTCACCCCAGGTAACTGTTTTCCACGCACCAGTCGGCTAGCAGCCAAGGCATATTCGCGGGTGCGATCGTCCAGTTCGAAACCGAGACGCACGGCAAAACGTACTGCCCGGATGGTGCGGGTGGGATCTTCGACGAAGCTATTGGGATGTAAAACCCGCAGCAGCTTTCGGTCTAAATCCTCCAGACCACCAAAGAAATCCAGAATTTCCCCCGCCTGCGGGCCGTTGAGCCGGAGGGCAAGAGCATTGATAGAAAAATCTCGTCGATAGAGATCCTGTTGGATTGAACTGGCAGATACCTCCGGGGCGGCTGCAGGATACGGGTAAAACTCGGTGCGGGCGGTGGCGATGTCGATCCAAAGGCCGTCCGGCCAAGTGAGGGCGGCCGTTTGAAATTTGCCGTGAATTTCCAGTTTGGTCTCGGGGTACTCCTCCTGCAACACTCGGGCCAGCTTCACCCCCCATCCCTCCGGTTCTTCATCGCTCATACTAATGGGGTGACGTCCATCTACCACTAAATCGAGGTCGTCCGTGGGGCGATCGAGCAACATATCCCTGACTGTGCCCCCCACTACGTACAGTTGCAGGTTCATGCGATCCGCTGCGTCTGCAGCTTTATTCAAAATGTCCCAGTAGCGATCGGGAAGCATCTGCTGCAGCTTGACCTGCAGGCGATCGCGCACCTGTACCGACGGTTGTTCGGTAGGATGCAAGTCATGCAGTTGCCGCAGTACGTCCGTTCGGGTGACGATGCCCACCAACTCGCCGCGATCGATGACAGGCAATCGGCCAATATCCCGCTTCAACATCAAATTCTGAATCTCTGCCAAAGAGGTTTGCGGTTGAATGAAGTAAACGGGATGGGTCATGTATCCCTTCACCGGAGCGTGACCGAAGCCGTGGTGCAAAGCTAGGTCCAAATCTCGACGGGAAACGACCCCCACCAACTCGCCACTTTCGTTGACCACCGATAGTCCAGAGTGGCCGTACCGCAGCAGCACCCGCTGGGCTTCGTTGATGGTGATGTCCGGCCGAATGGTGCGCACGGGGGAGGACATCAACTCCGATGCAGTGACCGGGTGAGGAATCCGATCACGCAAGCGGTTGCGAATGTCTGCGGCCAGTGTTTCTAGTCCCTCCAGATCGCTGACATGAAGGTCCTCAGCTTTCAGGGAGGCTGATGCGGCTCGAGGATGACCGCCGCCGCTGTAGGGTTGCATCACTGTTTGCAGTTGAGCAAAGTCATGCATCGATCGCCCGATGATGCTGATGCGCTTGCCTTGGTGGGCTATCACCACCAGGATATCTAGGTCCGTCAGCTCCATTAGCCGCTCTACAATGCCCGAGAGTCCCCGCAAATAGACATCGCTTTGTACTGCCCACACCGCCAGTCGATAACCAGAGACCATCTCGCTAATTTGGCTAATGGTGTCCAGCCCTTGGGCTAGTAGCTCTTGCAGATCTGGGGTGAGACCGCGATCGATATAGGTCGATAGCACATCAAGATTCACCCCCCGCTCCATCAACCAGGCCAGAGCAGCTGCGTCCCGAGGAGAGCTATTGCCGAAGGTAAGAGAGCCTGTATCGACGTGAATCCCTAATGCTAGTGCCGTGACCTCAAAAGGACTTAGCTCGATGTCTGTTTGTCGCAATCGTTCTACCATCAATGTGGAAGTGGCCCCTACTGGCTCTACACACCAAACCTTGGGTTGGTAATCTGGCTGCTTGGGGTTGGGGTGGTGGTCGAAAACATGCACTTCCACGTCTTCGCGGTAGACCCAAGACTCAGCTTTTCCCAATCTTTGAGGGGATTGTACGTCCACTAACACAATGCGATGGAGCGATCTCTCGTCCACCGATCGTATTTCGATGAGGGGATATTCGTCTCGGTGCAGAGCCAAAAATTCTTTCACCGGCTGGTGTGCTCCGCCTGTGAGGACAATTTTGGCCCCAGGGTACAAGTGCGCTGCCCCCACCGCTGCACCGAGGGCGTCAAAATCAGCAGTTTCGTGGCAAAGAATGACATCCATAAACAGGCGCGGACTGGCGAGAAGGATAGTGGAATAGCTCGTGAGGCTATCTTGATTCTTGCATCTGCGGTCATGCAGAGTTGGAGATTGGTGGGGGGAGAATGAGCGATCGTCAACAACGGTCCTGCATACCCTAGGAAAAAGCCCTGCCGCAGTGGGCAAGGCGCTGTTTAGCGTGGGAAGTGAAAGACTCAATGGGAACGGGCTAGTGCTTGAGTTAATAGGCTCCGGACTCGCTGCTGGTGCCCGAGTCATTGAGAGTTTGGAGGAACTTGGGACGGAAGTTTTTGTTGTAGACACCAGACTCGCTACTGGCGGACGCTTCGTTGACTTTTTGTAGGAACTCGGGTCGGAAGTTTTTGTTGTAGACACCAGACTCACTACTGGTGGACGCTTCGTTGACTTTTTGTAGGAACTCGGGTCGGAAGTTTTTGTTGTAGACACCAGACTCGCTGCTGCTGCCTGCGTCATTAAGCGTTTGCAGGAACTTGGGGCGAGAGTTTTTGTTGTAGACGCCAGACTCGCTGCTAGAGGAGGCGCTGTTTACTTTTTGGAGAAACTCGGGCCGGAAGTTTTTGCGGGAAGCGCCAGAATTTTTGCTGGTGCCTTGAGATTCGAGGCGGTCGAGGGTTTCGAGAATGGAAGCGTTAGAAGGAGCGGGGGCTGCAGCGGCAACTACGGCAACAGCTGCGATCGCGAAGGTGGCGGAAGACAGAGTTTTGAAAGCGTTCATGATGAAATCTCCGATGTGGTGTGAGGGATTTCGAATTCCTTATTTCCCTGACGCTTATCAGTAAACGAGGTCTGGCTGAGAGTTAACCAAAGGTTCTATCTACATTCGTTAAAGGTCCGGTGAGCGATCGCTCGTATCGCTTTAAGGTGGTTCTCAGGTGAGAACTGGCGACGATCCAGTTGAGGAGATCGACTGGGGCAGTACCCACTACCACTGATGCTGTTGTCGTTTACACGGTTTACAAAGCTTCCCAATGGAAAAATTTGGCAGTTGGAAACCTTGCTATAAGGTTGCTAACGGCTGGCATCCAAATGCTGTCTCGGGGAACGATAACCAGAGGTCAGCTGTGGCCGCCATCTAGACCGCAAACCTGTTGTGTGAATACAAGCCGTGGGCAAACCCCTCACAGTCTTATTTGCCGATGTGTGTGACAGTACGTCACTGTACGAAACTCTGGGGAATCAGGAGGCTCAGCGAACCATTGGTGCATCGCTGCTGCAGATCGTGGCGATCGTGCAGGAATGTCGGGGCTGTACGGTCAAGATGCTTGGGGATGGGGTGTTGGCAGTGTTCGAATGTCCCCAAGATGCCTGTCAGGCTGCGATGGAAATTCAGCGTCAGCTTTCCAATTATTTTCGAGCGGGTGGAATTCGTTCGGGTATGAAGGTTGGCCTCAATCAGGGGGATGTGGTTCGCGAAGGCGGAGATGTATTTGGAGATGCGGTGAATGTGGCCTCCCGATTGGGAGAGACTGCGAAGATCGATCAAATTTTGACCACCCAAGCAACGATTGCGGCTCTCGATTCTGCTTGGCCACTCCAAATACGGGAGGTGGACCGCCTGTACGTCAAAGGCAAGCGAGAACGGGTGGATGTGTGCGAAATCATTTGGAAGCAAGAGGGACTGACAGTCGCTAAGTTTTTAGCCCAGCCAACTGCGACGTTATCCCCCAAGCTAACGCTGCAGGTTGAGGACCTAGAGGCAATCGCCGATCGCCAACATCCGACCCTTACAGTTGGAAGGGATACCGATAACGATCTGACCATCGATAGCAATTTAGCGTCTCGCCACCACGCCCGCATCGAATTCCGGCGCAACAAGTTTTATTTGGTCGATCGCAGCACCAACGGAACCTATGTTTACATGTCCGCCAATGCCCCCGCTGTCTTCGTTCGGTGGGAGGAGCTGGTTTTGAAGGGGGATGGTTGGTTGGGGCTGGGGCAAGAGGTGACGTCAGCGGAAGCAGCTACGATTCGATTTTCTAGCACTATGTCGTAGAGATGGCATTGCTCGGCACAGAGTCGCTTGCCGCGATGTTGCGATTACACTGGCTAGGACCCTCTTGCTTGGATTCCATTGGCTGCCTTTACCCTCCGTTCTGCGACACCAAGCGACACCCCCGCGATCTTTCGGCTAATTCAAACGCTGGCAGAGTACGAGCGTTTAGCCCACGAGGTGACGGGTTCTCTGGAGATGCTGCATGGGTCGCTGTTTGGCGATCGCCCAGTGGCTGAAGTGTTGCTGGCGGATTTGGATGGCGAAGCGGCGGGGTTTGCGTTGTTTTTTCCCACCTATTCGTCTTTTGAGGGTAAGCCAGGGATTTATTTAGAAGATTTGTTCGTGCGGTCCGAGTTCCGGCGCAAAGGAATTGCAAAAGCGTTGTTGAGCAGGCTGGCGCAGTTGGTGCTAGAGCGGAAGGGATCTAGGTTGCAATGGGCGGTGCTAGATTGGAATACCCCTGCGATTGAGTTTTACCAGCGCATTGGGGCAGAGCAACTGGGACACCGCTGTCTATGCCGCGTGACGGGTGGCGACCTCACTGAATTAGCGGAAAGGGAGGCGAAGCAGGAGGTGAGATCGCCGCAGTTTGAAGATCTGACCTCTATCCTCAGTTTGCTGCGGGGGAATGCGCAGTTTCACGATTTGCTGGATCGATTTCATTTGAGCGAGGCGGAGCTTTCGCGAGCCGTATTTCAATCGCCACCTGCGTTGGAGGTGGTAGTGACGGAGGCTAGAAAAACAATTTGTGGAATAGGGACGTTTTTTGCCAATTACTCGACGTTTTTGACGCAGGCGGGGATCCATTTGGATGACCTGCTGATTGCTGAAGATTATCGGCGGCAGGGATTTGGGTCGGCGTTGCTGACTCGACTGGCGCGGGCGGCGGTGGAGCGGGATGCAGGGCGGTTGGAGTGGTACGTGTATCGGGATAACGAGGAGGCGATCGCCTTTTATCGGCATATGGGGGCGAAACTGCTGCCAGAATGGATACCGAACCGCGTGAGCGATCGCGCGTTGGTCAATCTTGCTCGGGGAGTGTTATGAAAGGCCCCTCTTTTCCTCTGTATCGTTGGTTTCGCCAAGGGATCCGCAATCCTGTCACTCGTCAGTGGGTGATTGCGGGGGTGTTGGTGTATTTGGTTAGCCCGATTGATATTGTGCCGTCGTTTTTTCCTGGGGTGGGGGAGATTGACGATGTGGTGTTGTTGGGACTGCTGCTGTCGGAGTTAGTGCAGTTGTGGTGGGGGAATCAGTTGAATCCGGAGGGGGATGTGGAAGAAGGGCAGGCTGAGACTCAGAAGTCTACGGGGGCTGGTTCGGCGGCTAGCAGTCAGGTGGTGGATATTGAGGCGGTGGCTGTGGATGAGTAAGTCGCAGCTTTTAGGATAGGGCAATTCAGGCTCTTTATCTGATTGAGTAATTTAATCGGCGCATCATCCAGCCGCAGGGGAATAAACCGCCGCTCCTGATTAGTGGGGTCGCGAAACAATGCAATATGACTTTCTAGCGTCACCCCTTCTGATTGAATCCCCGAAGCGCACAAGCTTATCTTGTCTCGCAAGAACAAACTTGGCAGCAAATCCACCGTTCTCCTTTTCAATCTGCCGATCGCCTGAAGTAATTGTTTACAGTCAGCCTTCGCCAAGACCGATCGCCTCCTCCCGATGCTGCAACAACCGCTCCTGACTCAAGGGGCCCAGAAGATGGGACCAGGGTAGCGGCACCTCGGGGTCCCAATTGTCGTGGACGTAGTACGCCAGCGGCGGCAATTCCCCCTTCAACTCCTTAAAGGCCCGCTTGTAACTCCCCAGCGAATCCCCAAACCCTCGCGCCAGTTCCAAAACACGACCCACCCGGCGATCGCCCCGAGCAATCAGCGCCTGAATCACCGACCAGTTATAACTTTCGGGCCGAAACTCCACCCCCAATGGCCGCAGCTGCTTTTGCAGCGACTTGAGCTTCTTCTGCGCCGCCTTCTCAACGCCGTACCACTGGAATGGGGTATGGGCTTTGGGAACAAACGTGCTGCACCCAAAGGAATATCTCAACTTAGGGGCCGCCTTCCGCAGCCGTTTGAACATCCCTACCGTGGCCTCTAAATCCCCATCGGACTCAAATGGCAACCCCGCCATTCCATAGAACTTAATGCTTTTGAGCCCCCCCGCCTGTGCCGCCTCAGCTGCATGGTATATCTCGTCATTCTGCAGCTTCTTATTAATAATCTCCCGCAGCCGCTCGGAGCCACTTTCCACTGCCACCGTAATCGACTGGCTACCCCGTCGGGTGAGCACGGACGCCAGTCGTTCGGTCACGGTCCCTGTCCGCACAGAGGCCAAACTAATCCGCACATCCTCAAACCGATCGCCGTCTAAATACGTCAGCAAATCATCAAACTCCGGGTGCTGCGTCACTGACGCCCCCAATAGCCCCAGCCGATTGGTAAATGCCAGCCCCCGCTCGATCGCCGGAATCAACCCCTCCGGTAAATTCGCCACCCGAAACGGCAGTGTCAAATAACTGGCCAAACAGAATCGGCACATCTCCGGACAGCTGCGCACCACCTCTACCATGTAGATGTTTTCCCAAGCAGCGTGGGGGGTAACGACCGTCGAAGTGGAGAGGGTATTGCCGCGATAGGTGCGCTTCTGCACGGTGGCGGGCACCTCGTCATACAGCGGTACGCAACTCGAAATAGGGCCGTTTGCTTCCTCGTATTGCGGATTGTACAAAGCGGGAATATAGATGCCCGGCACTTGAGATAAGTGCCGCAGCTTGGTCAGGCGATCGCTCCCTCTCACCTGCCGGTAAGCATCAATAAAGTCATGCAGCAGTTCTTCCCCATCCCCCATCAACACCACGTCAAAGAAATTGGCGAACGGCTCCGGGTTTGCAGTCATCACCGGCCCGCCACCAAAGATCAGCGGGTGCTCGTCGGTGCGATCGCTACTGTGAATCGGAATCTGCAGGTTTTCTAGCAGGTCCAGAATATTGACGTAATCCAATTCCCACGACACCGATACCCCTAACAATTCTGGAGAGAGCGATCGGCGATCCTGACCATCAGTAAAGAGTCTTGTTACGGCTAAGTCGGAGCGTGACGCTAGGGTTGACCACACTACCTGATAGCCCAGGCTAGTGATGCCAATGGTATAGGTATTGGGAAACGCAAACGTGAGGGGAATCGCATCCGCCGCTGGCGTAGCAGGAGTAAAGGTTAGGGATTCATCTGTCCAGGGGATGCTCATTCAGTTCAACAGGTGGGGCAAAGGTCTACTGCAGCGGGAATGCCACTTGGGGGATTTCAGAAACCGGGCAATCCCATTGGCATGAGGTCCGCCGTGCTATCTGAAATATCCCCAGCTCCATTGTCACGTCTAGCCTGTCGATACCGCTACATTGTCAATCTGAATCGAGGCCCCACAGCGACCGTTTCGCCCCTCAGGCCCCTTCATCAGGCCAACCCCCTGGTGGAATTGGGTGGTAGTGCTTTTCGTCTGAATTTGCTGTTTGTGTCGAATCATCGGACATGCAGACAAACACTGTCACGGTTCGTTGTATCCACCATTTGAATTAAGCGATCAAAATCCAATTGATATTAACAACACTCTCTTATATCCACCATTTGGATTAAGTATCTCAAAGCCAGTCATTGCAAGAATCTCTCTAAGTCCAACCAGGCCAAGACTTAATGTCATTCATCTCCTTTAAATATCTATACCAGATCGACAATACGGGAACAAAAATATTATGTATAAATCATCAGAATATTAATAGTTATTAGTATATTAATCAACTTTTTGGAGACTTGCTAGCGTACTTACCATTGAGATTTGGTAGACACAAGAACGTACATCCATTGGTCTGGTTCTCAAAAACTAGTGCAGCCCTTGGAGCTGTTGCTCTCGCCAGCACGACTCTGACTTGAGCTGTTAGCGCAGTTGTGTTCAGTGGAGATCGCATAGCCTTTAGTCAATACCCACTCCTAACCAACACATCCCAAGCATCCGTCGGGATGAAAGAACGCTACACTTTCGACATTACCCTTCCAGAAAATGCTGACGAAGCCCTACGAACAGTTACATTTAAGCCTGTTGCTGGATCTTCCGGCATGGACTTCAACACGGAATCTGCCATAGCAACGGTTCAAGGTGAAACTGTTTCAATTTCAGCGACAACTGTAGAACGGGATGGTGTTGGGCTCATCGAAGTCACCTTTGATGAGGCGATAACCGCTGGCAATAGCGTCACGATTACATTGGAGGGCTCTGGCAACCACGTTGGGCCAGGCACGATCGGTGTTTTAGCTAGCGCCGAAGGTCCGAACCCCCTACCCTATTTCTTGGGGTGCTTGCCGACAGTTGCTGAATTGGTTGACTGATTAGCGGCCATTCTCAGGTCGGGTGCAATGGCATCTTCACTGAGTTAATTCTTGATAGCACTGCAGACCTAGGTCCGCAGCATCCTTTGTCTCGAAACTGTGAGCCTTGGAAAACGGCGAACGCGATCGAAAGACTTACCTTCTGTCTCGCAAACCGAAGTGGCCCTACTGTTCATCGAGAGGGGCATCGATGTCGAGAGCTTTCGAACCTCCTTCCACCAACTCGCGTAGCAGCGAGCCCAACTGTACCCAAATCAGAATGGCAGGGAAGGCCACCATGACGATAGATATTGCAGCCCCCAAATTAAAGGGAAATCCAAGAAAAATGAACGAGTAAATGGAGAATATCACCAGTAGCAGGCTGGTGATGGCGTAGGTGAAGAAAATTCTTGGCTTGCGATAGTCCACCGCAGTCTGAGTCTCGCGGTTGGCATTCCAGAAGGTAACTTCGTTCTCTAACATGTCTTTGAACATCAGTCCCCACACCACAGCAAAAAACAAGCTCATGGGGAAAGCAACGCGGACAAACTGAGGGGCCAGAGGATCGAAGAGCATGGAATTGATGAAGTTTTATGAATAAATTAATTATAGGTGATTCGGACTTGTGAGCAGGAGATTGATGCCGAGTGCTAGCCACCATGTTTGAACATTTTGTAGAAGAGAGTCCCCCTGACAGTGATGGTGAGAGCCATGATGGAACGAGCCTAGGTGTCAGAGACGCTGGACGAGTTGTTCGAGTCAATAACTTCCTCATTCAAAGGTTTTCCCATTGTGGAATTCCTCGATCTCAATCGCTCAGAACGCTTGGCTAGGCTTTCCGCTTGACGTGAGCAACTTTGGGCAGACGACTTATACGCACCACCATGTCCCCCTGGTGAACTAGAGTTGACTTATCCTTTTCCCAAACCTCTTGAGATTGCCTTGGCAAATGAGCTCTGAGGGTATCAGTATATGTCGGTGCTGGGAAGGCAACCGGTCCCAGCCATTAAGATCGAAGAACGTGAACCGGAGCAGTCCGAATGACCCCAACCGTTGCAGACGTAATGACATCAAACCCCATTTGCGTTACTCCCGAGACCCCGTTGCAGGAGGCAGTGGAAGTGTTGGCCGAGAAGCGGATTGGTGGCTTACCGGTGCTGGATGCTGATGGTGCTTTGGTAGGTATGCTGTCCGAGTCCGACTTGATGCAGCGGGAGTCGGGCCTTTCCCCCCGACCGTTTGTTATGTTTCTGGACTTGGCCATCTACCTGAAAAATCCCCGTGCCCATGACAAGGAACTGCATAAGGTGTTTGGTCAAACGGTTGGGGATGTCATGAGCGATCGCCCCCTCTCCGTTCCCTTAGATTGCACGTTACCTGAAGCAGCCAAAAAATTATCTGCCAAAAAGGTCAATAGCCTGCTGGTCACGGATGCGGAAGGAAAGCTAGCAGGGATCGTCACCCGTGGAGATGTGGTGCGGGCTATGGCGGATTTGGGTGCATAGAGTCTGCAGGCTAGCCCTGCTTGGGGACCTGCCAGAAAGTTCAAACGGCCTAGAATTGGCCACCCCCTGCCCATGTTTGGGTAGGGGGGTTATTTGAGTGAACGTGATGTGATTCTAGGTGATCACTGTGGGCTTCTCGCGACCCGTGAACTCGCGGATTTTAGCCAGCTTATCTGCCAATGCAATCAGAGAGGCCAGAGCTGTCTGAGGATCGAGATGGTGTTTAGATGGGTCAGGCTCGTAACTCTCTAGGTACAGCCGCAATGTCGCCCCTTGCGTACCTGTTCCAGAGAGACGGAAGACAATCCTAGAGCCATCTGTAAACCCAATACGTACCCCCTGTTTTTGGGAGATGCTGCCATCCACAGGGTCGGTGTAGCTAAAGTCATCGGCGGTAGCGATGGTGTAAGGTCCCCACTCTTTGCCAGGGAGATCGGTGAGCATGCCGCGCAGTCGATCCATTAATTGCTCGGCAGGGGCAATATCGACGGCTTCGTAATCGTGGCGGGAGTAGTAGTTGCGCCCGTAGGTGGCCCAGTGCTCTTTGCACAGTTCCTCAACGGATTTACCGGTTTCTGCCAGGATATTTAGCCAAAACAGGACCGCCCACAAACCATCCTTTTCGCGCACGTGGTTAGAGCCTGTCCCGAAGCTCTCTTCCCCACAGAGGGTAGCCTTACCTGCATCCAGCAAGTTTCCAAAGAACTTCCAGCCCGTAGGTGTTTCATAACAACTAATACCTAGTTTTTCGGCGACGCGATCGACGGCTGCACTAGTGGGCATCGAGCGGGCAACCCCCGCCAAGCCATCTTTGTAGCCAGGTACCAATTTGGCATTGGCAGCCAAAATTGCCAGACTGTCGCTGGGAGTCACAAAGAAATGCCGCCCCAAGACCATATTGCGATCGCCATCGCCATCGGATGCCGCCCCAAAGTCAGGTGCATCCTGCCCATACAAGATGTCTACTAAATCGTGGGCATATACCAGGTTTGGATCGGGGTGACCACCTCCGAAGTCTTCTTTGGGAACACCGTTCAGCACTGTGCCGATGGGGGCCCCAAATTTTCCTTCAAAAATGGCAGTGGCGTAGGGACCAGTAACTGCGTGCATAGAATCCATACACATGCGGAATTTACCGCCGGTCAGCAGTTGACGAATTTTATCGAAGTCGAACAAAGACTCCATTAGCTCTGCATAGTCAGTGACAGAATCCACTACATCTATGGCCATGGTCCCCATTTGAGTCGGACCAATTTCGTTCAGGTCGATATCAGCTGTCTCAGCAATTTTGTATTCCGCAATCGTCTTGGTGTGCTCGAAAATGGCGGAGGTCACTTTCTCCGGGGCAGGGCCACCGTTGCCGATGTTGTACTTGATGCCAAAATCTTCTTTAGGACCACCGGGGTTGTGGCTAGCGGAGAGGACAATCCCGCCAAATGCGCCATATTTACGGATCAGACAGGAGGCTGCAGGAGTAGAGAGGATACCGTTTTGGCCGACTAATACTTTGCCAAAACCGTTGGCGGCCGCCATCTTGAGGATAATTTGAATCGCTTCGCGATTGTAGTAACGACCATCTCCGCCCACCACAAGGGTGGCCCCCTGATAACCTTCAAGACTATCGAAAATGGCTTGAACGAAGTTTTCTAGATAGTTGGGTTGCTGAAAAGCAGGTACTTTCTTTCGTAAACCTGAAGTACCGGGCTTCTGGTCGCTGTACGGAGTAGTCGAAATGGTTTTAACGTTCATGCCCAAGAGTGAGACTGTGTTGATTGGAAATTCATGATTCGGTCTTATGCAAAGGATGCAAAATTTATTACACCACTTAATGTATATTCTCTCGCGTTCTGACACTTCAGATGTAGGCTAGAGCACTCCACCAGAATTTGATGGGAATCTGCGTCGGTATTCAGATGTGCAACTCAGAATGGGCTCTGTTCATTTAATCTAGCTGAGTGGATTTTAGATGCTATTCCCTACCCAATCAAAGGAAAGCAATATAACCTCCTCAGGGAATTTCCCAGCAGCCATTGCTATCAATTTCAAACATTTAGCAGTTTCAAGAGCAAATTAATTTGATTGGATACAATACGTATAAAAGAGACTCAAGAGTAAACTTGAGTCTCTTTTCAACACGATCAAAAATGATTGAGAAGTTAATTGCTAGAGAGTTATCAGCTATCCACACTGCCTATACAGCGCTGGAACCACCAACAACCTCAAGGATCTCCTGAGTAATGCTAGCTTGACGAGCCTTGTTATAGCCAAGATTCAACTTTCCGATCAGCTCTTTGGCGTTGTCGCTGGCATTGTTCATGGCAGTCATTCGGCAGGCGAGCTCGCTAGCGGCCGACTCCTGCAACGCTCTCAATAGCTGACTATCAGCATAGAGAGGAAGCAAAGAGGAAAGTATTTCGACAGGATCTTGCTCGAAAATCATGTCTTGAGGCGGCTCAGTCAGGTCCACATCGACTTGGTCCCGTTCCACTTCAAACTTGCCCTGCTTGACAAGCATCTTAAATACATCGTCAGTTAAAGCAAGCTCTTCCGTCAAAGGCAACAAGGTTTGCAAGACGGGGCGTGAGTTGATGAGTGAGACAAATCTCGTGAAAACCAACTCCACACGGTCAACCTTCTGGGCTTGAAAAGCAGTAATTAGCTCGTCAGCAATACTGTTTGCTTCAGCCGCAGTTGGGATCTGCTCCAACCCATCAAAGGATTTAGCTACAGAGTAATCCCGACGTCCGAAGTACTGTTTTGCCTTCCTACCCACCAGGTACAAATCGCATTCAATCCCATCAGCTGCAAGCTCAATTGCTCGGGCTTCTGCCTTCTTGATCGCATTGGTATTGTAGGCACCACACAACCCTCGGTCTGCGGTCACCACTAAGAGCGCAACACGATTGACAGGGCGGCTTTCGAGCAGCGGCAATTCTACACTCTCCAATTGCAGGCGAGCCTGCAGGCGAAAGAAGACCTGAGCGAGCCGATCGGCAAATGGGCGAGATGCATCTACCTGTTCCTGGGCGCGCCTTACTTTAGCGGCTGCAACCAGACGCATTGCCTCAGTAATCTTGCGAGTGTTCTTAACAGATTTAATGCGATCGCGAATAGCCTTCAGATTCGACATAACAGGTCTTCCTGATAAGGGGACTCAATTTAAGAGGGTAGTGTGGTGGAAGAGTTAGGCAGCAAGAGTCATCTTGTAGTCAGCAATTGCCTGATTCAAAAGCTCTACGGCTTCATCAGTTAGCTTCTTCTCAGCAGCAATGATTTCACCGTACTTGGGCTGATTGCTAGCTAGGTATGCAATCAAGCCTTGTTTGAAGTCAACAACCTTTTCAAGATCGATATCGTCCAGTAATCCATTGGTGCCAGCGTAGATTACAGCGACTTGCTCCGCTACAGAGAGGGGCGAATACTGTGGCTGTTTCAAGATCTCTCTCAATCGCTGTCCGCGAGCCAACTGCGCTTGGGTGGCTGCGTCCAAATCAGAGGCAAACTGAGCGAATGCTTCAAGCTCGCGGAACTGGGCCAACTCTAAGCGGATTTTACCGGCAACCTTTTTCATTGCCTTGGTCTGCGCTGCAGAGCCCACTCGGCTTACAGAGATACCTGCGTTGATTGCAGGACGCAGACCTGCATTGAACAGGTCAGCCTCCAAGAAGATCTGGCCATCGGTAATGGAAATAACGTTGGTGGGGATGTACGCGGAAACGTCACCCGCTTGAGTCTCGATGATGGGTAGGGCAGTCATAGACCCACCGCCCAGCTCGTCGCTCAGCTTTGCTGCACGCTCTAGCAAACGGGAGTGGATATAAAACACATCACCGGGGTATGCTTCGCGACCCGGGGGACGACGAAGTAGCAGGGACATCTGACGGTAAGCAACCGCTTGCTTAGACAAATCGTCATAGATGACCAAGGTGTGCTTGCCTTCATACATGAAGTGCTCGGCGATCGCGGCGCCAGTGTAGGGAGCAAGGTACTGGAGTGCGGCAGCATCTTTAGCGCTAGCGTTAACAATAACCGTGTAGTCAAGGGCTCCTTTTTCTTCCAGAGTTCCCACTACCTGAGCAACGGTGGAAGCCTTTTGACCAATGGCAACATAAACGCAGATTACGTCCTCAGAAGCTTGGTTGAGGATGGTATCAACAGCAACGGTAGTCTTACCGGTTTGCCGGTCACCGATAATGAGCTCGCGCTGGCCACGCCCGATGGGAATCATGGAGTCAATTGCTGTAATGCCTGTCTGAAGAGGTTCGCAGACAGACTTTCTTGCAATGATACCGGGGGCTGGAGACTCAAGCAGACGAGTAGCCTTGCAGTTGATGTCACCCTTTCCATCAATGGGACGACATAAGGGGTCGACCACACGACCAATTAATTCTTCACCAACGGGAACCTGGGCAATTTTTCCGGTAGCTTTGACAGAGCTACCCTCTTGGATGTCACGACTAGCGCCCATCAAGACTGCGCCAACGTTGTCATCTTCCAAGTTCTGTGCAATGCCAATTGTTCCGTCTTCAAACTCAACCAGCTCGCTGGCCATAACCTTATCGAGGCCATAAATGCGGGCAATACCGTCACCTACCTGTAATACGGTACCAACGTTTGTAACTTGAACTTCTTGGTTGTATTGCTCGATCTGCTGCTTAATGACGCTGCTGATCTCGTCGGGGCGAATTGTAGGCATGATTTCCTCGTCAACAGTGAAAGCTGTAGTGAATAACTAATTAAGAAAGTTGGAAAGCAAGACGACGGAGCTGTCCGCGCAAACTGGCGTCTATCACCTGAGAGCCCACGCGGATAATAACACCACCAATCAGGTCGGGATCGATAGATTCTTTGAGTTCAACGTCCGTGGACTGTGCCAGTCGCTTGACGCGCTCCACCAAAGCTGCTCGCTGCCCATCATTAAGAGCAGATGCGGATGTTACTTCGGCTAAAGCAATCTTGCGAAGCTTTCGTCGTAGAGCCAAATACTGTTCGCAGACTTGTTCTAGGAACAGAATACGACGGCGATCAATCAGGAGCATCAACACATTCATGAATAATGGATGAATGCCTTCTCCAAAAGACTGTGTCAGCAAACTCTTCTTTTGCTCCGCAGTCACCAAAGGACTTGCAAGGAAGGACGAAAATTCAGGCGTTTGCTTGATCACAGCCAGGATGCCCTGAGCATCATCTCCAAACTGATCGATGAGTTCCTGACCAGTTGCAATAGAAAGCATCGCTTCTGCGTAGGGACCAGCAACCTTCTGGGCAATATCACCAGCCATCTCACTATCCTCCCAAGAGCTGAATACTGTTATCGATTAAACGAGACTGAAGATCGTCGTCCAATCGTTTGGGCAACTCTTCCTCAACCTTCTCAAGTGCTTTACGAACAGCCAGCCGACGCAATTGGGTCAAGGCACGATCTTGCTCGGCAGCAATTTCTCGTTCAGCTGCAGCTTTCATCTTGACAACATCATTCTCGGCTTGGCTGAGAATTTCCGCTTCCATCTGCTTGGCTGTTGTTTCAGCCTGTTCCAAAATAGATTCAGCTTCTTGCTGAGCCCTAGCCAGTTTCTCCTTCTGTGCCGTAAGCTTCAGAAGTGCATCCTTTTGCTGCTCTTCTGCATCTTTGATGGCTGAAAGGATGACAGATTTACGTTCGCCCAAGATATTGCCGATTACGCCTTTGCCCAGATAAATTAGCAAACCGAGAACAACCAAAATATTTAAAAGGTTGCTACCGAGAATGTCAAAATCAATACCAAATCCGCCAGATGAGGCAAACATCTTTTTTGAGTCTCCTTATAACAGAGTCGCCCTAAACGGCGCCCAAAAGCTTAGTTGCAATTTGGTCACTCAAACGAGAGATTTCATCGTTTAAGGACTGTTGAGCCGCCGCCCTATCCTGCTCTACCTCTTGACGGGCTTTTTCAACGTTGGTTTGGGCTATCTGCTGTGCTTCAATCACTTTACGATTACGGATATCGTTTGCAGCAGCCTGAGCATCGGCAATGATGGTCTGAGACTTAATACGAGTTTGAACAAGCTCTTGCTTGTAATGTTCGGCTAAGGCTTCAGACTCTGCCAGTTTCACTTTTGCATCTGCAAGAGTGCTCCTAACGTAATCGTTGCGATTGTCGATTGCTTTAGTCAAAGGGCCAAAGAACAATCCTTTAAGTACCGTCATCAGGAGCAGAAATTCGATCACAATGATAGGCAGCGTTGCGTCGAAACCAAATAGACTTGCTTTCTGTTCGACAGTCTCTGCAGCAACGATTAAAGACCAATGAATCATGATTTCCCAAGAGCACTATATATATCAAAAGCAGTGGTACCCAGAAGTTGATGAGATTTGTTCAACAACCGAGTACCACGCGTCTGGTTCGAATTAAGCAAAGGGATTAGCGAACAGCAGTACAAGTGCTACAACCAAGCCATAAATCGTCAGTGCTTCCATAAAAGCCAAGCTGATGAGCAAGGTGCCGCGAATTTTATCCTCAGCTTCAGGCTGACGGGCAATACCTTCTACAGCACTACCAGCTGCAGTACCTTGTCCGATACCAGGGCCAATAGCTCCAATACCAATTGCAAGAGCAGCAGCCAGAACCGAAGCAGCAGCAGTCAGTGAATCCATCGAAGTGGTCTCCTTTACTTCAATCGCCAAACAGCGATGATTGGTTAACGTGGTCGGAAATTGTTAGCGACTTTATGACTAACAAACTTATGGAGAGAGAAAAATGAATTGGCGAGCTAAATACTGAGCCTATCCATATCATTTGGCTAAGAGATTTACGATAATTAGTCGTGGTCTCCGCCATGCCCCTCAAGCGCCTCACCAATATAATTGGCACTAAGCGTTGCAAAAATCAATGCCTGGATCGCCCCCGTGAACAGGAAGAGAATCATTAGCGGTACAGGGATAACCAGAGGTACCAGCAGAACAATTACTGCAACAACAAGCTCCTCAGCCAAAATATTTCCAAATAGACGGAAACTGAGGGAAAGAGGCTTGGTAAGGTCTTCCAAAATGTTGATGGGAAGCAGGATGGGCGTTGGTTCTACATATTTTTTGAAGTAACCAAAGCCCTTCTTGCGCAGACCGGCGTAAAAGTACGTCACGCTGGTAAGTAGTGCAAGCCCCAGGGTTGTATTGATGTCGTTAGTGGGTGACGCTAACTCGCCTTCGGGCAGGGTAATGATCTTCCAAGGAAAAAGATTACCCATCCAGTTGGATACGAAGATAAACAGGAAAAGGGTACCTATGTAGGGAACCCAGGGTCTGAATTCCTTCTCTCCGATCTGGCTTTTCGCCATTCCCTCAATAAACTCTAGAATGTATTCTAGAAAGTTTTGAGGTCCAGTCGGAACGCGATCAACGGTACGAGTTCCCCATACGACCAGCCCGAGAATAATGGCGATTGCAATCCAACTGCCAATCAAGACTTGGCCGTGGATAGAGTAGTTGCCGATATGCCAATAAAGGTGGTAGCCAACTTCCAGCTCGGCAAAGGGCAGGAGGTTGGGCTGGATTAGTGAATCGATCATGGAACCTCGGTCTTCCGAGTCGGAACCAGCGTTTGAAAGGCGTAAACAAACAGAGCTGCTTTATAGGTCATAAACCCTAAGAAGATAGGCAGTATCTCTAAAGAGTCGACCTGACTAGCGACAATGATGAGAGCTGCAAATAATCCCAGACGCGAAGCACTTCCGGTACTTCTACTTGCAGGCCCCAATCGGCCTACCCCCCGACCCAACATCCGAAGATATGCCAGTCCAACAAGAGAGCCAATTGCGTAATTCATCACGACATTAATGGGATAAAACCACACAATTGTGAAAGCAATCACCAAACTAGAAATCAGTGTGGTAACTAGTAAACGCTGTCGAAACTTGTCGTACTCCCCAGAGACATCTACCTGCTTAGCAGATGAAGTGTCAATATCTGAGCCGTCTGAGTCAGATTCTCCGGCAACCCGAGATGAATCGTTAGCCACAGAATCAGGATGACTCATACCAGCAGATCTTTTGATATCGAGGATAAGGTTTATATAGAAGCAATGAAGTTCTACAAAAGCCTGTTAGTTTAAATGGCCAAGGAGCAAAAAAATGCTTTGTATGACCGCCTCTTAACATATCACAATAAGCATAATTGCTTATTGATTTTATGCGGTGCAGTTAGACCGGCAAGGAAAATACACATTGAACGAAAGTTAATCGCTCAAATGCTTCAAGTCCTTGCTGAGTCTGGAAAGAAGCTAACTAAATGCTTCTCATCATTAGGAGTTTATCATCAAGAGGGATCGCAAAACGGCAGGATTGGAAGTTTTCTTTAGGGAAAACAGACCCCTTTTGGAACCACAAAAACCGATAAGGCGTATAAACTAACTCGGCTCGAGTAAGATGACCTGTTTCTTCTGCAAGTCTCCGAGTTCTGCCATTGATGGGGCCTCGGAAAGTTGGCTGCAGAGTTGAGCAATGGTTTGAGTGCCGTCTGCCATCTCCAGAAGATGGTATGCCTCAGTGGATAGCTTGACAGGCTCAAATGCGTAATTCAGTAGAGATTTTCCAGGCCAATACCAAAGGCAGGGGCTGCGATGTGCGATCGCTGAGGGGAGAGTTTCCCGCGTCCACTCCACCTTGGGTATAGGAGGGTTCGCCAAATAAAATTCATAGTGTGCAATTGCCGGATCGAGGAGTTCAATCAGGCGATACTGTTGAGCCTGCTCTAACTGCAGTGCCTGTTCGAGGAGCTGAGGATTTCCAGAGAGCAAGCGTTTTAAATTCCAAAATTGCTGGTTGGAGAAATTGATGAACTCCAATCCTGAAGTCTTAATCCAGTCAAATAGGGTGTTGCAGTTGTAGTCGACCTCTTGGGGATGCAGGTACATGTCGGCGAAATTCTCGTCCGCGCGATTCTCGGCTGCCCAGCGCTCTCGTTCCTGCTGCACAATTCGATTGGTCTCGGGCAATGTCTCAAATAACTGCCGACCGGCTTTTAGGGCCACCTGCAATTGCTCTACGGATTCTATCGGCTGCGTCTCATTCTTTCCCACTAAGAGGCGCAATGCCTTTTGCATAAGGCTAATTTCCCATCGTCCTAGCTCGCTGTAAACGAAGACATGCATGATGCCTCCAGGGGCCAACTTATCCGCCAAGGCTTTCAACCCTGCTGTTGGATTGGGGAGGTGGTGGAGAACCCCCACGCAGTTGATGAAGTCAAAAAGGCCAGGTAGGCGATCGACGTCATATAGACTCAGGTGACGAAATTCGACGGGGGGGGCTTCAGATTGCCTGCACCGTTCCTGCGCAACCTCAAGAGCTTTGCTGCTCAAATCAATAGCCCACTTCTCTGCCGTTGGGTTTTGGTGGGCAATATATTCGGTACCGCATCCCGAACCACATCCTGCATCCAGAATGCGGGGATTCTTCAATTTGGGATAGGAACCGGTGCAAAAGGAATAAGCTTGGGGCCAACTCCATCGCCAATTAAATCCAGGGGGATCTTCACCAGCAATCGGTTCACCAGGGAAGGGAAAGCTGTCATATAGACTTTGAACCCTGGCAGTGATGCGATCGGCGTCGTTCGTAGAAAGGTGCGATTGTGAGTCAGACATTTGAATTGGGATTGTTAAACAGGCTCTGCCTCATTCGAGCAGTAGCAGACTGAACTGTATCTTGTCTGAGGACCTAGCAAATAGATCCCTTAACGATTTGAGAAATACAGATTGACTGCAAAATTCATCGCGAGAGCCTGCCCCAGCAGCCTTGACCAGAATCGGCAGCCCGATTTGCCCTTCTTTGTACTACATTCCGATCGATCTCCTAAGCGATCAACCTCCGTTGGGATTGTAAGGGGTCTCGACAAAGCCCAACTCATACAGCTGGTTATAAGCCCGTTGCCCCAAGTCTCGAGTGGGATTCTGGCTGGATATGACTTGGATTAACTGGGCTACAGCATCCTCCGGTCGACCAGCAGCTCGGTATACAACGGCTAGCTCGAAAGATGTTTCATCGCGAGACTGGGCGGCTGCTCGGGCGGCATTACGTAGACTATCTGAAATGCGATTGTCTATACCTGCAAAGCTTTTAGACAGTTCTTGGTAGTAGTTAGAGCGCAAATTAAATGCGTTAAAGGCTTCTTCTAACAGACCGATCGCTTGGTCAAAATTTTGAGCTGCAATAGCAGAGCGGCTTTGAGCAAGCAGCTCTTCTGCCCTTAAGAGACTCAGGCTGCTATCTGCCTGTTCCAGGGATCTAAACTGTTGAGGATCGGGGATTTCTGTTCCAGTTCGAGTGGGGGCGTCCTCTTCGGTGGGGACGTTCTCTCCTATGGGGGCGTTCTCTTCAGTGTCAGTTGGGACATCCTCTGATTGGGCAACGATCGTATTAGGATTGCGAGACATTTGCCAAGGTTCTGCGGTTACCGAAGGGAGCATCAACCCGGACCCAATCGCGACTATCGCTGCTAGGCCTGCAGAGTAAAAGAGCGCAAAAGGTAAGGACAGCCGATGGCGAATGGATTCACTAGCCGCAAGACTCGTCTTCAGCAAAGGCATATTGGACACTCCAACACAGTGGACAGTAGATAATTATGGCACCTGGCAACAGCTCGCTTCGCGTCGTCCATGCTTGATGAATCAAACTACTGAAATGGAAGCGGCAAGGCTTGAGCCCCTTGGAGCTGGATTCAAAATTAAGGCTTATTCACGCACAAGGTATCGTATCACCCAGGAGAGTGCTGTAGGGTTGAGGCTCTCTCGAATACTGTTTTGTAACGTTCGTCAGTTCACTAAAAAAGGCAGAGACTTATGGCTCGCGAATAATATTCAAGGGCTGAACGACTGCGATGGCTTTTCCTTACACTTCTATAGACTTGTTTCCATTTCAACTGGAACATCTAGCTTTGTAAACGATAAGGGTTTCGCGACTTGAAAGGTTCCAAGTGACTTGACGGTCGTCAGAACACCAAACGCCGAGGCAATTGCCTCGGCGAATGTTTGTCTAATCCAATCCAACAATGTGAACCGGATAGCTGCTGAATCAGAACACAGGTCCGATTCAGTAAGAAGCAGGAATGAGATCGGGAACTATGACCTGTGCTGACCCCCAAGCATCTTGTTCACGGAGAATAGGACTACATCATGCCGCCCATACCGCCCATACCGCCCATGCCGCCCATGCCGCCCATGCCGCCCATGGCTGAAGTATCGGGAGCGCTGGAGGGAGGTTCGGGCTTATCAACAACAAGAGCTTCGGTGGTCAGCACCATGCCTGCAATGGATGCAGCATTCTGGAGGGCGGAGCGAACAACCTTAGCCGGGTCAACAATGCCGCTAGCTATCATGTCAACGTAGTCAGCTTGCAAAACATCATAACCAATATTGGTGTCTCTTTCGCGCACTTTCTGAGCGATGACAGAGCCTTCTAAACCAGCATTTTCAGCAATCTGGCGCACGGGGGCTTCAATGGCGCGGGCAACGATATCAGCACCGATTGCCGCCTCATCAGAAAGTTCGGACTTGATGCCATCCACCTGCTTACCAAGGTGCAACAGGGTTGTACCGCCGCCAGGAACGATCCCCTCTTCAACAGCTGCTTTTGTGGCGTTGAGGGCGTCTTCAATGCGCAGCTTGCGATCCTTAAGTTCGGTTTCGGTGGCTGCACCGACTTTGATGACTGCCACACCGCCGGAAAGGCGAGCAATACGCTCGGAAATTTTCTCGCGATCGTAATCGGAATCGGTTTCTTCCACCTGCTTGCGCAGTTGAGCAACTCGCTTCTCTACTTCGGCTGCTGTGTCACCAGAAGCAACGATGGTGGTGGTGTCTTTGGTGATAGAGACCTTGCGAGCAGTACCCAGCATTTCCAATTCGGCGGCATCCAGCTTGAGACCAATCTCTTCAGAGATCACCTGACCTCCAGTCAGGACCGCAATGTCTTGCAGCATCGCTTTACGGCGATCGCCAAAACCAGGTGCTTTAACTGCTGCAACGTTGAGAACACCGCGTAAGCGGTTGACTACAAGGGTAGCTAGCGCCTCACCTTCCAAATCTTCGGTGATAATCAGCAAAGGTTTGCCAGCACGAGCCACTTTCTCCAAGACAGGAACCAAATCTTGGATGGAGGAGATTTTCTTGTCAGCAATTAACAGTAGTGCATCTTCAAACTCAGCCACCATACGTTCAGAATCGGTGACGAAGTAAGGGGAGATATAGCCACGGTCAAACTGCATCCCTTCGACAACTTCTAGTGCGGTGTCAAGAGACTTTGATTCCTCGACAGTAATCACACCATCGCGACCAACAGCGTCCATCGCGTCGGCAATCATTTGACCCACTTCAGTGTCGTTGCCAGAGGAAACCGTTGCAACTTCAGCGATGGTCTTAGTGTCTTCTACAGGCTTAGCCAAGCTGGAAATACCAGCCACTAGCTCTTCAACAGTCTTATCAATACCCCGACGCAAGCTGACAGGGTTGGCTCCTGCAGCAACATTTTTGAGACCTTCGCGAATCATGGCTTGTGCCAGAACGGTTGCGGTCGTCGTACCGTCACCAGCAACATCATTGGTCTTCGAGGCTACCTCGCGAATCAGCTGAGCTCCCGTATTTTCTAGGGGATTCTCAAGCTCTATTTCTTTGGCGATGGTGACGCCATCATTCACGATTTGAGGGGCGCCGTACTGTTTCTCCAGCACAACATTGCGCCCTTTGGGACCGAGGGTAATGCGAACAGCGTCCGACAGTTGATTCACACCTTTCTCAAGCGCCCGGCGTGCGGACTCATCAAATACAACATCTTTGGGCATGGGAAGCCTCCTGTAGGGTCAATGTTTTTGGGTCGTTAGTTCGCAGTGTGGAAATCCCTTTGGCTCGCGTGCTGGCCATTTGAGCTGGAGCTGGAACGCCCGAATACCGCTTGCGTTGCGTTGGGATTTTCATTCCTTAGACTGACTATCACTGGTGATGTCAACTACTCGACAATTGCCAGAATGTCTTTCTCGGCCAGCAAAATGTGTTCGTCTCCAGCCAGTTTGAGCTCGGTGCCTGCATACTTGCCGTACAGCACCTTGCTACCCACTGCAACCTCAGGGGCTACGCGATCGCCCTTATCGTTGACATGGCCGGGGCCAACGGCAACCACTTCACCCACTTGGGGTTTTTCCTTGGCGGAATCGGGCAACAAAATACCGCCTGCAGTCTTTTCCTCTTGGGAGGCAACTTTCAAGAGTACGCGATCGCCCAAGGGCTTGAGGGTGGTGGTGGACAAACTCAGACTAGCCATACCAGCAGTGTTTCCTATTATGGTGAGATGTCTTTGAAAAATGACGTTTGCAGAAGATAACTCGGGGTTAGCACTCTCCTGCTTCGAGTGCCAATCGTACCCCACCCAACTCCCCCTTCAACCGGCCAAAAGGGGTAGGGATATCCGTCCGAGTCTCCCAATCGCAGAGGTTGACCTAACTCGTTGGGGGACTTCAACATCCATTCGAGAGGCAGTTCTTTACTTCTGTTGTTACGGCACAAGTTAAGGTCGGTTGCACAACACCAACGACTGGAGGGAGAGGTGCTACGGTTGGATCGGCTTCAGCCGGTAATGGAGAGGTGCATGTTTGAGCGCGTACTGGTGGCGACTGACCTAGAAGATGGCATGTATCGTCTGGGTTTGTGCCTGAAGGATTTTCACGACCATGGGGTAAAGAAGCTGAGCTTTGTTCATGCCGTTCCTTGGGGCGATCGCCAAATGGGAGGGGTGCCCGATTCGCTAGATGATGAAATTGCGGCAGCCAGAGCCATCATCTCGAAATATATCGATCCTAAAGAGACTGAAAAGACGCTCGATCCCAAGATAATTGTCAAGGTTGGTAAGCCAGAGGAAGTGCTGCAACGGGCGATCGAGGAATTGAATGCAGAAGTATTGGTGCTCGGTCCCCCTGGCCGCAGCCTCTTAGCAGAGAAAGTGTTTGGCAGCACCACTATGAAGCTGATTCAACACCTAAAGATTCCAGTTTTAATTATGCGGCCCCAACTGGTGGCCAGCATGACAGTAGCAGAGCTGAAGCTTCGATGTGGTCACCTATTTGATTACTTGCTAGTGCCCTGCGATTTGGAAAGCTCTAGGCAGAGACTTTTAGATATGTTATCGCCAATGCTGTGCAGGCAAACCCGCTGCGAATCGGTGATGCTGATGTCGGTGGTTGATGACTCCAGTCGCCGCTACACGGAGGAGGATACAGAAGAACTGTGTAAAGCAGCTGACGCTCAATTGCGGGAATTGGGGGTGTATTTCACCGAGCAGGTGGGCCATCCCCTCTCCATCGAGTATTCAGTGCGCGTAGGGTCGCCAGTGAAAGAGATTTTGGCAACAGCTCAGGAGGAAGACATCACGGCGATCGCCACCAGTTCCACCAATATTGGCAAAATTTGGGAATTGACAGTACCGAGTATTACGGGTGAAATACTCCGTCGCAGCTGGCACTCTGTACTCTTTTTCCCACCGGCGTTTGGTAAAGCCTCAGATTAAGGGAGTTGAGGGGCAGTCTTGGTCCGCAGTTCTTTGGGAGTATGCTGTTTCGTTGGGCGGAAGGCTGGTGTTTTCTGCGCCTTCAAGTCAACAATGGCTATTGAGGGGATATTGCCTTGAACGGAGGCCCACGCCTTCCAATTTATGTCTGTCACAGTTGCAATTCGAGACTTTACAACGGGTGGATGGGTTCATTTCCCCACAGACCCCCACATTATTCGCGCAGACCGTCTAGTGGACGTTCTACCAGCGCTGAAAGACGTTGAAAGGCTTATCCAACACGAACGCCTCTTTGCTGTTGGGTTCGTGAGCTACGAGGCATCGTCCGCTTTTGACGAGGTCTTGACTACCAAGGCACCAGCTCCATCATTTCCCCTTCTCTATTTCGCCCTCTGCGATCGCCTCACCCCCCTGGACTGGCCCGAACAAGTCGAAGAGCAAAGTCAACCCTCCGCTTATCGGCTCACCCCATGGCAGGTAGATGTGCCAAAGAGGCAGTTTCAGGAGGCGATCGCTCGAATTAAGCAGTACATCCTGCAGGGGGATACGTATCAAGTCAACTACACCTTTCGGCTGCGGTCACAGTTTGAAGGGGATACTTGGGCATTGTTTCGGGACTTAGTGGCAGCCCAGAACACCCCCTATTGCACCTACATCGAGGCTGAGGACTTTGCCGTTTGCTCAGCCTCTCCCGAACTATTTTTTAAACAGGTGGGCGATCGCATTGAGCTGCGGCCCATGAAGGGGACTGTGGCGAGAGGGAGAACGCTGGAAGAGGATCGCGCCCGGCAGCAGTGGCTCTGCCAGTCTCCCAAAGACCAGGCAGAAAACCTCATGATCGTGGACATGATCCGCAACGATGTGGGACGTATTGCCGCTGTGGGCAGCGTGCGCGTGCCGAAGCTGTTTGAGATAGAGCGCTATCCCAGCATTCATCAAATGACCTCGACGGTCACAGCTACAGTGCGGACTCCGCTAACAGAGACGGTACAGACTTTGTTTCCCTGTGCCTCAATTACGGGTGCCCCTAAGGCTCGAACCATGGAGATTATCACGGAATTAGAAACCTCCCCCCGCAAACTGTATACGGGCAGCATTGGTCTCATTCATCCGAACGGAGCCATGCAATTCAACGTGGCCATTCGTACGGTGTTGGTGAATAAGGTCAAGGGGGAGGCGGAATATGGGGTGGGCAGCGGCATCGTGTGGGATTCCACAAGCGATCGCGAATATGTTGAATGCTTAGAAAAGTCCAAGGTGCTGACCCATCGGCAGCCTCATTTTGCATTGCTGGAATCGATCTTGTGGGAGCCTGGCAGCGGATACTTTTTGCTAGATGCCCACTTAGACCGCATGAGACAGTCAGCTGAGTATTTTCAAATCCATCTGGACAGAGTTGGACTCAACGTTCGCCTACAACAGCTGGCGGATACCCTGCACGTTACCTGCAAAGTTCGTGTAACGCTTTCAACGGATGGAGTCATCGATGTAACCGTACATCCTCTGGATCCATTGGGGGTTAAGGCCCCAGTCCAGTTGGCAATAGCTCGGCATCCCATTCGCTCAAACGACAGTTTGTTGTTCCACAAAACCACCCATCGGGACCTGTATCGCAGTAGATTGGCAGAACATCCGCAGGCCCACGATGTCATCCTGTGGAACGAGCGGGGAGAGATCACGGAGGGATGCTGGGGAAATATCGCTATCAAGCGAGGAAAAGAATGGATGACACCTCCCGTAGGGTGTGGATTGTTGGCGGGGGTCTACCGTCAGCATGCGATCGCCTCCGGCAAACTTCAAGAGACGATTATTTCAGTAGACGAGTTGAAACAATGCGATGGTATTGCCTGGTTTAACTCGGTGCGCAAATGGCACGATGCCATTCTGGGATAGGCACCAAAAACTGTATACAAAAAAATACAACTAGCCTGCTGGAGAATGATTAATTCATGACATAACCTGACGAGCTTCAAAAGCTCTGGCCAACGTTACTTCATCCGCATACTCAAGATCGGAACCAATGGGTAACCCAAAGGCTATCCGGGTGACTTTAAGGTTGGGGTTGATTTCTTTGAGAAAGTCTGCCACCACGTGCATCGTCACTTCCCCTTCTACGCTGGGACTAATCGCCATGACGATTTCTTCCGGTTTGACGGTTGCTGTGCGTTGGATCAGCTGTCGAACGTTCAGTTGCTCGGCCCCCACACCGTTCATGGGGGAAATCACTCCCCCCAATACGTGGTACTTGCCTTTGAATTCGCGGGTTTTTTCGATCGCTATCAGATCTCTAGATTCAGCCACAATACAGATTTGTTTGGGGTCTCGCTGAGGTGAACGACAAATTTCGCAGGGATCGTCAGCGGAAAAATGAAAGCATTGGGAACATTGACCGATCTGCTGTTTGGCATCCAAGAGGGCCTGTGCGAGGGATTCCACCTCTGCTTTTGGTCGATTGAGCAGGTGTAGGGCAAGACGCTGGGCGGATTTGGGGCCAATCCCGGGTAGTTTTTGCAGCTCTTCAATCAGGCGGGCAAGCGGTCGGGTGTACATACCGGCAGTGTGTGAGAGGGAAACTCTGTCGAGTTTTCACCCTACTCTCTAATTCCCCCGATGGGGATAGAGCCAAATGAAAACAAAACTCTCCGCATAGGGCGGAGAGTGAGGGCAACTGAGTGGAAATTGCGATTGGGTTTGATTTAAAAACCTAGACCGGGGAGATTGCCTAAACCACCGGTTAGCTCCTCCATGCGAGCACGCATCGTCTCGGTGGATTCACCGTAGGCTTTTTGCATGGCCTCAAAGACGAGAGCCTGCAGCTCTTCAGGAGATTTTTCCATCGCTGCTGGGGCCAGGGTGACGCTACGGGGCTCTTGGTTGCCGCTAACCGTGACTTTCACCAAACCATCGCCGGCGTCACCCACAATTTCCATTTCATCCAGCTCAACCTGAAGCTTCTGAGCCCCTTCCTTCACTTCTTGGGCCTTTTTAAGGGCTTCCTGAATCTTGCCAAAGGGTCCAAATCCTGCCATGGGTAGCCTCTATTCACACAACGATTGGGCAAAGTCCAGATGTTATTATGCCACCGCCCCATCCGAGAAACTGCATTTTCAAACGAAGAGCTATAGAAAGTGGATGAGATCGACTCGACATTGTGGAGTCGAAGCCGTATTGTGCTTACGACTGCATGACCAACATCAAGAGGCGCAAACCGGTAAAGCAACACAAACCGGAGAGGACGCCCACTGACAAGATTTGCATAATCGCAATGTAGATGTCTCGCCGCTCTTGCCCTTGCACTGGCGACGTGCTTGTTCTTGCAGGCTGATAAGAATGACGGCGGAATTTGAGCGAGTGCATGGGGTTGACCTCAACATTGCAACAACTCAAGCATTCCCCTCTCGAAGACTTAAATTCAAAGAAAAACCTCTTCTCCACCTCCAGCGAAATGGGACGCTACCAACTCATTCACAGGTAACTCGTTGAGAAGGGGGGTCGATTGAGGAGTGGTCAAAAAGGGGGACGTCTGAGGATGCGTACAGTTGTAGCGGTACCATGACAGGCTGAATTTACGACTGCATGACTAACATCATGAGGAGTGAACCGGTAAAGCAACACAAACCGGAGAGGACGCCCACTGACAAGATTTGCGTAATGGCAATGTGGGTGTCTCGCCGCTCTTGGACTTGCGCTGGTGAAGTGGTGATATTTGCCGACTGGTACGAGCGGCGACGGAATTTGAGCGCGTGCATGGGGGTTGACCTCAAATTGAGGGAACGATCTCATCACCCAATCTAGAGAGCTTTTGGGGATAACGCTCTGACTGTCACTAGGCTTGACCTGATGTTGCGTATCGACATGTTTGGAGTCATTTTGTTGACTGGATGTGTCGAAATTGTGCGAAATCGAGCCCCCCCAAGGCTGACCCGTTGGTGTGTGGTCGTTAGCTTCCACCAGATGTCGCTATTGAGCGATCGCTGCTTCGGGTACGCTCGCCAATGCTGGAGTTAGCGGAGTGATAGCGGTGCCGGGATAGTAAAACTGCAGAATATTTTCAGCACTGTATCCCCGGCGAGCGAGATGGTACGACCCATATTGGCTCATGCCTACACCGTGGCCCAGACCTCCGCCACTGAAGGTATAGCCGGTCAAGGTGCTGCCTCTGTGAATAGGGTCAATGGTGAACAGAAGGCTATAGGTGGCCCGCAACCCTAGCAATATCGAGTCTTTGCGAAGACGAATGCTGGCAATCGAGTTGTCCGGTTGCCGCAGGTCCAAGCGCATTTCCTGGACGCGGCCACTTGGCGATCGCTCTAAAATCTCTAACCCAACAATCTCGTTGTATGCAGGCATCGGCACGCTGAGGTACTTCTGGTTTTCACGCAAATTGCGGGTCAGTTTCGATAGGGGTTGATCCAGTTCCCAGCGGAAATAATTGGATATTCCCGCCTCGTTAAATCCGTTGCGCAACCGGAGGAATTGTCGAAAATGATTGTCCCTGGATAAGTCGAGAGGGTTGAGCTGCGGGTTGGGGGAAAGGGTATCGGGGATGGATTGTAGGTAGGGGCGGGATTCACCATCCCAAATATGGGTGAAGGCGGCAGTGACTCCTCCTGTGGTAGAGGAATAGACAGCATCCACCAGTTGCCCCTGATAGGTGAGCACTTGACCGGAGGTGGCAGCAATGGCGAGATCGGCAGAATTGATAGTCCCCATAAGTCCTCGATAGACCTGACACTGAGTATCGGCACACAGCTCGTAATTGTCGGGGGCAAACCGGTGGCGATTTTGCAGAGCGTAGGTGCGAGCCAAGATGGCCTGGGCTTTCACCGCTTCGAAGGGGGCACTTGGACCAATCTCGTGCGGTACCACACCTCGCAGGTAGGTTTCGATGGGGACAGAGTTGACAACCGTGAAGGTTCCAAAAGTGTTAGGCTGCAGGGTCAGCTTACCGCCATACAGCTTGCCATTGACCATTAACGGCGACCCCGTGCTGGAACGAAGCTCGACCATTTCACCGGTGAAGGTTTCCCCCTGAATTGACCAACTGAGGTGTTGGCGGCTAGAGACCATTGCACTTTCAAGTTTGACCCCAGGACGAGCTTGAGATTCAGCCAACGTCAAGATTTGTTGGTAGTCCTCTAAATCGTACAGAGAAGGATCGGCCCACACCTGCCACTCTTCCGGCTGGACCGTTAGGGTTTCTACTCCCAGTTCTTCCCAACTACGGGCACTGGCGTCGGCACTTTCGAAACTGCGGTGGCGACTGAGAATGAGACGTTGCTCTAGGATCGGTTGCGGAAGGTACCGATCGGTGGCGTCGATGGTGATTGAGGGAATATTGCGAACCAATTCCTCTCCACCCTCACTGTCATATTCCATTACGACATGTCCGCTCCCCGTAGCAGAGACAGTCAGGAGATCGCCAGCGTTTTCCCCAAACCGCTGCACGATGCCAATATCGAGTGTGGGGTTGGCAGGGGCAGCAATAGTCGACGCACCCCCAATCCCCCCCAACCAGAAGCTGACTCCTACGCCAAGCACCAAACGGCACACTTTCACCATTTTGACCACCGCGTCACGATTTTTCCATGATGCCAAGGATTTCTGCAGGTGGCATCGACTCTCGATCGGCACTTGCTTGACTTGAGTTCAATGGCCCTCTCCTGGCTCGGGAAAGGAGAACAAGAGCCACAAATGCCTAGGAAGTGGCCCCCCAAAGGCTGGAGTCTCCTTATCGAACAATCTCCCTCAAGAAATGTACCGCCAGCTTCGTTCTCTAGGCCACTGAAGTACGGGGAGTAAAGGCCGAGAGATCGCAAGCCTGGGTTTGTCCCTCCACCAATAAATCCTTCACCACCTGAGCGGTAATGGGAGACAGCAGAACGCCATTTCGATAATGCCCCGTCGCCACAATCACGTTTTGGTGCATGGGCGATCGCCCTAAAATCGGAGCCCGCTGTCCCAGCGGTCGTGGCCTCATCCCCCCCCATTGAGACAGCAACTCCGCTTCTTGTAATACCGGAAGTAGCGTGGTGGCCTTCCCCATCAATTGCTGCATGCCACCCAAAGTGGGGGTGGCAATGTTGGGCTGAAATTCCACTGTCGCCCCAATCCAATAGGTGCCATCCGCCAGCGGTACAATGTTAATGTCTCCATCCGTAATGGGTGGTCCATAGGGCAATGGAGAACTGGGGCGAATGCGCATTGCCTGCCCCTTGACTGGAGTCACCTGAATATCCAATCCCAGCTGATCGCTAAACCCGGCGCTACCTAATCCCGCTGCCACCACAAAGTGGCTGGCAGATACCGTTTGGTTGGGGGTGTAGAACGCGTTAATCCTGCCCCGCTCTGATTTCAGGCACATCACCGGTTCGTTGAACAAAAACTGCGCCCCGTTTTGCTTGGCCGCCCGCACCAATGCCTGAAGAAAAGCACGCGGCTCAATTTGACGATCGGCTGGGGAATGAAGCCCCCCCCACTGCCAATTGAGCTCCGGCTGCAGGCGGTGAATGGCTGCTGCATCTAGCTGATGAATGTCGAATCCTGCTTCTTGGCGGGCAGCGATCGCCTCCTTCCATTGTGGCCAATCTTCGTCAGGGATGAGGCGTAGCAACCCCTGTCGGTTGACCGGTAGCGAATACCCCAATTGTTCTTCTAGTTCCTGCACCAGTTCTCCAAAGCGCACTAGGCTGGCCAACCGCAAATCCACCACCGGCCCATCCGTTTTCTGAGTGCTGACCGCCATCATGACCCCTAGGGCCGCTCCAGACGCCTGTCCTGCTGGAGCCCCCGCATCCACCGCCACTACCGACAGGGACTGACGTGACAATTCGTAGGCAATGGCTGCCCCCACTACGCCGCATCCAATTACCGCTACATCGCATTTCAACAGCGCAGTCCTCAGTTCACCACAGGTCATTGTTCACTTAAGCTGCGTATTGGCGCAACCGGACTGAAATAACGGTGCTTTCTTTCCCACTCGATCGAGGTCCTGATAGAGCAGTGAAGTATTCTGGGGGCTAAGCCCACCGCACCAGCCGCATTTCTAGCCGATCGTGGAGGTCCGGATGATGGGGGAGCAGGCGAAGCGCCAAGCCTTGTAACCCGCTGCGATCGTATTGTACTTTGCCGCGATAAACTGCTCGCGCTCCTTCCATATGGGTGAATACTAGTGGCTCACCCTTTCCCTCTCGAATTTCTCCCGTTTCGTCCACCGGCCCGCAATACACCTCGACCTGAATATCACCAGCTAACAATTGGCCTAATTGAATATGAGCGGTAACCTCCACAGGATCTCCTATGGCCAGAACAGAAACCGCTTCTGCCCCAACAGCCTCTGTGGCAACAGGTGCCGTTGCCACAGAGGCTGTTGGGGCTGTCCCCGATAACCCAGCTAAAGTGTCTGCCTTGATGCTGAGGGGTTTTAAGGGTTCCACATCGACTTTAACGATTTCAATGTGATACCAGTTTGCGAGCAGGCGATCCTGCCAGTCCACCAATTCTTGGGCCGGTCGGTAGTTATCCGCTTGCATGCGATCGAAGTAACCGCTGATGGGGAAATAGGCCCTCTCCGCATAGTCCTGCACCATTCTTTGGGTACTAAAGAGCGGGACATTCATACGAATGGAGTTTTTCATCTGCTTAATCCATTCGCGGGGTAATCCGTCTCCATCCCGCTCGTAAAAGGAAGGCACGATCTCGTGCTCAAGTAAGTCGTAAATAGAGGTGGATTCTACTGCATCTTGGTAATCGCGATCGCTGTATTCCTCTCCCCGCCCAATGGGCCAACCGGTTTTATGGTAATCAGCCTCTGCCCACCAGCCATCCAAAATACTCAGATTTAGTAGTCCGTTGGCCGCCGCCTTCATACCGCTGGTGCCAGAGGCCTCTCGAGGCCGCAATGGTGTATTCAGCCACATGTCCGCCCCTGCCACCATCAGACTGGTGATATGCATGTCGTAGTCTTCGATGAACACAATCCGATGGCGCACGTTTTCTTGGCGAGCAAATTGCACGATATCGCGAATCAGCTCTTTACCGGGTGTGTCTTTGGGGTGGGCCTTACCGGCAAAAATAATTTGCAGCGGCATGTCTTTGTTGGTGAGCAACTTAATCAAGCGATCGCGATCGCGCAGCAACAAAGTAGCTCGCTTGTAGGTGGCAAATCGGCGGGCAAACCCAATTGTCAGTGCTTTCGGATCGAGGATCTCCAGTGCTTTTGCCAACTCCGGTGGGGAGGCTCCTTGTGCTTCCAGTTGAGCGTGCAGTCGTTGGCGCGTAAAATCTACCAAATTGGCTCGACAACGCTCATGGGTGCGCCATAATTCCTCATCCGGCAAGCCATCTACCTTATCCCATGTTGGGTCAGAGGGCAGAGCTTGGGACCATCTCGAACCCAAATAGCGATCGTAGAGGTCTTGGACGTCAGACCCGACCCAGGTGCGACAGTGAATACCGTTAGTAATGGCACCAATGGGGACTTCTTCAGAGGGCAGATCCTGCCACAGGTTGCCAAACATCTGCCGAGCCACCTGTCCGTGAAGCTGACTGACCCCATTCACAAAACTGGCTGTATTGATTGCTAGCACCGCCATACTGAACGGTGCATTAAAGTCCCCAGTATTCTCGCGCCCCAACCCCATAAACTGTTCGCGGGACAGTCCAAATGCCTTGTAATATTTCCCCAAGTAATAATCAATTTTGTCGGGAGGAAATAGATCTATACCCGCTGGAACCGGGGTGTGGGTGGTAAAAATTTGGCTGGATTTCGCCACCTGAAATGCCGTAGTAAACGAGAGCCCATCCACCATCAGGTGACGAATGCGCTCTAACCCCAAAAAGGCGGAATGCCCCTCATTCATGTGAAACAGAGTGGGTTTAATCCCTAATGCCTCCAGGGCCAGAACCCCGCCAATGCCCAGCATCATCTCTTGATGAATGCGGATATCTTTATCCCCGCCGTACAACTCATCGGTGATGTCTTGGTCGTACTGGCTGTTGATGTCAAGATTGGTGTCCAGCAGATACAGCGGTACCCGTCCCACTTGGGCTCGCCAAATGCGGGCAAACACTGCTCGATTGGGATAATCTACCCGAATGCGGATTTCCGAGCCATCCTTATGCAGTTGTAGCTCTAGAGGCATGTTGTAAAAATCATTGATGGGATAACGTTCTTGCTGCCACCCATCTGGATTGAGATATTGGCGAAAATAACCCTTTTGGTAGAGCAATCCCACCCCCACCAAAGGAAGGCCCAAATCGCTGGCTGACTTGAGGTGATCCCCTGCAAGAATCCCCAGCCCTCCAGAATAAATTGGCATGCAGTCAGAGATGCCAAATTCAGCAGAGAAATAGGCGTAACATTCCCCCTCCACTTGGCGATCACCCCGCACCTGTTGATACCAAGTGCTAGCGTCTAAATAGGCTTGCAATTGCTGCTGAACCCGCTGCATGTGGGCCAAAAACCCCTCATCCGCCTTCAGTTCGTTCAGGCGTTGCTGGGGAAGACTGCCCAGGAGTTTGACGGGGTTATGCTGACAGTCCTCCCACAGTTGTGGGTCCATCCGTTGGAACAGCCGACGCGATTCGCCGTTCCAACTGAACTGCATGTTGTGGGCCAATTGCTGCAGAGGGACCAAGACCTCGGGCAAATAGGGGGTAATTCTGAAGGTGCGAAGCGCTTTCATGGCAACCCCAAGCGTGTATATTCCCTATTGTGTTGAGTGCCATCCCTGACATGCTTGATTTTTAGGTTTGTCTTCCAATAGGTGAAAATCCCCTTTAGCTTCTCAGGTGATTTCTCTGGATTGCCTTCACGCACAACGCAGAAAGTACATGTAGGCAATTGTCGGCAATTCCTTCAACTGCATCATGGGTCAGTTACAAGTTGCACGCGATCGCCTACGCGAATACTGCTATTGGCAGAATCTAACGACACCAGCCGGGTGTTAGTTGTCAGCCGATAGTAATGGTTGAATTGGGCGGAGTTACTCCAGCTGGGAAGCGTCGCTTGGCGTCGTTCGGCAAAAATGGCCTGGAAGCGCTTGAGGGATTCTCCTGACTGGGGATGGCGGGTGGGCACAATGCACCTTGCACAAGAATTTGTTCCTGCTAGTGTGACCTCCTCTCCCACTTGAAAGGGCACTCCACGATCGCCATTGGCACATAACCGATCTTCCCAAAACGCTGGAGCCTCGCCAATCTCTAAATTCGCTCGCAGACGCTGCCGCATCTGCTGGGTATCCACTCCCTCAAACCAACTAGCCACTTCATCGAGGGTTGCAGTGGCGATCGCTGTTGGCCCCGGATAATTCGTGTCGTCAGGGAAGCCCGCTTTAGGATTCTGTTGTAATCGCACGGGTTTTTTGAAAAACTGGCTGAGCCACTCCTCCAGAGGACCGAGATCGCTATCCAACCCAAATTCGGACATTTCAGAAATGCCCTCCTCCCACAGCGAAACTCGCCGCCGATGGGGCTCCTTTAGGTTAAAATTGGCCCTCAACTGATGAATCCGGGCAGTGCGCTTACCGTTTACGTAACGTCCCGACTCATCCACAATAGAGAATTCGCGATCGCCCCGCAGCGCCCCATTAGGTAAAAGGCGGGCCTGAGACAGAGAAACCCCGTCCAAAGACTTGATGGGGTAAATCCAAATGGCGTCGAGAACAGGCACTAGGCCAACACCTTGCGCAAAACTCCCTGCACCAAGACGATGGAGGCCACCACAAACAGGGAAAGCGCCCCTAAGGAACCGATCAAAGAGAGCTCCCCCCATGGGGCATGCAGCACGATATCTGACCAAGCCCAATCGGTGTGGGTGTAGAGATAGCGGATGGGTTCGATGGCGTGGGTGAGGGGGTTAAGACTGGCCACCCATTTCAGCCAGATGGGCATGAAGTTTAGAGGGGCCAATGCGGTACTGGAGAAAATTAGCGGCAGGTTAATCAAGAAAATCAATGCCAGCAGCTCAGCATGGCCGGGCATCGCAAAAGCCAACCCCAAACTGAGGGCGGTGAACCCCAACACCAACAAGGCCACGATCGCCGTAACAATCGCTAGACCCACCAAGTCGGGGATGCCAGCCCCTAAAAAGTAGCTCGCCCCCACAATCATGCCGGTTTGCACCAATGCCATGCTGACAATAAAAAAGGCCGATGCCAACACAATCGAAAATCGCGAAGCCAGTGGAGCTACGAGCAGGCGGTTGAGGAAACCAAATTCGCGATCGAACAACACCGGAACGCCGGCATTCAGGGCTCCGCCGTAGGCCGTAAACACGATTACTCCAGCCCCTAAAAACTGCACGTAGCTTTGAGTCTCTCCAAAAATTCCTTGAGGAGCATTTTGGAACAGAGAACCGAATAGAAGTAGCCACAGCAGTGGTTGAATCACCCCTACAGCAAATGTAGTCGGACGACGTTTGAGTTGAATAAACCAACGTCGAGTAAGGGCAAACGTTTCCTGCCAAAACTCTGGGGACAGGATGCCGGGGAGGGCGGTATCCGCGCCTTCGGCATAATCAGCTTGTAGGTTTGGGGCAGTAGCTTCGGTCATGCGAATGGGGCCATTCGAAACAACTTAACGGTTAAACCGCGAATCAATGGGTGCGGTTACTTCTTTTTCTTACCAGTATCGGCTTCGGCCGCAGCTAGTTCGGCATCCTTCAGGGTTTTGCCAGTGGCTGCCAGATAGACATCATCCAAACTGGGGCGAGAGTAGGCCAGTCCAAATACGGGGAGACCGGATGAGTTCAACTTCTGTCGAACCTCAGTACTTGCTGCGGTTTCGTCTATATTAACGACTAGGTTGAGGGCGTTGCCCTGGGCTGCATTAATGACGATATTTTGCACGAAGGCCAGTCCAGACAGGAGATTCAGCGCCTGCTCGGCCTCTGCGCGGGGGGTGAACTCCTTCAGACGCAGGGTGATGCGATCTCCCCCCACCTTCTGCTTCAGCTCTGCTGGTGTCCCCGTTGCGATGACGGTACCGGCATCAATAATGGCCACAGCATCAGCCAATGCATCAATTTCTTCTAAGTAATGGCTGGTCATCAACACTGTAATGCCACGGGACTTTAACTCCCGTAAGAATTCCCAAATCACGACACGGCTTTCAATATCTAGCCCCACTGTCGGTTCGTCCAAAACTAATACATTTGGATCGTGCAGTAAACCCGCCGCCAAATCCAGACGCTTGCGCAGTCCCCCAGAGTAGGTGCCGATTTTATCGTCGGCACGATCTTCAAGACCTAACAGCTTAAGAACGGTGTCGATGCGCTCGGTCGCTTGGCCTCGTTTCATGTGGTAGAGATCCGCCTGAAGCTGAAGCAGTTCTCGCCCTGTCAGCATCTTGTCTAGGGCCACCTCTTGAGCAACGTAACCCAATCGTTTGCGTACCGCACGAGGATTGGAGATGGCGGAAATGCCACAGACGCGCAGATCCCCCGCATCAGGTCTCATCAGGGTACACAAGCAGCGCAGGGTGGTGGTTTTGCCCGCCCCATTTGGCCCCAGCAGCCCAAAAATCTGTCCCGCTTCCACCTCCAGCGACAAATCCTTAACCGCCTCAATATCGCCGTAGCGCTTTTGCAATCCTTGAATGGAAACAGCTAATGTCACGAATTCCTCATCCTGTTAAGCAGGCTCTTAATGTTATTTAACACCCTTCCTGCTGGCGATTGCGCGATCGCTCTCAAAGTTTTTACACTTACGCGCAGGTTTCCATCATTTTGGTTGGAGTGCCAAAGTTTTTCCAACGATAAAGCTCTTGTATGGCTAGACCAAGGATTTTCTGCTGTAAGCCAGATAGAAAAACGCTTTCCTGGTCATAGATACAGCCTTTCAAGAGCTGTATACAGTACTCAAGATGGCAGTCAAAGGATGCCAACCATACGAATATGGGGTACACTTCACTGCAGGTGAGGAGTGAACAACAAGAAGCGAGCGGAAGACGAAACGCGGAAAGTCTTCTGCTCGCTTCTTGTATGTATGTTTTTATGCAACTTTAGAGATATGCCTGATTCTTGAAAGATATCTCTCCGGTGCGTTGGTTCATTGCGCTTCCTGTAGGATTGGCTCTTGTGGAAATTGGCGCACAGTACTTAAGATGTACATAATTTCACAGCAAGCATATAGGCAAGAGGTAAGGCTCAAGTAACAATTAATCCAGAATCTGGCCGAAAGTTACTGCAGCTCTATTTCGACATTGCCAGCACTTCAACAGGACTGGGGTACTCACCCCTCTCCAGCAGTTTTATTACTTGCTGTGCTCTGTTTCTAACGTGTTCGGCCTTTGCATATTTTGCAAACACGCAAACCGGCTCTTCGACGGATCCTCGCGCTTGTGCTGCAGCGGGCGGCAATAGAACGAAATCTAGTGGTTCCAAATTGAGAGACGGCTTTCTCTCCTGATAAGTGTAGGCAATCAGGCCAAATATCAAATTCACCAAGAAATTGATGCGGCTACGGTGCCGGGCATGCTTAATTTGTGAGATGTTTTTGAGTCAGTTGTTGATCGTCTAAATCAAGGAGCGCTTGCGCAGTAAAATCTTTTCCATTAGCGGTAACAGACGATTGTGCGTGTTCTTCAGAGGCATCACCAGCTGCAATCCCTGACTGAATAGTCTTTCAAGCAAGGCCTAGGCGATATAGCCTTTGTCTCCAAACAACTTGCTACTTAGGCTTTTCACAAGTTCGGGAACGGGCTTGCGAAAATCGGTAATTTGCTTCAAAGCTCTGGCAAAATTCATCGATATCCCAAACAGTTGCTCCTATTCCATGTGAGCACACTCGCTAGACCTAACTCTCGCTGCTAGTCTGGGCCCTTTGCACAAGCCTGGCTTACGTCGAACTCAGGTCGATTAATGCTGCTTTGAGTATCAACAGGGACAGCGACAGTTGTCGAGGCAGAATCAGCATACATCCCCATTGCCCTGTCTGAGGGTTTCGCTTCGTTCCTTACTGGCAACCGTGAATCCAAACTCCTCTAGTTTTTTCATGTCCTGACGATAGATCCCAGTAAGAACGTCACGACTTTGGCGAATGGACTCTAACAATTCTTTAAGATGAAGATCGCGCTCTTCATAAGCTTGCTCTAGCTCGCTGCGCAGAGTATCCGCCCGCTCCTGTGCGGCAAGAGCAGCCTGAATGGTGGCAATTCTGGCTTCCCACTCGAGCATGCTCAATGGTGACTGGTTACCCAATTCAGCGTCCTTAGACTGAATGACTTGGGCCAACTGAATCACTTCATTGATTTTGCGTGGAATAGAAACTCGGGGCTTATTTTGGGGCATCGGAATACCCTGACAATATCGTTCTTATAGCTAGGGCCAGTTTCATTTAGATCGGTGGACTCTAGACCCAGTGAAGGTTGAAACCGATTGCAATCCACAGCAACTTGAGTCTTGATAAAAAAGTGCTGCCATCACTGGCAGCAACAAGCCTTCAAGCAACAAAGGGACTCTCGATCGGGAGTGCAGTTAATACGCTTGCGGGCGACTGCGTCTCCATTCGGAATGGTCTCATTAATCGTAACGTACCCAGATATCTACCTAAGCTACCAGGGGAGGAAGAAACATTACCGCAAGTAAACTACAGATGTAATTCACTTGCGATCGCTTTGAAATCATCAAGATGCAAAATTGGTACAGGTTATTACAACAAAGATTTGACTGCCATCAATATTGACTGGATTAATATTGCAGTTTGCAGCAAATACGACATACTAGATGGAAAAAATTTCAATCTGGATGGAGGTGGCGTCCAGATTGCTCAAGTAGTCGCTGAACTCAAGTTCTCGAAAGCGAACGAGTGAAATGTCTTGAATTACCAGTCCCGATCTCGTAACTGCGAATAGGGTTAGGCGGCGATCGCGTTTACAATCACTGCGGCAATGGGAACCTCCCCACGTGTGCAGTTTTTATCGCGTACTTTGATGGCTAACCACCGATTTACATATCCCATTCGGGTCTACCCTCACCACACCGACTACGGCGGAATTGTGTGGCACGGTACCTACGTTGCATGGTTAGAAGAAGCTAGGGTGGAGGTCCTACGACATATAGGCCTTCCGTTCGAGCAGTTGGTGGCGGCAGATATTAACTTAGTTGTGTCAGACATGAACCTGACCTACCGTCGATCGTTACAGATGGGCATGGAAGTGGATTTATTGTTAGCCCCATCCCCTCCAAAAGGCATCCGCTTGCCTTGGGACTATGAATTGCGATCGCGCGATCGGCAAACCTTATATCTGTCGGCTACCGTCACCCTTGCTCCAGTGAGCCTAAAGGGACAGCTTTACCGCCGTTTACCCAATACTGTTTCCGAGCTGTATATCTCGCTTGAAGAACGGCTAGCGAATGGGGACATAGGATTGGCCCCAGCCGGAGGTTTCTAACTTGGCATAAAAAAGTACCCTGAAATTACCAAGATGGACACAACTAAGGTTTGGGGCCCATTCTGGGCAGAGTGTTGAAAACAGTGCAAAATAGCGATCGAATGCTGTTGAGTTCAATTTCCTTTTAGTAGTTTGTATGGCTTGGCTCGGTTAATTTGGGCATCACCACAATGCTTGGAATAGGATTTGGATCCGTGACAATGCTCAGCAGCTTGATGATTGACATACCACCATCATGTCCCCTACAGGGTTGAGATCTCCACTCATTGTTTCGCAAAATATGGCTATTATCGTCAACAGCTGATTGCGGCGTATCTCTAAGAGCTCTCGCTGCTTGCGTTTGCCAGCAAACGTCAGCAAGCGTAAGCTTTAAGTCCTTGAACGCCCTATGATTAACCTTTCTCTTCACTCGAATTCCCTATGACCGCTCTTGTCATCGTTGAATCTCCCACCAAAGCCCGCACCATCCGCAACTTTTTGCCGGACGGCTATCAAGTGGAAGCATCAATGGGCCACATCCGCGATCTGCCCCAATCCGCCACCGAAATTCCTGCCGCCGTCAAAAAAGAGGACTGGGCTCGCATCGGCGTCAACGTGCGCGAAAACTTCGAACCGCTGTACGTCATTCCTAAAGATAAGCAAAAGAAAGTCAAGGAATTGCGCAGCGCCCTAAAGGGGGCTGACGAGCTGATTCTAGCCACGGATGAAGACCGTGAGGGGGAAAGTATTAGCTGGCACCTGCTGCAGGTACTTAAGCCAAAGGTGCCGATCAAGCGCATGGTGTTCCACGAAATCACGCGGGAAGCCATCCAGAAAGCATTACAAGAATGCCGCAATATTGACGAGGATTTGGTCCACGCCCAAGAGACCCGCCGTATCCTCGATCGCCTAGTTGGCTATACCTTATCCCCCTTGCTGTGGAAAAAGATTGCTCGACGATTATCTGCGGGTCGGGTGCAATCGGTAGCCGTTATGCTCCTGGTAGAGAGAGAGCGACAGCGGCGTGCTTTCCATCAAGGGGAATATTGGGACCTCAAAGCGGATTTAACCCAAGCTAAAAAGACATTTACCGCTGAGTCCATCTCTGTCGCAGGCAAGCGTCTTGCCACAGGTCGCGACTTTGATGAGGCAACGGGAAAAATTGCCGCCGGTCGCGATGTTCTGTTGCTCGATCGTTCCCAAGCAGAGGAGCTGCAGGTCCGGTTGGCAGATAAGCCCTGGACGGTATCTGCGGTTGATGAACGGGCCAGCACCCGCAAACCGTCTCCTCCCTTCACCACTTCTACATTGCAACAGGAGGCCAATCGCAAATTACGCATGCCCTCCCGCGCCACCATGCGCACCGCCCAAAAGCTCTACGAAGAGGGCTACATCACCTACATGCGGACAGATTCTGTCAACCTGTCTCAACAGGCCATTTCCGCTGCCCGCAACTGTGTAGAAGCGAAATACGGCAAAAATTACCTCAGCCCCAAACCCCGTCAATATTCCACCAAAAGCAAAGGAGCCCAGGAAGCCCACGAAGCCATTCGTCCAGCAGGTTCTAGTTTCCGTGCCCCCGCCGACACTCCACTCTCTGGCCCAGAGCTGGCGCTGTACGACCTGATTTGGAAGCGCACCGTTGCCACCCAGATGGCAGATGCGCGCCAAACCCACACCACCGTAACGATGGAGGTGGAGGACGTCACCTTTAAATCCACTGGTAAGCGAATTGACTTCCCCGGATTTTTCCGTGCCTACGTGGAAGGGTCTGACGATCCTGACGCTGCACTCGAGGACAAAGAAGCGATTCTGCCCCTCCTAAAAGTCGGGGATGCACCCACCTGCAAGGGCATTACCCCCAGCGGTCACGAAACCCAACCCCCGGCTCGTTTCACCGAGGCGGCGTTGGTCAAGGCACTTGAAAAAGAAGGCATCGGTCGCCCCAGTACTTACGCCAGCATCATCAGCACCATTCAAGATCGCGGTTACGCCAAGGCAATCAAGAATGCCTTGGCCCCCACCTACACGGCATTTGCGGTCACCAGCCTATTGCAGGAAAATTTCCCCTCGTTGGTGGATACCCATTTCACCGCGCAAATGGAGGGAACTCTGGACCAGATTGCTACCGGGAAAGCGGACTGGCTACCCTATCTGACTCAGTTTTATTTAGGGGAAAACGGTCTTGAACATCAGGTTAAGGTGCGGGAGAATGGGATTGAACCAAGCGCCGCCCGTGCAGTTAAGCTGGAAGGGTTAGATACAGAAATTCGCATCGGTCAATATGGCCCCTACATACAGGTGAAAGGGGAAGGCGAACAAGATGTGCGTGCTTCCATTCCCGCTGATGTGCCGCCAGCGGACCTGTCGGTTGCGGATATAGAACGGGCAATTAAGACCAAGTTAGAAGGCCCCGAGCAAATTGGTACCTTCCCCGAAGAAGACCTTCCTATCTATCTGTTAGTTGGCCCCTACGGCCCCTATGTTCAAAAGGGCCAGGCTAGCGACGACAACCCCAAACCCAAGCGGGTGTCACTCCCCAAGGGGATGAACCCAGAGGATGTAGACGAGGCAAAGGCGATCGCCCTGCTTCAACTCCCTCGAAAATTGGGTGAACACCCCGAAACTGGAAAAAGCATTCGAGCCGGTATTGGCCGGTTTGGCCCCTACATCGTCTGCGATGGGGATTATCGATCGCTTAAGAAAGACGACGACATCCTAACGATCGCCCTCCCTCGGGCACTGGAGATGCTCGCTCAACCCAAGCGCACTCGCGGTTCCGCCAAGCCTATTCGGGAAGTAGGAGCACACCCGGAGGATGGGGAAATCATTGGCGTATTTAACGGTCGTTACGGACCCTACGTTAAACATGGTAAAGTCAATGCCTCTTTACCCAAGGATGTAACGATTGAGGAGTTAACCCTCGAACAGGCGGTAGAACTGATTGCAGCTAAAGGCAAGAGCAAAAAGAAGGGGACCAAAACTAAAGCCACTGCAAGCAAGAAGAAAACTACAGCCAAAAAGTCAACCACCCAAAAATCAAGCACCAAGACCTCAACGGTAAAAACCTCGAACAAGGCTTAATCTAAAAAGGGTGGCACAATCCCCTTTGACTAGTTGGTAGTACAGATATTGTCAGCTCTGGGCTCGCAAATACCTGTCGGTGGTGTATTTCTGACGGTCAGGAGACTAGATTTGAGACAGTCACTTAGCTATCTCTGGATAAACAAATAACAAAAAAAAGGAGGGGGCATGCCCTCCTTATAAATATGAAGTGCTGTTATTCCATTCTGTAAAACCTCAGAAAATGACAATCTCTAGAAGCTTTTTTAGAATGCAATTCTTCTATCTTCAGTCCGTAAAAATCAGCCGCTTTGTACAAGGTCGAAAATCTTGAACATTGGTAGGTACATTGCCACAATAATACAGCCTACCATACCTCCTAAAACTGCAATCATAATGGGCTCCATCAAACTGGTTAAGGACTTAACCGCTTCTTCTACCTCCAGTTCGTAGAAATCAGCTGTTTTATTCAACATTTGATCTAATTCTCCAGTTTCCTCACCCACGCTAATCATCTGTATCGCCATAACGGGAAAAACATCCGCTTTCCCCAATGTTGGCGCAATCGGATTGCCCGCAGAGATTGATTTCCGAGATGCGTCGATCGCATTGGCAATCACCCGATTTCCAGCTGTGTCTCGGACAATTTCCATGGTTGTTAAGATCGGAACGCCAGAGCGAGATAGAGCTCCGAAGGTGCGACAAAAACGGGCGACAGAACTCTTTTTAATCAACTCACCAAAAAGTGGAGTTTTGAGGGATAACGCATCAATTACTTCTCGCCCTGCAGGTGTTCTATAGAACTGCGTGAAAGAAAAGGATGCCGCAACAAACAAGACAATTACCCCCACAGTAATGACTGGAGTTCTCAAGATATCGCTAATGGTCAAAAAGAACTGAGTGAAGGCTGGCAGCTCTCCTCCTAATTCTTCATAAATCCCTTCAAATGTTGGCAGAATAAAAATAACCATTCCTAAGAAAACAGCCACAGCCAACACTAAAACGGTCAAGGGATAAGTCATTGCAGACTTAATCTGTCTTTGCAGTTTATCTACATCCTCTAACAGTTTGGCTAGTCGATTGAGTACTTCGTCCAAGACACCACCCACTTCGCCTGCCTGTACCATCGCACAATAGAGACCGTCGAAGGCATCAGGGTATGGACGTATAGATTCAGAAAGGTCTTTGCCTTGTTCAACATCTGCTTTGACCGTAGTCAAATATTTTTTCAACTTGGGGTTTTCGGTTTGATCGCACATGATATTGAGCGAACGCACCATCGAGACTCCGGCATTAATCAATGCGGCAAACTGTCTAGAGAAAACAGCTTTATCGCGGGTTTTGATGCTGGCCATCGACATCTCAAGCTGGCTGAGGTCGAAAGCCCCTTTCACTTCAGAAATGTCGCGCACGTAAACGCCGTTGCTACGCAACATTCTGCGTGCTTCATCCACAGAAGTTGCTTTGATCTTTTGCGAGACGGGACGACCCGCTTGGAGTCCCTGCACCTTAAATTGTGGCATTAGCTTTACACCAAACCCTTAAAACGTTGAAAAATATCTGTTAGGTGGCAGTTAATTCTTGTCACTAACCTGATAGTTGCCAGTTTCATAATTTCAAAATTCGGCAGGCGTCGCTACCGTCTTGTGGTCAGCATGCCCAGAATTATCGACAAATAATCTCGCTGCCGTTACAAACGGCGATTATCTCGCTCGGGCCATCTGACGGCCACGGCCTGCTGGGGGTTGTCCGGGACGTCCCTTTTGCAGTGCACCAGCCCCACCTAATAACCGGCTCAATTCATCAGGGCGAGAGGTTTTGGCCATGGCACTGTCGAAGGAAATAATGCCGTTGTGATAGAGCTCTGCTAGGACTTTCTCGAGGGTTTGCATGCCCAACTTTGCGCCGGTTTGAATAGCCGAATAAATTTGCGAGGTTTTTCCTTCCCGGATCAAGTTGGCGATCGCCGGAGTCACGACCATCAGTTCCTGCGCGAGCGTACGGCCATATTCTCCCGGTTTGGGGTTGGCTTTTGGCACCAGAGTTTGGGAAAAGACCGCAACCAAAGAGTTGGAGAGTTGAACGCGTACCTGCTGTTGCTGCTCGGGAGAGAATACATCCACCATCCTGTCCACTGTTTGGGCTGCAGATGAGGTGTGCAGGGTCCCGAAGACAAGGTGACCGGTTTCTGCTGCAGAAATGGCCAATTGAATCGTTTCGAGATCGCGCAATTCTCCCACTAGAATGACATCGGGATCTTCGCGCAGAGCGGCTTTTAAGGCATTTGCAAAGCTACGAGTGTCCTCACCCAATTGGCGTTGGTGAATGATGCTTTTATCAGGGGTGTAAACATATTCAACCGGGTCTTCAACCGTCAAGATGTGTTCCGCTCGAGTGTGATTGATAAAGTCCAACATCGAAGCCAGTGTGGTGGACTTCCCCGAACCGGTGGGGCCCGTCACCAAGACCAACCCCCGCGGTCGTTGGGCAATCTCTTTGACTAGCTCTGGTAGACCCAATTTATCGATGTTGGGAATATCGGTGGATAGAGCACGCAATGCTGCTGCATAGGTACCTCGCTCCTTGTACACATTGACCCTGAATCGACCGATTCCACGCACGCCGTAGGAGCAGTCCAATTCCCAATTCTGTTCCAGATTCTTGCGCTGCGTATTGTTGAGCATGCTGAAAATGAGCTTTTGCACCACTTCAGGGGTAAGAGGCTCCTCCTCCACAGGCTCCAAATGGCCACTGACTCGGATGTAGGCTGGCAGACCGGCGGAAATATGCAGGTCAGACCCTCCTTTTTGAACGGTCAATTCCATCAAGTCTTCAATAGTCGTCATCATGGGCTTGTCTCCTGAGGCTAAAGTGGCGATCGCTTTAGCAAAAATTTGAGGGTTCGCTATTGACTGCGTATCATTCGCCTGCTGAATACGCGACATAAATTGAAGGGATTGATACCAGGAGTGATAGCTACAACTAGGGGGATATGGGCTAGGACAGGTTTACCCTGGGGCAGCAGCAGCCAACTCCTCAGCATCCTCCGGCTCGTTGTTAGCATCTGTTGTGTGAATAGATTCAAAACGCGGGGTGAGACAGTAAGGACAGCTCATCCATTCCGGATGGAGTTCCCCACCACAGCTTTTGCAGCTGCTTGTCTGTTTTGCCCGTTGCTTGCGTTCCGAATCTAAGGCTTTGTCAGTCAACACTACGCGATTGACTTCATCTAGGGTGGTGTGACCTTGCTGCACGAGCTTGAGACTGTAGGTTAGTAGCGTGTCCATACCGCTTTCGACCGCTGCCTCTTTCAACATCTCCGTTGGGGCTTCCTGGTTGATCAGCTTGGCCAGCTTATCGTTCATGCGCATAAACTCGTACACCCCCACGCGCCCTTTGTATCCCACCCCTTTACATTTACGGCATAGAGTTCGGTTTTTGCGCGCCTCTCGAATTTCCTTGGGGTTGAGTGCCTTGGCTCGATAGAAAGTAATTTGGTCGTTTAAGTTGGTGACTAAACCATATCGAGCCAGTTCTTCTGGAGCGGGTTGATAGGGCTCTCGACATTCGCTACAGACCCGTCGCATCAAGCGCTGGGCAAGTACACCCAATAAAGCACTTGAGATATTAAAGGGTTCCACCCCCATTTCCGTTAGACGAACAATGGCACCAGGAGCATCGTTGGTGTGAAGTGTCGTCAATACTAGGTGGCCGGTTAGAGATGCTTCGATCGCAGTTTTGGCGGTCTCGACGTCTCTTGTTTCTCCCACCAGAATGACATCGGGATCTTGTCGCAGGAAAGCCCGTAGAATGTTGGCAAAATCCATACCTTTTTCTCGCAGCACCTGCACCTGCGTTACCCCTTTAAGCGAATATTCCACCGGGTCTTCAGCAGTACTGATGTTGATGCCGGGGTTATTCAACTC
>JBFRWN010000125.1:0-14831 GCA_051439605.1 Synechococcus sp.
GGCAGCGATCGCTGGCAATGGCGTGCTGGGTGTTGTTGGTAGTCGCCCTGGCCAAGCCTCAGTGGTTGGGAGAGCCGATCGTGCGGACCGAATCCGCTCGGGACTTGATGTTGATGGTGGATCTGTCGCAATCGATGGAGGCGCGAGATTTTACGGACGAACGCGGCAACCGTATCAATCGCTTGGATGCAGTCAAGTTGGTGTTGGATAACTTTATCGATCGGCGCGAGGGAGATCGGATTGGCCTGATTCTGTTTGGCAATCAAGCCTTTTTACAGGTGCCCTTTACGCCAGATCGGGAGATCGCCCGATTCCTGCTCTCTGAGGCGCAGGTGGGGATGGCCGGACCGCAAACGATGTTGGGGGACGCGATTGGATTTTCCATTCAGCTGTTCGAGAAAAGCGACGCCAAGCATCGAATGGCCATTTTACTCACTGATGGCAACGATACGGGCAGCGAAGTGCCTCCCATACAAGCGGCAGACATTGCCGCCGAGAATGATATCAAGCTGTACACCGTTGCCATGGGCGATCCCGACACTGTTGGAGAACAGGAGTTAGATGTGGATACTCTGCAAGACATTGCCAGCCGCACCGGGGGGAGCTTCTACCAAGCCAGCGATCGCGAAGGACTCGCCGCAATTTATCGGGAACTGGACGAACTGGAATCGCAAGAATTCGAACAACGCACCTTTCAACCTCGGAGGTATTTATTTCACTGGCCGCTAGCAGGATTCTTCATGCTGGCAATTGGCTATCACACAGCGGTCTCCATGCGCCACGTGTACGCCCGGCAGGGAGGGGACCGTGTCTCTACTTGAGTTTCACTTCATTCGTCCGGCTTGGTTGCTAGCCGCCATTCCCATTGGGGGGCTATTGGTTCTGATGCGGCGCAGCCGCCAGCAATCGATGCGCTGGCAGGTCGCCATTGCCCCCCACTTACTGCCTCACCTGCTTGTGGGAGAAAACCGCCAGCAGGTACTTCGTCCCGGTCGAGTGCTAATTGCCGTTCTCTGTCTGGCTGTGTTCGCCTTGGCCGGCCCCACTTGGAAGCGGGAAACCTCGCCATTTGCCAATCTTGCCGGTCCTATGACGCTCGCGATCGACCTGTCCTCAACCATGAACGTGACCGACATTCAACCTTCCCGACTGGAGCGCGCTAAACAAAAAGCCCGTGAACTGCTCGCCCTGCGAGCGGGGGGACGTACTGCCCTGATTGCCTATGCCGGCAGTGCCCATTTGGTCTTGCCTCTCACCGACGATGTCGGCATTTTGGAAACCTATTTGGGGGAGCTGAGCACGGACATCATGCCCTTACCCGGCAAAGACACCACCCGAGCGCTCGCAGCGGCTCAAGCAACCCTGGCCGATGAACCGATTCCCGGCACCATTGTGCTCTTTACCGATGGAGTCAAGGCTGATCGCCTGCCAGAAATAGTGGCTCAAAGCCGTCAGAGTCGAGATGCCGTGTCCATCCTGGCCATTGGTACTGCGCGAGGCGGAGCGATTCCCGAGGGAGACGATCGATTTGTCCGCGGAGCGGATGGACGGCCCTTATTGAGTCAGCTAGAGATGCGCAGTCTGAATGAGTTTGGTCGCCAAGCGGGAGCTTCGATAGTCGAGGTCAGCCAGGACAATCGCGACGTGCGTGCCATCGATCGGCAGAGCGCCGCAGCGACGGCTCAAGCAGAAGCCTTGCAGTCCGATCGCTGGCAAGATTTCGGCTACTGGTTGGTGTATCCGATCGCGGCCCTTGCCTTGTTATGGTTCCGACGGGGTTGGAGCGTTTCTTCACTGCTGCTAGCCGTACTCGTCTCGGGCAGCCTGACGGCCCAACCGGTGCAGGCCCAAGAATCGACCTTTGTAGACCTGTGGCTGAGCCCAAACCAACAAGGTCGCCTGCAGTTCGATCGGGGGAATTACGCTGCTGCTGCCGAACGGTTTGAAGACGGGATCTGGAAGGGAGTGGCCTACTATGCGGCAGGGGATTTCGAAGGGGCGATCGCGCAATTTTCTCGACTGAACACCCCCGAAGCAGCCTTTAACCTGGGCAATGCCTACGCTCACAGCGGTGATTACGACAGTGCCCTGGCAAGTTACGAGCGCGCCCTCGAGCTGCGCCCCAACTATTCAGCCGCCACGGCCAATCGAACTCGAGTGGAACAGGTCCTGGCTGAACGGGCAGAGGAGTCTTCCGAAGAGCAGCAGCAGCCTGGCTCGACGCTGCGACCGGATGATGTCGTCATAGACGAAACGGGCGAGCGTACTGACCACGTGCAGGAGCCCTCTGTCGTTGACGGCCCCATTCCCACCGAACAATTAGCAGAGGTGTGGCTGCGCAACGTCCAAACGACTCCAGCCGATTTTCTGCGGCAAAAGTTTGCCTTTCAACTTCAGCAGTCTCAGCAGGAGGGCGATCGCCCGTGATCTTCTCCGTTCGCCTTTCCCGCCGGCGTTTGTCTCGCAATTTTGCGCTCGCGATTGCTGCAGCGACCGCGATCCTCTGTGATTCCGCACCCGCTCACCCGCAAGAATCTCCACCCTCGGCGATCGTTCGCACCTCCCTATCTCCGGACGGCGAACTTATTGTCGGTCAGCAGGTCCGCTTGCATGTGGATATTTTGGTTGAAACTTGGTTCGACCGAGCCCCGCGCTTTCCAGATATTCAGGTGCCGAATGCGATTGCCCTGCGTCCCAGCGGAGCCACGACCAACCTGAGCGAGCGGATTGACGGCCGTCTCTATTCGGGAATTCGCCGCAGCTACTACATCTATCCACAAGAGCCTGGCCCCTTCACCATTCCTACATTCCAGGTGACGTTTATCCCTGCCCCAGCTGACGGATCGGCCCCAGAGTCGGTCTCTGTGTCCACCGAGACCGCCCGCTTTATCGCGGTCGTGCCGCCAGAGGTGAAAGCCAGAGATCTCGACTACGCGATCGCCACTGACGAGCTGACAATTGAAGAATCTTTCGATCGAGAGCTAACCGACATCCAAGTCGGCGATGCCATCCAACGCACCATCACGATTTCCGCCAGCGACACCGTTGGGGCCGTGTTGCCTCCTCCTCCACTCCCTTCCTTTTCAGGCTTGAACGGCTATGTCGATCCCCCAAAAATTGCGAATTCAATCAATCGCGGCAGCTTGGTCGGTCGCAGAACCGACACGATTACCTACGTTGCAGAGCGAGGCGGTCGCTACCGCCTGCCCGCTATCCGGGTGTCCTACTGGAATTTGGACAGTCAGTCCTTTGAAACCGAAGCATTACCTGCCGTTACCCTGCGCGTCTGCCTCTCGCTCCAGGCGATCATCTGGCGAGTTGGCTTGGTGACAGCCTCTGTCCTCGGCCTGATGGCGATTGCCCGATACTACCGCCACCCCCTTCGGAGGTTCGTCTCCGACTACCGCCAGCGGCAAGCGGAATCGGAAGCCGCCTATTTTCGTCGCGTGCGTCAGGCTTGCGAGCGGGGGGAACCGCAAATGGCGATGCAGGCGCTGCAGGCTTGGGCCGGTCGTCTCGGCGATCGCATGGGAATCTCCACACCGAGTGAAGTGATGCAGCAATGTGACGACACCGCTCTAACTGCAGAATGGTTGGCCTTAACCCACTTACTGTACGGCGCACCTGCTGTCTCTAAAGCCTCCTCCCCCAGCCAAGCATGGTCCAGTTCGAAATTCTTTCAGTTGTTGCAAGCCAATCGGCGACATTTACTTGGAAAATCGAAGCTTAGCCAGCAGGCTAGACTGCCACTCCCTCCCCTGAATCCCGCGCCGCCCATCTCCAGAAACGCAAACACTCAATGAAGCACCGCAGCCTGGCGTTCGCCAGCATCCTCTTGGTAGGGCTCGTCACAGTCTTATTGTTTTGGGGGCAATCCGTCCAGTCCCAAACAGCCAGCGCACCGAACGGGCCACCCAAGCTCATTCTGCAAATTACGGTCGACCAATTGCACGGCGACTTGCTGATGCGGTTTCGCGATCGCCTCGGGGCAGGGGGATTTCGTTATTTGCTAGAGCAAGGCACCCACTACAGCAATGCCCACTACCAGCACGCCAATACCGAAACCGCTGTCGGTCATGCCACCTTAGCGACCGGGGCCTATCCTTCTCGTCACGGGATTATTGCCAACGACTGGATCGACCGCTCGACGGGGAAATTTTTCTACAACACCGAAGACGATCGCCATCACATCATCGGTCGCGAGCCCGAACGCCACAAGGGTGTCTCGCCTCGCAACTTGCTCTCGTCCACGTTTGGTGATGAGCTGGTCATTGCCAATGGCGGTCAATCCCGCGTGTTCAGCGTCTCGGGTAAAGACAGAGGGGCTATTCTGCCGGGGGGACATGTCGGCAAGTCTTTCTGGTTTTCCAAAAGCTCCGGTCAATTTGTTACCAGCACCTACTACTACGACAGCTACCCCCAATGGGTCTCCGACTGGAACAATCGCCAGCCCGCCGAGCGCTACAAGAGGCAAACCAGGGATCTGCTGAACCCTCAAGACAGCTACATTGCTACGGATATCGACGATCGCCGTTACGAAGGAAACTTCGATTCCCTCGGCCGCACATTTCCGCATGCGTTGGGGGATGGCAGCTCCTCTTATTTCTACGTTGTCTTGAGCATGACCCCCTATTTGGACGAATTAACCGTCGACTTTGCCAAGACGGCGATTGAAAGCGAAGGCATCGGCCAAGGTGCAGCCACCGATCTGCTTACCATCAGGCTGAGCTCGGCCGACTATATTGGCCATCTGTTCGGACCTTCCAGCCTGGAAACTGAAGACAACATCCTGCGTCTGGACCGCAAACTGGCCGATCTGTTTCAATTCATCGATACCAAGGTGGGGTTGGAGAATACTTTAATCGTTCTGTCCGCCGACCACGGTGCCCCCGAGGCCCCCGAATATATTGCCGAGTTTGGCCTGGAGACGGGACGATTTCCATTCGATTGATTCCGTGAATCCCCCATTCTCAAAAATGCAATGCGGGCAAAGCTCGGGCGAGATGACCTGATTTTGGAGCACAGTCACCCTTATCTCTATCTGAACCGAGAGGCGATCTCCAGCGCCAATCTCGATGCCGTTGAAGTGGAGCAATTCATTGCCAATACGGTCGTCGCCCAAGATGGCATCATGTACGCCTTAACCCGCAGTCAACTTCTGTCAGGGGAGCTCGTCGACGCTCCCATTCAGGATCAAATTCGCCGCAGTTTCCACCCCACCCGCTCCGGAGATATTCACATGATTCAAGACCAATATTGGTTCCTGCACTCGACCGAAGAAGCTGAAAAACTGGGGATTGGATATATTGCCGCGATTCACGGCTCCCCGTGGGAATACGACACTTACGTTCCCATCTTTTTCGCGGGCTACACCGTTCCTCCACAAACCATTACTCGCCCTGTCGGCCCTCAAGATATTGCTCCTACGTTGGCCTCCTGCATGAACGTCAAACCTCCATCCGGCTCTGTCGGTAACCCTCTCGCGGAACTGTTACCCTGCATTCATCCTCGTGAATAATGCCAGGCTGCTATTCGTCGCCCATTTCTAAAACTACGCTTCCACTTATGAAATCCATACGTTGTCGAGTTATCTGCGCATTGTTGGTGTTCTCACTGTGTGGCCTGGGGTTACCGGCATTGGCTGCAGATAGGCTATGCCCGGCCGATATGCAATTCATTGAGGGAGGGACATTCCGAATAGGGTCGAATAGCGAGCGGCCGGAGGAGCAAGCGGCCAGTGCCGTCACGCTGTCTGCTTATTGCATCGATCGCTACGAAACGACCAACCAGCAATTTGCCCGCTTTGTAAAAGAAACGGGCTACGTCACTGTGGCCGAGCGCGCCCTGTCCCGCGAACAATTTCCCGATTTGTCCGGGGAGGATCGCAGTCCGGGGTCTTTAGTCTTTGCTCCTCCGACGGAGAGCGGCCCCATACCCTACTTGCGGTGGTGGAAGTGGACTCCCGGCGCTAACTGGCGCCATCCCACTGGCCCCGGCAGCAACCTCTCCGGTTTGGACCGGTACCCTGTCGTACACGTTGCCTTTGACGACGTGGTAGCCTATGCCAATTGGGCTGGGAAATCCCTGCCCACAGAAGCTCAGTGGGAATTTGCTGCCCGTGGCGGCAGCGATTCTACCTATGGCTGGGGCGATCGATATTCCTCAAAAAAGGCCAATACGTGGCAGGGCATCTTTCCCATTACCAACACTAAGGAGGATGGATATTTAGGGACCGCCCCCGTGGGTTCCTTTCCGGCCAATGCTTTCGGCCTCTACGACACGATCGGTAATGTCTGGGAATGGACCGCTGATTGGTATCGCGCAGGCCATAGCGGTAAGGATGTCGCTTACAATCCTGCCGGCCCCTCGCAGTCTGACAGTTTCGATCCTCGCGAACCCTCGATCGCCAAGCATGTCATCAAAGGAGGCTCGTATTTATGTGCCAAAAACTATTGCAGTCGGTACAGACCGAGTGCGAGAGAAGCACAGAGTTCCGATACGGGAACGTCGCATGTGGGATTTCGATTGGTCAAAAATCTCGAACAAAATCCAACCTAATTTCTACATTCCTGGCAACAACTTAAATAGCATCCTGAATATTGTTTGATAGAGTTCCTCAAATGTTGAAAGCCCTTTCAGATCTTTTCAAAGAGAGTTCGAATCGAACGCCATTGATTGACGACAGCCAAGCAGAGATACTACAAGTCGACCTACTCGAGGAATCGAGATTGAGTCTTAACTCTAAGTACATGACAAAAACTCCAAAGCATGTAGGAATTGTACGTTTTTATGCTGTAGGTCGAGCATGATCGAGCGGAGATGATCGAATCCATAGCGGAAAATAGGTAGTGCTTTAAACCTGTGGTTAGGGACTAAATTTTACGTCCAAATTCATAGCGATCGATAAACAACCCAAGCACTGTGTCATGCATCAGGATTTTTTTGGAAAAGCAAATGGTCTTGCGAGCCAATCGCTTGATGCGCGTTCTCAAGGTCAAATGCTTGCGCTCGATTTTCTGAGTGTTGGCTTTCCCCACACTATGGTTGGCTGTCTCTAGCAATCGCTCGTAGGCTCCCCATCCATCTGTATCGAACTGCTGACGGTTAAAGGGAGCTAACAACTCCTTCAATTCGAAAATGTATACAGCTCGACCGTGGTTCCTCTGGACTCAAGCGATCGAACCCAAGTCGGAAAATCTCTAGACTTGGCGTAGGATTTTGTACAGTTTCTCTATTCAATCCACTTTATCCCTGCGGGATAAGTCTGGGGGATCTCATGGTTCGACAGCGCTTTGGAAGGTTGGCCTCTTGGCTCTCAGTTTGCCTGTTAATGCTGGCACCGTTTCTGGTGTGGGAATATCCCGCTGCCGCTCAAACTTTAACTGGTTTGGGGTTTTCTGAGGATGAAATCAATACTCGGACTAATGTCCCCACCTTTATCCGGGGAAACCTCAACCTCGCTCCGGTGTTTTTGGATGGGAAAACCATTGGAGCAGTCAGCTCGTTCATCAACCTGGACTCTGGTAATGGCGGAAATCTAGAAGAAACCTACGATGCAGCAACTCGCGCCCACTTGATTCACAGCAAGCTGCAGAAGGTTTTGGAAAACATGGTGGACTACTCTCGCGAGGTGCTTCCCACTGAAGGGATAGTCCAACCAGAGCAACAAGAAACCTTCATCCGAGAACGATTGTTTACCTCTGCTTCCGAGCAGGAGGGGAATGCAGTTGTCTCGGTGAAATTTCCTAGAGAAGGAGATGTCGCCGAAATTGTTTACTCCGTCACTCAATCAGACATTGCAAGACCCAGGTTCGGCAGCTCGCAGCCGATGAAAATCGCCAATGATGCCGCAAATATTGTCGAACGTTCTCTCGTTCAAGCTTGGAGAGAGCGCCAGACTCCGCATCTGCAAGTTCAAAGTCGACAAGCGTTTCTCGCCTTACTGGGTATAACGATTGTCAGTACGTGCATGGCATGGGGACAAAGAGTCCTGGGTGTTCGAAGCTTCAAGATTGACAAGATGATGGTCGACTCATCATCCGTCCAGCATCAACAGAATTGGATTTCTGGTTTGGCCAAGATCTCGGGCAGACTTCGCAAGGAGGCTTCGAAGGGTAGTAAGCAAAACATCCGATATCTCCACAGCCTGAATGAGTTCTACAAAGCGATATTCTTTTGGGCTCAATGGCTTCTTTGGATGTTGGGGATCGGCTATTTGACAAGCTTGTTTTATTGGTCTCGTCCCTGGAGTAATTGGATCTTCGGCGTAACAGTGCGGGGGATTCGGGGGGAGACGGTGGTAGTAGGATGGCCTCCTGTCGATTGGCTGTTGAGTTTCGGCCTGGAAGCCAATCTCGGAATGCCTTTATTTATCTTGCTGTTCGTATTGATAACGCGGTTGACCATCAAAGGGGGGGATGCCCTTTGCGACTTTTTCGCACGCGGCTGGGGTCGAGAGGTATCAAGACAACGACACGCCCTCCGTTCTCGCACTTTGAGTCGGGCTACAAAAGCCTGGCTAAGGGCAATTGTTTATCTCTTATTGGGTGTGGCGATCGTCGAACGCCTGCACCAACTAGGCACCATTACACAAGCGATCGGGATTTTTATCGGTTTTTTCAGCTTTGCTCTATCCCTTGCCTCCCAGAATATCCTCAAAGATTTGATTGCGGGTTTATTGATCCTGTGGGAGGACCAGTATGCAGTAGGGGACGTCATTTGCGTCGGAGATCAGTTTGGATTGGTGGAGCAGATCACGTTGCGGATTACTCAGTTGCGCAATCTTGAAGGGGAATTGATTACCATTCCCAATGGTTCGATTGGGACGGTCCGCAATCTGTCCAGTGAATGGTCTCAGGTGAATTACGCAGTTGAGGTTCGCTACGATTCCGATGTGGATGAAGCCATGAATGTAATGGAGGACGTGGCCCAAACACTGTATCGAGATCCCCAATGGCGGGAGGCGATCTTAGATGCTCCAGAAATGTTGGGAGTAGAGAATATTGCCCACACTGGAATCTTGATTCGATTGCTGATTAAGACTCAACCTCTGCAACAGTGGCCGGTAGCTCGGGAATTTCGCCGTCGCCTGAAGAAGGCTTTTGATGAAAAGGGGATTGATGTGGGGATTCCCCAACAGATGGAATACGTTAGTGCTCCTGCCAAAGCATGGGGAGATTTGTATTAAGAAGACAAATTGGGTAAGGAGTTTCAGCGTTTTTGAATAGGGAGAGGGGCTTTTAGAGTCATTGGTCATTGCTTTGTGGATTGGGGTGGATAGCTTCTTCAATTTCGGCTTCCGTGAGCGATCGCGTTAAGGCAAAGTTGAAATGGCCACCGTTTCTGGATGGAATTGAAAACTCTGTTAAGTAGGGCTCGTATTCGTTCGTTTCGCCGATGTGGGTATGGAAAAACACAGTGGCGAGTGCTTTAAGGCCGGAGTGGGCGAACTGCGGATCGGGGCCGATCAGTTCGCGAGGTAGGCTGAACGTACTTTCTCTTCCGTTATTTTCCCGCAGAAAAGAAAAGTGGGTGCCGTTTTCAACCAGGACTAAGTACTTCCGATCGGTTTGTAACCAGCTAAAAGGTTCGATTTGCTCTCCGAAGGCCGGTGCAAAGAAGTCATTGGTGCCGGCAACCATCATGACAGGAATTTCAATGTTTCCCAGCCCTCTAGGGCCAAATACCGAACTGGTAACGGGGTTGATGGCAAAGATAGCAGCCACCCGATCGTCCTTCATTTGGTATTCGCTATCAGGCAAATTGCGCACTTGGCACTGCAACAGCAACGATAAGTTGAACGGCAGGATAGATTTATTGAAGTCCCTGCAAGCTCGACCCAAATAATTAAAGTCGAACTGGGCTCCCCCCACTGCTAAAGCAGTGAACCCTCCCAGCGATTGGCCCACGACCCCGACACGATCCGTCCGTACTTTATTGGCCCAATCGGAGTCGGTCGTGGACTTTTGCTCCAAATGATTGAGTAAAGAAGTGACGTCCAGCGGGCGTTTAATGGCAAGCTGCCGGTCAAGATCTTCTGCAAAACCAGCAATGAATTCTTGATAACCCCCGGCATCGCTAGCCGGATGCTCTAAAGACGCAACGGCAAATCCATGGGAAACGAGATGCCTCGCCAGATAGGCAAATGTCTCTCGGTTTGATGCCATACCGTGGGAAATGACCACCAAAGGGGCAGGATCGTCGAGATTGCTTGGTAGGTAAATATCGGCGACCAAGCGTTCTTGAGGATCGCGCTCGGGGTTAGGAATATTGAGGGTGACCTTCGACCACTCTTGTATACCGGGAAGTCGAGGGTCGGACAGTGTGGCCAAAAAAGTATCGATATTAGTGGGGCCGATCGCGCCTTTTTGCTCGATGTAGGCAAAAAGGCGTCTGCTGTCATTTAAAATGGCCTGAAGATCGTTCGAGGCTTGCAATGCTGGATCGAGATTAATGCGTAAATCTTTCAAAGGATATTTGCGAACTGCGTTGAGGATTGTCAATCCTTCGTCGTCGTAAGAGGCCAAGACCAACGCCGATCGCAGAGCTTTAAAATTAGATTCGGGATCCCCTCCCCAGAAAACTCCTCCTAAGCGTCGTAATAGCGTTTCTCCCACCGGGTCATATGAAAAATTCGTCACCACTCGGGGCTGAACTTTTAACGGTCTTTGTAAAATCTCTCTCAACCTTTTGATTTCAGTCTCCGTCAGTCGGCTGGCATACCATCGCAAGCTGCTCGGGATCTGGCCTGTAGTCGCGAAAAAGTTTAGATCTGCCACCTCGATCGTCCTCTGCCCGCCACTAGCCCGAATGCTAATTCGATCGGCAGCACTTGTAGGACAACAAAGAGTTAGGGCAGAAAGCAGGCTGCCAACTATTGAGGCAACGGCAGAACGAATACCCCTCCCAGCCCATCTGGAGTATGCAAGGTTAGATATCATTTCCGATCGACAATAATTGAATTAGATAGCATTCAATTTATCAAAGTTGATTTGCGGCTCAGTGTCTTTTTCACAAAATCTAGATTGACTGCTTGCCGAGACAAATATTAGCTCCATTCTGCTCGTGTAGTTCTGTGCCGGACTTGTGATTTATCTGCCCCAGCGTTTCAATCTAGATTGAAACGCTGAATGCTGTCATGTATTCGCGAAAGTCAAGTTCTGAAAAATACTAAGGCTTGTCTTCAGTCAGACAAATGTGTCATAAAGAGCTTTAAGCGCGTTGTAAGATACGTCGCTACGCGCTCCGACACGATCTCGATGGGAACGGATAAAGGACTTTCTCCCTGTACGCGAAGGACATATGGATGGTATAGCTCAAGACAATCAGCTGTTTGTGGATGAAGTCCTATATCGCTATCGGGCAGGGATAGCCTAGCGGGACTTACCTGGGGGCAATGGAGATTTTCTAGTGGTCCACACTCGCTTTGGTCGTTGGAATCGCAGCAGTGTTTGGGACAAGTTATTCAAAATGTTTGCTGTAGATGCGAATAACGAATAAGCCATGATTGATGCCACCATTGTGCGGGCTCTTCAACATAGTGATGGAACCCCAAAAGTGATGATAGCCAGCTAGCTATCGGGAGTAAAGGAGGGTTGAGCACCAAGATTCACGCTACTTGCGATGAGTTTGTAAATCCGACAAGCTTTTACCTCACCGCTCAGTAATGCTATGATTCGCAGGGCTCTGATGTCTTGCTAAAGGAACTAGATGATGATGTCGAGGCGGTGCTTTGGAAAAATGCCTACGATGCCGATGAGAGAATCCGTCAGCGCTTGAAAGCAAAAAGATGTTTTGCAGTGATTTCTACCCAAGTCCAACCGCAAGTTTCCTCATTACTTATGACTAGCATCTCTACAAGGCTCACAATTTGATCGATAACTTTTTTTCGAAGCTCAAGCAATATCGAGCTTTCGATACTCGTTACGACAAAACCGATCATAACTTCCTTGAAGCTATATATTTAGCAGTTTCCGTTATCTGACTTAGTTGATGACACGCGCTAATGTTAACGGTGAAAATTAGGTTGCCGGATTGCCGCGCAGAAACGTGGTTGATATGAGCAGAAACGCTGTTGACATGATAGGTTACATTTGTGAAAAAAGAGCCTTTCTCGAAAGTTGTCTAGCCGTCAGATAGGAAATCACGCTACTAATTACTATCGGATGGTAAACTACAAAGTTTTTAGTCAATTCAAAGGTAATAATAGTTGAACTGATAGGGGTACGTTTGACGGCACTCATGAAGGCCCCCATACCGGCAATCATTAAGGTGGGAGGGTCGTAGGCAAGCCAGTGGTTTGATAGTGCATTGACAAGCAACCCTAAAGCCCCGCCGATGGTCAGGAGAGAGGCAAATAATCCACCTGGGGCTCTCGACGCTGCTGCGATGACCGTTAAGGCAAATGTGGTGAATAGGCCAATTGCGGCCAATCGCCAGTCCAAAGTCCCCTCCAGCACTGCTTCTCGAAGCACGGAACTTTCCTGAAAGTTTTGAGGAACAAACGTAGTAATGATTCCGATCGCCAATCCCGCTCCCCCAATGGCAACGGTAGGTCTTAGCTTCCATTGATGCTGCATGAGATATTGCACTTTCAAGATGCAGCAATCGAATATGGGGGCAAGCAGTCCGGCCAGAACTCCCAACACAATCAAAAAAGGCACGTCTATCAAAGAATAGGAGATCTTCCCGAGTTCGAATTGGTAGAGAACTGCAAAGTCAGATCCCGCCAGCAGATCCAATCCCTGATAGTCAAACACCTGCCCCCAAAATTCTGCAGCCATCATTCCTACTGAAAGCGGAATGGATACTTTAGGGGTGAAACTCCACTTTAATTCCGCCAGCGCATAGGCAAATCCCCCCAACGGGGCATTGAAGGCAGCGGCAATTCCCGCACCAGCTCCTGTGGCTGTTAATAGGCGACGCCTTGCTTGGGAGGACGAGAACCACTTGCCTAATTGGGTGGCGATAGAGGCTCCCATATAGGCTGATGGTCCCTCTGCTCCTAGCGGAAACCCCGATCCAATTGCCGAAATTCCTCCGATTAATTTGACAAATGCCGTGCGCCACGTGAGAGGGACAGAGGCATTATGAAAGTACTTCTCGAGTTGAGGAAATCCCGAACCCGCCGCATTGGGTTCCACCCATTCGATCAAGACTCCGGCGATCGCCCCTCCCAATAACCCCATTAATGGCAAGACCAGCCAGGCTGGCAATGATTCAGACATCTGGAGACGCAACAGACTCAATCCACTTGTGCCTTTGCGAAATAGTACGGCTGTAACTGCAGCTCCAACTCCAATTAAATAGGTTTGGAAGAGCGCGATCCAAATGGGGGAGAAGAGAACCGCTCTCAGCCGGTACGTAAACCGTTTAAAGGTCTGAATCTGCATGTCGGTGGAGTTCGAGTCTAGATTATGGCTTTGCTCGGTAGGGATGAAATTAGAGTCTAAAGATGAATCATAGCAAGCTTCATAGCCCCTACCTCTCGCTTGTACAAGGGGTGCTTTCAAGGGTTGATGGAGATATATTGATCGAATAACCTCCAAAGAGACTCACCCCAGAAAGCAAAAGAGCAGGCAGAAAAGCCAATCGCAAAAGCACTATGTCGGCGATGTTTCCGATCAGATTCTTTTGACTGAGCAACATACTGATGGATGTTTTGACATTGTATTTTCTGGCATTTAAGAATAGCCATATAATAAGCCAATGAAACCAATACAATTATAGAAATAAATCACTAGGCGGTTAACTTTCTCTTCTTCGTTTGCACTATTGGGTGCTCAAACATAACAACAGATAAGTCTGGACCATCAATTTAAGCCGGGGCAGCTTGCAGGGTAGGCATTTGAGGCTATGCTAACTAAGCATTAGCTAATATCAATAGCAATATTGATCTTTTGATGTCGATATTTTATAATATAAATCATCAGACTATAGATAAACATAATTAAGCCAATTATCTCCATCATTTCTTCTACACTAGCTATAAGTGCGTAAACTAGATTCCTCTGATTACCAGCTATTCTTATCCACAATCCTCCTAACATTTCTATTCCTAAAGCTCCACCTATATAGAAAGCAGCAGATAGCAGAAAAAGTATTTTTATTTTTGCAGGCAAATTCAAAATAAATTTAACAGAATATAAGCCAAAAGCAGCTAAAGGAATAACCCAAGGAAAATGAAAAATTCCAGGTAACTTTTTTGCTAACTCAGGAAAAAGCATAAAAATTACATGAATTTGAAATGCTTCATCAAAAGCTAGAAATATAAATATAAAATATAAGATTCGCCAGTATTCTGTAAATGGACTTTGGCGATCTTTTTCTAAGATACTTATTTGCTTGATCAAAACGGAACAAATTATTATTAAAGCAACTGTGTATAGAATAGGAAAGTTATATTCTTTATCCATATTAAACATATACATCCAATCTTCTCGATCGTTTATTCCATATTTTGCATATTGAACGATCAAATTTAATATGCTCAGAATTACAAACACTGATGATATAGCGGTTTTCATTAGAGTGAAGTATAGCTCCACATCTGCAACTTTTGTCTAGCCAGGGATCAAGTGTACTTCATGCATTCAGAAACCGTTATAGAACTTTTGTTATTTGTAAAGGAGATGAATTAAATTGTATTTTCATTCGAAATTCAACAACCTGCTTGACTGACAAAACGTGTAGTGGGCGAGAGGCAATCAACTGGTTGCGGGTTTTCTCCTAGGAGTGAATTTGTCTGAAAGCCTCTCGAAGAGATCGTAAACTTAACTGGTCATTCCCCAAAATAGGTACTGTTTTCCTGTGATTAGGTGCGACGTACTGGT
>JBFRWN010000126.1:0-46063 GCA_051439605.1 Synechococcus sp.
TCCTTTTGCTGACTTGAATGGCTTCTACTATCACCACAATTGGTTGCACAACTTGCTGATTTCTTCCTCTATGAATGGCCGTAGGTTGCCTCACACTGGATGACCACAAAATCCGTTAGAACTAGTACAAATTTACAGAACTCGCTCTACCGATTTCTGGATGTTGTCCAGGTGCCTACCAGTCCGTTCTTTGTATAGCTACCCGCTGCTTTTGCGGAGTAGCGTTGGGGTGGCTCTTGATATCGACGAAGACAAACTTTCGTTGGCATATACTCTCACTTTGGAGTAGGGACGCCGCATAGGGGCTACAAGCTTTACAATTAAATCTTTCTATGCCTGAGGCCAACTTGATGTTCGGTACCTCATAATTGGCAAAACCGTGGGTTAAGGAAATAGATATTCTCTTGGGAAATCCTTCTCCAATTCAATGACTGCCAGTTAGGAAAAAATGTAATTGTAACCCTTCGATCGTGAAAGATGCTTGTTTCTCAAGCAAACTACAGATGTAGCGTGTAGAGCGATCGCATGGATCGACAAGTTGCCCTCAGAATTGTGGTTGCGCTGGCAATTGGTTTGATTATTGGCATGGAACGGGGGTGGCAGAGTCGTGATGTCAAAACCGGACTGCGCAGTGTGGGCCTCAGAAGCTTTGGCTTCGCGAGTTTGTTGGGAGGACTGGCGGCCCTGATGTCGCAGGAGTTTGGTCCCCTATTCATGGTGGTTACCTTCTTGGGTCTGGCTGTTTTTGCCGTGGTCTCTTATTTTCTAACTGCAAAGGCTTCTGAGGATTACGGCATTACCACTGAGCTAGCTTTGCTGCTGACGTTTAATCTGGGGGCTTTAGCGGTAGTGGGATGGATGCTGGAGGCGATCGCCATTGCGGTGGTTACCTCTCTATTGTTGGGATTTAAACAAGAGCTGCACCGGTCGCTCGAACAGCTGGATAAAAGGGAATTGGCTGCGACATTGCAGTTGTTATTATTGGCTGCTGTGGTGTTGCCGCTGTTACCCGATCGAGACCTGGGTCCCTGGCAATCCCTCAATCCTCGGTCTATTGGAATATTAGTATTGCTGATCGCCGGAATTTCGTATGTGGGGTATTTCGCGATTTCTTATTTGGGCGATCGGGTGGGGTTGATCGTATCTGGCATTTTAGGAGGTTTAGCCTCTTCTACAGCTTTGACGATCGCGTTTTCCCGCATGGCTCGACCCGGCGAAAAACGGGTGCCGCTGTTAGCCGCTGGCATCGCTCTATCGGCGGGAACGATGGTGCCACGACTGTGGCTGGAGTTGTTTGCCGTCAACCGCAAATTGCTGCCCGAGATCGTGTGGCCTACAGCAGCTCTAGCAGTTGTTCCTTTGGTTGCGGCGATCGCCATTTCTCGTTTTATGCCTGACCGACAAATGTCTTCTGCCTCTTTAGCGTTGGGGAATCCGCTGCAACTGCAGGCAGTGTTAGGATATGCAGCGCTCCTATCGGTCTTATTTGTAGTGGTTGGGGGTATGAGTCGCTGGCTCGGCAATACCGGCATCTACGCAATTGCAGGCATCTCTGGAGTGACCGATGTGGATGCGGTGAGTTTATCCATTGCCCGCGCCTCTCTGCAGAATTTGGACCTCTCTGTGGCTGCTCTTGGAATTTTGTTGGCCGCTTGGAGCAACACGATGACGAAGGTGGCAATCGCGACGGTGCTGGGGGGGCGATCGTTGGGGCGATGGTGCGGGGGGATTTTATTAGGGTCAGTGGTTGCGAGTGGGTTGTGCTCGATTCCACTAATAGTGAAAATCTTGGGGTGAAGGAACCAAGATTTCAGTTTCTATTGCGTTAGATTTTGAAATCCTCACGCAGGGAGAGGAAGGAACGCTCTCGGTCTTCCGCAGCGGAGGCAGAGATGCAACTTGAAGAATCCGGTTCGATCGAGTTGGCAGATGCAGGTTGCACCTGTGGTTTCTGAGTCGCTGGTAGCGATCTGATAGAAATGTTGTTGATTTTGTTGGCCAACACCAAGCCTGGAATTAGCAGTATGGCAACGTTAGTTAGGGCAACGGTAAACCATAGCGGATGAACGGTTGTCTTGTATCTCATAATTTGAGAACTCACGGAAACTTGGTGTTAACACAAAGAGGGGAGCGTGGCGATCTTTCAGATTGTGGAGATCGCTCTGCTCCCCAGGTATGGATTATTCGGAGACCTCTGGAGCGGACTCACTGTCTAAACTGGGGCGTTCGATCTCTACCTCGCTCGCTTCGGGTTCAGCCACCGCATTGGTGGGGGGCATTGCGGATTCGGGTGGGCGAGGGGACGGGTTGGCCGGTTCTTCGAGACTACTTGGGTCAAACCTGTCCGTGGGGGGCGCATCTCCACTGTTGAAGCGGTTACTGGAATTTTCGTCACCGCCTTCAGGTCGCTCGCCTCCCTCGGTTTTTGCATTCTCCCCCTGCAAAGTTTCGTTCAGTGTTTCCGTTTCGTCGACAATTGTGTTGAGACGGCTATCAAAGTAAAAGGACGCAACAATGCCTCCCCCAATCACGCTGGCCATCAGCATCCCTAAGAGGATGCCCGGCAATATGGTGGGATTGTTCCGAACCGCAGGTTGAGCTGCTAAGTGGGCATAGTCTCGTGCCGCGCGATCTCGACCCTGCCAATAGCCCTCTTGGAAACTGTTTGGAGCGATGCGATCTGCTGTCTCGCGTTCAGCTGGACTTGAGGAATTTTTGGGAGTTACTACTGATTGTTGGTCTCGATTGGACATAACGTCAGCTTGAATTCAGCACACGTTCTTACGGAGATAGATAAGATTCCACTCAAAAGAACGCTTTTGCCCGATCTCGGCAATGTGCTCATGGTATGTATCTCTCTCCCACAAGAAACGGTTGGAGCAGGTGCAGCTTTCTGAAGCTGTTGGCTGCTAGAGCTCGCACAAACCTTCGACTGATTGGGGCTTAAGTGCTATTGCTCCTACGCAAATCCGCAGAATTTGACGGGCGATCGCAAAGCAGGCTGCCATGCAAACCTCCCACATGACAGAGTTTGGATCGAGCGATCGCGATGCAGAGTGGGAACTCTGGCAGATCGGACCCACATCTGTTAACAACTGCCTTCCAATTAGCTCGGACTCAGGCACAATTTGGGGAGTTCTACGGGAGTTCGAGATTCTTGAGTCTGGCCTGCAGGGTACGAAACGAAAATATTGATGCCCCTACATCCTTCTATCGGGGCCCCGTGGCTCTGGCACCCTCTATATCGTCGCAAAAAAACATGCAGGCAAATGGAAATACGAACTCCTCAAGCTGGTGCTCGAAGACATTAATAAAAGAATAGACCTACTGCCCGCGGGCTCGTTGGTGTTGAACTGGCAACTGTTAGGAAAAAAAACTCACGACATACTTCTGGAACGATTTCGAATTCCCTTCACAATCTCGACAAGGAGACATAGCCCCAAACTACATCCCAAACTCAACGCCAAATCCCCCCACATTAGCGGCAAGGTTTCAAATAAATCCTGACAGGGGGGCCAGTAAATCACCCCCAGCTGCAGAGTAAACGTTATTGCGATCGCAATGGAAAGATAAGCATTGGAAAACACCCCTTGGGAAAAAACGGATTGGCGATCCGATCGCAACACTTGAGCCAAACCCATGCGGGAAAACGCCAGCGTTGCAAACACCATCGTTTGCCACTCAGAGCGGCCCAGCTGCCACTCCTGAAGTCCCACCCCCAGCAGCAACAATCCCAGCAACACTCCAATCCAGGTAATATCCCGACCCACTCCCCGTTTCCAGATACTTTCGGTGGGAGGATAGGGGGGGCGAGTCATGACATTGGCCTCCGCTGGCTCCACGCTTAACGCCAGCGCCAGCAGCCCATCCCCCAGGAGATTAATCCACAAAATTTGTAACGGGCGCAGTAGAAACGGCATGCCGATAAATGGGGCGATCGCAATGGCAATGAGCTCGCCGCAGTTCCCCGTCAGGGTGAACTTGATGAATTTGCGGATGTTATCGAAAATCACCCGCCCCTCTTTAATGGCCAGCACAATCGTATTGAAGTTGTCATCCAGCAGCACCATATCGGCAGCTTCTTTGGCCACATCCGTGCCCGTTTCACCCATTGCCACTCCAATATCAGCGGTTTTCAGTGCAGGGGCATCGTTAATCCCATCCCCTGTCATGGCCACGATGTGTCCTTGAGCCTGCAACTGACGGACTAACTGCAACTTGTTTTGGGGAGAGACGCGGGCGAATACCGATGTGTTTTGCAACAGTTGACCCAGATCCTTCTCAGAGAAATCTTGCTTCTGGTTGGCGAATTCTTGTTTTTTGAATTCTAGTTCGTCTAACTCTAGACCGGTGGTAACGCGATCGCCCATGGCAATCCCCAACTGGCGGGCAATGTGCAGAGCAGTGGCTGGATGATCCCCAGTGATCGTCAGAGGACGGATCCCCGCTTGCTGGCAAATGGCAACGGCCTCTTTTGCCTCTGGCCTGAGGGGATCGCTCATGCCCACCATGCCCACAAACAGCAAAGACTGTTCCAAATTATCGGGGCGATCGACCGGGATTGCAGAATTCAGAGTTGAGCAAGGGAAATCGAGGGGGCGGATGGCAACTCCCAAGATGCGACTACCTTGCTGTGCAAGGGTATCGCAGGCTGCCATCAATCGATCGCGTCGCTCACTATTCATCAACAGCATCTCCCCATCCAGCCAAATGTGACTGGACCTCTCCAATAACCCGTCCACAGTTCCTTTGGTAATGGCTATCTGGCTGGTATTGAACTGCGATTTCCAATCAAGATTGGCAGCTAGCTCGAGGGGAAGTTCGTGACTCAGGGGGAGTTGGTGGACAGTGGTCATGCGCTTGCGCTCGGAATCGAAGGGCAATTCCGCCAGTCTGGGGAACAGTCGATCTAGGTCGGTTTTGTACAGACCGCACCGGGCGGCGGCGATCGCTAGAGCCGTTTCGGTTGGATCTCCCGTTGCCCTGATGGTTGTGTCTTTGTCCTTAAGCGGTTTCGGCTCCAATCGCTCTTCGGTAGGGCTGAGTTTGTCATAAGACTCTGTTATCAAACAAGCGTCATTGCAGAGGGTACTTCCCGCAAACAAGAGTCCCCACCCTAGCGGTCCCACGGAAGGTGTTAAGTTGAACTTTTCGAGCGCCACATCGAAAGGGACGAGGATACCGTTGGACTGCGCTACGTGGGTAACAGTCATGCGATTTTGGGTCAACGTGCCAGTTTTATCCGAGCAAATCACCGTCACCGACCCCAACGTTTCAACGGCGGGCAAATTACGGATTAACGCTCGCTGCCTCAACATCCGCTGAGCCCCCAAGGCCAGGGCGATGGTGACGACGGCTGGCAATCCTTCTGGGACAGCGGCAACCCCTAAGCTCACAGCCGTCAAAAACATCGCTCGTAAGTCTTCTCCCGTGAGTAGCCCCAGGGCAAAAATTGCGGCCACCAACACCAGAATGACCCCTGACAATGTTTTTCCCAGGCGATCGAGGCGAATTTGTAACGGGGTGGGTTCCCTACCCACTGACTGAATGGAAGCGGCAATTTTTCCCAGCTCTGTCTCCATCCCAGTGGCTGTGATGACCGCTGTCCCACGCCCGTGGGTGACGGAGGTTCCTGCATAAGCCATGTTGATGCGATCGGCAATCGCCAACGAGCCTTGGGGTAAAGGGCGATCAATTTTATCGCTGGGGACAGATTCCCCCGTCAAAGCGGCTTCGGCAATGCGGAGATTCTTGCTGTCTACCAGTCGACCATCGGCGGGCACTCGATCCCCTGCGGCCAACAACAGGACGTCTCCGGGGACAAGATCCTGTGCAGAAAGTCGGGTTTCTGAACCATCCCGCCTCACCCGAACGGTTGGAATCGACAATTTCTTTAAGGCGGCGATCGCCCGTTCCGAGCGATATTCCTGACTAAATCCCAAGCAGGCGTTAAGAACGACGATTGTTAAAATGGCGATGGCCTCTTGGTAATCCCCCAGCAAGGCCGAGGCAATAGCTGAGACAATCAGTACCACCACCAAAGTGGCGGTGAACTGCCCGATCAGAATCTTCCATCGGTCAATCCCTTCGCCATCTGTCAACACATTGGGGCCGCATCGCTCCAGACGGGCCGCAGCTTCAGTACTATTTAAACCGCGATCGCCATCGGTCTTGAAATGACGCAGAACCCGATCGGCTGAGAGTTGATGCCAGTCACCCATGGGGTATTCCAGAGGTTGAAAATCTACATCCACCTTAGTCTGACGTCGGGGATTGACTAGACCCTTAGTTCTATTCGCTAGCAGAATCTTTTGGGCCAAATTCCCCAAGGCTGGAGAGTCAAATGCGGGATCGTTCTTACCCCTCCTTGCTTCGAGCAAGCACAGCTTTCAAAGCTAACTATATCCAGTACAGTCCCATCAGTTCTAGCCTTGGTCATGCCTCTCGCCGTTTTGCACAGCCCCATCCTCACAAGTTACTCAAACATTTTGCCTAGCCTCAAAAGGGATAGGAAGCGAGTGCTAACCCGTTACCCGTTGAATTGTTTGAGACTGGGAGGAGTGTGTGAGGGTGTCGAGAACGGTCAGAACGTTGAGCAGTGATGAATCGAATGTTTGCGAGTTGCTTGTTTTCGAGTGACGTCTAGGAACGTTCCGATGAGGGAAGATGTCCCGTAGGGGGGCCATGACTGTCATTAGCGGCTTGTAAGGTCGCTATCTTTAGACAAACCGAGTGAAAAGAACTCGCTCTCCAGTTGCATTTACTCTTTAATTGGATTGCATATGAGTACAACAAATCAAACCCGGGAGCACGTTACCCAAAAACGTTTGGATGAGGAGAAACTGCGCAAGAATCTCAAAGAGCGCTCCCTAGAGGCGACCGATCGCCCTCACGAGTCAGAGATTCGCACCGAAAAACGGGAACTCGTCACCGAGCACCGACTACAGGACGATCAGCGTCAAGACTCGATGCTGATGCGTGCAGAAGAGGAGCTCGATGAGTAGGTGTATGCCTGTTTATCTGTTACCTGTGTAGCTGTTGCAGTGAAACTCTAGTGCTTACGGAACTGCAGGAGGCTAATTCCAATTGTCCTCCTTTACTTTGCCCCCCTTCAAAAAGGGTGTCACGATGCGAAATCATCCTCGATTAACTATTGCAGTTTCAGCGGCAATCTTGGTGCTAGCTGCCATTGTTGGAGGTAGAACTGCATGGCTTTCCTATACCGTCAATCAATCCTCCGCGGTCACTCAACCCGATCCCCTCCAGGCTGATGCCTCTCGGGCGGAGGACATTCAAGCTAGCCAACCTCAGCTTGGCGTAATGCAATTTGAACTGTCTGTAGAGGATTCTGCAGGGCTGTCAGACCCTCAAATTTATTGGGTGAAATTTGAGGGTAATCGACTCTTGTTGGTGCCAACGACAGTTTCGATCGAACAACAATCTGAGGAGGAGATGTTAACGGCCCTGATGGAGAAGTTGTTGGCCGGTGAAGGGGCTATTGCAAATGGAACCTCAGCAATTCCAGCTGGGACTCGATTGTTGGGGCTGACTGTGGAAGAGGATGGTGTCCACGTGAATGTCTCGGAAGAATTTGCCTCTGGAGGGGGGAGTTCTTCCATGATTTTGCGAGTTGCGCAGGTGCTCTATACCGCCACGAGCATCGATCCCGAAGCTTCGGTATTCCTGCTGGTATCCGGACAGCCGATCGATGACGATCGCCCATTGGGGGGAGAGGGGCTAACCCTTAGGCAGCCCACTACTCGCAATCAGTTCTCAGAGGACTTTTCGCTGCCCTTGAGTTAAATGGCTAGCCAAACTGCCTTTGCAGACCTGGAAGTGTTTGCAGTTGTGAACGAGTGAGTGGTGATTCTTGCAGAAGTTAATAGTACGAAAACGAAGAAGGTGAACGATGGCAACTCAAAATGTTTTCACGCGGGCATCAAGTGGCGTTCGACACATTTTTCAGAGCATCCTAAGGGTCTTTGCTCCCGAGCATGATGACTACCCTGAAACTGGAACGAGGCCGCTGGAGCACGATATCTACAAAGAAAAGAAAGATAAATCCCACCGTTTTCACTAACGAACGGGACACAGTATCTGGGTCGCAACCGTTTAGGCAGCCCAATTCCTTAGGCTGTTTCAGTGATACTTATCCCTGATTGGCCATAGGCATTGATGCTTGTGGCGACGGTCAGACCGAGTAGGCCATCCCAGCTTTCCTGAACCGAACGAGTACCAACCTTGCTCTCCTAACCGGGATGACCACAGCTATAACTGAAATGGCATCAGCTACAAGTCGACTCAATCTTCTAACGATCGAACGCCTATGTCTATGCGGCTACGTTACGCCAAGTCCCTGCGAATTGTGGGCTGGATAGGGTTTTGGAGCCAGCTAATTTTGGGACTCAGTGCGGCTGCAATTTTACTGTTTTCCTACGAACGTGAAATTCAAAATCATCCGGGGACAGAGTTTGGACTGTTTCTACTATTCGCCTCTTGCGTTGTCCTCGGAGGAGGCACTCTCGCCAAATTGGTGAACGTGCGGGTGGGTCGACAGTTACTCCAACCCGATCGCCACTATTGGCCCAGGCAGCGTTCCATCATACGGTTGTGCGATTTTGAAAGCTTTTTACATTGGACCGGCATGATTTTGGTGCTGTTCGGAACCATGAGTGTGGTGCTCAGCCTGACATCTGTCGCGATGACAATAGTCCCCGGCATCATTAGCGATGCCAGAAAGACCATTCAGCCCCTTGACCTGTTGGTTATTCAGTCGAGTGTGGCCATAATGACGGGACATTTTATTGGGATCAGCACATCCTTCTGGAATTTGAGGGGCTTGCTGCTGTTATCGGGTCACAGACGCCAGCCCCCTCGACCTCATCCAGAGAGAAAACTGCTGAAGCCCCCTTCTCACTCGTCAAATGTCCTAAAGTCTTGAGTTAAGTGGGTTTCAGCGTGTCAATGTTTTTTGACCGAAATTCCCTTCACTATCCATATGTGTTGGCTGCGATCGTGGCCCGTTCGATTCGGTTGAGGATGCGCGTGGCCAACTGAGCTGGAGCCACAGGTTTGCAAACTAAATCATCTGCTCCTACTTGAAAGACTTGAGTTTGTAACTCGCTATCGTTGTTGGCTGATACCACCACGACAGGCAATTGCCGCCACCGCAGATCGCTGCGCAATACCTGGCAAAGCTGCAGGCCGTCCACCTTGGGCATTTCGGCCTCTAACACCAGAAGATCGGGCTTAAAGTCTTCTAACTTGCTCCAAAAGATGTCTGGATCGTCTACGGTCAGCAAGTTGAATCCCCATTTGGCCAAATTGAGCTGCAAGGCGTTTAAAAATTGCCGATCGCCATCAACAACCATCACCTTGGCCCCCAACCCGGGCGGCTGAATGGACGAAGAGAGGGCTTGCAATACCCTGTGGGGGGTGGTGGGAAATGGCAAGACAAGGGTTCCTCCCCGGCGGGCAATCTCTAATCGTTCTTCAAAACTCCCCCCCTCCATCAACACCACGATCGGAATTCCGGGAGCCATCGCATTCAGCTCGGTTAACAGCTCGAATTGCTCGGCATGCAGGGTGTCAGATGCCCCTGCTTGGCAGCAGTTGCACAACAGGTGAACGACAGCCACTTGAGGATTTTCAAGGGTAATGGCCTTTTGCACTTGGGCGTACGTGGAGGCAATAGCGGTGCGCATCCCCAGTGCAATCGCCTGCTTGGAGAGCTGTTGAGAGAATGTGGGGTTACCATCGACGATCAGCAGCAGCAAGCCGTCCTTCAGGGAGCGCTCGATCGGTTGTTTCAAAACCGGTGGCGAGAGTTTGAGTTCCCGATACAAACGCTCCAAAAGGGGCGAGAGGCGACTGCTCTGTGGAGGGGTGTCTTCATCCCCTAAAACTTCCTCTATATCGCGAGCCAGATTGGAGCCTTCGTGAAATCCAAAACTATCTAACGAGCCCACGAGTTTATGGGCTTCGATTTTGGCTTTGCTCAACAAGTGGCGATCGCTATTGCCTCGTTCAAGAGTCTGAGCCAATTGCTCTAACACCTCCAATCGGTGTTCGATCACTTCTTTAAACTCTTCCCATAGGTTGGCCAAACAGCGATCGGAGATGGGGGGATGGTGGGAATTGCCAAATTGGGCCGGGAGTTGAGCGATCGGGTCCTCCTGTTTCGGCAGGGGTTTGAGTCGATAGCCGATGCCGTAGACGGTTTCTATCAGGTCTTTGGGTGCACCCGCTGCAGAGAGTTTTTGTCGCAGCCCTTTAATATGGGTGCGGACGGCATATTCGCTGGGCGGTTCTTCAAATGCCCACAAGCTTTCAATAATTTTGTTGAGACTAAACACGAGTTCGCTGTGACGGAGAAATTGTTCCAATAGTGCGAATTCTTTTGGAGTCAAATGCAAGGCTTGATTGGCATAAGATGCTTCAAAAGTATTAGGATCGAGCTGAAGTTCTCCCCAGGTAAACACGGGGGGTAAGGCCTGTCTTTCTCGTCTCAGTAGCGCATGAATTCTTGCTAGTAATTCTTCAAAGTCAAAGGGCTTAACAACATAGTCATCTGCCCCAGCATTCAGTCCAGCGATGCGATCGGTGCTGTTGTCTTTTGCAGACAGCATTAATACTGGAATGCAATGACCTGCCGAGCGAATCTGCTTGCATAGGGTGACACCATCTATGGCGGGTAGTTTGCTGTCTAAAAGTAGAAGGTCGTAGTCAAATGCAAATAGAAAATCTTTGCAGGACTCACTATCAGTGACCACATCTACTGCATATCTGCGATCGATCAGACCGTCGGCTAGTTGTTCTCTGAACTCCCTATCGTCATCAACGAGTAACAGCCTCATATATACCTCATGTGCCACATCCACTGACTATAGAACTGGTGAATTATTGTCTCGTACCAGTCAAAGTTTGAGATAAATCTATATATTCAAACTATCGTCTTGAAGGAGCAGTCATAAGATTTTGTCATATTGCTCAATTTAATCGTAAACAATACTTAAGCAAATTCGATCGAAAAGAAGTTGCGAAAATGCTCTCTTTCTCGCTACGTCGGTACGGGGTATTGATTGGGCATGCAGAGATGCTAGTGAGAGGCTAGGCTTGCGTCTCAAGATGACTGGATCGACCTTCCCACCCATTGCGAAAGATTATGCCAAAATGGCTTTTCAACCCGCTTCGTCCTGTCAACCTACTTTTTGCTGTCGATTCTTTAACCAGCTCAGCTTGCGATCAATCGCAGCTCCCCCACCTCCCGTTCAGAAGATGAGGGAACTGAAATTGCCACAGAACCACTAGTGCTGTTGTTCTAGCTCTTGCTCCACTTCAGCAATCTGCAAGCGGGTTTTCAACACCGTATCTGCGTTCAAGCTAATCGAGTCAATGCCCTGTTCCACTAAGAAGCGGGCGAACTCGGGATAGTCGCTTGGGGCTTGGCCGCAGATGCCGATCTTGCGTCCGTTGGCTTTGACGGTGGCAATGGCTTGCGCCACCATGCGCTTGACGGCTTCGTTGCGCTCGTCAAATAAATGAGCCACCAATCCAGAATCACGATCGAGCCCGAGGGTTAGTTGGGTCAGGTCGTTGGATCCAATGGAGAATCCATCAAACACCTGGCTGAACTGGTCTGCCAGAATGACGTTGGCAGGAATTTCGCACATAACGAATACCTGCAGTTCCTTTTCCCCCCGTTTGAGTCCGTGGTGCTCCAGCTTCATTAGCACCCGCTGTCCCTCTTCTGGAGTGCGGCAGAACGGGATCATGGGGATTACGTTGGTTAGCCCCATATCGTTACGGACGCGGGCGATCGCTTCGCATTCCAGTCCAAACGCTTCCCGGAAGCTGGGATCGTAGTAACGGGAGGCCCCTCGCCAGCCGATCATAGGGTTTTCTTCGCTCGGTTCAAACGCCGTGCCCCCTAGCAAGTTGGCATACTCGTTGCTCTTGAAGTCCGACATACGCACCACCACCGGCTTGGGGTAGAAGGCGGCTGCGATGGTGCCCACTCCACGAGCCAGTTTGTCAATGAAGAACTCCGACTTACTGTCGTAATGGCGAGTCAGGTGCTCGATCGCTTGTTTGTCCAGCGGATCGGACAACTCGTCAAAGTGGAGCAGTGCCAGTGGGTGGACGCCGATGTGGTTGGCAATGATGAACTCCAAGCGGGCTAACCCAACTCCATCACAGGGGATGGATGCCAAACTAAAGGCTTTTTCTGGGTTGCCCACATTCATCAGGATTTGGGTGCGGGTGAGGGGCAGATCGTCCAGTTGGGTTTCCACTATCTCAAATGGCAGCAGTCCTGCGTAGATGCGTCCCACGTCCCCGTCCGCGCAGCAAACAGTGATGTCTGTGCCCTGCTGAATGCGCTCGGTGGCATCCCCGCATCCGACGATCGCCGGAATGCCCATTTCGCGGGCAATGATGGCGGCGTGGCAGGTGCGTCCACCCTGATTGGTGACAATGGCACTGGCCTGCTTCATGATCGGTTCCCAGTCAGGGTCGGTACGATTGGTGACCAGAACTTCCCCCGGACGAAATGCCTCGATATGATTCACGTCCAAAATTACTCGTGCTTTACCCTGTCCGATGGCTTCCCCCACAGCCCGACCTTCCGCCAGGACTTTAGTGGTTTCATTCAGCTTGTAGCTGCGCAGCAGATTGGCAGATTTTTGGGATTGCACTGTTTCCGGACGGGCTTGGAGGATGAATAACTCTCCGGATTTGCCGTCTTTGGCCCATTCAATATCCATCGGCGTAAAACAGCCTCGTTTTGCAGAGTAATGGGCTTCGATCTCGCAGGCCCAGCGACCCAGAGTCAGAATTTCGTCGTCATTCAGCACAAACCGATCTCGAGCCTCATCGGAGACCGGAACGTTCTTTGTTTGTTTACTACCCCCTTGGGCGTAGATCATCTTGAGGTCTTTACTGCCCAGCCGCTTTTCTAAGATGGGACGGTAGCCCTCCTTCAGGGTGGGTTTAAACACATAATATTCGTCTGGGTTGACGGTCCCTTGCACGACATTTTCTCCCAAGCCGTAGGCACCGTTGATTAAAACGGCGTTTTTAAAGCCGGTTTCGGTGTCGATGGAGAACATCACGCCAGAGGAGGCCAAGTCAGAGCGAACCATTTTTTGGACGCCTACGGACAGCGCGGCCTCGATGTGGTCGAAGCCGTTAATGGTGCGGTAGGAAATGGCACGGTCTGTAAACAGAGAGGCAAAGCAGCGGTGACAGGCTTCCAGGACGGCACGCACCCCCCGTACGTTGAGGTAGGTTTCCTGCTGTCCGGCAAAGCTAGCGTCGGGCAGATCCTCAGCTGTCGCGCTAGAGCGCACCGCAACGTCGGTTTCGTAGTTGTAGCGGCGGCAGGCCTCCCGTTCATCCCCTTCTAGGTGATCGCACAGCGGAGCCGTTTCCCCATAGCGTTCGCACAGCTGTAAATATGCATTGGAGATTTCTAGGGCCAGTTTGTCTGGGAAGGGGGCATGCAGGATAAGATTGCGGGCTTTTCGACCACAGCGCTGCAGGCTACTGATGTCGTTAACATCCAAATTTGCCAGTATCTCTCGCAGTTTGGGTTGAATTCCGGTCTCCTCAAAGAAATAACGATAGGCGTGGGCGGTGGTGGCAAAGCCAGTGGGAATGCCGATTCCTTTGGGGGTTAACTGCTGAATCATTTCCCCCAACGAGGCATTTTTCCCTCCGACTAACGGGACATCGTCGATACCCACATCCTCAAACCACAACACAAAAGCAGTCTCGCGACTGTGTAGGGTGTCTTCCGGTATCCGAGTTGAATGGACCACGATCTCACCTCCAAAGGAACAAAACTGAAACTGCTTAACAGATAGGCTTTGGCCGTGTTGCGGTTAAATCTCTTTGCCGATGGCAACCATTACCGTAAGTGGAGCAGAAAAAGACCCTGTTGAAATCGCTTTTCTGGCATCCGCCGCAAATTCACGATGCAACTCCATCAAACAACAAGGGGAAAGATAGCTGCCAACCCAATGAGTAAGATAACCTACTTCCCCTTATCATGGTAGATTTCTTACTCGGATATAATCACTGGGATTTACTAAATGAAATAAACAAGGGGATTGTTGTTTATTGAGGAATTATAAAGGAAAGTCTGAGAAATTTTTTCTTGAAAAAATCTCGTGTAAAGATAGGTTTTCTCGTCTATATTGATGTTTCTCTGAGTAGTCATATTCGGCCGAATTAAATATCATGAGTGAATTTGCTCGGTGCTCGAACTCCGGGAAGATTCCTTCCTCCCTCCTTGATGTGAAGATGCGATCCTTGAGTAGCAGCACTTTGTGTTGGGCTCGATACAGAATTTTGCCCTTAACCGTCAAGTTCGCTAGATCCTCCTGTGCCATTCTGATAAAAATCTGCAAGCAGGCATAGTTGCCACCAAGCTACTCTGGGGATTTCATCAGCCAACCCCCTACTTGGGTTAGATTTTGCGGTCGTAGGTGATACTGCCATAGAGCGCTTCCGGTCTCGTTAGCTAAACTACTTCGCTTATAGAGTAGTGATCGGGGCTTATCTCTCTCTAAGCATCCAACCGCGATCGCTCGTGCAAGCTTGAGTCGCCGCAGCTCCATTTTGTCTGCGGTAAAGCGGGTTATGTTACCTCCTGAAGTTAGCAGCGCTGTCGTTAGAAGTTAGAAGATATGTTTCATAGAGTTGAACATTTCGCTGGAGGGTGTAAATTGTAGTTGAAGCTATTAAAGCTTTAAGTGAGTTCAATACCGGAGTGTAGTTAAATTCTGTCAGACTTACTAGTTGACTCAATTCCTAACAGCAACACTGAAAGAGTTGATCGGTACTTCCTCCAATAGTCTAAGAGAGCTATATTGCTGCATCGTTATTAGTGCAATATCTCTAGTTAAAACTAAACTAATTGAGGAAAGAGTATTCGGTTGCCAATAGTAAGTGTTGTTGTTTTGCGTATGCAGAGTTACGAATGGAAAATTTTTTAGTAATCCTGTTTGTTTGCTACTCTTAGGTCTTTTTTTATCGACTTGGACAATAGGTCTGGGTCCAACCATCATTAATAGATACACATAAAAGTCCTAGCAGCTTGGTGGCCGTTAGGACTATTGGTTTTATAGGAGTAGGTTGAGCGCTCCGAAGCAGCTGAACTATTGCTCAAAACTTGAAGGTGTAATTCATCCGTTCGGATTTTTCCCCACAATCAGTCAGTCAGATTGTGTAAGGACTTCGGACCTCGAACTAGGAGGCACCACTAATTGAGTGGAAATCAGGGCAACGCTAAACCACCACAGCATCTGCACTTGGGGACGATACCAAACGGTATCCACCAATCCTTGAACCATCAACCCCGCACATGCAGCCAATCCCGCCGCAATCCACAGTGCCTGAGGGGCTCTGGAGGGCAGTAACTGCACCCAGCGACGCAATCCATGCGAGGCTGTAATCACCACAAACCAAAGATACGCTGTGGCCCCAAGCAGTCCTGTTTCCAGCGTTAATTCCAACGGGACGGAATAGGCCCCCAACGCACTGTAATTGGGCTGTTGGTAAAGGGGATAGACTCGATTGAAGGCATCGTTCCCTGGGCCAATCCCCAGCACGGGAAAGTCGCGGATGATATCCAGCACTGCCAGCCAAACATTGATGCGAAAATTGTTGCTGCTGTCCCCTCGACCTGCAAACATGCTCAGCACCCGAATGCGGATTGGGTCTACAAACAGCACCGCCGCAATAACGGCGATCGCTCCCATGCCCAACACTGCTGGAAGAGCCCACTTTTGTAATCGCTGGGGCAAAAAGTATTGGTTCCATTGCACCATCAGCAGCCCCAACACCACCAGTGCTGCTAGTAAGCCAATCCATCCCCCCCGGCTGAGGGTGTTGACCAGACATAAGGCATTGAGACCGGTGGTAATGACGGCAAACAGCTTGCTGCCCCAGCCCCGCCAAGCCCAGGCAGCGATCGCCCCAAGTGGCACAATCGGAATTAAATACCCCGCTAGTAAATTGGGATTTCTCAGATAACTGTAGACGCGGGTGGCTTCGGCCAGCGGAGAATCAGGGTCAGTCCAAGTCGCCAACTCCTCAGCACCGTAAAAGGCCTGCCGCATACCGTAAATTGATATCCACAATCCCGTGAGTAATAGAGCTGCTATCAACCAGTTTCGATAACGGGGATTGAGCATGACGCGGTGCAACAGTAGAAAGCCCAACAAGTAAAGGGTGAGCTTAACCCACCCTTCAATGGCGATAATGCCGACGGGGGATAGAGCGGTGGCGAGGGTAGCGATGCTCCAAAACACCCCTAGGGGAAGGTGCAAGGGGGAAGGCACTGGAGGTAAGAACATCCACTGCAGACACACCATTGCCGCCATCAACAGCAGAATGAGCCCCAAAGGGCCGGTGGCCGCCTGTGAAGACAAGAATATGTACAATGCCGCAATTCCCACACTGGCGGGTATCAGGCCCTTAGCTACCCAACTCGCTTCACCCCATTGCCGCAGGAACCCCGATAGCCGTCCAATGCGACTGGCCTGCCACCATTGCAACGCTGGATAGTGCCACAGAATCAATGGGTTCAAGAATGACATTCTCAATCCTCAACTCACCCAACAAAGCCTAGCTCTTCTAGACAGCTGTCTCCAGAAATATTGTTGTTCTGTGCAGGATTCCGATCGAACTGCTGTGATGAAAGAACGAACAAAGTTGAAACACTTAGCCTACTAGTTCTTCATTGAGAGAGTGGGGATCGAGGCCGTAGCCGGTGGCAAACTTCAAGGATTGGGACAAGGTGGGGGCAGAACAGGTCAGAAAAATTGAGGCCCCCAGCACCACCATGAGTGCCGCAAGCCAAAACATTAACGGATAGCCCACCCTAACTGCAACCGAGGCGAACACGAACCCCGCACTGGCGATCCCTACATCAAATCCGGTTAGGCAGAGCCCGAACAGGCGAGCCCGCTCGTTAGGGGTAGAGCGATCGGCCAGCATCGCTGACACGGTCGGGATCAAGATGCCAAATCCAGCCCCCTGACAGGCCCCAGCAATGAGGATGGCGATCGCCGAACCTGCATTAGCCAAAACCACAAGTCCGGTTGCCATCCAAAACAGTGCCAAGGAAATAAACGGTCCCCGGCCCCAGCGATCGCTGGCTCGTCCGACGACCATCCGCATGACAAACGTGACGGCAGAAGAGGCCAGGTAAAACAGCCCCGGATTGATGCCAAAATCCCCATCCCGAACAAATAGTGGCATGAACGTAGTTAAGCAGCCGAATGCCAACCCCACAAACAACATCATCGCAGATGGGGCAATCAAACGCGGCTGTGCCAGCAAGCTCCAAAAGCGGCGATCCTGTTGGCTGGCTAGTGACTTAAACGCGGATTTTGGCTCTGGCACCCGACTGGCCAGGATATATCCCGCGATCGCTAAGCTGGATGACAGAAAAAATAGCGAGCTGTACCCTCCCCATTCGAGAACGTAGCCACCAAGGGCTGGACCCACCATGAGTCCAATCGGGTTGACTAGGCTCATATATCCAATAGCGGTGCCTCGCAATGAGGCTGGGGCAATGTCCGTGACCATGGCGATGTAGGCTGTCGCAAAGGCTGCGATGCTGATGCCATGTCCAGCTCGAATGGCAATAATTGCTGGAATTGAGCTCGCTAAGAGATAGCCAATGGGGGCGATTGCAGCAGCCATCAGGCCAATTTGCAGGACTAGCTTGCGCCCCCGTCGGTCTGCCAGCGGCCCCAACCACGATCTCGACACCACTAGCCCAATGGCAAATGCCCCCATAGCAATGCCCACCTGCCAATCGTTGCCCCCCACATCAGAGATATACAAAGGCAGCGTCGGAAGCAGGGAGGTCATACTGGCCCAAAATAGGAGGCCCGCCACGAACATCCGCCCCAAAACGTGCTTGTGCTCAGTGGTGAGCTGGAATTGTTGTCTGGAGAGTTTTGCTGCCACGATGCGGCCTGAGGCTGGTTGGGATTATGGATTTTTGAATTGGGCGTGCTTGAGTTCTGCCATTAGGCGATCGGTCTGGATGGTGGGGACCAGGGCGTTAGCACAGAGAATGCCGGAGGCCGCTACTGCAGGAACGCCGATTCCTGGCATGGTGCTATCCCCAACACGATACAAATTGGAGATCGCGGTTTTACAGCCTGGAAACTTCCCTTTTTTGGGGGGAACGGCTGGTCCGTAGGTACCTCGATTGCGGCGTAGAAAGCGGGCATGGGTAAGCGGTGTGCCCACCAGTTCTAGGGTGACGCGTTCCCGAATATCGGGGATGACTCTCTCCAAAGCTTCGTACAAAATTTGTACTCGTGCTTGCTTCTTCTCTGGATAGCGATCGCCGTACTCCCAGCCAGCATAGGGTTCCAATGTATAGGCATGCAGGGCGTGATGTCCTACAGGGGCCATAGCAGCATCCCAAACCGTAGGAATCGAGATCATGCAGGTGTTACCCGGCTCGGCGATATCCCGATCGCTGCTGTGAACCACCACATGATGACCCGTTAATTGCTCCAATCCATCAGCCCGAATCCCCAGATGTAAATGCATAAAGCTGGGCACCACCTCGGTGTTTGCCGCCAACTGTTGCTCCTGTTTGGGGACCTGTTTGGGATCGAGCAGCCTTGCCACCGTATCCCACAGCGTGGCATTGGAAATAACTGCGTCCGCCCGCAATTGTTCCCCCCCCTTCAGCTGAACTCCGATCGCGCGGCGATTCTCAACCAGAATTTTGTCCACATGCGATCTCAGCCGCAGGGTACCGCCAAATTTCTCAAGACCCCGCACCAGCGCATCCACGATGGCACCGCTTCCTCCCAGCGGATAGTCGATAACAGAGCGATCGCGCTCTCCATACATAAAGGCCATCTCGGGGGTAACGGTTCCCTCAGCTTTGAGTCCCGACAGGAGAAAACACTCGAGATCGATCAAGCGACGCACCCAAGGGTCGCGCACCGTCTGCTTGACGATGTCACCCACTGAGCCCCGCACGGCGGATAGCTGTGGTAGCAGCTTGGCCATAGCAGGTAAGTAATTCTTCAATAGCACTGGAAAAACCTGCCAATCTCCCCTTAGGTGCAGCGGAGGGACTTGGCTAAGGGCATCGAAGAGCTGCAGCATTCTGCGCTCGAATTGCAGAAGTTCCTGCGCCCCTTGGGGAGTGACTTCCGCCACCGCATGGCGGTACTTTTCCAGATTTCCGTAGATGGGGACGGACCCCTCCGGAAAATGGTAGTGCCCCAGAGGATCGTAGGCGATCGCCTCCACAAACTCATCCAAGATATCCAGCACCTGGCGCAGCGGATTGAGACTGTGGCGATCGCTTAACCCACAAAAGAAAGACGGACCTGAATCAAATGTATACCCATCCCGTTCAAACCCATGGGCAGCCCCACCCGCTAAATAATGGCTCTCGCAAACGGTTACCTTCCACCCATAGCGGGCTAGCAGAGCACCTGCGACCAGTCCGCCGATTCCACTGCCGATTACGATTGCGGTTCGCTGTGCCATGGGGTTTCCGCGTGTCACCTCGTTACAGAGCGTAACACTTCGATCCTTCTCTTCCACTGCAGTCCTGAATTCGAACGCATGAGTTCAAGAGTCCCAGTTGCAATCAGCGCTTCCTACTTGGGTTGTCAACGGCGAATCTGCCAACGAACGTCATAAAGACTCTCGTTGCAAGGTAGTGAATTAATGCCTGTTTTACATTTGCAGGATTTAAGCCTGGAGAGGTTGAGGTTTTCGTTAACTTTTGACTGTCTTCGTACTAATGCAAATTAACAGTTATGCAGAGAGGTTTTCCCAACTTGTATAAACACCCTGTGCCTGTTATCCGACGGAGTTAGAGCGATGTTGAAAACTACAGGTTTAGCTTTGGCTGGTGCCGCAGTTCTTTCGGTTGGCGTATCCCAGAAGCATTTGCCCGTTCAACAGAGTTCCATAGGGGAACTTGACAGCTTTCATGACAATCCTGCGTCAATTACTAATGCTGACAGGGTGGCAGAGAGGGCGACTCACGATGGGGATTCCCCGCTTGATGAGAAGGCCGAACAGGGGCCAATGACCCCAGCTCGCCTATTAAGCGTGGTTACCGAAATGGGTGAAGATGTCACGTCCGCTGGTGGCGGGGTGCAATTTACCTATCAAGGCATACCAATGGTGGGCTTTTGGGAAACAACCCGCGACCGGATGAGAATTGTTTCCTTGGTGGCTAGTGTTGACAGCTTGGGAGAAGGGGAGGCAGAAATTCTGATGGAAGCGAATTTTCATCTGACGTTGGATGCCCGATATGCCTTTAGTCGCGGTTCTATATACGCCGCTTACATTCATCCCCTCTCCCCCCTTGACGAGGCCAGTCTGCGATCGGGCATTCGCCAGGTGGCTGGCCTAGTACGCAACTTTGGTGGATCCTATTCCAGCGGAGAGCTGTCATTTGATGTGGAGCCTCCTACCATTGTTCCAGAAGGGATTCTGTAAGCTTTTCCATTCCTGTTCATAAGGGGAACTAGGCTGCAGTTCGGTAACAGTTCAACACTTGAATTGCCCGCTGGAGGCTGTAGAATCTTTATCGATTTGGGCAACGTTGGGTTGTCAAGGAGCTACCGTGAAATAGCTGATTGCAAAAACCTGAAAATTTTCTCAGGAAAAACCTATGAAGACGCCAGCAAATGTCAAGCTTTTTAAGGCGTCTACTCATATGTTCCTCCTAGAATAATTTTGTCGGAGGCTCTGTTCGGGAGTCTTTTATCGAGACCATAAATGTTCAAGTTGCCAAAACTATGCTCTTCACTGCAGTGCCAGTTAATGGCAATTTCTATGTCGGCAACAGTTGCGGTTGTAGGGACAACTGGGGGATTGGCCACTTGGTCAATGTACCGCGAGATTTTTTCTAGAACCAAAATTCAGCAACACGATACCCTCACGCAATTATTTCAATACATCGATACCTACCAAGAGATGGTCGACCCGGAGGAATCGGTCCAGCGGGCGGTCGATAAATACACGGACCTCAATACTTGGATTCAGGTGGAGGACCAGCAGGGGAAAATTATTGTTCAGTCAGATGCACTGGAAATCCAAGGCCCCTACGCCCATTTCATGCCCTCAGATCCACAGGTAATTCGTCACAACGGCCAGTATTGGATTGCCTGCGGGCAGTGGATGACATTAGCGGATGGCTCAGAGGTGTTCATTAACTTGATAGATGATATTACCCCCTCATATCACGCCTATTGGGGGTTTATCCGCACGATGTCGCTGTCGGGCTTGGGGGCCGTCACTGTGGCCACAATCATTGGTATGGCACTGATTCGACGTTCCCTCTCTCCACTAAGAAAACTCAGTCAGGTAACCGAAACCCTCTCTCTCGATCGCCTAGAGGAAACCCGCTTAACGCTCATGAATCCTCCGGCGGAGGTTGAGCAGTTAGTGGTTGCCCTGAATAAAGCCATCGATCGCCTATCCGCATCGTGGATGATGGAGCAGCAGCTTTTGGGGGATATTTCCCACGAGTTACGGACCCCACTAGCGATCGTACAGGGTTACTTGGAATCTACACTGCGGCGGGGTCAAAACCTGACCGAAATGCAAAAGGAGTCCCTATCAACAGCATTAGATGAAACCCAATCTACAGTTCGCTTGCTCAAGGAAATGATGAATTTGGCTAGGGCCGAAACCGGTGGTGTCCACATCCGAACCGAAGTTCTGGAGATGAGAACCTTTGCCTCCGAAATAGAAATGTTAGCCCATCAGATTACGTCCAACCCCTTTGAGATGGACTTACCCGAGCAGGAGGTATGGGCCTTAGCATCCTGCGATCGCCTCAAGCAGGTGTTGTTAAACCTGATTACTAACGCGAGTCGCTATTCTGATGCAGAGAAACCGATCGTCCTGAGGGTAAGGAGCAGCGGGGACGAGGTATTGATTGACGTTCAAGATCGCGGTGTCGGGATTGCTCCAGAACAACTTCCTCGGATTTTCGATCGCTTCTATCGTGCCGATGACTCTCGCAATCGTGCAAAGGGAGGGGTGGGCCTTGGTCTATCAATTGCAGCAGTCCTCATGGAGCAGATGCACGGTTCAATTTCAGTGGAGTCAAAACTGGGTGAGGGCAGTACATTTACGTTGCACTTACCCAAAGCATGCTCGCCGAAAGGAGCAGCAGCAGAGCACGGGCGCTTAGCCAGTGACACCGCTAAACCTCAACCTGCACTGACAGGTAATCACTAGCGTTCAGGGGAAGAAAGACCGCCATATTTTTGTCGTTACGGCATCGAAAAGACTGCGCTCAAGCTTTATTGCTCAAGCTTTGTTACTAGACTTGGCTGGGGGCCACTCGCTTGCGCAATGACCTAACACGTTGTTGGGCAACATCACTGCTGGGATCTAATGCCAAAGCTTTTTCATATGCTTCTAAGGCTGGAGCGATCAGATTTTTCTTTTCGTAGGCGTGACCTAAGTTTTGCCAAGCGGTTGGGTAGTTATCTAGGGCTTGTACCGCAGCTTTGTAATTCCGAATGGCCAAATCGTATTGCTCTTGAATGAAGTAGGTATACCCCAGCGCATTCAGCACGACTGGAATATCCTCGCCAGCCACCTCAAGGGATTTGCGAAACTGGGTAATCGCCAGATCGTAGAACTTTTTCTCTAGATAGACGCTACCCAGCTCGTAATGTTCTTCTGCTGTGCCAGACTCTTTGGTTAATCGGGGTTGTAGCCGACTAATTACTCCTTCTTGACGGCGATTGCGCTGCACCTCTCGGAAGACTAGCCATGCAACCACCGCTAACAGACCGGTTAGGGCCGCTAGGTACACTACGGGTAAGTAAGTCGACAATTCCATATGCGTATCTAACTCTGTCGTTGTTCAACCTATCACCACTCTGCTCGATATCGGTCCGATCGAGGCTTGGATTTTACAGACTGATGTTGCCAACTAAGGGAGGTTTGTCTGCTGACCTCATGCTAAAGGTGCAGGGACAACCAAGAACGGTTACACTTCCTCGATGCGATAAAGCGATCGCGGTGCAACTCACCAAGTTCTGTGAAGAACGGCTTTATTAAGGAGGAGGGCACCCTATCGTATTTGAAATGGTGTTTGCTGGTAGACACAAGATTATGCTGAAAGGACATTCATAGTCTTAGGCAAGATCCAAACCACAATCCTTTTGACTTCGATTCTGAGTCAATCCAAGCTATATCGGCTTAACTGTTAGACCTGCTACCTCGCAATACGCAACTTATGGGACAGTCCACCGCTGGAATCATTTACAACGACACCAAACCATCCGCCGTGCGTGCCTGCACATCTTTAACGGAATGGTTGGAGATGAAAGGGTGGAAAGTGATTGCTGCATCGGGGATGGGAGGAATTTTGGGATACTCTCGCCCTAATAGTCCTGTACGCCATAGCCCGGTCGATCGGCTAGCTCCTCCAGGATTCGATCGCGACATGGACTTTGCCATTGTGCTGGGGGGAGATGGCACCGTGTTGGCGGCTGCGAGGCAGTTGTCCCCCCACAACATTCCACTGCTAACTGTTAACACGGGCCATTTGGGCTTTTTGACCGAGACCTATCTGCCGCTGCTATTCAAAGCCACCGAGTCAGTGCTGTCCGGCGATTGCTATCTAGACGAACGAACGATGTTGTCGGTGGAGGTGTGGAGAGACGACTCTCTGATGTGGGAGGCACTGTCACTGAACGAGATGGTGCTACACCGCGAGCCTTTGACCAGCATGTGCCACTATGAAATTTCGATTGGCGAGCATTCGCCGTTGGATGTGGCTGCTGATGGAATTATTATTGCCACCCCCACAGGGTCCACAGCCTATGCGTTGTCAGCTGGTGGGCCGGTGGTCACTCCTGGGGTTTCTGTACTGCAGTTGATTCCCATTTGTCCCCACTCCTTGGCCTCGCGGGCCTTAGTTTTTGATGATTCCGAACCGATACTAGTGCGCTCCCCCATTCAAGATCAGCTCGTATTGGTGGTGGATGGTAATGCTGGGTGTTACATCTCTCCAGAAGATGAAATCCGCGTCGAGCGATCGCCCTTTCAAACCCAGCTCATTCGATTGCAACGGGCTGAGTTTTTCCGTGTCTTGCGAGAGAAGTTGGGGTGGGGATTAACTCACGCCTCCAAGCCCACATCAGTTGAACTGCCTTAGCGAATGTGGAGTGTCAATCGGTTTTGAAAAAAAAGCCCCGCCTATAGGCGGGGTTCTCTCGTCGTTTCAAATAGCGGTAAAGAATTTCAACGCGTTCTTTATGGCAACTCTCAAGTCGCTTAGGACATTTCAGCTATCTAGATCTCTAACTAGATATAGATTTTTCTGTCTTAACTAAAAGGGCCACAACTATCTATGAGGTTACCGGTCGATAGTGCTAAAGATGCTGGGCAGAGCAGGTAACGTTGGGGCGGATTTTGCCTCGGCAATCTCGATCTGCCGTTGGTGTCGGGCTTCCGCTACCAAAGAGACCGTTTGAGTCACTCTGTCTGCCAGCGCAACAGTCTTGACGTCGTAGGTTTGGGTGGCCAGCTTGGGATAGAAACCAATTCCGAAAATTGGGATCAGCAGGCAAGCAGCGATCGCCAATTCGCGGGGTTTGATGTCCTGCCAAGGATCGACCACGACTGCGGCGGCAGAATCGTTGCCAAAGAACATGCGGCGCAGCATTGATAGCAGATAAATGGGGGTCAGGATGAGGCCAAATGCTGCCAAAACAATGATGCCAGCTTTAAATGTACTGCTGTAAATATCGCTGTTGGCTACTCCCAAGAAGACCATCAATTCACCGACGAAGCCACTCATACCAGGCAAAGCTAAAGACGCCATCGAGCCAGCAGTGAACATGGCGAAGGTCTTCGGCATCGATTGAGCCAGACCGGTCATTTTGGTCATATCGAGGGTATGGGTACGCTCGTAGGTAACACCAGCCAGGAAGAATAACATGGCTGCAATCAAGCCGTGAGAAATCATCTGGAGAACTGCTCCGTTCAAACCCAGATCCGTTAGGCTCGCAATACCAATCAACACGAAACCCATATGGGAGATGGAGGAGCAAGCTAAACGACGCTTGAGATTTTCCTGGCCAAAGGCATTCAGGGCACCGTATACGATATTGACAATTCCGAGCACCATCAGTATCGGTGCGAAATAGAGATGGGCTGAAGGCAACATCTCTACGTTGGTACGAATCAAAGCGTAACCACCCATCTTCAGCAGTACGCCAGCCAGAATCATTGAAATAGGTGCAGATGCTTCTCCATGGGCATCAGGCAACCAGGTGTGCAAAGGAAAGATGGGCAGTTTCACACCGAAGGCAATAATCAAACTGCCGTAAACTAGTAGCTCTAAGGTGAAGGGGAAATTCTTCTGAGCAATCGCTGCCATGTCGAAGGTAACGGTATCCCCATAAAAAGCCATAGTAAATGCGGCTACCAGTATGAAAACAGATGCCAGGGCAGTATAGAGAATGAACTTGGTTGCTGCATACTGGCGTTTAGCTCCTCCCCAGATTGCAATCAACATGTAAACCGGAATCAGTTCGAGTTCCCACATCAGGAAGAACATCAGCAGGTCTCTAGCAGCAAAAACACCAACTTGTGCTGCGAGCAGGACCAAAACTAAAGCGAAGAACAGACGGGGTTTCTTCTCGACCCCCCAAGCTGCCCAAATCGCGATCGCGTTCACAAACCCTGCTAAAACAATCAGCGGCATGGAAATACCATCCGCTGCAACAGCCCAGCTCAGGTTGAGTTGGGGAATCCAGGAGTAGGTCTCTACTAACTGATAGCTAGGGTTAGCAAAATTGAAATGCTGAAGAAACGTGTAAAGGATAAAAGCGAATTCCGCGAGGGATACCCCCAAGGCATAGGTCCGAACGGTCTTAGGGTTGGGGAGCAGGGGAATAACCAGAGCCGCTAGGAGCGGAAATGCTATTGCTGTTGTTAACCAGGGAAAGTCTGCTGACATTATTTTCCTCGACGACCTTATGAGGATTAATACCTACGATCATTCCCCATTATATGAAGAAAGTTTGCAAACAGGCAAACTTTCTATGGAATTGTCGTTAAGTCGCATGTTGCCGTGATTGGTTCGGCCCTAATGACGGGAGATCGCGATTTGAGTTGATGCGCTGATTGCCGCAAGCAGCCAACTGGCATAGAACCTGGGCTCCCCCTTGTTTGGCTACAGCCCTACTGCTATCGGTTTCGGGTGGGGAGCTCTACTTAATAAAAGGAAATTTTTCCCTGCAACACCCTTGCCAATATCTCCACAACGTTACATTTTGGGTGCGCTTTATCTGAATAAATGTGAAGCTGCTCCTTCCTCTGTGTTTAATACCGATGTATTCCACACCCTAGTCTCAATATTCATCGGCAAGGCTATTTCAGATCTAATGCTATGAGCGGTTATCACTGATGTTTATGAAAGGTTAGAGTCTATTAGCCTGCGAATTAAGGCCCATACTTAGAACTTAGATATAGTTTCCTTTTTGAAGATCTAAGAGCCTGAGAGCACCAACAATTACTGACCACTGCGTGCGATCGCCTCTTTCATTTGCTTCCAACTCCACAAATTGCGTACGCCAAGCACTAGAAATATCCCTCCTGGGATATAGGTCGGTACAGCTGATTCACCGAAGGGTAGCGTCGCGCCTTGGAGAATTCCGCTGATGATGAGCTCGAGGCCAAAAATAGTAAAGGAAAGGGCTGTGATTGAAAGTGTTCTCAGGAGCCATTTCGGAGGGGCAGAGGCTCCCGGTTTAAGTTGAGTATCGCCTTGAGGCTGCGAGGAGGGTTGAGGAGATGGATCTGGCAAGACTATAACCTCAGTTGTTAAGTCTAGGGTAGTTGAGTTATTGGGTCCTGGCAGGATATGGCTACCGCTCCCACGTTTCTCTTGGGCATGAACGTGCAGAAGTACGTGTCCATTACCAGGCTATTTCACTAGTGACATCTCTAAATAAGAATTCTTGCCTAGCAAAGGCAGAATAAGTCTCCATAGCAAAAGCTATGCCAAACTCGCACCTCGACAATTCATCTCAAGCGGAAACAACTGTCGTTTCCTAACGATCGTATGACGATTTGCTTAAGGGTAGGTAGGGGGCCAATTTTCTGGATGGATACTCCTTGGTGTAGGCGATCGCTTCTTAACCCACCGCGCCTGTCGAAGCCACTATCATGGTCTTCCCCGTTCCGTTATCCGCCCATTTAGCGCAATGACTTACCAAACTTCTCCATCGAAACAGGGCCTCTACGATCCGCAATTCGAGCACGATGCCTGTGGCGTCGGCTTTGTCGTGCAAATGAAAGGCAAGCCGTCCCACGGCATTGTGGAACAAGCTCTCACGATTCTGCTTAACCTCGACCACCGGGGGGCGGTGGGGGCCGAACCGAATACCGGAGATGGGGCAGGCATTTTGATGCAACTGCCCCACAAATTTCTACAGAAGGTGGCGGCCACCGAAGGCTTAGCGCTGCCAGAGAAGGGACAGTATGGCGTTGCCAATATCTATTCGTCCCCGGACCCGGACGTTCGGCAGGAAAGTCGGCGGCGGTTCGAAAAAGTCGTGGCAGATATGGGGCAGTCAGTCATCGGATGGCGAGATATGCCTACGGATAATTCCAGTTTGGGGGAGACAGCCAAAGCCAGCGAGCCATTTATGGAGCAGGCGTTTATTCGTCGGGGGGATGACGTTGCGGACGAGTTGGCCTTCGAGCGCAAGCTGTACGTGATTCGCAAGCAGGCACACATGGCGATTCGCCATCCCGGAATCGATCGCTACTGGTACCCCGCCAGCCTTTCCTGCCGGACAATAGTTTACAAAGGAATGCTGATGCCCGAGCAGGTGGGTCAGTACTACCCGGACCTCAGCGATCCGGATATGGAAAGTGCGCTGGGGCTAGTGCACTCCCGATTCAGTACCAATACCTTTCCTAGTTGGGAGCGATCGCACCCCTACCGCTACATTGCTCACAACGGCGAAATCAATACGATGCGCGGCAATATCAACTGGATGCACGCCCGCCAGTCGATGTTCCATTCAAAACTGTTTGGGGAGGATCTGGACAAAGCGCAGCCCATTATCAATATCGAAGGCAGCGACTCGACGATTTTCGACAATACTTTAGAGCTACTGACGCTGTCAGGGCGATCGCTCCCTCACTCCATCATGATGATGATTCCGGAGCCCTGGGCGGGGCACGAATCCATGAGCGCCGATCGCAAAGCGTTTTATCAGTACCATTCATGTTTGATGGAGCCCTGGGATGGTCCTGCGTCCATTGCCTTCACCGACGGCAGCGTAATGGGGGCGGTACTCGATCGGAACGGACTGCGACCCTCTCGGTACTACGTCACCAAAGACAATCGCGTCATTATGGCCTCTGAAGCAGGGGTGTTGCCCGTCGCACCAGACCAAGTGGTAAAGAAGGGTCGCTTGGAGCCGGGACGGATGTTCCTGGTGGATATGAATCAGGGACGCATTATTGCCGACGAAGAGATTAAGAGTGGAATTGCGTCGCAGTACCCCTATCAGGACTGGTTGGATCGCAATCTGCTGACGTTAAACGATCTACCGGCAGTGCAGGATTCTGGCGAGACTCAAACTGACTTGCCTCTCACTCAGCGGCAGCGGGCGTTTGGTTACACCTTCGAAGAATTGCGGTTGTTGCTGACGCCGATGGCCCAGAACGGAGTGGAAGCGATCGGTGCGATGGGCACAGATACGCCCCTGGCGGTGCTGTCGAACCGACCTAAGTTGCTGTACGACTATTTCCAACAGTTGTTCGCTCAAGTCACGAATCCGCCAATTGACTCGATTCGAGAGGCAATTATTACTTCGCCGGTGACGACCATTGGCAGCGAGCGGAATTTGCTGGAGCCAGATCCCGAAAGCTGTAGGTTAATCGAGCTGAAGACGCCCGTGATTAGCAACGAAGAACTGGCAAAGCTGAAGCATATTCAGACTCCCCATTTCTCGTCGGTGACCCTGCCAATGCTGTGCGATCCCAAAACTGGGGTAGACGGTCTGGAAGCGGCGATCGCCGACATTTGCCAGCAAGCAGACGATGCGATCGCCTCTGGCACCAACCTGATCGTGCTCAGCGATCGCGACATCTGCAAAGATCGTGCTCCCATCCCCGCACTGCTGGCGGTGGCCGGTCTGCACCACCACCTGATTCGCAATGGCAATCGTACTCGTGTCGGCCTCGTTCTGGAGTCCGGCGAACCCCGCGAAGTTCACCATTTTGCTGTCCTGATTGGCTATGGTTGCGGGGCCATTAACCCCTATCTGGCCTTCGAGACAATTGCAGGGATGATCGACGACGGCACTCTAAAAGGTGTGGACTTCGAGACCGCTTGTAAGAACTACATCAAGGCTGTTACCAAGGGGGTCATCAAGATTGGTTCGAAGATTGGGATTTCAACTATTCAGAGCTATCGCGGAGCACAGATTTTTGAGGCGATCGGCTTGGACAAGACAGCGATCGACAAATACTTCAGTTGGACCGCATCGCGTCTGGAGGGGGCAGATTTGGCAGTGCTTGCCCAGGAGGCCATTCTGCGCCACAATCGTGCCTTTCCCGATCGCGACACCCACGATCGAACACTGGATGTGGGCGGCGAGTACCAATGGCGAAAGGATGGGGAGGCTCACCTGTTGAGTCCCGAAACTATTCACCTGCTGCAGCAGGCGGTGCGTCAGGGGGATTACGAGCTGTACAAGCAATATGCCGCCCAGATCAACGATCGCGGCAAGCAGTACTTCCGCATCCGCGATCTGCTGCAGTTCAAGCAACGGGAACCCATCCCGCTGGAGGAAGTGGAGCCCATTGAAGCAATCATGTCCCGCTTCAAGACGGGGGCCATGAGTTACGGCTCCATCTCGAAGGAGACCCACGAATCGCTGGCGATCGCCATGAATCGCATCGGCGGTAAGTCCAATACGGGCGAAGGGGGGGAAGATCCCGAACGCTACACCTGGACCAACGATCGCGGTGATTCCAAGAACAGTGCGATTAAGCAGGTGGCTTCCGGTCGTTTCGGGGTTACCAGCCTGTATCTGTCTCAGGCTAAGGAAATTCAGATAAAGATGGCGCAGGGAGCCAAGCCTGGCGAGGGCGGTCAGCTCCCCGGGAAGAAGGTCTATCCCTGGATTGCCAAAGTACGTCATTCCACCCCAGGTGTGGGCCTGATTTCTCCCCCTCCTCACCATGACATTTACTCCATTGAAGATCTGGCTCAGCTAATCCACGACCTCAAGAACGCCAATCGCAAAGCCCGCATCAGCGTCAAGCTGGTGTCGGAAGTCGGAGTGGGCACCGTAGCTGCCGGTGTAGCGAAAGCCCACGCCGATGTGGTGCTGGTGTCCGGCTTCGACGGCGGGACGGGTGCTTCTCCGCAAACATCGATTAAGCACGCTGGTCTGCCCTGGGAATTGGGTCTAGCTGAAACCCATCAGACGCTGGTGCTGAACAACCTTCGCAGCAGGATTGCGGTAGAAACAGATGGTCAGATGAAGACCGGTCGGGATGTGGCGATCGCCACTCTCTTAGGGGCGGAGGAATACGGCTTCTCCACTGCTCCGTTGGTGTCTTTGGGATGCATCATGATGCGCGTTTGCCACAAAAACACCTGCCCCGTTGGCGTTGCCACCCAAAACCCCGACCTGCGCAAGAACTTTACTGGCGACCCTGAGCACACCGTCAACTTCTTTAAGTTCATCGCCCAAGAGCTGCGGGAGATCATGGCGCAGTTGGGCTTCAGGACCATCAACGAAATGGTGGGTCGCACAGATGTGCTAGAGCCCAAACAGGCGATCGACCATTGGAAGGCCAAAGGTGTGGACGTATCGGCAGTTCTGCACCAGCCCGAGGTGGGTCCCGAAGTGGGACGCTACTGCCAGATTCCTCAGGACCACGGTCTGGGAACCTCCCTCGATATCACGACTTTGCTGGATCTGTGCAAACCGGCGATCGAGGCCGGTGAGAAGGTGCGAGCGACGCTGCCGATTCGCAACACCAACCGCGTAGTGGGCACGATTCTCGGCAACGAAATCAGCAAGCGTCACTGGGAAGGATTGCCGGAGGATACGGTCCATCTACACTTCCAGGGCAGCGCCGGTCAAAGCTTCGGAGCCTTTGTACCCAAAGGCGTCACCTTGGAATTGGAAGGAGATGCCAACGACTATATGGGTAAGGGCCTCAGTGGTGGCAAGATTGTTCTCTATCCACCCAAAGAATCTACATTCGTTGCAGAAGAAAACATCATCACCGGTAACGTTGCCTTCTACGGTGCCACTGGCGGAGAAGCCTACATTCGCGGCTTGGCGGGCGAGCGCTTCTGTGTGCGCAACTCGGGCGTACGGGCTGTCGTGGAAGGCATTGGCGACCACGGCTGCGAATATATGACCGGCGGTCAAACAATCGTGATTGGCCCCACCGGGCGTAACTTTGCAGCGGGTATGAGTGGCGGCGTTGCTTACGTGTTGGATGAAGCCGGGGATTTCGCCACCCGCTGCAACACCGAGATGGTGAATATGGAGCGGTTGGAAGAACCGGATGAAATTCGCGAAGTGCGCGACATGCTTGAAAATCACGTGCGCTTAACCGGCAGCGAGAAAGGCGATCGCGTCTTGCAACACTGGGACGAAATGCTGCCCAAGTTCGTCAAGGTGATGCCCCGCGACTACAAGCGCGTTCTGCAGCATATCCAGAAGGCACTGGCCGATGGCCTCAGCGGAGACGATGCCCTTTCCGCTGCCTTTGAGGAAAACGCCCGCGATATTGCTCGTATCGGTGGTAGCTAAGTCGCGACTTTAGACCGGATTGTTGGGGCATTCCTGCTTCACCCCAACCATCCCCACCCGCCAACCATTAACTCGATCGCCCTCAACACCAAAGACAAAATCATGGGAAAACCAACCGGCTTTATTGAATTCCTGCGCGAAGTTGCTGACGAAGTCGCCCCCGCCGATCGCATCCGCAACTGGGATGAGTTCCACCTCCCGATGCCCGACGAGAGTCTGCAGACTCAGGGCGCCCGCTGCATGGATTGTGGCACCCCCTTCTGTCACACTGGCATGGAGATGAACCGGGCCGCCAGTGGATGCCCCATCAATAATCTAATTCCAGAGTGGAATGACTTGATTTATCGCGGTCGCTGGCAAGACGCCCTCGAACGTCTCCACAAAACCAATAATTTCCCGGAATTCACCGGTCGGGTGTGTCCTGCCCCTTGCGAGGGAGCTTGCGTGCTGGGGATTGTCAATCCTCCCGTCACCATCAAAAACATTGAGTATTCCATTGCAGAGAAGGGTTGGGAAGAGGGCTGGATTACTCCGACTCCACCTGCGAAGCGAACAGGCAAGAAGGTGGCGATCGTGGGGTCTGGTCCAGCCGGCTTGTCGGCGGCAGCTCAACTCAACTCGGCAGGCCATTGGGTAACGGTGTACGAGCGGGCCGATCGCCCCGGTGGGTTGTTGATGTACGGCATCCCTAACATGAAGTTGGATAAGAAAAAGGTGGTGCAGCGTCGCCTTGATGTCCTAGAAGCAGAGGGGGTGACCTTCGTTTGCAATACAGAAATCGGCAAGGATCTGCCGGTGGAGAACTTAGTCAGCGACTTCGATGCGGTGATTCTCTGCACCGGCTCCACTCGCCCGCGAGATTTGCCAATCGAGGGGCGCGAGTTAAAGGGGATTCACTTTGCGATGGATTTCCTGACCGCCAATACCCAAGCAGTTTTGGATGGTACCCCCGGCGACGACTTCATTTCAGCAGCCGGTAAGAATGTCGCGATCGTCGGGGGTGGGGATACCGGGACAGACTGTGTGGGAACCTCCGTGCGCCACGGCTGTACCAGCATCACTCAACTGGAAATTATGCCCAAGCCGCCAGAAACTCGTGCCCCCAGTAATCCCTGGCCGGAGTGGCCCAAGATCTATCGCATGGACTACGGCCAGGCAGAAGCCGAGGCAATGTTTGGACAGGAGCCGCGGGCGTACACCAGAACGGCCACAAAATTCGAAGGGGATGGGACCGGTAAGGTTAAAGCTGTCCACACAGTTCAAGTGGAGTGGACCAAGGATGAGACCGGTCGGTTTATTCCCCAGCACATTCCCGGAACGGAGCAGGTGCTGCCTGCAGAGTTGGTGTTGCTGGCAATGGGTTTCCTCGGGCCGGAGCAACCGATTATTGATGCTCTGGGTCTGGAGCAGGATGGCCGCAGCAATATTAAGGCGGAGCACGAGCAGTACACCACTAGCATCCCCGGTGTGTTTGCGGCGGGAGATTGTCGTCGCGGGCAGAGTTTGGTGGTGTGGGCGTTTAATGAGGGACGCGGGGTGGCACGAGAGTGCGATCGCTACCTCATGGGTGTGACAGAGCTTCCCTAAATCTCCAATATTGATAGACCCGGTTCTCGGCACGGCTCTACTTAGGCGCGACGGCTCTGCTGTGGAGCTTTCCTCCTTATGGCACCCGCACCCTCACTCGCGCTAGATCTGCTGAGGGTCAATTGCCTTTTGCTGACTTGAATGGCTTCTGCTATCACTATAATGGCTTGCGCCACTTGCTGATTTCAGCCTCTATGAATGAACGGTGGCACCCTGAGTTTGGGTGACCACAAAATCCGTTAGAAAGAAACACTGCTATTTGAACTTGCTTAAAAACCGATCGAGTTGATTAGCGAAAGCTTGCCTGTCTCTGTGGTTGAGTGCTGGCGGCCCACCTGTATTCAGCCCAGTGCTTCGAAGTTCATCCATAAAATTGCGCAGAGCCAAACGTTCGCGAATATTGTTTTTGGTATAGAGCTCTCCCCGCGGATTGAGGGCGTGACCGCCTTTTTCAATGACATTGGCTGCGAGAGGAATATCGGCAGTAATGACTAAATCTCCAGGATGCAGCTCTTGAACGATCCGATTGTCCGCAGCATCCAAGCCTGACGGAACCTGAATTGTGGTGACGTACGGGGAAGCAGAAGGCTGCAAAGGCTGGTTTGCAACCAGCGTGATGGGAATTTTTTTGCGTTTGCTGGCCCGGAATAGGATGTCTTTAATCGCATTGGGACAGGCATCCGCATCAACCCAAATTTTCACGAGCTCTACCCCTCTTGAAATTGCTAGGAGAATTCCTGTTAGGACGCATCTTCAAGACAATTTAAGCAAAGCTGGTGCTGAGCATTGAACAGGGTGCGATAGGCCAAAAGCGTTACCCCCAGTGCTCCCAGTGTTGTCGCCGAGGCGATCGCAAACACAATCGCAATTTGATACCGTACCGCATCAATCGGTGAAGCCCCGGCCAAAATTTGACCGGTCATCATTCCTGGCAAACTGACCACCCCCATCACCATCATGCTGTTCATTAAAGGAATCGTCGCCGTCCGTAAACTCTCTTTGACTAAATCGTGGGCTGCCTCCCACCGAGTGGCCCCCATGGCTAATTTGGCTTCAACCAAATCCCGCTGACTGATGGCCCCTTCCATAAAGCGATCGAGGGCAAGGGAAATGCTATTGAGAGCGTTGCCGAGCACCATGCCCAGTAATGGAATCATGTATTGGGGATCGAACCAAGGCTCCACCCGAATCACCCCCACCAACATAAATCCTGTGACAATTGCCGCTGCCCCCATAACAGAAACGAGACTATCCCAATAAATGCGTGGAAACCGACGGCGGGTACGGTTCACGGCAGAAATCCCAGCCAGAGTCGCCATCACAAACCCCACTGCGACCACTGGATAGGGACTGTCCAGCTCGAAAATCGCCTCTAAGGCGAATCCCAATAGCAGCAGTTGTGCTGTCATTCGTACAGCGGCAACGAGCAGGTTTTTCGTTAGCCCCAGTCGCAAGCCAATGGACAGGCCCACATTAGCGACGATTGCCAAAGACGCCACCGCCAACTGCCCGAAACCGATTTGCAAATAAGTGTCAGCCATAAGTTTCCGACAAGCGTATTTGGCGATGGGTGACCCGCTCAAGTTGTACTGGGTTGTGGCTAGTCCAGACACAACATCGCTGCTCATCCCTCTTGAGCCAACGATCGATCGCCGCTTCGATTGCTGTCGCTGCAGCTGCATCTAAAGAAGCGGTCGGCTCATCCAGCAGCAGTAGGGTAGGGTTGAGCAGCAGCGCCCGCAAAAATGCCACAATTTGTCTCTCTCCCCCAGATAGATATGTGGTTTGCTGGATCAAAAAGTCAGGTTTGCGGCCAAAGGTTGCCAACAGGTCGAGCAGGGTCGAACGATCGAACATCTTTTGCTGATGAAGCCGCAAACGAAATGGAGCCCGGATGGCATCTTCAACCGTTCCCTCAGCCATTGCAGGCCGCTGGGGCAGATACATCACTTGGGAGCGGTAAGCAGGGATGTTCCAATCTGAGAGCGGGCGATCGCGAAATTGGAGCTGCCCCTGCTGTAAAGGCTCTAAAGCACACAGGGTACGTAGCAGAACGGTTTTGCCAGAACCGGATGGTCCTACCAAAGCGACGCGCTCGCTAGGGAAGATGGAGAATGAAAGGTTGCGCCACAACCACCGATCGGGCTGAATGCGATGGGAAATTTGACTGGCTTCCAATAACGCAGTTGGCATCCGGTGTGCAGGAATAACAGAGGAGACTAGCAGCAAGTCCCATTGCAGATTGTGCTTAAGCACAAGTCACTTTCATTCAAATGGCCCTTGAGCAGATGGGCAACTGACTGGATAAAGCTGTCTGAAGGATACTTTATAGATCCCTAGCTTTACCGAAACATCTAGCCGTTTTGAGCAATCCACAAGCAAATCCCCTTAGAAGTCGAACGGCATGTCCTTAAGTCCAACTAGCTCAGCACCAACAGCCGACTCAGAAGGTCCTGTTAGAAAACCACCCATGAAGCCTGTCTATCCCCCCAGTTTCATCTCCAAGCTGGCCCAAACATCCCTGGGCAATATGCGTTTCTACCAGAACGCAAACCAGCCCTCAACGGAGTCAACCAATCCCACAAAACTGGTATTTTTTCACGGGTTTGGAGGAGGGGCATCCGCTTACGAATGGTCAAAGATCTATCCAGTGTTTGCCACCACCCATACCGTTATTGCCCCCGACCTACTGGGGTGGGGCCAATCGGAGCATCCCCAACGTACCTATTCCCCACAAGACTATGTCTTAACTCTGAAAGAATTTATTTTGGCAGTAACGCATCCTCCCGTTACTGCGATCGCCTCCTCCCTCACCGCTGCCTTTGTGGTGCGGATTGCAGTTCAGCACCCGGAGCTATTTCAGTCACTTTTCCTAGTTTGTCCCTCCGGTTTCCATGATTTTGGCAGCCCTGCCGGTCGGCGCATTCCACTGCCACTCATCAACACCCCCCTGCTCGATCGCCTCATCTACTCTGTTGGGGCCACCAACGAGATTGCGGTACGCGGATTTTTAGAGCGGTTTGTGTTTGCCACCCGCGATCGCCTTTCCCCCGAGACGGTGGCGGCTTATCTAGCCTCTGCCCAACAGCCCAATGCTGAATATGCGGCCCTGTCGTTCCTGCGTGGGGAATTGTACTTCGATCTGGCAACGTATTTGCCGAAGTTACAGGTACCAACGGCGATCGCCTGGGGAGAGGCAGCTCAGTTTATTTCTCCCCAGCTGGGTCAAAGGCTGGCAGCCCTTAATCCCAAAAGCATTCACCAGTTCCACCTCATTCCCGATGCGGGTATTTTTCCCCATTTGGAACGGCCTGCAATAACGACAGGTCTTCTCTTACGTTGGCTACAGTCATCTGGGCAATAGACAGTTGAAGAAAAACCGTGAATTGCCCTAAACCCAACTGCTACGACCCAAATGACCGCAGACCTGCGGGTTAAAATGAGCCAAAGTTTGTGATGTACCTTGCCCATGACCATTGCTGCAGAGCAAAAAGGCAACCCCACAGAGCCGGAGCAGTCCCCCGAGCCCAATCAGGAGCTTCCCGATGAAGTGGAAATGACCTTGTTCGAGCACCTTGAGGAATTAAGGTCTCGCCTATTTGCCAGTGTTATCGCAGTTGTGGTGTGCATCATTGCCTGTTTTGCGGTGGTGAAGAAGATTGTGGAGGTATTAGAAATGCCTGCGCAAGGAGTGACCTTTCTGCAACTTGCCCCCGGAGAGTATTTTTTCGTTTCGATGAAGGTGGCGGCCTACTCCGGGCTGTTGCTGGCAACTCCGTTTTTGCTCTACCAAATTGCTAGGTTTGTTTTGCCCGGACTGACAGTGGGTGAACGACGCATTCTAGGACCCATTGTGCTGGGTTCTGGGGTCCTGTTCCTGGGTGGGTTGGTATTTGCCCATCAGCTTTTGATTCCCGCCGCCCTCAATTTCTTTATTCACTACGGCGAAGGCATTGTCGATCAGGCTTGGTCCATCGATCGCTATTTTGAATTCGTTCTTCTTCTACTTTTTAGTACGGGTTTAGCCTTTCAAGTGCCGATTCTGCAGGGCATCCTCGGGGCCGCCGGTTTGGTGAACTCCCAGCAGATGTTGAAAGCATGGAGATTTGTCATTTTGGGTTCTGTGGTTGCAGGAGCCATTTTGACCCCTTCGACTGACCCGCTCACCCAGAGCCTGCTGGCAGGGGCAGTTACATTTTTATATTTTGCCGGGATTGTCTTGGTGAAAGTGATGGGCAAGTAATTCGTGCTGATTTTCTCTACTCAGTCTCATTGGTACTCCACAAATCGTTGTCTTTCGTTTTATTTTTTTGATCGCCACATTTAGAGGATGACTTCCCTAAATATGCTGGTGAAACCAAATATGTAGTAGACGTTAAATTCATCCTGCCCATTGTCCGCAAATACCACAATTGCACCCCCAATTCCGAGTTGTACAGTTGGCGGCAAACAGGAATAACAGTATGAATAACGCACTCAATTTTGGATTGACTGGAGCGGCGCTGTTGGCGATCGCTGCCCTGTCACCCACCGCAAATGCATACAGCGAAGAGGATTTGGCCAGATTGAAGGCCACAGGTTCCTGCGAGCGCTGCGATTTGATTGAAGCAGATCTAAGCGGGCTGGATTTATCTGGAGCAAGGCTGCGCGGCGCCCAGCTTACTGGGGCCAACCTATCCGGTACGACTTTAATTGGTGCCAGTATCGTGCATGGGGATTTAGCAACAGCAGATTTGAGTGGGGCTAATTTAAGGCAGGCAAATCTAAGTCACGTCAATTTTGCAAATGCCACCCTAGAGGGGGCTAGCCTGCTCAAAGCGAAACTGGATGGGGCTTACCTGTACAGAACCAATTTCAGTAATGCCAGCCTGATTGATGCTGATTTATCTGGGAACTTATTCCGTCTGAACTTGACCTTTGCCAACTTCAGTGGAGCCAACTTATTTCGAGCCGATCTGACTGGGGTGAAGGCTGTCGATACAAACTTCACTGGCGCTAACCTGCAGAGGGTCATTTTTCAGGGGGCGAATTTATTTAGCGCTGATTACGACGATGACACTCAGTTTTCTCCAGACTTCGACCCGGAAGCTCGCTTGATGCAGAAGGTGGGCTATTTGGAGAACTAGCGTGAAGGGCTAGCCGCAAAAAAAGGGTGGCTGTACAGACACCCTTTTTCATTATTTAAGTCATCGAAAGCTTCCACTAGCCGGTCAAACTAGCCAACCGCGGCAAAATACTCTTTGGACTCGGTGGGGGTGGGCTTCATGGTCGCTTCGCCGGGCTTCCAGTTAGCAGGGCAAACCTCATCGGGATGGCTCTGAATGTACTGGATCGCCTGCAGAACGCGCTTAGTTTCGTCAACGCTACGGCCGAAGCCCAGGTTGTTGACGGTGGCGTACTGAACAACACCTTCGGGGTCGATGATGAACAGACCGCGCAGGGCAACGCCCTCGTCCGTTAAAACGTTGTAGGCGGTGCAGATTTCCTTCTTTAGGTCGGAGACCAAGGGGTAGGCCACATCGCCTACACCACCCTCGTTGCGGGCGGTCTGGGTCCAAGCCAAGTGGGAGAACTGGCTATCGACAGAGACACCCAAGATCTGAGTGTTCAGCGAGGTGAACTCGCTGGCGCGATCGCTGAATGCGGTAATTTCAGTCGGGCAAACAAAGGTGAAGTCGAGGGGATAGAAGAACAGGACAACATACCTGCCGTGATAGTTCGACAGCTTGACGGTTTCGAAATCTTGATCGATAACAGCGGTAGCTTCAAAATCAGGTGCGGGTGCCCCAACCTTTACAGTGATGACCTCACTCATGGAGTGTGTTCCTCGAGAAAATCCAACAGTTGTCAGGATATCAGAGTCATTTCGACTTTGAGTATGCTGACGAAAAATTTTGGTTCGCCTTCCGTCGATCGGGGTTGGGTTTATGGCGATCTCGAGTGATATTAGCTTCTCAAAATTTTGCAGAATGTCGCGATGGTGGGCAGGCAGTGTAAAGATGGGAGAAACCAATTTCGACTTGATGCGATGACCCAACAGAAGTTTCCACTCAAGCCAATATTGCTAACTGCGGGTGGATTCTTTGTGCTGGAGCAGGCCATCTCAAGTTTGACCGCCATGCACTCGGCGATCGCCCCTTATTCCCCCTTTTTGGCAAATTCACTGACTTCAGTTTTGGGGGTGGCAACAACGGGGCTGTTGGGGTTGGGAGGATACTGGACTTGGACGCTGACCCGTGGGGGAGCGCTTGAGAGGACCCAGAAATCTGGCACAAGGAAGCGGGGGACGGAACTGGCTAAATCGTCTCGAAGGCAGTCCTCAAGGTTAGTCAAAGCCACCCCCAAGACGGTGAAACAAGAACTAGGGCAGCTGGATAAGCTGCTAGAGGAGTTGCAGAACACCATCGAGCGGCGATCGCTGAAGCAGCAGGCCCGCAGAATTAGCGAGGATTTGGCGAGTAATCAACTGCGATTAGTGGTGTTTGGCACCAGTTCGGCAGGCAAAACCTCGCTGGTGAATGCTTTATTGGGGCATCGCGTGGGGGATACAGCCCCGACTTTGGGAACAACCCAAACCGGAGCGATCCATACTTACTCTATTCCGGGGATGGGAGGACGAATCGAGATTGCAGATACACCCGGTCTGCAGGCGGTGGGATTGACGGGGGAGTCAGAGGCGACGTTACTAGCCAAAAATGCCGATCTTCTCCTGTTTGTTGTTTCCGGGGACATGACGGCGACGGAATACGAGCAGTTGTGCGCCCTATCTGCGATTGGTAAACGAACGATGGTGGTGCTAAACAAAACGGACCAGTACGTGCCAGAAGATATTGAAGAGATTGTCGAAAGTCTGGAGGGTAAAGCCATACCGCTCATGAAGGGGCGATCGGTGGTTAAAGTATCGGCCGATCCGATGCCGGTGAAGGTACGGCGGCACGAGGTGGATGGCACTGTGGTGGAAGCCTACGCTGAGCGGGTCCCCGAGACTGCGGAGCTAACGGACCAGCTGAAGGGGATTTTGAAGCGAGAAGGACAGCAGCTGCGACTGGATAATGCCATGCAGCAGGCCATGACACTGGCGGAGGGGGCAGAAGAGGCGATCTCCACCACCCGCCGCAAACAGGGGGAGCAGCTGATTCAAAAAATGCAATGGGCCACTGCCGGCGCGATCGCCCTCAATCCTCTGCCGGCAGTAGACCTAGTGGCGGCGGCGGCGATAAACGCCAGTACGATCGGTCAATTAAATGGGCTCTATGAACGCAAAATCACCCTGAAGCGAGCAGAAAAGATTGCTAAATCCATGGGCAAGCTGCTGGTGCAGATCGGTGGAGTGGAAGTGGCTACACAGGTGATGGGTAGCGCCTTAAAAGCATCACCGCTGGGGGCAATGGGGGTACCGCTGCAGGCGATTAGCTCGGCCTATCTCACCCGCATCACGGGGCTCACTTACTTGGATTGGTTGGAAAGCGACGATCCGTGGGACGAAGAGACCATGTTGACTCGCTTACAAGCGCAGCTCAAGCTGGGGGGACGAGGGGAATTCGTGCAGCAGTTTATCGGTCAAGCCTTGAAAGCGGTTCAGCAATCGTTGTTTTCGTTTGAACCCATGTTGTCGGGGAATGAAGCATTAGAAGACAACTTAGAAGATTGGCCATTAGAAGAAAAAAAGAATGCGCCTAAATCTGCTCCACAGGTTTCTTCCTCTAAGCAAACAGTGAATGTTTCGGCACTGAAGGCTTAGGTATGGATGTAGCGGGATCGCCATCACTGGATAACCCTACTGTTTTTGTGGCCACTGGCGATCTTGACAGAGCCCGCCATAGCTTGGCCCATGCCCTTGATGGCATTAACCTGTCTGAGGAAGAGCGGGAGCTGTGCCAGGAGGAACTGCAGGAGTTGCAGACAATGAAGGCAAAGCTCGATCGCAATCGACTGGCGATCGCCGTGTTTGGCGTTGTGGGTCGGGGGAAGTCCGCCACGATCAATGCCCTGCTGGGTCAAGAAGTGATGGCAACTGGGGCAGCCCACGGCACCACCCGATCGGGACTATCGGCCAAATGGACCGTTCGGCTGAAGGGAAAGGGGGATAAAAAGGGGGAAACCCTCAACATAGAGTTGCTGGATACACCAGGACTAAACGATGTCGCCGGAGAAACCCGCGATCGCTTGGCTTTTGACGTGGCGCGCCGGGCTGACCTGATCTTATTCGTCGTGTCGGGGGATATTACCCATTACGAGAATCAAGCACTGCTGCAGTTGCGGCAACTGCAAAAACCCATTTTGTTGGTGTTCAACAAGATTGACCTCTACCCCGATCGCGATCGGCAAACGATTTACGAGCAGTTGAGCAATCCCCGCATTCAAGAGCTAATTTCTACCCAAGAAATCGTCTTGGTATCGGCCAATCCGAAACCAGATGAGGTGCAAGTTCAGGCCAAAGACGGTTCTGTGCAAACGGTGTGGGAGGAAAAGCCTGCCGAGATTGCTCCGCTCAAAAAACGAATCGTGCAGCTAGTACGGCGTGAAGGTCCCTCCTTGATCGCTTTAAATGTGTTGCGGTCGGTGGATGAGGTACGCGATCGCCTGATCGACCGCAAGTTGCAATTGAAGGAGCAGGAAATTTCCGACCTGATCTGGAAATTTGTGGCGGCCAAGTCAATGGCGGTGTTTGTGAACCCAATCGCCTTGCTGGATATCGCGGTGGGGGTGGCGATCGACGTGGGAATGGTGACGGCATTGGCGAAGCGATACGGCATTACCATGACCCGCTACGGGGCACGCACCCTGTTGCGCAAGTTGGCCTTGGGCTGGGTCGGCCTAATTGCGGTGGAACTATCCACTAGTGTATTGCTGGGAATTGGCAAGACGGCGGCAGTGGGTACAGCGATCGCAACGGGAGCAGCCTCGGTGGGTGGAACCCTTTCCACCTACAGCACGGCTGGCATGTCGCAGGCAGCAGTGGCAGGGTTAACTTCCTACCTCATTGGACAGGCAGTGCGGGAGTACCTGAAAGCGGGTTGCGATGAAAATCCGATTAGCCCCAAGCAAGCGATGCGATCGGTGTTGGCGAAGCTGGATAGGGATTCGATATTGCAGCGAATTCGGCAGGAGCTGGGGGAACACTTGAGAACGATCGAACGATAACACTGCAAGCCAATCGACCTAGTTGCGAGCCCTGTTTTTCAACGATCGCGCTATCCATACTTCAGAACCTTACGCCAAAATTCCAAATTGCCATTCCTTAGGATTGACGTTGTAGGCTCGGCTTGATGACTTTAAGCAGTGTTGGACGTCCATTGGGCAAGCCATCGTAAACTAAGACTACTGTATAACTGGATCTAGATTCTTCTAGAATCGTTATGCCTTCTGCTTTAGCACCTGTCTCGGTTGGAATTTCTCCCAGCAATATAGTCCGATCTTCTGTCGGACGATCGCTGCCAATTATACAGTCTGAACCATCCCAAAAATAAAGTTGGTAAGGTCCAAAACCATCACCGACAGGACCAGCAAGAATCAAAAAACCATCGTTGACTTTTACGATATCCCGAATACCGTTACCCATAAGGTTGACAAACAGTAATTCATAGTCTTTCTCATGGTGACAGTCTTTGATGACCATCACAGGAACGTAGTTTCCACGGAGAACTGGGCCTCTGAATCCGAGATATAGAGTATCGCCATGAGAGGCAATTCCCTCGATATCGACTCCATTTTCCTTGCTAGGAATTCCCGAAAAAGGCTTTAACAATTCGTCATTCTCTATAATCTCTTTGATTCGGATGGTGACAATCTCTTCTTCTACAGTTGCATCTTGAGGGTTGAGTTTGAGCTTAAAAATACTGTTTTTCTTGTCTTCCGCAACTAATTGGGTAAACCGTTTGCGGTTGTCTGAATAAGGTTTATTGTCTTTGATGGTTAAGCGCTTTAAGGAGTGAGAACCCACTACAAACAAAGTATCGCCATTACTCATTGACATTCCTTCAATGTCAATCTCCTGCTCGTCCTGCTCTGCAAGAACGGGGAGTTTAATTTCTAGGTCTTCCTTGACAACGTAGCCATCACCTTCTTTCTTTAAAATCTGAATCTTTCTTTTGCTCTCATCAGAACCGATCGCCAGAAAATCTCCGAAAGAGATAATAGCACTAATGTCTTCATCTTTTTTGATGACTCCCTTAAATTCTATCCTTCCTAACTCTCCGATCATTGTCTTTATCCAAAAAGGAAACTGCAAGGGTATAAAGATAAGGGGATATCCCAATCGATAAAGCAGCTAATCTACGGGCAGAAAACTATGGTCCACCTATGCAGTTCGAAGACCTACTTCCAAACAATATTTATTCTGCAATAGCATTGTATATGTAGGCAGCTGTTCCGAAGCAGAGAAACTAGAAGATTGATATTTTTTGTGATATTTTGATGGTCGTTTAATTGGCCGTGTCAAGTATTGTACTTTAAGGACGTGGGCATCCAATCATTTGCCCAACAAGAAGTTGTTTGTTTTATCAGGTAAATCTCTACACTTTCAAGACTATGCATTAGTTCGTTGCCTCGAATAGCACAACTCGCTGCCCCACACAGAACATTTCTGCCTCCTCAACGATCGCTATCTCGCTCTCAGAAATTTGAAGCAGTTCGGGGTAAAGTCGAAATATCGAAAATACCAACCCGATACGTCATTGTGGTGTTCCCCAACTTAAATCGCTTCAAACGCCTGGCAGACGAAGGAAACTTCATCCCCGTCTACCGCGAACTCGTCGCCGATCTGGAGACCCCAGTATCCGCTTGGTATCGAGTCTGCGCCAACCGCCCCTATAGCTTTTTGCTGGAGTCCGTCGAAGGGGGCGAACAGGTGGGCCGCTATAGCTTTTTAGGCTGCGATCCCCTCTGGGTGCTAGAGACAAGGGGCGCTTGCACCACCCAAATCTTTCGAGATGGTACTACCCGCACGTTCGAGGGGGATCCGTTTGCAGCACTCACGAGCTGTTTAGTGTCCCTCAACCCCGTCCACCTACCGGAGTTACCCTCCAGTATCGCGGGGTTGGTGGGCTACTGGGGATACGACCTGATGCGCTGGATCGAGCCCAAAGTGCCGGTGTTCGATCCAGAAGAGGGTGACGCCCCCGATTGTCTGCTTATGCAGATGGATAGCATTCTGATCTTCGATCAGGTGAAGCGCAAAATTTGGGTCATTACTTACGCTGATTTGCAGCAGGCGTCAGTGGAGGACGCCTATCAAGCCGCCTGCGATCGCCTGGAGGAGTTAGCTGACAGACTCACTGCCCCTCTGGCCACCGATAAGCTTTTCCTTAACTGGCAGCTACCAAACACAGTCGAGGTTCCCTACACCACCAGCATCACCCACGATCGCTTTTGCGACATGGTGATAAAAGGCAAGGACTACATTAAGGCGGGTGACATATTTCAGGTGGTGTTGTCCCAACGGCTTACCACCCCCTATACCGGCGACCCGTTCGCGTTGTTTCGCGCGCTACGCTTGATTAACCCCTCCCCCTACATGGCCTACCTGCAGCTGGGAGAGATGCAGCTGATTGGCTCCAGCCCAGAGGTCATGGTGAAGCTGGATTGGATGGGAGATCGCTCGGTGGCGGCAGTACGACCCATTGCCGGTACCCGTCCTCGCGGAAAGACAAAAGTGGAGGATGTGGCCCTGGAGGAGGACTTGTTGGCGGACCCCAAGGAACGGGCGGAACACGTCATGCTGGTGGACTTGGGCCGAAACGATCTGGGTCGCGTCTGCGAACGTGGGTCAGTTTCCGTAGACGAGTTAATGATTATCGAGCGCTACAGCCACGTAATGCACATCGTCAGCAACGTCACCGGACAGTTGCAGTCGGGTCAAAGTGCTTGGGATTTGCTGAAGGCGACATTCCCGGCTGGCACCGTTAGCGGTGCCCCCAAGATTCGGGCTATGCAGATTATTCACGAATTAGAAGGATTAAGGCGGGGGCCTTATTCAGGGGCTTACGGGTACTACGATTTTACTGGGCAGCTGAACACTGCGATTACCATCCGGACTTTAGTGGTGCAAAACGGGCAGGTATCCGTGCAGGCTGGGGCCGGTATCGTAGCAGATTCAGATCCCGAGAAGGAATATCAGGAAACCCTCAATAAGGCGAGGGGCATGTTGGAGGCTATTGGGTTGGCTCTACAGACACAATCGGCGGAGCCTATTGCTTCTAGATCCCGCAGTAACTCCACAACGCCCCGATAGGAGGAATGGCAAATCAGGATGAGACCGACCATTAACTGATGGAGCCAGGAGTGGGTGAAGGGGGTAGAACAAGACTTCCGGCTCTTGACTGAGGGGCTCAAAGGCCTGTTCGAGTGCTTCTGCCGCGTTCTCTTTTTGCTGATAGAGAACCTTACGACTGACGTCGTATTACTCGGCATTCTGGGTTACGGGTTCCTTTTTGGAGAGCACCTGGACAGCTAGATGTTGACGAACTGTGGGAGGGAGACTGGCTGCGACTGAGGGGGGTTGGGTCAACCATGTGGATCTGTCAACAGACCCCGCGTGCAGAATCTTAAAGCTTAAGCATTTTATAGCTATCCTTAACATTACTCAGAGCAGTTCGACCGAGTAGTCTCCTCGACAATCAACCATCCGT
>JBFRWN010000127.1:0-14330 GCA_051439605.1 Synechococcus sp.
ATCTCAGACAGGTTAATGCGCAAGTCTTTCAAAGGATAATGGCGAATCCCGTTGAGAACCGTCAACCCTTCCGGGTCGTTGGACGCTAATACTAAAGCCGAACGGAGTGCCTTGAAGTTGGAATCCGGATCGCCTCCCCAAAACAAGCTATTTAAGCGGCGCAGTAAGATTTCTCCCACTTCGTCGTAGGCAAAATTCGATAAAACTTGGCGATCGACATTCAGCGGTTGTTGCAAGATTTTTTGCAGCCTTGCAATTTCGCGGTCGGATAGTCGATTGGCATACCATTGCAAATCTCTAGGAATCTCTCCTGTGGTGGCAAAGCGTTCCAGATCTGCTAACTCGATCGCCCGTTGGATTCCCCTGGCGCGAATGCTAATGCGTTCAGCTGCATAGGTGGATGGATGCAAAACCGATGCCGCCATCAGGCAACACAGTAGACTGCTCGCGATCGGTTTCATCCAGTCGCTTGTACCCCAGCTATCCTTTGCAACTCCCCAAGTCATTGTCCGGACAGTAACGTCTTTACGTTTGCGTTTAATTTATCAATCCCTGTCCAATCGGTATCAATTTGTTCGAATGTTCTAATATCAAATGCAGCTGGCGAGTGAATCGATCTCGGCCAGCTCGCATCGCTGCATGATTGCCCGCATAACGATCGGCAGCATAACGATCGGCAGGTGGTGCTTGACTCGACATCGCAGTCGCGAACATTCAGTTGAATGCCCGTCATCAGACCATGAATTTAAATTTTGAGAAGGTTGGGGAAAGGTGGGCAACTGTCCAAAAAAGCGGATTGGCGATCGCCGCAATCGCCTGTTTGCTAACCCTTTGTCTGAATGCGTTTTGGGTGCCGATCGCTGCGGGGCAAATTGGCTCATCCGGCATTGTCGAGCGCTTGGTTGAACTGGGATACGGCCAGTTGCGGTTTCGACCTTCCTCCACGGTATTTCGCAGGGGGAATCTCGAGTACGCTCAGGTCAACTTCGATGGTTACGATCTATTCCCGGTTGCAGTCGAAGCTGCTGTTCCCGGCACCCAACAAACCGACATAAACGAGGATAGATTGCGCGCGGTTGTCGAGCGGGTGGCCTACATCGAAAACAACCTGCAGGAAATTGTGGCATTGGACTACCTTCCGTTCACTTTAGAGACGACGGTAGGAACGCTGGACGGAGAAGTGGCAATTTTTGCAGCCGATCCGCAGCGCTTTCCCGAGCGGTTCGTCACGTTGGTCACGCAAGAAGATGCTCGCTTGCTTGGGAAGGAGATTGAGAGACTGGCTTACGAGCGATCGGAGATCGTTCGCACTGCTTTGGTGCGGGCGCGGGCGGAGCGGAAAGTCGAGTATTTGCTTCAGCAGGTCAGAAAAACTGCCGCGATCGTTCTGGGAATGTTTGCCAGCAGTTGGTGTCTCAATCGAGTTCAACGGTTTTTGCTGCTGAGAATGAAGTATTTACTGCAATACCATCCGCTACCCAAATGGCCGAAGGGACCCCGAGAAGACTCCGATAATGACGAACTCTCGGAGATCGAGTTGCCCAATTACTATCCGGTTTTGGCGGTTCCTCGCTTTAAGCAAAGTTTCAGACAGCGGCTCAACTCTTTTGCCCGCGAGCTGTTGCGGATCGCGCAAGTTGCCATCTGGTTAGGAGGAATCGTCTGGATCCTCAATCTTTATCCCTACAGTCGCGATATCAGGCTTTGGCTGTTAAATTTGCCCATTCGTCTGTTCGTGTTTGTCATTTTTGCGATCGCGGTTAAACGAGGGATTAATTTTGCCATCGATAACGCGATTGAGGTCTGGGTCGATCGCAGCATTATTTTGGGAACCGCCTCTAGACGGCATACGAAACGAGCCCCCAGTTTGTCGATTGCGTTAAAGGATTTGACGCAAGTCACTGTCATTCTGGCCATCTTAATTGTGATTTTACTGGAAGGCTTGCGATTGCCGGCCATTCCAATTGTGACGGCGGCGGGTGTGATCGGGTTTGCCGCCCGAGATCTGATTAAAGACTGCATCAACGGCATGGTGATTTTATGGAAGGATCAATTTGCCATCGGCGATGTGGTGACCATTGGCAGCTTTACCGGCTACGTCGAGCTGCTGAGCTTGAACATGACTCAGTTACGCAGCTTGGATGGCGAGCTGATCTCGATCCCGAACGGGGCAATTTCTGCAGTCCAAAACTTAACGAGCCATTGGTCGCGGTTGAATTTGGGGATCGACGTTGCCTACGACACCGATCTCGATCTGGCGATCGCCGTGATTGAAGATGTCGCCCAATCCATGAGGCGGGATCCCGACTGGGCCGACACGATCTTAGAACCCCCTTTACTGTTGGGGGTGGATAGTTTTGAAGACAGTAGCATTCGAATTCGACTGTTAATGACGACTCGACCGATGCGGCATTGGGATGTGGGTCGGGAATATCGCTTGCGTCTCAAAAAAGCATTCGATCGGGCTGGCATTGTCATTCCTTTACCTCAACGTTCCGTCTGGATGGAAACAGCGCGATCCGAGCGAGGCTCTCGACAGTCGTTTACTTAATTTGCGGGAGATAAAGACTAGCGTTTTTTCGTTCAAAAGGGGTTGTAACACTTTTTGCTCGATGATTGAGCGTGGCTTCAAGACATGGCCACCGCAAGGCAATACCCCCAATTCCGGGGTGGTTGGCTCTACTGGCTGACAAAGCGAAGCAGGACTCAACCCGGCTCGTACAAGCTGGCAATGGTTGCGAGCGAGGGTTTTGTTTTGAGTATCATATTTTTCACAGGGGGCGAGACGGCTCCGTTCTGACCGTAATGAGTAGTTACAAAAAAACTAAGTTTTCAGAACAGATTGGGTATTTGCTGAAAACGATCGCTACACTTTTGGCAAGTCAAAGTATTTTGGTTCTAATGCGATTCTCTGTAGTTGCTCGCAATGAGTTGAATATTGCTAGCACTACAGTTCTGCAAAAGAGCTAATAGACAGATTTTGTTTATCTTTCAACTTACCTACCGCTAATCGCACGCGATCGCTTTTGTATTGCAGGGGTTCTTTAGAATGGTTATCCGACGTTTTCCATTGCTTGGCCCGTTCGAAAATGGCCCGCTGGTTTCAAAACTGGGTTTCACTGCTTTGTTGGCAGTTGCCGTGACTCTGGGGGGGTGTGGCGGCGGACAACAAGGGGCATCCGGTCCCCCTCCGTTGCCCGTCTCGATGATGCCTTTGGATATTGGGGAACACGAAGCCAGTTCGGACTTTGTCGGCAATCTGGAAGCGAGCGATCGCGTATTGTTGGCACCGCAAATTAGCGGCCGAATCGTGCAAATTTACACAGAAGAAGGTACTCCGGTTGCGGCAGGGACTCCCATCTTTTTGCTGAACCCCGAGCAAACTCAAGCAGCAGTCGATTCGGCAAATGCCACGATTAACGCTAGAGAGGCGGAGCTGCAGGCGTCCGAGGCCGATCGCGCTCGCGTCGCTGCCGAACTGAGGCTGGCGGAAATCGAAGCGGAGCGCTACATCTCCCTGGCTGACGACGGTGCCGTCTCCTTCGAGACTCGCGATCGATTTGTCCGCGATCTGGAAGTTCAACAAGCCAACCTCAAGGCGGCGGATGACGATGTATCTGCTGCCCGCAAGCGGTTGCTGGAAGCTCAGGCACAGCTAGATGCCGTTCAGGTGGACCTCGACTACAAAGAAGTCAAATCTCCTATTGCTGGAATTGTTGGCGATATTCCCTTTCGAGTTGGGGATGTCGTGAACGTGGGGCAATCGCTTACCACCATCACTCAAAACGATCGCCTGGAACTCAACGTCAGAATACCTGCCAACCGACTACCGCAACTGAAAATGGGCTTGCCGGTGGAGCTGATCGATTTCGCTACCGATGAAGTGGTAACCACCGGCGGGATTTCCTTTATCAACCCCCGTATCGATCAGGGCAACCAAACGGTGTTGGTCAAATTTTTCTTTCCAAACACGGGAGACCTAAAAGACGATCAATTTGTCCGCGCCCGCGTAATTTGGAACACCGCACCCGGCATATTGGTCCCTGCTAGGGCGATCTCGCGCTTAGGTACCCAAGCATTTGTATTTGTGGTTGGAGAAGGCGACTCGCAGCAGGTGGCGCGGCAGAGACCCGTCACATTGGGGGCGATTCAAGGTCAAAGCTACCAGGTACTCTCTGGACTCAAAGAAGGTGATGTCGTGATCACCTCAAAGATCCTCGATCTAGTGGATGGCAGACCCATCACCGAGGCCGCCTCAGCCAGTAGCAACGGTAGTGAAGCGGAGGATTCGCCCTCCAGCGGTTAGGAAATATGTTTTATTAGCCTACCAATCCCGGTTTAGTTCCTCAGTCCTATATCTGGTTCCTGAAGATCCATGCTGCTATCCGTCTCCACTCCATTTATTAAGCGTCCCGTTTTAACGACCGTTTGTACAATCATCATTGTCTTGCTGGGGACGATCAGCCTCGCCCTTTTACCTGCGGACAAACTGCCGGAGATCGCTCCAAAGCGAGTCACAGTAACGGCAAACTATGTGGGTGCGGATGCCAAGACCACAGTGGATAACGTTACCAGCGTTTTGGAGCGGGAAATTAACGGGGTTGAGGACGTCAAATGGATCGACTCCAATACCACCAATAACGGCCAGGCTACGATTAACATCTCCTTCCCGGTAGAAAAGGATCGCAATATCTCGCAGGTTCTGGTCCAAAACCGCGTGGCACAAGCACAAACCGATTTGCCACAAGCGGTGTTGTCAACCGGAGTCAAAACCGATCTGCAATCTCCCAGTACAACTCTTATCTACTCCTTTTACAGCGACAAGGATGAAAACGGCGAGTACCTCTATGATGCTGATTTCCTGTTCAATTACGTCGATCGCTACATTTGGAACGAATTGAGGCGAATTAAAGGGGTAGGAAGCCTAACGGCGGGTGGAGCTGAGAAATATTCCATGCGGATCTGGGTGGATCCCGACAAGCTTGCGGCTCGTGGATTAACGGCTCAAGATGTTGTGAGTGCTATACAAGAGCAGAATTTTGAGGTTGGGGCCGGCGGTATCGGTCGACCACCTTCCCCCAGCGATCAAGATTTTGAGTTGCCAATGCGGGTTTCGGGGCGTTTCACAACCCCCGAAGAAGCGGAAAATATCGTATTGCGAACGGGTGAGAATGGAACGCTAATCCGGATTAGAGACATAGGTCGTGCGGAAGTTGGTCTGGAAAACTACTTCACAATCGGTACTCTGGACGATGGTATTCCCTCAACGGGCTTGATTATTTTTCAGCTACCTGGAACCAACGCTCTGGAAACTGCAGATGCGGTTAAAGCCAAAATGGCGGAGCTGGAGAATAGTTTTCCGCCAGGTTTGAATTACATCATTACCTTGGACAACACCTTATTTGTGAACGCGTCCATCGATGAAGCGGTCATGGCATTGGTACAAGCGATCGTACTGGTAATTTTGATCATCTTCGTCTTTTTGCAAGACTGGCGTACCACTATGATTCCTGGCATTGCCATCCCGGTGGCATTGATTGGGGCCATGGTCGGATTGCTGGTCTTCGACTTCTCCCTCAATCAGTTAACGCTGTTTGCCTGCATTCTGGCGTCGGGATTGGTTTGCGATGACGGCATCACGATTGTGGAATCGGTAGCCAACAAACTCGACACCGGCATGCGCCCCATGCAGGCAGCCCTCGATTCGATGGAGGAATTGGGGGGGGCGGTGGTGTCCACCTCGCTGGTATTGATGTGTGTTTTTATTCCCGTATCGTTTTTCCCAGGTACCACCGGTATTGTTTACCGCCAGTTTGCTATCACCATTGCGGTGGCGGTGGCGGTGTCTACGTTTAACGCGCTGTCGTTCTCGCCTACGATGTCGGCGCTATTGTTGCGTCCCAAGCAACAAGTTCACGGTCCCTTGAAAGTCTTTTTTGATTGGTTTAACAATTTCTTTGATTGGTTTCGGGGTGGCTATCGGAGGTTAATTGAATTCTTGACTCGCATGCAATTCGTCGTGTTGACGATCTTTGCGGCCGGTATGGTGCTGACTGCTTGGATGTGGTCTGTTGTTCCAGGAGGCTTCATCCCCGCAGAAGACCAAGGATACTTCTTTGGCATTACTGAAGCGCCTCCAGGAGCATCTTTAGAATTCACCCAATCCGTTCACGAACAGGCTTTATCCGAGCTCGTAAAGTTTGAGGAGGTTGAACACGTACTGGCCCTCTCAGGTTATTCTTTCGACGGTCAAAACAGTAATAAAGGTGGCTTCTTCGTCAAGCTCAAGCCTTGGGACGAGCGACCTGGCGCCGATAAGTCTGTATACGGCGTGATACAACGAGCGAACAAAGTCTTCCAAGAAAAAGTGGGAGGGGCAAGAATTTTTGCCGTTAATGCTCCTGCAGTCGATGGCTTGGGTAGCTACGATGGCTCTGAATTCTACGTCCAAGACCGCCAACTCAAGGGAATGGCTGCTCTGATCGATAATTCAAAGCGCGTTGTCCAAGCGGCCAACGAACGGGAAGAAATCGGACTTGCCTTCACCACCTTCACGTTCGATAGCCCGATGTTGGAGGCAGATATCGATCGCGATGAAGCTAAAGCCCAAAACGTAGCCATCACCGACATACTCGGGACTTTGCAGACCTATCTTGGCTCCAATTACGTCAATCAATACGTCTTGGATGGTCGCGTTTACAGGGTATTCGTTCAGGCAGAGGGAAATTTACGTGTCAACCCAGGGGATATCGAGCGTCTTTACGTTCGGTCTGGGGATGGAAACTTGGTGCAGTTGAGCAATTTGGTGACGGCAACTCCAATTGTTTATCCGCCCATCGTCACGAATTACAATGTTTACCCGGCTGTAAAACTGATCGTTTCCCCAGCTCCAGGCTATAGCTCCGGCCAAGTTATTAAGGCAATGGAAGAACTTTCTGACGAAGTTCTCCAGCCAGGCTTTGGCTATGAATGGACTGCGACCGCACTGGAAGAGAAAGAGGCAGGCGGAGCGGCGATTATCGTATTCGGTCTGGCCTTCGTGATGGTCTTCCTGGTGTTGGCGGCCCAGTACGAGAGCTACGTCGACCCGTTCATTATTATGATCACGGTACCCGTTTCAATGCTGGGGGCTCTCGGGTTGATTTGGCTGAGAGCGACCTTTATTCAGGGATCCCCCTTGAATCCGGGAGCAGGGATTTGGCCAGTCTTGAGCAACAATCTCTACGTTCAGGTGGGTCTGGTAATGCTGATCGGCCTGGCCAGCAAAAATGCCATTCTAATCGTGGAGTTTGCCAACCAGGCTAGAGAACTGGGGCTGGGCATAACCCAAGCCGCCATCCGCGCTGCCGACACCCGCTTCCGACCCATTCTAATGACGGCCATATCTACAATGGTGGGCTTCTTGCCGCTGCTAATTGCATCCGGGGCGGGGTCGGTTAGTCGTTGGTCTTTGGGGACGGCGGTGTTTGGCGGCATGTTGATGTCGACGGCTTTGAGTTTGCTGTTCGTTCCCAATCTGTATATCGCGATCAAGGTGTTCGAGCGAGACTTTTTGCAAGGGGGTGGCAAGAAACCGAAACCCCCGAAGCCGCCGAAGTCTCCCAAGGAGGCTGACGATCGGGAAGTTCAACCGACTGCCGATGAGAAGGTTGAAGCGCTTCCGGGTGCGATGCGGATGGGTGACGAGCCCGCAACTTGAAATCTGAATTGAACCGCGATCCCTAGAACGCTGTTGTGGAGAAACTAGGCTGAATGGTATGAGCCACAGTAAAGTCTTAAGTTTGTTGACCGCACAAAACCTGTTGCTGGGGGCCGGTATCGGTATTTTGGCCACCCACAGTAACGGCGAAAGCCGCTATATGGCGATCGGCACCGTATTTACTCTTGCCGGGATCGTCATATGGGGATTGAACGGAAAAGGGATCCGTCAGTTTTTAAAAGATAGCCTAGAGGAGGAGACCGACAATGTTTGATGATTGGAATGTCGATGATTGGATCAACCACATCCTGTTTGGAGGAGCGGTCTTGCTGCTGTTATGGAGTTTTTTGTTTGCGTAGGTTCGACCGCGCTCTTCGAGTGCCTTAGGTTAGCATGTGGCTTTTCCTAGCTTGTTAGCACTCTGATTTATCAGAGGACTTAGCTTGAGAGAGTAAAATTTTTCCTTGTTCGAGGCTAGAGAAAAATGAATCTCAGAATTGTGATTGCAGCTGGAATCGTTTCGGCCCTCGTAGGGGCGATGTTGGGGATCGTTGCTTCAGCGATGGTCGAGCATTCTAGAGTTGGGCAACGGACCCCCAATCGCAGGCGAAATGCGATCGCCGGTGCATCGGTGGGCTTTGTTATTGGTGCTGGATTCGCGGCACTTAAACAGGAGGGAGATGATTATTTTGGCGAAGAGGAGGAAGGAGAGAACCAAGGATAAAATATGACTCCATAACTGATTTCACAATTCACAGCGAATCAAGCTGGTCATAAAGAAGCTGGCCATTTTCGCACCGTAAGGGGAATTCCACCAATCACTGGGAAAAGCCCCTTGAGCTGCTTCTAAAGAGAAATCAAAATCGTCGTATTCCACCTTCATGCCGTTTTTCCGCCAGCCCGTTTTCTCAGCAGTCTTTTTAAGAGGTTCCAAGTCCTCTGCCCTGAGGGCATCGATACTCCCGCCGACGTCTAAATAGGTCTTGAGCTGAAGCCCAAATCCAAATCTGCCGTTACTGTATTTCATCCACAGCCCATCAATGGTTCGCAGAGCGGTACAGGGATAGGTTTGCAAATCTGCAGGCGCGATATCGTCTTGATGGGCTTTTCCGGACACTTCCACCAAAACCTTTGTGGTTTCCAGGTCTGCTTCCTTCCATTTCCCCTCAGCCAATAGGTCCCTGAGTTTGCCGTAACGATAGGTATCGGACAAACAGGCTAAAGCATCGTCTAACCGCTTCTCTAATTGAGTCACGCGATCTTCTAAAGATAGTTCGGTATTTACTTCGTTCTCAGCCATAGCATTTCTTCAGATCTGACTAACACCCATATTTTAAATTGGAGTATTGTGAATGCCGCCAACATTCAGAAAATCTACAGCTAACTGTGCGTTCTTCTCTGTTATCTATTCCCTTTGATATGTGAATTTTCTGAGGAGAACTAGAGTTCTATAATCGATCGTGTCGTAAACTGAATGTACTTGCACTAGAACTGTAGGAAAATAATGGATTATAAAAAAATTCTAGTTGCCCTTGAACAACCTCCATTTAGCGATGAAGTCTTTGAGCGAGCAGCGGCGATCGCTCAAAATAGTGGTGCCTCTTTACTGTTAATTCACTCCCTAACGAGCACCATAGACTCTTTGGCACCCTCCCCATCGGTCTTCAGCGAGTCTATTCAGGACTTTGCCAGCAGGTTTCAAGAAAGTCGCAAACTTGCCGAGCAGAAATTAGCAGAATACGGAAAAATAGCCATCGATCGGGGAATTTCAACCGAGTGGGAATGCGAAGCAGATAAACCAGAAAAAGTAATTTTAGACCGAGCTAAAAGTTGGAATGCCGATCTAATCGTCATGGGGCGACGCGGGCTGAGAGGACTCAAAGAAGTATTGCTAGGCAGTGTCAGTAACTACGTTGTATACCACGCCCCCTGCTCGGTGCTAATTGTTCAACAGAGTGATTAAATCGACCATTATTCAGATTTTTCAGAATGAAACAGTCGCTCGGATGAAATGGTTTTGAACTCCTTACTGAAGAACTGGAAACATAAAGGCAGATTGTTGTTTTTCTTGGGAGCAGCAATTACGTTACTGTGTTTTGACTATCATTACGGCATGATGGCTTTGTCTTGCCTCGGATTGATTTTTGTCTCGAAGGGTCTAAGAAATCGCAAACCTTCGTGACTTGTACTCACACTATTTGCCTGGTGTCACTAGGACTGCAAAAAAAAATATTGACTTAATACAATGGACTATATTGCTCAATTCCTTGAAGACAGTCAAATCAGCCTGCTCTTTCTGGTCATTGGCTTGGGTTACCTCTTGGGTCAAGTCAAAATTAAAGGCTTTGAATTTGGTACCGTTGCCGGGGTATTGGTGGTCGGACTCATTTTCGGGCAATTTGATTACGAAATATCCCCTGTCTTACAAACATTAGGATTTACCCTGTTCATCGCGTCGGTGGGATATCAAGCCGGTCCAAAATTCTTTAATGTCCTGTTCACTCAAGGCATTAAATATTTATTCTTGGCCGTGGTGGTTGCTACCACCGGTTTTTTTGTTGCTTTGGGGATGTCGAAATTCTTTGGTTTCGAACCGGGCACTTCGGCTGGCTTGTTGGCGGGAGGCATGACCAGTACGCCTACATTGGCTGCCGCTCAAGCTGCAGTGCAAGCGGGGCAAGTGCCTATACCAGAAGGGTTTACTGCCGATGAAGTCGTCGGCAACATTACCACCGGCTACGCCATTACTTACATTTTTGGCTTAGTGGGGTTGATCCTGCTTGTACGCTTTCTCCCAAAAGTCTTTGGGGTCGATTTGGTAAGCAATGCCAAAGAACTAGAACGGCAAAGTGAAAGTGAGGCAGGAGATACCGGCACCAGTCAACCTATTGTGACCAGAGCGTATACGGTCAGACAGTCAGATGTAATTGGCATCCCACTGTCAGAACTCGATCGGCAACTTCCGGGTAAAGCTATGGTCGTAAAACTCAAGCGGGGGAATGACTTTATTCCCGTGGAGCCGGATACGATGTTTGAGTGGGGGGATAGCGTATCGGTGGTGGGCTATCTGAGTCAATTGGTGCAGGGATGGGATAAGATTGGTCCCGAAATTTCCGATGAAGACTTACTGGATACGGACATTCAAAGTGGCAAGATTGTCATTAGCAAATTAAAACCGAAAGGGTATACGTTGGGCGATCTGGCGATCGTCAACCAAACAGGCTGCATCCTCACGAAAATCCAGCGATTGGGAACGAGCATTCCCATTCAAAACAACGTCATATTGCTGAATGGAGATGTACTGTGGTTGACCGGACCGAGCGCTAATTTAGAGCTCTTATCCAAACGCTTGGGCTATTTAGAACGCCAAATTGATGAAACCGATCTAGTCACGCTAGGTATTGGAATAGCCGTTGGTGGACTGGTGGGAACTTTAGCAGTTTCGGTTGGGGGTCTATCCTTAGGTTTGGGGTCGGCAGGGGGACTGTTAACCGTCGGTCTGATTGTCGGATATTTACGATCTATTCATCCCACCTTTGGTCGCGCACCAGCGGCTGTCATTTGGCTGTTTATGGAACTGGGTTTATTGGTCTTCATGACCGGTGTAGGCTTAAAAGCTGGACAAACCTTAATTGAAACCTTGCTCAAGGTTGGACCTACCCTGTTTTTTTCTGGGGTTGTCGTGACGTTTTTTCCAGTGGTTGTAGGTTTTTTGTTTGGACGCTATGTCTTAAAGTTGCCGCCCGCCATGTTGATGGGCGGTATCACAGGATCCATGACCAGCGGAGCCTCCTTAAAAATTGTCACTGCAGAAGCTCAAAGTTCCATTCCAGCCTTAGGGTATACAGGGGCTTATGCGTTTGCTAACGTACTGCTGACGATCGCCGGCAGTCTGATTATTCGATTTTGAATGCCTTGCATCGCTATGGCATACCATTGAATTCCTATCGGGTTTCTGTCGGCGATCGCGTACAAGCAAAATTGAACGTGCTTTGTTTGGCTTGGACACCTGACAGAATATGGGTTCTATGTCTTTGATTGCCTCCCGCCCGTTACACGTTTTGTCAGTCAAGTAGGTTGTTGAATTACGAATGAAAATACAATTAAACTCATCTCCTTTACAAATAACAAAAGTTTTAACATTAGTGTTTGTGATTCTCAGCATATTAAATTCGATCGTTCAATATGCAAAATATGGAATAAACGATCGAGAAGATTGGATGTATATGTTTAATATGGATGAAGAATATAACTTTCCTACTCTATACACAGTTATTTTGTTGATAATTTGTTCCGCTTTGATCAAGCAAATAACCATCTTAGAAAAAGATCGCCAAAGTATATTCATTAAATACTGGAAAATCTTATATTATATATTTATATTTCTGGCTTTTGATGAAGCATTTCAAATTCACGGAATTTTCATGCTCTTTCCTAAGTCAGCAGAAAAATTGCCTGGTATTTTTCATTTTCCTTGGGTTATTCCTTATGGAATTGCCTTGGTCGTTTTTGGTTTGTATTCTGCTAAGTTTATTTTGAATTTACCTGCAAAAATAAAAAGACTTTTCCTGTTATCAGCTACTTTCTATATAGGTGGAGCTTTAGGAGTAGAAATGTTAGGAGGATCGTGGATAAGAATAGCTGGAAATCAGAGAAACCTGGTTTACGCATTTATAGTTAGTGTAGAAGAAATGATGGAAATAATTGGCTTGATTATATTTATTTATAGCCTGATGTTTTATATTACAAAATATCGACAAGAAAAGATTAATATAGCCATTGATATTAGCTAATGCTTGGTTGGTATAGCCTCAAATGCCTACCCTGCAAGCTGTCCCGGCTTAAATTGATGGTCCTATTTCCTTGTTGTGAGCAGTAGGATAACTCTCAAGCGAACTTCCAGAGTCTCTGTCTTTGCAAGCGATCCCAGCAAAATTTGAAGCTTGGGCTATGGTAAATGGCGATCTCAAACTCATTTGATCGTCTTATCGCTTTTGCGATAGCAACTGTTCGAGACGATCTACCAAAGGTGGGAGATCGGCAGTAACAATCTGCCAAATTACATCGAGGTTTACATCAAAGTAGGCATGGGAAAGGCGATCTCGCGTACCTGCTATTTGCCGCCACGGTATGTCAGGAGACTGTTCGCGAATGGATGGGGAAACGTTTTTGGCCGCTTCTCCCAAGATCTCAATTAACCGCACCGTTGCTAGAGCAAGCAATTCATCCGTATCCAAATCTTCACGAGTGCGATCTTGGGTAAAGGCCAAGATTTTGCAGGCAGCATCATGCATGTGGCGCAGCCGTATTTCGTCAGACTTGGACATAGATCGATTCAGCTTCGGCTAAAACGCTTTCTCGAAAATAGCAGCTGAGGTCTTGCAACGTATTGAGATCGATCGGTCGTCCTAACAGATCGGACAATTGGTCTTGAATGTCGATAAAGGCGAATCCAGGAGTGTAGCCTGTCTCAAACTCTACTAAAACGTCAATATCGCTATCTGGGTGAAAATCCTCCCTTAGCACGGATCCAAATAGAGCAAGCTTGCGGATATGAAATCGCTGGCACAATTCAGCAAGTTTCTCTTTCGGGATGGACACACTGGCTGGGGTGGAAATTATAGACATCGGATTGCATCGTTCCTCTAAAGCAAATCGTAACCTTCCCGCTGTCATCCCCACCTCTTTAATTCGCGAACAAACATGAAAGCACGATCGCAATCTGACTCAATGGCACTCTCTTTGCGACAACCGAAAGGCGATCGCTTGTTGGCTTGAGAGCGCGCGAACTACACTGGCATTAGCTCTTTGCCTAACCTTAGCTCTTTGCTTAAACCTTATCCTTCAGGCCGCCACCGTGGTACGGACTCCATCCAAAGGCAGAACACTCCTCATCGAACTGCCAAAGTCTCTGTCATTGCAAGTGACCCCCACTCAATTTGAAGCCCTGGCAATGGCCAATCGCGATCTCAGGCTAGAACGATCCGCGACAGGAGACCTGATTGTGAATCCCCCCACCGGTTGGGAAACTGGAGAGCGTAACCGCAGTCTGACCGGACAGCTCGATCGGTGGTACGAAGACCACGACGATCTGGGAAAAGCCTTTGACTCGTCCACCGGCTTTACGCTGCCCAACGGGGCCATTCGCTCTCCGGATGCATCCTGGATTAGTCGAGAACGGTGGGAAGCCACCTCTCCAGACGATCGAGGAACCTTTGCTCTTATTTGCCCTGATTTTGTCGTCGAACTTCGCTCCGCCTCCGATAGCCTCCAACATCTACAGGCCAAGATGCAGGAATACATGGATAACGGTGCCAAATTGGGTTGGCTGATCGACCCCCAACATCGGCAAGTAGAAATCTATCGCCAGGGAAAACCCGTGGAGACAGTTGTCGAACCAGCCGAACTCTCGGGCGAAAGCCTTTTATCTGGGTTCGTTCTGAATCTCAGGCGCATTTTTAGCTAGGACAGAATTGCCATGCCAGAGGGGGGTAGGTCGATCCAAACGGCCGATCGCCCCTGACAATTCACAACCGATACCGTTTCAGTCAGAGGGGGATCCTGCAGTTGCGCGTCGCTCCAATCGCTGCGATACAGCACCATCAGGGTGGAACCCACCGGATGTAAAGCA
>JBFRWN010000128.1:0-49941 GCA_051439605.1 Synechococcus sp.
CTTAGGCTTTCAGATTTTTCAGATCGAGCCGAACTAGTTTTCCAGTTAACTCATTTCGAGCTTTGTCGACGATCCAAAAAACAGGAGAGAAGAATATCTTAATCAACAACAACAGCGATCGTTGCTCGGTTGGAACTAAGATATCCTTCCACTGCCCTGGCTGACAGAACAAGAATTCTACCAACGATCTAAATTCGGTAGGGTTGAGGCGATGGAACCTCAACCTCACAATTGCAGAGCTCCCTTGCCATTGAACGGAAATAACTTCACTGGTCAACCAGACAGAAGTATTTGGGATGCGAAATTCAGCAGTGGTATTGTCTTCAATCCAATCTTGTAGGTGTAATTCTGCTCCCGCTTCAGATACTTTGCAGGATGTGGACTCAAACATGCGATTCTGCGTCCGAATCTGAATGGGAATATCCTTTTCAAACCACTCGTTCAGTGTTGGTTTCGGAACATCCCTCATTAGATAGAGCGCGATGGTCAGTACAAATACGTTGTAAGCACACCACACCCAAACACCTTTCATTCCTTCAATAAAGTTAGAATCGGCTTGCATATTACTGAGGAAGTAAGTTCCTCCATAAGCCACGCTCAAGCTGACAATCAACGCCGCTGCAGACATCAACCACAGCACCACAAGGGGCCAGGCTATCTCCCAATTGTAAATATGGCGATCGCGGGAAATCCCTTTGGGGGTGACTCTAAACTTGGCCGAAAAGGGTTTGAAAAGGGTTTGCAATAACAGTGCGGATACAGGGATGCACTGGACAATTTCGTAAATGTCCGAGAGCAATGCCGAGCGACTGCGTTCGTTTAACCAAGAGAAGGCAAACAGATTAAGCAAGTAAAACGGTAGAAAGAAGTAGAGTCCATCTTGCACAGTGCTTCGCATTGGAACGATGCCAAATGCAACGTAGAGCAATGGGAGCAGCAAAAAGAAAATTCGACAGGGAGTAAAGAACCACTGACTAATTCCTTCTAGGTGGGCCAACCGCTGAAATAGGTTGAAGCCCGGCAAAGTAAGGGGATTGTAACGAATGAAAAAGGCCTGGATCGTTCCCCGAGCCCATCGTTGCCGCTGGAGAATATGCCCTGTCATATTTTCAGCACAAAGCCCTGCACTCAAGACTTCATCAAGAAAGATGGTTTGATGGCCTTTCGCAAACAAATGAATGCCCGTGAAATAGTCTTCACTGAGCGACTCAGTCACGAATCCATCGGTGTCTTCCAGAGCAGTCCGGCGTACTACAAAAGAGGTGCCGTAGCAGATAGCCGTTCCGTTGGTATCCCGTAGCCGTTGGTAATAGCGGGAAAAGATTTCAATTTCGGGAGGGAGTACCCTAGCCAAACCTAAGTTTCGGGCGACAGGATCGGGATTGTAGAAACTTTGCTGGGTCTGCACCAGACCGGTAGTAGGCTCTTGGAAAAATCCTACGGTTCGGGTCAGGAAGTTCGTTGTAGGGACAAAATCGGCATCGAACACCGCAATCAACTCGCCGTTGGTTTGCCCCAATGCATAGTTGATGTTCCCGGCTTTAGCGTGGATGTTACTGGGTCGGGCAATGTAGTTACAACCCAATTGTTGCGCTAACTGGCGAATTTCGGGCCGTTTACCATCATCTAACAGATATATCTGTTTGCGGGGATAATCCAAAGCTTGGCAACCAATCACCGTCCGGCGCAGAATCGCTGCTGGTTCGTTGTAGCTGGGAATCAAGATGTCAACGGTGGGCATATACCTTCCAGACAGTACGTCCTCAGACATCCGATCTGCTTCGGACTTTCTGGATTTGACTCGGAACAATAGAACCAGCCGTATCAAAGCGCTAAAGGCTAGTGCCATCTCTACGGCGTACATCAGCAAACAAAAGGTGCCATCAATTGGGTTGGAAAAATTGAGGCTGGAGAGCGAGCGCCACAATACATAGCGCAAAACTGCTACCACCAGGAGTCCGGCAATCAGATTACGCGACCATCGCTGGGGGCGAGGGGATACGAGCATAACCAGCTGAGCGGTTCCCACAAATAAAATCAGCGGCAACCAGCTTGCTAGGCCGTATTGCTGAGGGGAGCGAATCCAGAGAGGAGGATTTAACTGAAGGGCATCCAGACTGGCAAAGAACTGCGTGACCGTTGGTTCCCCTAGCAACCAGGAGATGGCGATAGTCGCCCCTAGAAGAACGGCACCGCAGACAACCGCAGTCGCCCGGTGCAATCGAATCGAAGGCAGTTGCGACCATCGTAAACGTATGGATGCGGAGTATTGCCGTTTGTCAGGTGTATATCTCTGCATGGATGGGGAGAAACTCCTGTGAATGGGAGCAAGACAGAAAGCAAATCCTGCTTGCGAATCGTTACGACCAATGAACCCGAGTTGCTGGTTTACAAAACCAATGACTGGACTACCTATGCCTGAAAAGTAGTGCAATGCCCTTGAGTGCTTAGCGAAAATGGAACGACTATCTCGCTCAACCGAGCTGGCTCAACAGCAGTTGCTCAAAAGCGAACAAAAAATGAACTCCCTGGAACGCGGGCTGTTCAACCCAAAGATCGTAAGAACATGTTTCTAAACGTTAATGACTCTAGTTTTTTTGAAAAGTTCCGTAAAGTGACACGCAATTTAATCCGCCAAGAATGTATGGGAATTTGCTTTCTCAAAGTCCGAAGTTTTTTTTGAGCGAGACTCTTCAATTAAGTAGATATACTGGGATCAAGCGTTAACAAAGGGAGGCTAAAAATGCAATATCCTGCCAACTCAATGTAGTCACTGTTACTTCAGATCTTTGAGCAGCAGAATTAAGTGCTAAATTTTACGAGATCCAGCCCAAAGAGCTCTATATTTGCCACAATCCTGTACAGTTTTACTCTAAGAATAACCGAGCCTATCCTAGTAACAATTTCAAGACCCTGGATGCTGGCGGACAAGCCAATTTGTCTGTACCAGCCATTAGGTTTTCTGCTAGCCCCGAATATGTAAACAACCTCGCAGAGATAAGACCCAATCCTATCTGGCCTAATATGCATACCGTTGCTTGCCGTCAGCCTTTCCCTCCATCCACGTGGCAAATTCCGCTGGGAATCAAGCTGTGTCAGTTCTGAAGATGCGGTTGACCTTCCTGAAGGAAAACTGCACAATCCAACAGTTGCCTGACAAGCGAATCCCCTCTGCATGAGATTGGAGCATTCAATAGAGATGGCTTAAAAGGTATCAGTGAACGTTTTCCAGCAATTATGGCAACAGTAACTCTAACTCCCATTACTGATGCATAAATGCTTGCGCATGAATGTTGGTGAGCTTTCGGCTGACTACAGTGGACAGGGAATACAAGTTCTCAAGACACTGATATTCTTGCTTATCCCAATCCCACACTTGACTGATGCACGACCTCTAAGACAATCAGGTTAGTCGACGCGCATCCAGAGGCCACAGTCCTAATTCACAAGATAGCTATCAAGAGTGCAGCGACTATTTTTCATCGATCGAAGTTTGCGCAGCGCTTCTTTTTCAATTTGGCGAATGCGCTCACGGGTTAGGTCAAAATATTCACCCACCTCCCGCAGTGTCTTCCCCTTACTTCCATCAAAGCCGTAGCGCAAGTGCAATACATCCCGCTCCATTGGTTTCAGAATATCCATGGCATTTTGAACGTCCGTCTGCATGGAGTTAGCTACAATTTCCTGGAAAGGGCGATCTGAGTTGGTGTCCTCTAAGAGATCCCCCAGACGGGTTTCCCCTTCCGGACCCACCATCACATCGAGAGAAATGGGCAGGGCGGCAGATTCTTGAATTGTGCGCAGCTTCTTTAACTTTACACCCATCACTTCCGCCAATTCTTCATCGCTGGGGCGGCGTCCCTTTTCCTTGGTTAGGTCACGAATGGTGCGCTTGAGGTGACGAACTTTATCCACCATATGGACTGGTAAACGAATGGTACGTGCCTGGTTCGCAATACAGCGGGTGACTCCCTGGCGAATCCACCAGTGGGCGTAAGTACTAAAGCGATAACCCCGTTCAGCGTCAAATCTTTCGGTGGCTCGAATCAAGCCAATGTTCCCCTCTTGAATCAAATCAAGGAAGGGGACTCCTCGATTGACGTATTTTTTGGCTACGCTGACTACCAAACGCAAATTGGAGTTGATCAACTTTTGCTGGGCGCGCTTACCGCAACGTTCTAGCGATCGCAACTCTAATTCGCCGATCCCCATACGTTCAGCCACTTCAATATCTGTAGGGGTAGAATTTCGATCTTCAGCCATGGCCTCACGCATCTCTCTGACCTCGACTAATTTGCGCACGGCGCGAGAAAGGTGGATTTCGTCAGAATGGTCGATTCGATCCACACGACCAATTTCGTTCAGATATAAATCTACGGCATCATCCACGCTGCCAAAACTTTTAGGGGATGGAGCTAATGAGCTTGCCTGTTGGTCGCCAGCCATAGGTGATGTTATTACAGACATACATAAAATTTTTATCTCACGCCCCCAGTTTAGTTAGCGGGCACTGGAGGTAGTAATCGATAATCGATCCTCGAACATTGGGAACCTCTATGGTTTGGGTAGATAGATGCCAAGGATCGACAGAGGAGCATGCATTTCTTGAACCGCTGAATCGTTTTTTAACAGCAGCTGTAGGCATACAAAAAGAGGTGAAAGCCTAGATGGGCTGTTTTGGGTAAAACAGAGCAACGGTTCGAGATAGTATTTGTATAGGCAACGTCGAACGCCCCATTGGACAGGATCGAAAATCGTAAATCCTTCTATGGTGTAGGACCTTCGAGAGTGGCTCCTTTGAATCAACCAAAGTATCCTGAATGGGTCTATCGAGACGGTAAGACCCGCCCCGCCAACATTATTGGATCCAGAATGCGCTGGATGAGGGAAAAACTTAAGTTAACCCAGGACGAGCTTGCGGGAAGACTCGCTCGATACGGCGTGAGTTTGGACTATGTCAAAGTTGGGCAAATTGAAAACGGCAAACGTCGCGTAATCGATTGGGAACTCGTGGCGATCGCTAAAGCATTGGGGGTTTCGATTACCTGGCTGATTAGCGGTGATGAGGAGGCTTGGTAGGGAAGCAATTCCACAACAAACCAATCCCAACAGCCTGCCTAGTTCAGGCCACCCATTCCCACCATCGACATCCTGCGCAATACCTTTAGATCCTCACTATCCAGTTCCACCGGTTCACCACTGCGAATCAGTTCTGCAAAATCTTCATTCGGCACCATCATGCAAATGGCGTACAGTCGTTCAGAGGTCACATTTTCCAAGATGTGTTCCCCTGTTGCAGGCACTAGCAGCGTATCGCCTGCATGCAAATCGACTACCTTACCATCACAATAAGCTCGCCCCTGCCCCTGCAAAATGAAAAACATTTCCACTGCGTACTGATGGCGATTGGCAGGAGTTCGCCCATAGGGATCGTAGATTTCAAGACAGCAGGTAAACGAAACACCATCGCGGATCGGGTCGAAAATAATCGCCAATCGGTTAGTGTCGTCAGGGCTGATGCGATAGACCTGATAGTCTTGAGGCTGTTTCAGGCTAGGAATCGAACAGGAATGGGGTAACACAACAAACAACCTCAGGATGACGAGCGTTCGGGAGGGCGGGACAATAGGGCGTCAAGTAGCTGGGATGAAGTGCTTAAAAATCCAAAACATTGATTGACATTATAGAAAGTCGCCTCTAAGCAATAGGTGGGGGAAGTGGTGGCCGTGCAGTCTTTGAGGAGTAAGCAGTCGTACCCCAAAAAATTGGCATCCTGCAGAGACACCATCACGCATTGATCGGCATTGACCCCCGCAAAAAACAGGGTGGAACGCCCAAGATTTCGCAAAATACTATCTAAAGGCGTATCCCAAAATCCACTCATGCGGTACTTATCAACGTGAATATCGGATGGGTCAAATGGCTGCAGTTCATCCACAACAGCAGCAGCCCAACTGTTGGCTTCTAACACTGGGGCACCATTTGTGGGTAAAGGATCCCCCAACCCAACTCCGTTGCCAGTGGGGTTATAAACATGTTGAGTGGCGGCACTAATATTCAGGAGGTCTGGACGATTGCCCCAATTGAGCCAAACAACGGGCACCCCTATTTGTCGCAGGTGAGGTAGCAAGGTTTGCAGCGGCGCGATCGGCGCGCGTGCTGGCATGACATCAACGCCGATGTGGGCGAGCCAACCATCCGGGTGGCAAAAGTCATTTTGCATATCCACAACAATCAGGGCGGATTTCGCCAAGTCTAAACGAATCTGCTTGCTGTCGGTTGTTAGGGTGATGGGTTGGCTAGGTAAGGGAGGACGAGTGATATCTGCGCTATCTCCATCCACCGACCAGGCATTGGGAGGGCAACCCAAAGAATGCTTTTGAGTTGGAGGTTGCATCACTCTTTCTCAAGTAACAAGTGCGGCACAGCGAAAGCGGACTCCCCGATCGCAATCTCTTGCGCATCAGAAATTATCGGCAATCAGTTTATCTAGGCTGCAGTGATATTCTGACTCCTTCTCGCTTAATGGGGACAAATTATTACTGCCTTTTAAGATTGCCACCAGCGGGTTGGTATAGCTGGGATTTATTGCTACAGGTGGTTGCCATAATTAGTTTCTGGTACTGGGATGCCATACCCTATTTTGCAAGCATCGCCTTGCTGCGCGATCGCAACTTTAGTTTTGTCTAGTTAGTCAGAAAACAGAAAAAACCTGAAGAGAGAGTGTCTTCAGGCCACATTCTGATAAACTGCACCTAACAATCTAAAGTGAGCAATCACTGCCATTATTAGATATTTGAAGGCACCTATAAGGCTACGAGAAGAGTCCTTCCATCACTGCTACTCTTTCAGGCTCACTCTTTTCTCCAAAATTCTCGGGTCTCTGTTCTTCTCCCATATCATGCATATTTTGAGAAAGTTCTTTTGCTTTAGTGTAATACTCAATATTTCCACGTTCAAAGAATACTTTAGCAGCATCGCGCAGGTCGTCTACGGCAGCTTGTTTGTCACCCAAATCTAGATTTGCAATGCCGCGATTATAGTAGGCTTGAGCATTTCGGGGATCTTGAGTAACGGCTTCGCTATAATCCTGAACCGCTTCTCGCAAATCTCCTAGATGATGATGGCCAACTCCCCGAGTATAATAAGCATTTGTCAAAGAGGATCCGTTCAAAATTTGCTGGGTACAATTTTGCACGGTCCGCAAATACTTCGTGCTCGATCGTAAGTCGTCAATTTGACTGTCGTATTGTTCTAGTTCAAGGGCAACTCGCTTCGCTTCTGCATCCTGCTTGTGCAGTACGTTAGAGATTGCTTGACTTTGATTCTGTATCAGCTCCTCTTTTTGCGATGCGATTGTTGACTTGATGTTATCCACTTCGCAGGAAATCTGCTGCGAAATTTGTCGACGATGACATACGCTTAACAGGGCAGTTGCAGAGAGGGGAATAGTCGCCAGCGCCACCTGCTGGAATACAATCGTAGCTAGCGACCCCCCAAAAGAAAGGACGACCGCACCATATTCCGCCGCACGAACCCAATTCTCTTGAAACCTGAATGGAGAATCAGTTTTTGGACTCTTTATGCGGGGCTTGATTTCTGGTTGAGACATGATAGGAAAACTCCAACTAATCGAAACAAATAACTAAAAAAAGAAAAACGTCGAGGAATACAACCACTAGCAAGACTTTATGAAATCGTTAGCCTTACTCTCTAGATCTCGTTCCTCTGACACGAATCAAGAGCCTAAGATGGATTGATTTAGAGCAAGGATGGGCCGAACGTGAGGATGCTCTTCAGGATCTAGCTTCTCAAGAATTACATCAGTCTTAATCTGATGACTCACTCCAGTTAATTGTTTGCATTTTTGGGGCTTAGAGGACTGAATAATCGTGCGAGTCCACAGTAGTATCGACTGCTTTAAACGCTCTAGGTCGCCAGACAAAACAGTTGCAGCCGTATACCTTAAACTAATGTCTTGGTCTCGGCTAAACTTATCTTTGAAATTTTGGCCATTTTCAACAAAGTACTCTCTGTCGATATTCAAAATCTGCTGCTCGGTCTCTAGAGCGATAACTCCGCGTTGGTCGCGAAGCTTTCTATAAGCACTGACGCGCGTTTCGGATGAAGCAATATAGTCTCGGATAAAGCTGAGCTCTTCCTGATTGGCAAATCGTCCATCAGCCTGAAGTGTCAGCTGAGAAAGCTGATTGAGCATTGGTTTTCTCCAAATCCATCTTGATTTTGAACGTTCAGCATAGTCAGGGAACGTTCTCGCTCCCTCCACTAAAGGCAGTAGCGTAAGGGCTACTCGACCCTGTCTGTATTGGCCAGTAATCGACCAATTTCTAACTGGGCAGTCTGCAATTCTTTGGCGACAGTGCGGGTGATCAGCTTGTACTCTTCCACCATTACCTTTCCGGATAGAGGATGGAGAATATCTTCCTGGGCCCTTCGACCCACCAACTGCTCCACGTCGTCACTCTGGCTGAGATACATCCCCTCGGGAACTTCCACCTCAACCTCATTTCCAAGCACCCTTGCTTGACAAGATAGGCGAGAATTTTCGCCACACTGGGGCAACATCGACAGGGTACGCCTTTCGCGCCCCTGCACCGGACTCAAATTTTCGCCCCCTGCATTGACGTGAACGTGACAAGTAGCGCACATGCCGCGACCACCACATTCCTGCAGAATATTGAGCTTTTGAGCCAGTAATGCGGACAGCAGAGTTTCGTTGACAGGAATGGAAACCTGGGCGTTAACGGGTTCTATAAAGATGTTCGCCAAGGTAGCCTGAACGGAGTTCTCTTGAAGAGGTTGTTGCAAGTCAACAGCCATGGGTTATTCCTCCTCGCCTGTAGTGAACAGACGACTGACGATTTCAGCGTGGGACTCTCCTGCTCTTACAGCGGCCTCCGCGACTTCGAGGCGAAGTTCGTTACCTACCAGATAGGTGTTGCAAGGACTCCCCATCGATTCGCAGGTGGTTTGCACGCAATGGAGGGATTCGCCACTGAGTTGAGTAAAAAATGCACTAAAAAATCCCGCTTCCACTGAGCAACTAGGGCGATCGCGACGGACACTCGCTTGAGCAAAAGAGGATTGCCAAGTGCGAATCACCATCAATCCCTGCTCTCGATACTGGGAATCTAGTTCCACCTTTCCCCACCCATGGGCCTTCCAACAATGCTTCCAGGACTGGAGAAAGTTGACCATCTCAAGTTCAGCCAAGGACTTTCCGTGGTATTCCCCCATTTCTCTGGCAAACCTGCGAAAGAAGTTCTTCCCCCACCAGCGGCCGCAGCTCCACAGCACCTGTTGAGAGGCCTCCCCCAATTCCTCTTCAATGCCATCCACAATTCCCTGCAGACACAAATCCGATAGAGCTAGCAGGCGATCGCCCGAGCGGGTTGCGATTGTACCTGCTTCAAAATCCCCGCTGGCATAGGAATCCATCGAGTAATAGTTACTAGGAATTGCCGGTTTTTCGAGGAGAGTATTGACGTCAATAATTGCCATTCTTTACACCTATCAAGGATTAGAACCAAATGTGTTGATAATTTTGTCAACCTGAAAGTCTCGACTAGTTACCTGAAAATCAACGGTCTATTCATCCTTTAAGAGATGCTATTGACCTCTAAATGAGCAGATTCAAGTAGTAGTTGTCTAGCCTGTGCAAGATAAGGGGCCATCAACTTGATATCACTGCCTGACATATACTTCTTGAACCGGCGTCGAAGCATTTGGTCGAGACTATTTTCAATCTCTCTAAGCTCGTGAGCAGCCACTACTTCCGTCATCCACTCCAATAGGCGATAGCGCAGGAAATCAGGATCTTCAAGTAGCATGGCCATTGAGCAATAGCGCAGGACAAGAATCCAATGCTGTAAAGCTAATTGCAGACGGCTTGGTGATTCTTTGGGATAGCGATCGTGTAACTCAATCGCCAGCCGTTGAAAAATTTTCGCTTCGTTTTCCCTCAACAGTTCGTAGAGGTCTAATCGAGACTCAAGACTCACAATAGAGCGCTCGAATTGTTCCAGATCTTCATCATTGAGATAACGATTTTCGGCTGTATAGAATAGCCTGCTGAGTGGATCGATCATTTGGTTCACCTTACATTTACCGGAACAAAGTAGATATAAATATGCTGAAACTCTTTTAGGGATTATGTAGAGTATTTTGTACTTGATTGCCGTCCAAACTCGTGGAAAAATCTGCCCACAGGCAGTGTCATTGGATTGGCAATTGGAAGATCTTTAGAGTCTCTAGCGAGATAGTTATCTACAAACTTCTTCTGTTTTACTTGCCAGTCAATATCGTGGAAGAATTGATCTAAAGAAGCACATCTCCAGTCATCATTTCTTTCCTCCAGCACAATATTTGACTGCAGAGATAGCCGATCGCCATCCCAGGAAATATCTCCAAAAAAGCTACGAACGCTAGTCCGATAGGAAATTGCTACCCCCATTATCCCAAGCACTCCCCAGCAATCAGACGTTTTTCAATATCTTTCGCCGTTGCCCCTTCTTCTAACCAAAAGCTAGCTGCATCTACACGATCCCGCTTGCCTAATAAAAACTTGCAGAAGGTCGATCCCATCGAATAGCACTGTAACTCCACACAACCCAGTTTCTGATTGTTGAAGTTGCTAAAGAATCCTGCAAACAATCCAGCATAAATATGGCAAACGGGTTTACCAACGTTGCCCAGGGTACGAGCGACAGCAGAGTCGTAGATATTAATGGTCAAAAAGCCATTGTCACGATCTTCTAGATCGATATCCCAATTGCCCCACCCTTGGGCAGTAAATGGCCACCACCAGGATTCCAGTACCAAGCCCAAATTCGTGGTGAGCAAGCTGCTCTTATATTCTTCTTCGTACCAACCCTTGAAAAACTTGGCATCTTTTTGCCCCCAGGATTTGCCAATGTTGTACATTACAACGCTGGAGGCATTGCCTACTTCTTCGTCTAGGCCATTAATTAAGCCGATAATGAAATCTTCGCTGACGAAGATATTGCGAGATTTATTCCAGTCGGTAAAGGTGCCGATCTCGCGGTTGAGCTGGAAATAATCCTCAAAGCGATAGTGGGCATGGAGCTGAGGATACAGCTCGCGTAAGGGGCGACCGGCCTTGCTGCCCGTTCGGCCGTCCTCCTCTGAAGTCGTATCGATAAAACCAGCAGTTGAGAGCATCGTCAGTGTCCTTCCCAGCGTAAAACTAGGGTCATGCAAATAGGGCACGGGATAGATCTGCTGGGTTCAACCCAACGACCTGATTCCCAGTTATCACCTAGGGAAATGCAGCGCCCACTTCAGCAGTTCGCCGAATGGCTTCTGTCCCAGAAACAACCGTCCCCCCTTTGACAAGCGGGATTGCCCCGCCCTGTCCACATTGATTGGATACCCAGACTTAGTAGTCTCGCTGGCCGCATTTACACGTACGCATTACCTTGCATTCTGCACACTTAACTGGCATTGATTTTGCAGAGACAGCAAGATTTCCCACATCAAATTACAGATAAACTCGACAATTAATACATACTTGGAAGATTCGTAACGGATTTTCGAGTACAGACTTTCAGGGAGCCAGCTGAAGTTAAAAATCATTAAGCTTGTTGTCAAAAATTTTAGAGAAGAGAAGCTCAAACCCAATTGCAGCGTGAAGTTAAGCTGGTTTCTGGAAAGAATATATATAGAGCAACCCCCACAGGCAAAACGCTGTGGGGTAAACGACGACCCTTTCTTTATTTACAAAACTTGACCGGAGGAGGTTGAGAAAAGATGGTTCCGGAAAATAGATAGGAACAACTGTATTTAGAGCTAGCAATGATGCTACTTTTATGTATCAGTAATCCCCACAGTAATAGCTGAAATATTTTGAGTATTACTTGAGGAATCTACTCCCATATCCTCCACGCATGAGAGCCGATTGCAATTCTTAGGGAGTCCAAGTTCGACTACGACATTGGGGAACATCCATCGCATCACTTCAAACTCATCCCGCTTAGCGCTATAAGCTTAGGCGACTCAACTATTTCAGGAAATATTCTTACAAATCCTGGTGATTTGACTTAAGAATATAAAAAAAACTTCAAATGCCTGTCAGGTTGAGGTTTGCTTCAATAATTGAGCGATTCATGGAGTGGAGTGATTCATGCTGTTGCAGCGATCGCATTCTATTGATGAACGCTACGAACAGGGCTCGCTTACCAGCAAATTAAGCAGTTGATTACATCTTGAGGGCCACCGGCTGATAACACTGTAAGACGATAGCAACTGCTAATCTGCCTGGGTTGCCGTCGGCTAGGGCTATGCCTGAGCTACCCCAACTGAAATGGTTACTGATTTCGGGTCCATACAGCACACTCTAAGTAAACAGACCCTCCATAACCACCAACTCGGGAGACTGGATGTCGTCATCGAAGCTTTCTGGGCTTTGCTGCTGCTCCAGTTGGTGCAAGTTGCTCGACAGTTCTTTTGCCTTGCTGTAAGACTCGATATTCCCCTCCTCAAAGAAGACCTTGGCTGCATTGCGCATATCCTCAACTGCTTCCTGCTTGTTGCCTAATTTTGCGTTTGCTTTACCACGGTTAAAGTAAGCTTTTGCATTTTTTGGATCTCGGGCGATCGCTTCGCTGTAATCCAGAATCGCTTCTTCCAAATCTCCCAGCCGATGGTGACCCATAGCTCTTAAGTAATAGGACGAGGAGGTGGGAGGATCGTTCAAAATTTGTTGCGTGCAATTTTGTACTGTCCTGAGGTTGAGAGCCACAGACTGCAAATTATTGAGTTGCTTGTCTGATTCTTGCACTTGTGATGCTATGGCAGCCATTTGTCGATCTTGCTTGCTCTGGAATTGCTCAAGCAGCTTCGTTTGCATCGAAATTATGGCCTCCTGGCTTTCAATTCTCTGCGTTTGGCTATCAAGTTGTTGCTTGCGATGGCAAAGACTAAGGGTTGCAGTAACCGACAGCGGAATTGCAGCCAGAGCAACCTGCTGCATCAATGCCGCGGCAATAGAGCCACCAAATGAAGCGACGATCGCCGCCCACTCAGCCGCTGCCAACCTGCTTTGCTTTTTACTTGAAGGATGAGCCTGAGAATATGTTCCTAAAGTCTCAGAAGTTTTTAGATTTTCAGGAATGTCTAGATCTTTGGGAGACATAGCGTTCTGTTCTGACATGAATAAGACTCCGAATGTTTGTGGCGTTAATCGTGGATGCTGGCTAGTGGAGAGCAGGTCTAAGTAAATGTGTTTTGACTATTTAGGCAAAAGATACGAGTGTAATTCTATCGATATCAATCCAGCATCATTTGACAAGAATACATACATCAATCTAAGAAAAGATAATATCTCCAGTTGACAATCTTAGAGTTACTAGTTTGCGATAATAGCTCGGTATAAATCAATTGTTGGTTTGACGTATTGTTGCTCATTAACTTCGAGATACTTACAAATAACGGCAAACTTCTCCTGATAGGACAAATCAGTCAACTTCCTGCATTTACTGGGTTTAGTCTTACTAATAATGGTGCGATACCACGATAGTAGTGATTGTTTGAGCCGTTCTAGATCGCCAGAAAGTACTGTAGCAGCAGTATATTTCAAGCTAATCCCTTGGTCGCGATGAAATACCATCTTGAAATCTTTGCCTTCACCAATGAAAATTTCTGGATCTATTTCCAACAAACGTTGCTCCAGTTCAAAGGCAATATCAGAACGAAACTCCCTTAGCTTTTTATAAGCTTTCGTACGCATCTTTGCAGAGGCAATATAGTCTTGCAAAAATGACAACTCCTCATCGGTGGCATATCGCCCGTCACAATCAACTGTGAGCTGTGATAATTGGTTGAGCATCGTGTATTACTCCAAATCTTAGTAGTGCATTCAGGATTGATGGCTGATAAAACTCTTAACGCGAACCGTGACCTTGGGTTGGTAATTAGACGCTATCGGTATTGGTTAAAAGGCGTGAAATTTCTAGCTGGGCTGCTTTCAATTCCTGGGCTACAGTGCGGGTAATGAGTTTGTACTCTTCCACCATCAACTTGCCGGACAGGGGATGAAGGATGTCTTCCTGAGCTCGCCGACCAATGAGCTGTTCGATATCGTCCTTTGTGCTGAGGTACATCCCTTCGGGAACCTCAACCTCAATGTCTCCCCCCAGAACCCTGGCCTGACAAGAGAGTCGAGAATTCTCGCCACATTGGGGCAGCATCGATAAGGTTCGTCTCTCCCGCCCTGCTATCGGAGAGAGGTTCTCAGCCCCTTTATTAACGTGCACATGGCAGGTTGCGCACATTCCGCGGCGATCGCATTCCTGTAAGATATTGAGTCTTTGGGAGAGTAACGCAGTCAACAACGGTTCATTTTCTTGGACGGACACACGGGCGTTAACCGGTTCGATTTTGACAGTAGCCATGGTTTTCTTAGATTGGCTGACTTGGCTCTCGGTCATCATGTTCTATTACTCCTCTGCTAGATTTGGACATAGACGAAGCAGGATTGTGGTGTGAGATTCTCCTTCTCTCACCCCAGCATCAGCGGGCTTGAGGCGGTCTTCGTTGCCCACAATAAATGTGTTAAACGGAACCCCCATCGATTCACAAGTGGTTTGGACGCAGTGCAGCGCTTCCCCACTTAGCTGAGTAAAGAAGGCGCTCAAAAATCCCGATTCCACAGCACAGTTGGGTCGGTCGTGGTTGCGGGCAGCCCGCGCAAAGGAGGAGTTACTTGTGCGTACGACGATGAACCCCTGGTCTCGATACTGCATATCCAGTTCGAGGCTGCCCCAGCCGTGTGTCTTCCAACATTGCTTCAGGGATTGCAAGAATTCCACCATCTCCAGTTCGATGAATGGCTTCTGGTGGTAGGAACTCAAGCCCTGAGAAAATCTGCGGAAAAAATTTCTCCCCCACCATTGACCGCAACTAAATAAAACTTGGTGGGACGCTTCCCCCAATTCCTCTTCTATACCCGCATATATCCCCTGTAGAAAGTTGTCGGGCAAGGATAACAATCTGGATCCAGCGCGGTCTTCTAACAAACCGGCCTCGAAGTCTCCTTTCACGTAAGCATCTGTCGCAAAGTAATTACTTGGAATACTCGCTTCGCTAAGTAAGTTGCTGATATCAAGCACAATCGTTAAAACCTTTTAGTGGGTGGACTGAGGGAATACGCTTGGGGGACGCTAGCCACAAAAACATTGGCGGGTGAGTCTACTGCGGTAAGTACTACTTAAACTGGAAGGCGAAGTTTGAGTCTGCGGCTTCAAGGAGTGTTTCTTTCGCCAACATCAGATAGGGATTTAGCAGTTCTATTTCTTCGCTAGATAGAAATTTCTTGAGTCGCCGCTTTAGCAGTTGAAAGAGAGAGCCTTCAACATCTTGTAGGTTGTGGGCCACAATCACTTCTGGCAACCATTCCAACAGGCGATATTTGAGAAAGTCAGGGCTATCGATCAGCATGGCCATCGAGCAGTAGCGCAACACCAGAATCCAGTGTTTCAGAGCCTGCTGCAGGCGCTGCGGAGATTCTTTGGGATATTCTTCTCGCAGGCTCAGGGCAACACGCTGAAATATTTTTTCCTCGCTTTCTCGCAGTTGTCTGTAGAGATTGAGGCGAGTTTCTAAGTTTTCGACAGAGGTCTCAAAGAAATCTAGATCGCTGTCTTTAAGATAGTTGTCCTGGGCTGCGTGAAACAGGATGTTTAATTGATCGAGCATGAATCAACCTTGAAAAACTTCGGGTAAAACCCAGCGCACTGGGTCAACAGGTAACAATGAGAGCTATCAACTGACTTTTCTTGGGGATGCGAGTTGGCCAAACTCTCGGAAGAAATGACCCACAGGCATTGCCATAGGGTGAATTACAACAATGGAGGTATGAGTGGAGGCAAAGGTCTCGCGTCTTCGAGTCCAATCCATATCCCCAAAAAAACTCTCGATTGAAGTACAACGCCAGTTAGCTGCATCTACCGACCCATCGGCTTGAGCAACTGAATCCGTTGAAGACTTCGAGGTGATTCCTGACCAGGTAATGTCATTAAAAAAGCTAGTGACAGTCATGCAGTAGGGGGAAAGCAATGCGGTCATCCTAGATACTCCCCATTGATCAAGCGCTTCTGAACGTCTTTCGCAGTGGCTCCTTCTTCAAGCCAGAAATTGGCGGCATCCACCCGATCTTGTTTGCCCAGGAGGAATTTGCAGTAGGTGGAACCCATGGCGTAACACTGCATCTCTACGCAACCCAGATCTTTATTGCTGAAATTGCTGAAAAATCCTGCAAACAGACCTGCATATATATGGCAGACTGGCTTACCGACGTTACCGAGGGTACGGGCTACTGCGGAATCAAAAATATTGAGGAAGATGAAACCGTTTTTCTGATCTTGCAAGTCAACATCCCAATTTCCCCACCCCTGCGCGGTAAAAGGCCACCACCAGGATTCCAGCACTAAAGCTAAATCGGTGGTAAGCATGTTGGTTTCGTACTCTTCTTCGTACCAGTTCTTGAAGAAGTCAGCATCCTGCTTTCCCCAAGCTTTGCCGATGTTGTAGAGAACAATATTGGATGCACTACCGACTTCTGCATCCAGCCCTTGCATGAGACCAATGATGAAATCTTCGCTAACAAGGATGTTGCGGGATTGGTTCCAGTCGGTCAGGGTTCCCTTTTGGCGATCGAAGTGGAAAAAGTCTTCGAATCGATAGTGTGCGTGAAGCTTGGGAAAGAGATCGCGCAGACTTTTACCAGAATTTTGCCTCAATTTATCAAATGTGGTTTTGGAGGCTGTATCAGTCTTTCTAGGTGTTGCAACCATTATTTCCTCTTTGGATAAAATCCTAGAAGTATCAGCAGTGAAGTAGTTTTACAAGACGAACTACTCCGTAAGGCCGATATTTCTGGCTCGTGGGGTGTTTTTTTTTAATTAACCAATAGGTACCCCGTCAACGACCCAGAAAGGTTGCAGACAAGGCATCAGATGGAAGAACAAATGCGCTGACAACCAGATGGGCCACGCATAGTAATTGGATACCCAGGTCCCCAAGGGATAGATCTGCGTATTTCTTCTAACGTTGAAAGATATCAGTATATTTTTTAACAAATAGTAATATGTTCTTGAGTACCGTTATCCCCCCGATCTCGGTCTAGCTAGTCTTAAAATTTTCCAGATCCAATCTGAGTCTTTGTGTCAATGAAAGAGCGCAAACCCTTTATAGGTAAATCTTTCAATGCCCAATCTCGTTCAGATTATGGGTTAGATAAGAAGAATCAACGAAGAATCTTCAAAGCTTAACTGTCGCTACGTTGCTACGAGAAAGCATCAGTGTTTTGCCTCAGCGATTCCGCAATACTACCGACAAATAAACTTATATGAAGCCGAAATATTAAGCAAAGCTTACACTGCGGCTTTTCTTTTTGCCTTTACCAGCAATCCTCTTCAGGCAATGTGCTGAGCTTTGCAGTCGGCAGCTTCACGGTTATTTACTACCCCCTCAGGGCAACCTTAGATAGTTAAAGTTTTGCAAAGATAATACATATAATGTTAATACTCCTGGTATAATTTCATTATTTTCTTAAAAAAACCATCTTTTTTGCATTAGTATTAAAGTCTCTTTGATTCGTTTTTTGCCAAAATGAACGCCTCCGACACATGCACCGGAGGCTAATTGCTCGTAAATTCAAGCTTTGCGAATTAGCGGGGCCTAAGGGCTTATGAAACGCTTTCTCAAAAACTACGAGGTACTGTTTTTGGGTATAGAACTGACATCCAGAGAAATCTTTCCTGCGGATACAGTCTCCGACATTTGATGTCTGAATGAGTGTGCTATGCCTAGCCTTGGATTGGGGCGGCTAAACTGTCACAAGCGACTGGACGCTCGGCATGGCTCGTGGAGGCTATCAGCAAGAGGGACCTGTCTCTAATGCCAATCCTTGGATGCCAATAACCTTCAGATATAAAGGTTCTGTACCCCAAAGGATTGATATTCAAAGGACGACTCCCCACAATTGAGTACTGCATCAGATGCATTATGCATTGGGTCCGAGATAACATCACGTTGGCTAGGTCACTCCAAGCCCTTGGTGGGATTGAACCAGCGTTGTGGCAACCTCATAGACGCTCTGGTCGAGGTCATCAACTGAACGACTTACCGTTAGTTCGATAGGGTCTTCTAATTGCGAGACTGTCCTGAGAAAGCGATGAAGAAACCGGTTTTTGAACTCTCTTGCTTCCCTCCCCCAATGTGGGAGAAGAGGGGCTGGGGGTGAAGGCTATCGAACTCAGGTTGAGTTACAGCACCAGAGATGAAATCTTGAAATGTCGTCTAACTGTACGTCTAGCTATAGGGCTGTTATCGCAAGCGCGAATCAATCAGAGTTTTCGGCCGGGGCCAGTTTCGACATCTGCCACCCTAACGTGGTAAATCGCTCTGCAGCATCCTCCAGTTCAACCGGAACTACAGCTGATAAAATGTCCTCTGGCATGACCATGACCCGCAGAGCCGCCAGGGGCACCTGTAAAAATAAATTCGCCCCCAAAAATCCGATCGCCGCGATCGCAATGCGGCTCAACCCTGCGCCAGGAGCTATACGTACAGGCGACCAAGCCTCCACCAGAGGGGCAAGGTGGTATGCATCAATCAGAAAGCAAAACAGGAGAACGGCGATCGCCACAGACAAAAAACGCTGCTCCTTGGCCTGGAATGCCCCCAAGATTTGCCGCCGCTGTTTGTCTAGACAATCGGTGGGAACCGCCATAAACAAAAGGCTAAAGATATTGAAAGGCCGCCACAGCTGCATCGCCAACACCGGACCAATTCCCAAAAGCGCGATCGCGATTAACTCCAAACCAGCAGGCAAAAACGGTTCGCCACTGGCTAAGCCCAACAGACATACTCCCATCCACAGCGGGAACACCAACATCCCTGCAACGTGAATCCATAGATAGGGTTCGAACCAGCTTTTAGGCACCTTGACGTCTCTCGCTCTCGCTACTGCTGTCCCCTTAGACCGCGGGCCAACAATTAAGGGCGTTTGGCGGATTTATCAACCACCTTCAGATCGCGCACGTTGAACGTGACAATCTTTTCCCAGTTTCCGCCACCAAAGATGACAGCAGCCTTACCGTCCACCACCCGCTGAACCTGTCCTTGAAAGCGGTAATAGGTGTCGTTCTCGTTAGTGACTGTGACAGGTTGTCCGGGTAGAAGCAGGCTCATGCCAATTCCTCTAGGTTTGTCAGTACTCTACGTCATTATCGATCCGCCAAGGAAGTAATGGCATTCTCCTCAGGGAGACTTTAAATCTCCCAAATTCCCCCCTAAGGTTGAACGGCGCAGGTTACAAAGCACTGCCTTCGCTTATCAGATCGCTGATAACTCAGAGTTCTTAATGATTCAGCCAACTAGCTGTTACAGCCAACACTGCAACACTCCTTAACCTATAGGCTAGTATGCTTACCGTTGTCTTGTGGCATCCCTTGAATGCCTGAGGGTTGGTACTGGCTCGGCGTCATCTTGCTCGGAGACTAGTACTCAATTATGTTGCAGTTGTTTTTGCTGAAGGATTAATGGCCCGTTTGCCCCAAACTACTGCCCATGTTCGTATTACAAGGTATTGCTGGAATGAAGGGGCGATCGAGGGTGAGGTGCACGCCAAGGAATGGGTGTGGGAATTTTCTTGGAGCTTTAAGCAAGGGGAACTGCAGGTAGAGCCTTCTCTAGGAAGGGCATTGATTCGAGAACCTTTGAGCCGCTTTTTAGAACAGTGGGATTACAACCTAGAAGCGGGGAGCAACTATTCGTTTACCATTCGCAGCGAACTATAGCTGTGGACATTCACTGATCAATCGTTTTCTATGGGCATTGGTTTGCCGGGCAATTGGCCAACGAGTCCGCCATTCTAGAAAACATCTGTAAAATAAGTAACTTCTCATCTCGATCTTGTACCCCTCTTAGCTTGCATAGAGAAGCTTATAGGTGAGCTGGCTGCCAGCTGAGCAGAGAATGCTTAAAAAATGTCAGCATGGAGTTGCGTGACAATTTGGAAGCCAATGCAGATTCACCGTTTCACTCAAATGCTTGCACGGACAGGCTCTTTTATGACTTCAAGAACGCTATGGGCTGGAATAATTGCTAGCTGCTTACTGATCGGCTCCTCTTTGACACCAGTCTATGGGGCAGAAGAAGATTTATCCTTTGCCACCTTCGCAGGCGGATGTTTCTGGTGCATGGAACATCCCTTTGATGAATTGGACGGAGTGGTGGATACCACCGTTGGATTTTCTGGCGGTACAGTTGCTAATCCCTCCTATAAACAGGTGTCTGCGGGCAAAACCGGTCATGCCGAAGTGGTTCAGGTGACCTACGATCCGCAGCTAATTAGCTACGAGCAACTGCTAGAGGTGTATTGGGTGAATGTTGACCCTTTGGATTCTGAGGGGCAGTTTTGCGATAAAGGTAATCAATATCGGAGCGCAATTTTTGCTCACGATGAGGAGCAGCTAGAAGCTGCGGAGGCCTCAAAGGAGGTCGTGTCTGAGCTTTTGAAGGACCCCATAGCCACGGAAATTACCGTTGCTAGTGAGTTTTATCCGGCTGAGGATTATCACCAAGACTATTCCGATCGCAACCCACTGCGCTACCGAGCCTATCGGTTTGGGTGCGGCCGCGATCGCCGGTTAGACGAAGTTTGGGGGAATGCCGAAGCCCTTGACTTATCGGCGGAATAGCTTCCCCTGAAATCTCGCGTGTGCGGTTCTCAAACCCTGCGCTTTTCTCCCAATTTTCTCTAGCCTATTCTCTTCGAGCCCCGAACGATCTCAAGGAAATTGTCATGAACCGTCGCCAATTGATCCAATCCGGTTTAGCCCTCAGCGTGGGACTGCTTGCCAGCCAACTTGGCAATAGCCGCGTCCGAGCGGCTTCTGATGAACTGTATGAAATTATGAAAACAGAGGCGGAGTGGCGAGACCTTCTCACCCCCCTTCAATACGCAGTTCTGCGTGAAGAAAAAACCGAGCGCCCCTTCGACAATGCTTACTTTGACAATAAAGCAGCAGGAATTTATCGATGCGCAGGGTGCGGTAACGAGCTTTTTTCTTCCAGCACAAAGTTTGTCAGCGGCACCGGCTGGCCCAGCTTCTGGGAACCCATTGCGCCTGAAGCCGTGGGCACCAGAACCGACTGGAAACTGCTTTACCCCAGAACGGAAGTCCATTGCGCCCGCTGTGGCGGTCACCTGGGACATGTCTTTAAAGATGGACCCCAACCTACCGGTCTACGATACTGCATGAACTCGGCAGCCTTAAGTTTTGTAGCAGCTTAGTTAAACCAGCCTCTAAAGATCTGAGTCCTTCTCCTGATTACGATATTGGTGTTGACATCTCTGTGTGGGCAGCAATATGCCGGTTCGGAGAGGGTTCTGCATAGTTGAGATATCCATAGCCTCTTGAAGATATTTCTTGATACGGGCCACTCCTCATTTTCGAGGTGAACCTTTTTCCAGCAGTCACGGTCTGAATAACTGGATCTAGAGTTCGGATGCCACGTCAGGTGAGTGACTTGTCCCCCCATTCAGATGCTCAGTTGGTGCAGGCTTGCCTATTGGGCAACACCCAAAGTTTTGGAGTGCTTTACGATCGCTACCAGCAACCGGTTCGATCGACCCTGTTTCAGCTTTGTGGTTCAGAGCAACTGGATGACCTGACTCAGGACGTGTTTTTGCGAGCCTGGAAAGGCTTGAAAGGCTTCCGCAGTCAGGCCAAGTTCTCTACCTGGCTGTACCGAATTGCCTGGAATGTAGCCTCCGATCGCCGCAAGGTACTCGCCAAACAGCGGGAGCAGCAGCAAAAGCTGGTGCGGGATGTGGCCTTAGGGGACTGTCCCCAGCAACCTGGATTGCAGTCACTGCATCACCAGCAGCTAGTCCAACAGGGATTAGGGCAGTTGAGTTTGGGGCAGCGAAGCGTTCTGGTTCTACACGACCTGAAAGATCTGCCCCAAAAAGAAGTGGCACAGATTCTAGATATCCCGGTGGGCACCGTCAAGTCTCGATTGCACAACGCCCGCGCCACCCTAAAACGCTATCTCACTAGCCAAGGAATCGAGCTATGAACCATCCCCCCGATCGCGATCGTTCGCTAGCGAACTTCCTGCGAGACAACGCTCCCGAACCGCCTCCAGCAGATCCTGCTCTGCGCAGTCAAATTCTGGCTGAGATCGAGCAACAGCTGCTGGAAGACGATAATCCCCAAGTTGAGGCACGGAGCAGGCCGTTGGGCCGGAAAACACTGTGGTGGCTACTCCCTCCGGCCGTGGCTGCAGCAGCATTGGCCAGCTGGCTCTGGCCCCGTCCTGTTTCCCTCACCGTTGCTAATAGGGCGGAGCTGGAAGAGTATCTGGTCTCCAGTTGGATTTCCACCACCACGATTACCACCGACCCTTTAGACGACTGGCTGGAGGAGGGTGAACCGGATGACTTCGATTTACTCTAGTCCATCGCATTTGTCCTAGAATCTGAATAATCCCATGCTTTATCACCGCAGCTATCGCTACAGACAACACCTCTTTGTACCTGCAGTCGTCCTGGCTCTGGCCTTAACTCTGCCAGCCTCCTTCGTTGCCCATGCCCAGTCCGAGATACCCCCCTCTTCCGATCGCGCACCAGACGCTATCTCTCCAGCCCCCGTCGAAACCCAGCCCGGAGCTCGATCGCTGGATTTGCTAGAAGAGTTGGGGCTGAGTGACGAACAACTATTGGAAATCATGTCTCTGCGCAGAGAGGCTAGGGCCAACCGGCGGGGAAAACGGGAGGCATTGCGCCAGGCTCAACAGCAGCTAGAACAACTCTTGGCGGGGACGGCCTCTGCCGAAGAGGTGCGATCGCAATTCGAGCAGGTACAGGAACTGCGCCAACAAATCGCCACAGAACAGTTTGAGAATTTGATGGCGATTCGCGAGGTGCTGGAACCCGAGCAACGCAGCTTGCTGCAAGAGAGGATGGGTCACCGTCGCAATCGCTGGCGTAGCGGCAGAGGGAGATGGTACAGAGACAGATGGAATCAACGGGGTTTACGCGATCGCCAAGGGGATAACGGGCCCAGCGAACCAGGTCTTGTAGACGAGTAGCGAGACTTTGGAACAGCAGCGGTTTACAACTCCCAAGCCGCTCCAAGCTAAAGCGATTGATACACTTGACAGCTACGACTCGCCCTCCGGCCGATACAGCACCACATTCTCCTGTTCGTTGGCATCGTTGCGGGACACAATCGCCTTGGCCGCTTCCGTCTCGCTGAGATTAAACGGCTGGTGGGGAACGCCAGCAGGAATAAACAGAAAATCGCCTGTCTGGTTCACCTGCGATCGCCGCAAACCTTCTCCGTAAAAGGTTTTAACGGTGCCATCCAGAATATAAATAGCCGTTTCGTAGTCGCGGTGGAAGTGAGGTTCTGCTGAGCCTCCGGGGGGAATCACCACTAAGTTCATCGATATGCCCGTCGACCCAGCAGTATCGGCAGAAATGCCCACGAAGTAGGGCAGCTGTTGCCGAGTCAACGTTTCCGAATCAGGGCGCACTGTCGTGATGTCGGCCTCGAAATCGGGCTGTGCGAAGGTTTCATCTTGAGGTCTGGGAGACCGATCGCCACTCATCATCCACTCCCCTGAATCGAAAGCGCATTTGCCTGCTTCACTAACAAGAGAGCACTCGCTACAGGCGTTTTCCCTATGATATCCACCTCGACAGCAGGAGTATCCCGGCGCTCTAGATCGTAGGTATAGGTCTTGTCGTAATAGGGCAAAATCGCGTCGATCGCCGGCAAGACTTCCCCCTGCTCCAGGTGGGCGATCGCGGTTTGGGTGCGCTGCCCCCCCAAACGCTTGCGAATCCGTTGGGTGGCGGCAATCAACCCTTCAATATCTGACTCTCCGTACATTTCAGAGATGGTTTCAATCCGCTCCTGCCGCGATCTGCGTACCCGAATAACAGGAGCCGCCTCCATCTGTGCAAACACGGCGGCGGGGATGCGACAGCTTCCCACCGCCCGACTTTCTGCTTCTAGCCAAACACGGCGGCGGGGATCCAGCTGATGCCATTCCATCGCCAACTTGTTTTCAAACTGCTCGGTGGAGGGCTGATCGGGTAACCCCAATGCTCCGTAGCTGCTGCCTCGATGATTGGCCAACCCCTCCAAGTCAATAATTTGTTCTCCCAACCGTTCCAACGCCTGCAAAATATAGGTTTTTCCCGAGCCCGTCATCCCCCCCAGCAATATCACCGGTCGGGGGAGCTGCAGCTGTTGCAAACACCAGCCGCGAAACGCTTTGTATCCCCCTTCTAGTAGGGAAACTTTCAGACCCGCCGTTTGCAGCAGCCAACCCATCGAGGCACTGCGCATCCCCCCTCGCCAGCAATGCAACCGCACCTGGCGATCTCCCGCGAGTCGTTTGGCCCGCTTAACAAATGACGCACATTTAGGGCCAACTATCTCAAAACCCAGCTCCACCGCCTGCTCCCGTCCCTCGTGCTTGTAGCAGGTGCCAACCTCCGCCCGTTCCTCATCGCTAAACAGCGGAAAGTTCATCGCACCAGGGATATGAGCCCGTGCAAATTCCCCTGGACTGCGAACATCCAAAATAGGGCCGGGGACAGCCAAAAAATCAGAGATGGATAAGGGGGACAGCACGGTTCGATGTGTGTGGTAATGACCTCCAACTCAACCCAATTATCGAGTCAACGAAGACCGGATGCTCGGATATAGAAGAGGAAGTTTACCATTGTATCTTTCCGGGTTGTCAGGCTTTTTTCGACAATTGGCCTCTAACTGAAATGACTGAGATGGATACTGCGATCTACGAACTACCTTCAGCGGTAGAACAATTTAAAACATTAAGTATGTTCGTGAATAACACAAATCTGCAGCTTGGATGTACTAATATTCTTTAAATCATTGCTGGCTATTGGGTATGAATCAAAAAATTGGAGAAACCCTAGTAGCCGCAGGATTGCTTTCTGAAGCGCAAATCCAGGTAGCCCTAGCCGATCGAGAGTTTTATCAGGGGCAATATCGCACCGGAGATGTCTTAGCGATGCGGGGGTGGGTGAAAGACACAACTGTGGACTTTTTTGTCGATCTTTTTCCCCAGTTGCTCGACAGCCCCAGGCTGAAAATTGGAGAATATTTGACCCTGGCAAACATATTGACTGTCACTCAGGTGGAAGAGTTGCTAATCGAGCAACGTCAGTGCGGCGTTCGTCTGGGGGCACTGGCAGTGATGCGGGGATGGCTCAAGCAAAAAACGTTAGATTTTTTCCTGGAGCACCTCTTTCACGCCCAAAAACAACAATCGGACTTGGGGATGCGGGTCAAGTTAACGAACGATCGATTGGCTGGGCCAGCAACCGCTTCTCAAGAACAATCAAACACGATCGAACTTTGCGGTAGCGTTTATAACCTAGATGAGATGGACAAGGTAGATGACACAGATGACATAGAAGAACTCATCGACCTAGACGATATGGAAGACGAACCGGATCCCGAACTTCAGGAAGACCCCTGGGTTTTTGGCTGAGTTGATGAATCTGTTAGCTTGAACTGTTCGATTGCCGCTGAATCCCTTTCCAGTATCGAGCGGCCATGACGCAGTTGATGCCCGTAATTGCCCCTAAACTATCGGCTAACAGATCCCACACATCGCCGTGCCGGCCCGCAATCCAGAGTTTCTGCTCCACCTCAATGCCGGCACCAAAGGCAATCGCCGCCACCAGCACCCATAGATTGGCCTTGGGGGACTTAAACTTCAGCATCCAGAGGGCAGCGACCCCTGAAAACATCCCAAAGTGGGCCACCTTATCGGCGGACAACAGGGATTTGCCCTGGCCTCCCCCTTCGGCCATGGACCGCAGCATCAGCCTTACGGCATCGTAAAGAGGTTCGACAGCATCACCGGGCAAAGAGCATAACACCAGAGTAAGCAGGGTGGCAGAAATTGCCATGACAGTGAGGGGTTTCATGGGTAGAAGAAAGTGGTCCAGGTCACACTATACGGGAATCAATCTCGCCGACATAGCAAAATTCAATACCAACTGGCCCGATCCCTCCCATGTGTGAGATAGCTCTCCGCCCCCCCCGATTGGTTGGTAGGCTGCGGTGTTGAAAGCTCCCTCACCAGTTCCCCCTTCTGAAAACTGTCACGCTGCAACTTAAAAGCTACCTTGCAGGGCATCAACACAGCGCTCGCACAGTTCGGGATGCTCGGAGCATGCTCCCACTTGGGTGGAGTAGTTCCAACAGCGGACGCATTTGGATCCGTCAGCCTTCTGCACTTCCACCTTTATTCCTTTGCCATCCTGGGTCAGCTCTACCTGCGAGGTAATGAACAAGTAGCGTAGGAATTCTGCGCGATCGCTCAGCAGCTCGTGCAAATGGGCATCCCCAACAGAAAGCAGCACCTTTGCCTCTGCAGCTGCCCCAATTAGCTTGTTACTGCGGGCGGTCTCCAACGATTTATTCACTTCATCCCGCACCTGGCGCAGCAGCACCCAATCTTCTGCCAAATCTGGATGATTCCATTGCTCTGGCAGGTATAACCAACCGGACTGGAACACGGATTTAGATTCCACTTCGTAAGGAAGGTGACTCCAGATATCCTCCGCCATGTGGGATAGCACCGGGGCGATCGCCTTGGTTAGATTTTCTAGAATCAGGGCCAGTACAGTCTGACACTGGCGGCGGCGAGCCACGCCAGGGGAGCTGATGTAGAGGCGGTCCTTGGCGATATCCAGGTAGAAGTTTGAGAGATCGACGACGCAGAAGTTCTGCACCGCTTGGAAGAAGCGGAAGAACTGGTAGGTTTCAAATGCATCGGTGATTTCTAAGCACACCTCGCGATGGCGGTGCAGCATGTAGCGATCGAGTTCCGAGAGGTCTTCGTACGCCACCGCATCTGTAGCCGGGTTGAAATCGTACAGATTGCTGAGCAGGAAGCGGGCGGTGTTGCGCACCTTGCGGTACACGTCTGACATTTGGCTGATGATGGTTTTTCCGATGGGCACATCGCCGCTGTAATCGACGCTGGATACCCACAGCCGCAGCACGTCCGCGCCGTAAGCAGGCTCTTTCTTCTGGTTCTTCCCCCCTTCGATAATCACCATCGGATCGACCACGTTGCCGAGAGACTTACTCATTTTTTGTCCCTTCTCATCCAGCACAAAGCCGTGGGTCAACACAGACTTGTAGGGGGCACAGTCATTGACAGCCACAGAGGTGAGCAAGCTGGACTGGAACCAGCCGCGATGCTGGTCGGATCCTTCTAGGTACAAATCGACGGGATATCCCAAGTTGTCCCGCTGTTTGGCCACCGCCGCCCAAGAGGACCCGGAGTCAAACCACACGTCCATGGTGTCCGTCCCTTTGACGTAGGTGTGACCGTTGTTGCGATATTTCACAGGCAGCAGATCTTCCACCGGTAGCTTCCACCAGGCATCTGACCCCTGCTCTCCGAAGGTATCGCGAATGTGGGCAATGGTGTCCTCGTTCAGCAGCTCTTCGCCAGTCTCTTTGTCGTAGAACACGGGAATCGGTACCCCCCAAGCCCGCTGGCGGGAGATGCACCAGTCGGAGCGATCGCTCACCATTGGGGTAATGCGGTTTTCGCCGACGGCAGGCACCCATTTCACCTCTTTTATCGCCTTCAGGGCCGCATCCCGGAATCCTTCCACCGAGGCAAACCACTGGGTGGTAGCCCGGAAAATGGTGGGTTGCTTGGTACGCCAGTCGTAGGGGTACTTGTGGACGTAGGGTTCCTCTTTCATCAGGGCACCCACCTCGGTAAGGGCGTCGATCGCCGCCTGGTTGCCGCTGGTGGCCTTGTCTTTGGAGAGCACGTCCAGACCCACAAACCGCTCTCCCGCTTCCTCCGTAAATTTTCCCTGCGCATCAACGGGTGACAGAATATCGAGGCCGTATTTCTTGCCGGTATTAAAGTCGTCTTGACCGTGGCCGGGGGCGGTATGAACGATGCCGGTACCCGATTCCGTAGTGACGTAATCACCCAGCACGCAGAGGCTGGGGCGATCGTAGAGAGGATGCTTGCCCGAGCTGCGCTCGATGACGCTGCCGGGGAAGGTGGTTTTCACGATCAGGGACTCACCAAAGGTGGCTTCCATGCTGTCCTTTAGATCGGCCGCAATGATGATATGGCCGAAGCTAGCGGATTCCACCACGGCATAGGTCAGCTTGGGGTTAAAGCAGAGGGCCAAGTTGGCGGGGATGGTCCAGGGGGTTGTGGTCCAGATGGCAACTCGCAAGTCGGGCATGAATTCCCCCAGATAGGCCTCCGCTTCGGGAGTCAACTCCTGAAGGGGGAAGGCGACATAGATGCTGCGGGAGGTGTGCCCTTCGGGGTATTCCAGTTCTGCCTCGGCTAGTGCGGTTTGGGAACTGGGACTCCAGTGCACGGACTTGAGGCCGCGGTAAATATATCCATTCAGGGCCATCTTGCCGAACACTTCGATCTGGGCGGCTTCGTATTCCGGCTGCAGGGTCATGTAGGGATGTTCCCAGTCTCCCCACACCCCCAGACGCTTGAAGCCTTTCATTTGGCGGGTGATGGCCTTTTGGGCAAAGTCCCGCGCCTTGTATCGCAGCTTGATAGGCGTCAGCGTATCTCGTTGTTCCGGCTGCATGCTTTGCAGCACCTTCAGTTCGATGGGCAAGCCGTGGCAATCCCAACCGGGTACGTAGCGCACTTTGCGCCCTTGCAGCATTTGGTATTTGTTGATCACATCCTTCAAGATTTTGTTCAGGGTGTGACCCATGTGGATATCGCCGTTGGCGTAGGGGGGGCCATCGTGAAGGATGAAGGGCTCACCGGGGTTTTCGGTCGAAAGCGTTTCGTAAATCTTGTCCTCTGCCCAACTCTTTTGAATTTGAGGCTCTTTTTGAGCCGCATTAGCCCGCATGGAAAATTGCGTCTGAGGCAGGTTGAGGGTGCTTTTGTAATCAACAGCAGTGGAGTTAGCTTCGCTCACGGGGTTTTCAAACTTAACGGCCGAATCGTCCCCATTGTAAAAACCTATGGGCTTGTCAGCGATGTTGATTGTGAATGAATCAGATGCATCTTACTAATTGAGGGAAACGTGAAAGAGTCAGATCCTAATGAATTGCAGACATTCATGACTTGCGAGCGGGTGCTTTTGAATCGGGGTTGATACCCTAGCCTTAGGACCTGCACATCTGCTTGCGTTACCCAGCAAGCCATTGTACAGATTGACTCCCACTCCGCGAGGTCCTCCAGCGTCTAGCTCGTTCTCTCAATCAGCCATGACTAAATCAACTAAGCCTCAGAAAAAGGATCGCGATCGCACCCTACCCCACCTTGAAGTGCTGCCCACCCCGAAAAAATCGGGCAAATCCAAAAAGAATCGGGGCAAGAAAAAGCTGAAAAAATCTCAGCAGAGGAAACTGGCGACTGCGCAGGCAGAGGTAAACGGCCGCGATATCGGCTTCAAGCCATCGAAGAAGCTATCCAAAAAGGTTTACAACCGAGAACTAAAACGGCTCCAACTGGAATTAGTCAAGCTGCAGGAATGGGTGATCCAGACAGGACTCAAGGTGGTTGTGATATTTGAAGGACGTGACGCGGCTGGGAAAGGGGGAACGATCAAGCGGATTATGGACTGCCTCAACCCCCGGTATTGCAAGGTCGCCGCTCTGGCGAAACCCACCGAGCGAGAGCAAACCCAGTGGTATTTCCAGCGCTACGTGCAACATTTACCTTCCGCCGGAGAAATCGTGCTGTTCGATCGCAGTTGGTACAACCGGGCAGGAGTGGAACGGGTGATGGGCTTTTGTACGGATCGAGAATATTTCGAATTTTTGCGCTCCTGTCCCGAATTTGAATGTATGCTGAAACGCTCGGGAATCATCCTGCTCAAATATTGGTTTTCGGTGAGTTCCGAAGAGCAAGAGCGGCGATTTTTGGACCGCAGCCTCAATCCCTCCAAACGTTGGAAACTCAGCTCAATGGATCTGGAGGCCCGCGCTCGCTGGGTGGAATATTCCAAAGCCAAAGACGACATGTTTGAAGCGACGGACATCAAGAGATCTCCCTGGTACGTGGTCAATAGCGACGTCAAGAAAAAGGCGCGCCTCAATTGTATTTCCCACTTACTAAGTATGATTCCCTATCGGGATCTGACGCCGAAGCCCCTCAAGCTTCCCCCCCGCCAAGAAGGGGATTACCTCCGTCCTCCCACTAGCCTGCAAACGTTTGTTCCGGAGATTTATTAAATCTGGCATCGGCAAGGGTTGAGGAGTGGGGGATTGGTCGAGCTGTATTTGCGTTAGAAAGGGACAGGGAGATCGCTGTTTTAGTTGAGACAGTCTCTCCAACATGGAGCCTCTTCCATTGGGGTGAGGTCGATTTGAAAGGGCTGAAACAGGGGGTCGGAACTGGCTGGGGAGGGGGTGATGGCGATGGTGGCAGATTCCATTCCCGAAAGGGTCAGCTCAAATTGGTACAGACTGCCGCTTCCAGGGAGCCGATTGGGATTGGGAATTAGCTTCGGACCTTTCACGGGAAGGGTTGAACTGGATTTGTCTACCCTCCAGGTGACAGGGTCCCCCGGCAGCTGAATATAGATGGGGGTGTGGCTAGGTACGGATTGGGTAATGTGGTTGTGAACTTGGGTGAACACCACTGAAGTTCTATTTTTTTCTGCAGGGGTACTGGGTTTCCAGGCAAATCCCATTAGTAGGACTGACAGGGCGAGGAGAGCAATCGCCCCTAATCGTTTACCTGTAGCAGTATGGGTCATCACGATAGGGATACCTGAGGGTTAGGTCAGAACGAAAGAACGTGTGGGTGAAAAAGTGTTCAATCAAGAGGTTTTAGGTGCGATGCAAGTGCCCGATCGATCTCGCTTGATTGAGGTTGCGGCGAGACATTTCAGGCTCTGTAGTGTTAGGTCTATGCTGTGCTTCCCAGCATCACGGTGCCCATCATGCCGTTATCTTCGTGGGGCAAAATATGGCAGTGATAAACGGTTTTGCCGGGAATATCCGGTCGGAAATACATGCGGATGGTGACGCGGCCTTTGGGGGGCATGCGAAAGACATCCCACCAGGCTTTGGGGTTGTAATTCCAGGTGAGATCCCCCGGGGGAATGCCCTGGATGTCCACCACTTGAAATGGATTGACGTGGATGTGGAAGGGATGCTGAAACACATCGTGGTTAACGAGCGTCCATTCTTCCACCGTGCCCAGTTCAACCGCTTGATCAATGCGATTGGGATCGAACGCTTTGTCGTCAATAGTGAAGCGAACGGGTGCACCGGAAATATCCCCAGCAAAATCTAGACGCCTCCGTTTGGCGACGGGTAAGCGATCGATATTGGGGGGCTTGACCAGTCGGGTAGGTAATTTTCCGTCAACCGTTTGGCCGGAAGAGACCAGTCGTCCTAGCAGACGTTCTGGGCGTGGACCACCGGGATGGCCTTGGTCGTAGGCCAAAGCCTTAAAGGCGTAGGTGCCAGCTCGACCTCCTTTCACCAGGAGCTCTGCCCGATTGCCCGCCGATAGCAAAATTTCATCCATGGGACGGGGGGTGTCAAATGGGATACCGTCTTGGCCAATTTGGTAGAGGGTGTGCCCCTCCAGCTTGAGACGGAAAAACCGGTGGGGGGCAGCGGCCAGCACTCGCCACCTCTGGACTTCACCCGGTCGTATGGAGATATCGGGCTGCAGCATGCCGTTGATGGTAAATAGCATGTCGGTGGGAACGGCGGGAATCGACGTAAAGGGGGAAAACCCAGCATTGGGGACTACCACCGAAGCAGGGACTTCTCCGGCGGGATTCACCCACAGTCCGTTCAGCACCATGATGCGATCGCGGGCGGCAGCAATCTCCGGGACGTAGTCAATTTCTCCTTCCACAACAATCGCCCCAGTTAGTCCCTGCCAGCTTTGATGAGTGGTGCTGGTGTGGCGATGGGGGTGATACCAATGCAACCCAGCGGGTTGGTTGTAGGGAATGTTGTATTCGTACTGGTGGCTTTCTCCGGGTTTGAGGGTGAGGAAAACATCGTCGCCCCCCCCTTGAGGGGATACCTGGAGACCGTGGGTGTGGATGTTGGTTAACAGCAGATCGCTTGGGTCAAAGCTGGGGGGGATGGGTCCATTTTGAGGAACACCCAGGGGCGTCATGCTATTTTTCAGCTTTAGGCGCAAGCAATCTCCGCCGCGAATTTTCAGGGTAGGACCGGGAAGACATCCATCGTAGGTGGCCCCAACAATTTGCCGATCGCCGATGCGCGTAAAGGTATTGCGCATATCGAAACTTGTGTCCAATACTCCATCGGAGCTTTGGCGAACGGGGGGGTCAACGAATGGCGAGGTAGAGCTAGACACTGTCTTTGATAACGAGCCAGACAGGGGGCTGGCCTTGACTGATGGGAGTGATGCATTTCCCAACGCAACAGCGGCAGCAAGCAAGCTAGACTGTCGAAGAAACATGCGTCTGTCCATCTGCATCACTCCCAGATCGGTCTCTCTTTAGTAAGGAATGCCCGCTGACTCGGCGCACAAAGACGCCGAATTTGTGTAGGGCGACCGTCAAGTCGCTGAGGGCAGCTGAGCAAACTAGGCCTCTGACTGGGCATGAAGCTTGCTGTCCTAACTGAGATAGCAACAGCTTTAGGATGCGTTATGCTCTGCTGGGCTCCAGAGTCATATAACGAATTCTTTAGGGTGTAGGATTGGCGAGGCTTGATACAGTTATTTCGCTCTTCTGGCTTTGTGTTCGACTATGTCTGCTGCCGATTCACCCTCAATTGGGACTCTTTCGGGAGGAACTGCCCTCCGGTTGGGGATTATGGCCTCGGGTAAAGGAAGTAATTTTGTGGCGATCGCCGAGGCTATCCGCAGTGGTCAGTTGGATGCCGAGGTGCAGGTGGTTGTCTATAACAACCCCGGTGCTGGGGTGGTGGAACGGGCGCAAGAGTTTGATATTCCCACTGTCTTAGTGAATCATCGCGAGTTTGATTGCCGCGAGGACGTCGATCGGCGGGTGGCTCAAGTCTTGAAGCAGCACAATGTGGATCTGGTCGTGATGGCGGGTTGGATGCGTCGAGTGACGCAGGTGCTGATCGACGCTTTTCCCCAGCGGATGCTTAACATTCATCCCAGTTTGTTGCCCAGTTTTCCCGGTCTTCATGCGGTGGGCCAAGCCCTGAATTACGGCGTCAAATATTCTGGCTGCACCGTCCATTGGGTGGAATTGGCAGTGGACAGCGGCCCGATCGTGCATCAGGCGGCAGTACCAGTGATGCCTGATGATACCGAAGAGACTTTACAGGCTCGCATACAGTTAGAAGAGCACCGCATTTACCCAGAGGCGATCGCCATGGTCGCTCAAGAGATTGGCGCACAGCAAATGAGCTCACTATAAATTCAGCTCAAGGGGAATTACAGTACCGGGAAATTGTGGCTGCAAGCCCGTCTTCACCGGCTATGTATAGTATTGAAAACGCTCCGAACAGAAAGCGTTCTATTCCTCTCCTCCTGACGCCGTTCTCCTTCGGAAGAAATGTTGCCAGGCTAAACAGCAAAAGCCCCAAGCAGAAATATACCGCTTTCATAAATGGTCTTAAAACCACATTTCTATCTTCAGCGATCTCTACGCGATTGAGTGATAACTGACAAAAAAGTATAAGGGTCTAATCGGATTCTCAATGGGAACTGCTTTACGAAAAAGATTGACGTCTGTAATGTTGCTGTCGATTAAAAGCTCGTTCGGCTTCGGTTAATACCGGGGACTCGATCGGTGCGCGCATGTCCCATTGCATCTGGGAGAGCAGCATTAAACACCCTCCCATGACTATTCCCGTGAACAGGAATTGCCAGCTAATAACGCTGGGTAACAAGATTAGCCCTAAAGCATGAATACCTGCGATGCAGAGAAACGATCGCGATTGCATGCCGACCCCAGTGATGAAATAGCCTAGGGCAACCAATGCCAACCACATGGGGCAGAGATTCATCAGGATATTCCCCCACCCTAAAAAGATGCCGAGGTCCGTCAACACCACCCCTGCAACCATCAGCATTCCCCATCCGTAAACCACCCATGAAAGCTGTTCCACTCGAGCCCAAAAGTGGGTCAGGTTTGTCATCACAATCGTGCCAGCAATTGTCAAAGCGCTCCAAAGATAGGCTTGTAGCGACCAACTGATCGGGAAAAAATGCGCTGCAGCGAAGATAATGAAGGAGATAGCCCCCCAGAGTAGAAAGGCTTGGTCGATGCGGGTGTAGAAGGCAGAATGAAGATTGAAGGAGCCAACTTGCCAGTGTATTCGAAGCAAGCCGCATACGTCTTGGATATCTAATTCCGTTTGTTTAGTGCGAAGGATGGGGCCAGAACCTATACCTAAATTCATGCTTGCCGGACAACTGTTCAGTTTGTTTGCACATCTTAACAAATATTCGCCATTTGTTTGCTTCTGTGACGGCAAGAGAAACTAAAAAACTCTCATCCAACGGGTGAGAGTCACGAAAAGCAAGCTTTATACCTGCTGATGTTGTTGTATCGATAAACTACGCAGCAACGCGCCGCCATTGACTAGTTTGCGCTGTAGAGGTGAACGTCCCGCTGAGGGAAGGGAATACTGATGCCCTCTCGGTCGAAGCGCTTTTTGAGACGCTCGTGGGTGTCAAAATAAACCCCCCAGTAGTTAGCAACAGTCACGTTGGGACGTACCGCAAAATTAACGCTACTATCACCCAATTCGAGGATGGCAACTGTCGGAGCCGGATCCTTGAGAATGCGTTCGTCGCTGGCTAACTCGTCTTCGATGATGGATTTAACGCGATCGATGTCAGCTTCGTAGCCCACCCCGAACACCATATCCAAACGGATGAAAGGCTTAGTGGAATAGTTGACGATGTTATCGCCGCTTATTTTAGCGTTGGGGACAATGGCGAACTTGTTGTCTGGAGTCACGATGGTAGTGGTGAACAGCTGGATTTCTTCAACAAACCCCGTTACGCCGCCACCCTCAATCAAATCGCCCACCTTAAAGGGGCGGAAAAATAGCATCATCACACCGGCAGCAAAGTTAGACAAAGATCCTTGCAGGGCTAAGCCGATGGCTAAACCTGCCGCACCAAAAATGGCGACCAAGGAGGCAGTTTGAACACCTACGCTGCCCAAAGCCGCCATAATGACAACACCACAAACGGCGATGTAAGCCAAGTTGCCGAGGAAACCAATTAGCGTTGCATCGACCTGCCATTTGACCAATAGTTGCTTGACGATTCGGCGGACAAACTTGGCCCCCCAAAATCCGATCAGCAGAATTAAAATCGCTGCGATAATACCTTGAGCAAATTCAACCAGATTTTCCTGTATAAAAGTAATTAATTGATCCATGTTTCACTCCCCCGCTTTTTTTACAATTGTAGATTTTTGGCAAAAATAAACACTCCAGTTTTATGTCTTTCACTTAAGTATGTCAAGCGGGACTAGCGACGGAAGGGATTTGATAAGTCGGTTTCTCCCGCATAAATTCTGTTGATTAATCAAGATTCCTTGTAACTTGTTTAAGTTTAAGAACCAGCGATTCAGTTGTTGAGACTTTATGGGTTTATGAGCTCGTGGAACCACAAACTGACCACCAGAGGTGTCAAGCCTAGAAGAAGAGGTTGGGGGTGAGATGCCCGTCTAACAGCAAAAGGGAAAGTTGGTGTAGCCTGTAAGAACAGAAGCTTAGTTAGTGAAAGTAAGACATGCTTAGCATTAACCTCTCAGATGCGGCTGTTCGCGAAGTGAAGCGGTTGCGTTCGAAGTATGACAATCCTGAGATGTGCCTGCGTTTGGGCGTAAAGGCCAGCGGCTGTTCGGGCATGTCCTACACCATGGCGTTTGAATCTGAACCTAAAGATGCTGACGAGCAGTTTGAATTTAACGGTTGCAAGGTCATTGTTGACCCCCTCAGCCTCTCCATTATCGATGGCATGACAGTTGATTTTAGCGAAGACCTATTGGGAGGGGGCTTCCGATTTGAGAACCCCAATGCTGTCAACACCTGCGGCTGCGGTACCTCCTTCACCCCCGGTGAATCCGCCACTACCGCTGCATCTACTTAACCTATACCTCCTCTACTCCACAGTCAGCTGTTGATGCTGTTTGTGCCTTCCGTGAATCCAGACCTGGCGGTCCTTCCCATCCAAAGACCGCTAGGTCTATTTTGTGAGTTGCAGTGAAGGTAATTCCTTCATCTTGCAAAATCTGTTTCTGTAAATCATCACTGCCATAGCGCATCGGCGATTCGGAAATTTCCCCTTTGGCATTGATGACTCGCTGCCAAGGAACATCGGTGTCTTTCTTAAGTCGAAACAGGGCATAGCCCACCTGTCGGGCATAACCTGGATAACCCGCCCAGCGAGCCACTTGGCCGTAGGTGGCCACTGTCCCGAATGGAATCTGCCGGACAATGTTGTAAATCTGCTTGTAGAGAGCTTGATTGGCCACTAATTCAGGATGGGGATAGCGACCGTCAAGCCGCTGAGTATGTTTTAGCTGTCCCAATCCATGACTGGGTATAGAGACTTACGTTTTAACTGTAATGCCAAAGACTAAAAAAGGTGAAGGCACAGGTAAATGAGTCCCTTGCAGAAACAATAGCCTAGAACAACTCCGCCCCTTTTAATTTCTCAACATTGTACATCTTGGCATTTTCTCCACAGGTGCGCGGGGTGGGGAAGATTTTGTCAGGATTTGCCAGACCCTTTGGGTTGAATGCCGACCTCACCCATTGCATGGTGTCGAGGTCTGCGGGGGTAAACATCTCCGGCATGTAGCATCGCTTGTCAGCCCCAATGCCATGCTCTCCTGAAATGCTGCCCCCCACTGAGACGCATAGCTTAAGGATTTCCCCCCCCAGTGCCTCAACCGCTTCCAGTGCGCCGGGTTCAGAATTGTTGTACAGGATGAGAGGGTGGAGGTTGCCATCTCCAGCGTGGAAGACGTTTGCTACCGGGTAGCCGTGCTTTTGGCTTAATTCTTCGATACTGTTCAGCACCTGCGGCAGTTTCGTGCGGGGAATCACACCGTCTTGGACGTAGTAAGCGGGGCTGAGTTTTCCCATGGCGGCAAAGGCCGCCTTGCGTCCCTTCCACAGCCGCAGCCGTTCTTCGGGGTCGGTAGCAGATGTCACGTTGCGAGCACCATTTTTGCGGCAGATTTCTGCAACGCGATCGCTATTGGCGTCCACTTCGACTTCCAACCCATCTAGCTCTACCAAAAGGATGGCCGCCGCATCGCGGGGGTAACAGTCGGTTTTTACCACGTCCTCTACAGCGTTAATGCTGAAATTGTCCATCATCTCCATACCGCCGGGGATAATGCCAGCCCCAATGATGTCAGACACGCTGGCCCCTGCTGCTTCTACGCTCGAGAAATCCGCCAACAGTACCCGAACGGACTCCGGCTGCTTGAGTATGCGCAGGGTAATTTCGGTGGCAATGCCCAGGGTGCCTTCAGACCCCACAAAGATCCCCGTCAGGTCGTAGCCAGGCATCTCTCCAACCGCCCCCCCCGTCTCCACAATCTCCCCTGTGGGCAGCACCAGCTTTAGGCCCAGGACGTGATTGGTGGTGACGCCATATTTGAGGCAATGCACCCCCCCCGAGTTTTCTGCTACGTTGCCGCCGATGGAACAGATAATCTGGCTGGAAGGGTCTGGGGCGTAATAGAAGCCATCACCGCTGACCGCTTGCGTGACCCAATGATTGATTACCCCAGGCTGCACCACTATGCGTTGGTTATCGATGTCAATGCTGAGGATTTGCTGCATGCGGGCGGTGGAGATCAGCACGCTGTCTTCCACTGGAAGTGCTCCCCCCGACAGCCCGGTGCCAGAGCCACGGGCCACAAAAGGAACGTTGTGGCGATCGCAGATCTTTACTGTTGCAGCCACTTCTTCTGTGGTGCGAGGAAACACCACCGCAGCAGGAGGCTGGCGGTAGCTGGTCAGCCCGTCACACTCGTAAACCAGTAATTCTTCTTTGTGCTTCACTACTTGTTGAGGACTGGTCGCCTGTTCGAGCTGCTGCACGATTGCCGGCCAGTTACAAGTGGGGGTCGCTACAGTCATCAGAACAAGGGAGAAAAAGGCTTGTCCTGATGGTAGCGCAGCGGACTCCCTAAGCCGCTAGGGCATCCAACGTTGGATAGTCGGTATAGCCCTCGGCTCCGCCACCATAATAGGTTCCTGGATTGGGAGCATTGAGTGGAGCATCTAATTGGAAGCGCTGAGGCAAATCGGGATTGGCGATGAACGATTGACCGTAGGCCACCAGATCCACCTTGCCCGAAGCGATCGCCTCATTACCCTTTTGCTTGTCGTAGCCGCCGTTGGTCATCACCAAGCCATTGAAGATATTGCGGTAGCGACCGGCGGGGATAAACTGGCCGCCGTAGCGGATATCCGCTGCATCGGATTCTTTAATGTGGAGATAGGCCAGGTTAAATGTGTTGAGAGCGGCGGTGGCGTAGTCGAAGGTGACGATGGGATCGGAGTCGAGGGCATCGTTGAAGGTGCCGCCGGGGGAAAAGCGCACTCCCACACGATCTCCACCCCACACATCTACCACTGCCTGAGTGACCTGTAGCAGCAATCGGGTGCGATTTTCTAAAGAGCCACCATAGCGATCGCTGCGCTTGTTGCTGCCATCCCGCAAAAATTGATCGAGCAGATAGCCATTCGCGCTGTGCACCTCGACACCATCGAACCCAGCCGCTGCAGCATTTTCTGCAGCCTTGCGATAATCCCGAACGATCTCTGGAAGCTCGTCTAATTCCAGTGCTCGGGGGACAACAAAATCTTGCATCCCCTGGTAGGTCATCGCTTGCCCGGTGGAGGGGACGATCGCCGAGGGGGCTACAGGGAGCTGCCCATTGGGTTGCAGCGAAGGATGAGAGATGCGACCCACATGCCACAACTGCAGGAAAATATGCCCACCCTGCTCGTGGACGGCATCTGTAACGATCTTCCAGCCATCCACCTGTTCGGCGGAATGGATGCCGGGAGTTCTGGGGTAACCCACCCCTTGGGGGGAGATTTGCGAGGCTTCCGTGATGATGAGTCCAGCGCTGGCCCGCTGCCGATAGTAGTTTGCATTCAGTGTGTGGGGAACATTGCCCTCACCGGCGCGATTGCGGGTCAGGGGGGCCATCACCATGCGGTTGGGGAGTTCGTAGGGGCCCAACTGGATAGGGGAGAGAACGGGGATTGAGGAATCGGAAATCGTCATTGCATCGAGCTCCAAAAGGAATGAGGGGGATCGAACAAAGGGTTGTTACAGGGGCACCCGAAGGGGCACCTGAATAGGTACCGAAGCAGTTCGGTCAGTAGCATCTTGGAGGGGGGGAGGAAAGTCTCGGTTGAAGTAAGGAAGAGAGTATGGGGTCGAGATCGCGAACAATACTCAGCGTGTATGACCCCAGAGTTGTTGTTGAGGGAAAGTGGTTAGGACACCGTGGAGGTGTCGGTATGTGTTGCAAGCTTTTCTGCCAGGGTTGATTTGGGAACCACCCCTTGGATGCGATCCACCACTTGTCCATCTCGGAACAGAAGTAGGGTTGGAATGCTGCGGATGCCGAACTGCCTTGCGGTATCGGCACTATCGTCCACGTTGACCTTGACGATTTTCACCTGACCCTCGAACTCTTCTGCCAGTTCGGTCAGGGCAGGGGCGATCGCTCGGCAGGGGCCGCACCAGGGAGCCCAAAAGTCCACCAGAACGGGTTCGGTGTTGGTTAGGACCTCTTCGGCAAAGGTTTCGGACGAAATGTTGGTGATGAGATCGGACATAGCACTGTCCTCCAAATGGTGAATAGAGTGTCGCTGAAGCGGTGGTAGGGAAGATGCCCTCTTAAAGGTCTTAGCCTGAAACTCAGCAGGAATGGGGGCAACACACGATCTTTTTTGTAGTGCTATCTAGGCAGAGGGTGGTGTGTGAGGCACTGAATGGGTATTGAGGTGTTTTAGAGTTGCTAGGATATCGACTGGATCTAAGCGTTTGGTGTAGTCAGCATCGACAAAAGCGTGGGCTACGGTTCCATCAGAATCAATGACGTAGGTGGCAGCGATCGGTAACTCGAAGGTTTTATTCCCGTTATGGGCGGGTAAATCGATACCAAAACTGGTGTAGATGGAATGCAGCTGTTCTGGCAATCGAAAGACCAGTCCGTAGCTGCGGGCTACCTCGTTATTGACATCGCTCAACACCTCAAAGGTGAGTTCGTGTTTCTCAACGGTGGATAAGGAGTTGTCAGGGGTTTGAGGAGAAACGGCCACCAAGGTGGCCCCCGCTGCCACGATTTCCGGTAGGGCTTGCTGCAGTGCTCGCAGTTCTAGATTGCAGTAGGGGCACCACTGACCGCGATAGAAGCTGAGCACCACAGGCCCTTTGGCCAACAGCTCACTTAAGCGCACCTCTGCCCCAGTGGCATTGGGCAGCACAAAATCGGGGGCGGCGTCCCCTAGCAGAATGGCAGAATCCAAAATGCCGGAGGCTGCAAGGTTTGCAGTAGCAGTGCTCATGGTGTCACGCACCTCTTGAGGTAGCTTTGAGCGACTGTCCGCCTGTTGTTTGGCCAAGATGTCAGTAAGGCTCACAGGAACATCTCCTACTATTCATACAGATTGTGTTCGGACAATTCGACGCAGGCACAGATTGCAACCCAAGGCACTTTAAAGCTGGCAAGGCCTGCATGAAATTGCAGTTTAAGGGAAATACTTTAATACTTGCTTGAGTATGATAGTAGCAAGCTAGTATTGCTTAGTCAAGCGTTCGTTTAACTACTGAATACTTCTCTAGTCTTTGCGACTGTTCTCGCAATAGAGAAATTTGCCTGATTCAACTGTTACGATATCGATCGCTTCAGCGACTGAGTTTTTCATGAGAACTCGCTGATGAATTGCTTCTTAGGTGTTATGACCTCTCAGCCCGACTGTTTGTCCGATATTTCCGCAAACCTCCCTCCCCTTGATGCCGCCCTGTTTGATTCCACAGAGGCACGCGCTAAGGTGTTTAATGCGTTAGCCGATCCCACCCGCCTCAAGATTGTGGAGGTCTTGCTTGCGGAAAAGGAACTGAGTAGCACCCAGATTGCCAACCAGCTAGACATCAGCTTGGCGTTGCTTTGCCATCACTCAAAAATTCTGATGGAAGCAGGAATTTTGCAATTGCGCAAGCAAGGGCAGACGAAATTTCGCTCTGTCAATCGAGAGCTGTTGCAAGCTTGCTTTACTAGCTTGGACCGGCTGGGAGACTAATGCTGCAGAATAACTGGCCTGCCCCTCTAGCTGGCAAGCGCATTGTATAGGGGTCCCTATATTCACGGATAGCCAGTGGTGAATGACTGCTGTGAAGCATTAGCAATGACCCTCTCGCAGAGATGCCAAAACATCGTTGTAGCGATCGAACTGTTCTAAATCCCAATAAATATTGGCGGCTTGCTGCCAGTCAGTACAGGCCCCCAACTTATCCCGCAAGTGGTTTCTGGCATCTCCTCTTAAGCGATAGGCCGCGGCAAACGAAGGGTTAATGGCGATGGCCTGAGTAGCGTCAAACACTGCCTCGTTCTGCAGACCCAGTTGGGAGTGAGACATGCCTCGACCCACATAGTTGGCAGCATCCACCAGAGAGGGACCGGAGCTGAGTTCTAGGGCTTGGGTGTAGTCCGAGATGGCCTCGTGGGGACTTTGGGACGTTAAGTGGGCAGTGCCGCGTAAAGAAAATCCCTGGGGGTTATTGCCATCCAAGGTAATTGCCTGGGTGTAATAGGCGATCGCCCCCTGGATGTCTCCAGCGCTAAATCGCGAGCGACCGATGTCGAGGAATCGGTCGTAAGCACTTGAAGAGGCAAGTGTTTGACTATCGGTAAGAGGTTCCCGCAGTTGTTGTTCTAATTCTCTACATCGAACGCCAAACTCCTCGTCCACTCGACAGACGGTACCTGTGGGAATCTCTGCATGGCTGCGGGAGACCATCAATCCCAGACCTATAGGGATGAATCCAGCTATTGCAACCGTCGTCCATGCGATCGCACAACTTCGATATCGCATGATTATCCTCCGCGCATAGACTTAAGATATCTCTGTTTGTTGAAGATCGAGCATATTTTGTATGAGGATTTAATGATGAATTAACTCAATGCTGATTGAAGCAAATCGAGGGTGTGAATGGTAAAGATCGAGGTTAGCGGTTTTTGCCTGGTTAATTTAAATGATGACCGTAGACACTTTACTCAATCACGGTCAAGGGCTTATGAACTGTCTACATTGGCTGGACGACTTATATTGAAATTAGTTATGGGGATGGTTGCGAGATTTGGCGCTGGCAACTTCTATGGCAACTGATGAGGAAATTCGAGGGCTGCTAACTTTCCACAACGATTCGCGTCCTTGGCGACCTGCCCGGCTAAACGACCAGGATTGCCATTGGCAATCTCCCGCCGCTTTAGCTCGCGATAGTAACGTGCTGGGCTTGAGCCCCGTTATCTTGCAAACTTGCCCAGTGGTCAGCAACCAAAGGCGGGCGGCACAATCATCTAAAAACTCAAATCTCTGTCGCATTTGAGGGATTGACAGCGAGTCCTCAATCTCCTCGTCTGAGGAGTAAGCTTGGGTAGGAAGGAGGGCGGCATGCGGCGAAATCGATTGCTGGGGAGGAACCTGCAGTTGATTTCCTTGCTGGGGGGACAGGTCTTGATTGGGAATAATATCGGGCAGCATTGTGCCCGGGAAGTTGTCAATTCTTCCCCCAGCGATCAGGTGGCGGTGCAGGGCATCTAAGAGGGAAATATCTTTCTCGTCCACTTGAGCGTGGCGATCGACGGCATCCGCACTAGGGATAATCTGAATATTTAGGGTCTCCAACCAAAGATTCAGCTCTTCTAGATCGATGAGATATCTTTTCTGCAGTTCCAGCAAAGAATATGGGCTGTTGCTCATGAAATCACCGATAAGATCGCAAGCTACTTCCTTATCATAGGCTTGTCCTTGCTAGGGATTCGGCCCTCGCAACTAGCGTTCATATACTGTAACGAGAGCGTTTATAAAAAATATCTGTCCCAATATCGAATCGAGACAGACATTCAGCTGAATAAACAAGCTTGCGATGGGGGGCTATGGTTTAGCACGAGAATCCCTTGTTGACTGTTAAAAGGACACGTACTTTCGGCAAAACACTCTAATGAGCAACACTGATTTGCCTCAGAGATTCAAGTGTGCGCTTAAATCTTTGGGAATTTTGCTTGGGTCCATTAGCCGTGCGCTGTTTGTTCGCAGCAAGCTTGTGCCCGCGATACTGGGCGTCAGCGTAAGCAGAGGGAGCAGGTTGACTTAAATCGGTCTCTTCAAACGCATGCCCGCGAAAGTAAGGCTGCGCCTGTGTAGGAAACACGGATTGAGTCAATCCCTCGAGATCGTAGGATATTCCGCGGTAAAAAGCTTTCATGGTTCGCCTCCAAAACGTTGTGTAAGGTTTTCCAACGGACAATGAGGCGCGTTCCTTCGGGAGAAAATCCCTACTTCCGTCTCCTCAGAAGGGGAGATGAACGAATATTTCTGTATTAATTATCACATTTTTAATATCTTCAGTCAATTGCCCTGGGAATCAGGGTCAGGGCTGCTGATTTGAGCATCCAGTCCGAGCTATGCAACCTCGATAATTAACAAGCGGTTAACTATCATCTGAACTCCAAGGATTGTCATCAACATCTACTACATATAAATCTGTGTCTACATCGCCCTCATCTGTATCAAACTCGTCTAGGATTTCGTAGTCATCACTATCTGTTTCGTATGAATCTAAATTCCTATACTCTTCACTTTCGATTCCATACGTATCTAAGTTTTCATAAGTATCACTTTCCTCTAACACTTCAATCCCATTTATCGTCATAGTCTCCACACTTTTTCTTTGAGTATCAGTGACCGATACCTTGATTCCTACTTCAGATTCATGCCTGTGTTCGGGGAAGAAGGTTTCGAGGAAGAAGTCTCTTGTTTGTTGATGAATCCAACCTCGCATAACCGCAAGGGAGCCAAGACGAACGTTACATTGACGCTGCTCCCTCAGTAGTTCATCCACCTGTTCTTGGGTCAAAAGGTTAGCAAGCGTGAGATATTCTCCAAATCGCAGCTTGTAAGGTGCTCGGATGAGTTCTGGAAGCCTATCGACAAAAAAGTCGATGGTCTCTTTACAGGTCCATCCTCGCATTACTAAGATGTCGTCGATTCTATAAATACCTTCGTACAAGCACTCATCTTGAAGTGCAACCTGAACCTGCGCGTCAGAAAGCAAGCCTGCTTTGACAAGAAGCTCACCTACTCTTAAGCTGCTCATTCTTTAAAGAATAGGAAACAATATGCGTCCTATAGTATCCGCCTCAAAACAATCTAATCAGTTATTGACTTCGCAATGAAGTCTGTAGACGCTCGGTATTACTAATTCCTATGGCTGTAAGTTGAACGTGAGGGTTGAGATTACAAAACACTACATCCACTCCCCCTCGATTGCGTTTCACCTACCCTGTGGTCATCACCTGCTCGAGATAGACTCCATCGGTCTGAGGAAGTCGAGAATATGCAAAACCTGTCTAATACCGGTCAAGAAGAGCATCCCAACAGACGCCCTCCCGAGCAGAAAATGGGGGGCGGTTGGCCTCTTGTGCAGTATTGGGCGGAGGAGACTCTCTCTCCAAAGGGGTTGCAGCTCTGGAAAACCCTCTTTCATAAGAGTGCCTGTATTTCCTGTGCTTGGGGGACGGGTGGGCAAAAAGGTGGCTTTACCAACGAAGCAGGAGATAGGTTGCAACGGTGCATGAAAAGTGTTGAGGCTATTGCTTCCGAATTACAAGCAGGGGTTGAGCGACATTTTTTCGAACGTTACAGTCTCTCGGATCTAACACAACTTAGTTCGATGGAGGCCAATCGCCTCGGCCGCTTGAGCTTTCCCGTCATCTACCGGGCAGGGCAATCTCATTTCCAAAGGATTGGGTGGGAAGAGATTTACGATTTAGCCACATCAGCTTTTCAGCGATTGCCAGAACGGGTTGCGTCTTATAGCTCCGGCAGATCCTCCAACGAGGCAGCTTACCTGTTGCAGCTGATGATGAGGGCAATGGGTTCAAATAATTTGGCGGATTGCTCGGATTTGTGTCACGCTCCGTCATCGGTGGGATTAAAAGCGGTCTTTGGTACTGGCACGTCTACGGTAAGTTTGGAGAGTTTGCGTCAGTCAGATTGCATTGTGTTGGTGGGCTCTAATGCCCCCGCCAATCATCCCCGACTGATGAACGAACTGATTCAATTGCGCGATCGCGGTGGCAAGGTGATTGTCATCAATCCGGTTCGCGAAGTGGGGTTAGTCAAGTTTGGCTCTCCTGCCTTTCCGCTATCTTCTCTGATACAAGGATCGGAAATTGCCTCCCTGTTCCTGCAACCGATTCCCGGCAGCGATCTGGCGATTTTTGTCGGCATTCAAAAGTACTTACTGGAGCAGCAGTTGGTCCGGGTGGAGTTTTTGCAGGCTCACACGGAAGGTTGGCAGCAGGTATTAGAGCAGGCACGATCGCTGTCATGGCAAGCGATTGTGGAAACCTGTGGACTGTCGCGGGAGGAAATTGCTGCGACTGCACGGGCGATCTCCGATTCCGAGCGGGTGGTGTTTGCTTGGGCGATGGGCATTACCCAGCAAGCCAACGGTGTGGACAACATTTTTGCCATTGCCAATACTGCTTTGATGACGGGCAATGCGGGCAAAGCAGGGGCAGGGTTAATGCCAATTCGGGGTCACTCGAACGTGCAGGGATTTGGATCCATGGGGGTGACCGCCCGTCTGAAGGCAGAGATTCGCGAAGCCCTTGAAGCCCTACTGGGGCGATCGCTGAAGCGCGAACCGGGATACGACGCGCGAGCCTTGATCGAAGCCAGCGATCGCGGACAGGTGGATACGCTGTTGTGTTTGGGGGGGAATTTATATGCGGCCAATCCCGACCTGAGGCAGGCGAAACGGGCCTTGGGCCAGATCGATACGATTTTCTACTTATCCACCAAGCCCAATTTGGGTCACTTCCACGGACTGGCAAAGCGCAATACCATCATTGTTCCGGTGTACGCACGGTTCGAAAATCCCCACAAAACCACCACCGAGTCAGGTAATAATTTCGTGCGGTTGAATGAGGAGGGGAAAACCCACCTCACAGATGCCGATCTGATTTCAGAAGTCGAATTTCTGACGGAGTTGGCGCACCGCATTCATGGCGATCGACCGGTCAACTGGCGGCAGTTGAAAAATACCCGTTACGTGCGGCAACTGATTGCTCGCACCATTCCCGGCTACGAGCAAATTGGCCAAATTGACCAGACGCGGCAAGAATTTACCATTTCCGGACGGATTTTCACTCAACCGGAATTTCCGACACCTTCGGGAAAGGCAAGGATGCAGCTGACCCCTCTGCCAATTCTTAAGCTTCCCCAACCCAAGGAGTTTGGAGTGTCCCCTGAGAGGGGAATTGTCGTGGCCCTGATGACCGGCCGCAGCTATTCCCAACACAATACGGTGGTTTACAAATCGGGGGATCGATATCGCGGCATGCCCCACCGCGATTGCATTTTAATGAATGCTGATGACATCCAGACTGCGGGGTTTGAAGATCGCCAAACCGTCAGCGTCAGAGGAGATGCCGGTCAATTAGACAACATCGAGATTATTTGCGGTTCCGTTCGCCAAGGGGCAGCCATGATGTTTTATCCAGAGGCCAACGTGTTGATGAAAGCTCGCATAGAACGGCGATCGGGGACGCCTGCCTACAAGCGGGTACCGGTGCTGGTATATGATGCAGAATCTGTTGAGTAGTTCCTGTCTTAGCGACAATACTGGGCGACTTGTCCTGATGTAGGCAATCAAAGTCCAACCCGCTGCTGGACTGTCTAAAAACGTAATAAAACATGCCCAGCAAGGGTTATGGCTTTTTGAAAGCGTCAATTTTTCTGCAATTCCTATAGATTCTCCCAATATTCCCGGTTTCTTCCCTGCAGGTTCTCGAAGGACTGAGATACTAAAGCTATACGAATCTGTTTTGAATGACACGGGGCTGCGTCTTCAATAAGCCCCGTCTTTTATTTTTCGCACCTGCAGGTTGAACTTCGCAACGCTATGCGTCCCAAATCTGTAGTTAAGATCGAGGTCGTAGACTTTACGTCGTCGAGAACTTCGACCGATCGCCTTCACTTACCCTTTTCATGTGTCGTGCCAGTTTCCGGTTTTATGCCGAACTGAATGATTTTTTGCCTCTGGAACAGAGATATGTCAGCTTCATGCATACCGTTAAGGGACGGTCTTCTATCAAAGATGCTGTGGAATCCCTCGGGGTTCCCCATCCCGAGATCGACTTATTGTTAGTCGATGGAAAATCCGTCAATTTTTCCTACCGGCTGAAGCAAGGAGATCGAGTCAGTGTCTACCCCTACTTCTCAAGTCTGGATATTGAGTCTTTCTCAAAAGTTCGCCCCAAAAGACTCACAAGACTCCGCTTCATTGCAGATGTTCACTTGGGAAAGCTAGTCCGCAGCCTACGCATGCTTGGCTTCGATACCCTTTACAGCAATAGCTATACCGATAAGGAGCTCGCTACCCGATCGAGTCAAGAGCATCGTATCCTCTTGACCCGCGATCGGGGATTGCTCAAGCACAGTCAGGTTATATATGGCTACTGCCTGCGATCGAGCGATCCACGGAAACAGGTATTAGAGATTCTGCATCGCTATCGCGCCTTCGATTTAATTCAACCGTTACAGCGCTGTTTGCGCTGCAATTCCCTGACAAAAAGTGTGCCAAAAGCCCTGATATACAAACGTTTGCCACCCTTTGTTCGCGCCCACAACCAGGACTTTTGGCTCTGTCCGGGCTGCGATCGCATCTATTGGAAAGGAACGCACTACGAACATATGCTGCAGTTTTGCTCCGAAGTGCTCGAACATCGCACGTCAGTGAAAAAAGACAAAAGACTATGCTGAGTCTTCCTTCTGTAAAGCAATGGAGTTTTTCAGGCCCGATCTCTTACAATTGATAGTGTGCACTGTCGATAAAATTGCATGCAAATTCGGTCGAAAATGCACCACTAATTGTAACAAATCATCTCAGTCTGTTTGCCTAAAGAGAAACAGAGTAATGACCGATTTATCTCAACAAACCTGTGTCCCCTGTCACGGAAATCTCGATCCTCTGACCCCTGCAGAAATTGCCAAACTGCAGCCGGATGTCCCCAAATGGTCGGTGATTCGCGAACAAAACGAAAACCGATTGCAGCGGGTATTTATTTTCCCGGATTTCAAAACTGCTATGGAGTTCAGCGTCTGTGTGGGGAACGATGCGGAGGATGTGGGTCACCATCCGACCATTCTGACGGAATGGGGTAAGGTCACCGTTACGTGGTGGACTCACGCCATCGGGGGACTACATAACAATGATTTCATCATGGCAGCGCGGACGGATAAGTTGGCGACATAGGCTGTTGCTGGGAGTTTAGAACCAGCGTAACGAGTTACAGTTGGCGGTTTCAACGAGATACTCCCATCAACTCATCAATCCAACAATCCGGGAGAGGATCGATAGCTTGCGGCGTTAACGATGTGTTTGAGACTCTCCTAACACCTCTAAAATTATGGCAACAATGCGCTCCGATGCCCCAGGTGTCCCCAATCGCTCTCGCCCATTGACCACGCAAGCTTCCAGATATGCTTTATCTGAGATGGTCTCCACCAATCGCTGCGCCGCTTGACGAAGGATCTCAGGTGTGGCAGCCTCAGTACCAATTGTTTGGGCTGACAATCCCAGAAGACGATTTTGGGCTTCTGCAAAAGGATAGGTGAATTGCGGTCCTTCTCCGGCAATTTGAATCACAGGTTTGCCAATAGCAACTGCCTGATCTACTGCTAAGCCAGCCATACCCACCACCAAAGTACAGCCACAAACTATATCGTTAAAGGCATCGGCATAGCATCGCACCTCTGCTTTGGGGCGATCGCCATTTCCTGGCAGACTCAACACCCCACTGTCTACATCCAATTGCCAGCCAGTTGAATGGGCGAGGTCCAGTAAGCAGCCCATTACTCCAGGGACTAGGGCTGCGTAGAACTGAATGGTGTCTGGTGACTGTATCTTGACAACTTCTGCTACTAATTGCAGTTGCAGTTTAAAGTTGCGAATGGCTTCCGGAAGGCGAGACCCCGGTAGCAACGCGATCGCCGGGATGTCTGGCTTTTGCCGAATATCTTTGCCAGTCGGGACAAGATAGTCGAGGGAGGGAATGCCGCCGAATTTAGCTTTAGTCAATCCCTGTTTTTGAAGACTGACCGCTGTAGGAGGATCGCGGGTAATCACGGCTTGACAGCGATCGCGAGTCAGATAAAAGCGCAGGAACGGATCGGGCTTTAACTCCCCTTCGTACAGTGCTGACATCGGGGAAATAAAGGAGATGTATTTGTTCTTACTGAAATAGGAAAATGTCTGCCCAACAACGTCACCCGTGGTAAAGACGAGATCGCAAGTGGGGGCGTATTTGCGAACTGCCATGAGCTGTTGCCAAAGCAGAGAAAGCAGACCCGCCCGAATATCTTTCCACAACAGCCAGCGATCGACGTAGGTAAAGCCACCAGAGGGCATAGTTTTCGTCGGGCCAATAATGGGGATACCAAGACGGCGATAGGCGTTTCCCTCCCCCACAACTGGCATTGCTGCGATGTCGACCGAAGGAAGCGTCTCCTTCAGCTTGCGAATGATGAACGATGAATGGTTATCTTCCCCATGACCGTTGCTGATAAACAGAATGCGTTTTGACGTGCTGTCCACAAA
>JBFRWN010000129.1:0-17597 GCA_051439605.1 Synechococcus sp.
TTTCAAACCGAACTATCTGAAGTCTCCTGGGGTGGTGGGGGCTTTCATGGAGCAGGTGAGTATTGGAAGAGTTTATTCGTCAAATAGACTTTCAATCACTTCAGGTGTAAATGGGTTGTTTCCAACACTTAGTTTGTCAATCCAGTCTTGTCTTTTTGGTTTCAACCTGTCATTGTCGTGGTGTTCAATAAAGAACTTAAAATCTTTGATCGCTCCAGAAGTATTTACAGTTAATGCTCTAACAATACCTCGACTATCGCGATAGCCAGCAATCTCTACTATATCTGAAGCTAAATTGACAGCATTTTCGCAAGCAAATAGAACGTTGGAAGTATAATCGTGCAGGCTGCCCAACCAACACAATAAATTCCAATTTGGGGTAGGGATCTTTAGCTCCGGATGGAAAGCTTGGGCTTCTTTAAAGGCAGCGATCGCCCCTTCCACATTCCCTCGGCAACCTCTCTTACCTTCACCACCAGCAATCTTTAAATCCTACCAATAGCAGCAGCAAAATCTTCAAAACCTTACCTTCGTGTAACACAAACAAGCCAGCAAAAAAACCGAGAGAGAACCCTCGGCTTTTCAAAAACTTTTATGGCTGCTTACGCGAAGGCTAAAGACCTTCAGACAAACCGTCGGTCATCAATTATCCAAATCGCTATTGCTGAAGTCAACCAACAACGGACAGTGATCCGATAAATTGGTGTACGCTGCTGGCATACTCCCACTAATAGGAGCGCAACCTTCGACCGCACAATATCCCGTTACAGACACCTTCGGATCGCTCAATTCCTCCGTATTCTTGGTGACCAGAACGTGATCTAACCACCCCCCTTTTTTCTGAAAGTACTCGGTACATGCTGGATTTACATCCAAGCGATCGAACCCAGGAGATTCGCTGGCAGCTTTACTTTTTAGGGTGTTGAGTTCCTTCAAAGCAGAGACATTGCCTTCTTTATTCCCCATCGTATTGAAATCTCCCAATATCAATACATCCTTATCTAAAGAATCGGCTAAAGAAGCCACTGTATCGAGGCGATCGTACGCAGTCTGTCTCGTATTGAAATCCTTATTTTTGGTCCCAGAGTCTAAATGCACGGATACCGCATAGAAATCAAAACCATTCGCGTCCTTAGACTCAAACAAACCGCCATAACCAGGACGCAAATTCCCCGCGCAGGGAGAGGACGCGTCATCCGCAGACCCATTCATCTGCCAGATTTCCTGCTCGTTAGAAAAATCAAGCTTGTTAGCATTCCACAAGAAACCCACATGCTGCTGGTCAGCATTGCTGCATCCATTCAGCTTGACTTGCCAGTCACCACCCACATCGCTTGCTAGCTTGTTGGTTACCTGCGACCAAGCCGAATTGGCGTTCCCAGTCGTCTTAATCTCCTGCAGAGCCACCGCATCCACATCCATCCAAGCCAACGAACAAGCCAACCAATCTAAATCCGTACCGGAACTACTCTGGTTGGGTTGGCCATCTGGGAACCAGCGAATATTCCAGCTTGCTAACCGAATTTCACCGTCATCTTTAGGTCGCCTTCTGCCCTGACCGACTACCTCCCGACATCCTGACAACGACCCCCAAACTTTCTTTTCATCAGCAGCCAGATCGATCGGGCCCTCTCCTCCATTGTTGCCACCGCCATCATCCACAACCTCCTTAACGTACTTTTCAACAATCCACCCCTCGCGCGCATCGGGCAGCGAAAGCTGGATCCAATGGCGGATGCCGTCCGTTCCTATCACTTCAGCCTTAGTACCGTCCTGCACGCGCCCTTTTAAACTTGGAAAGGGAGAACTATGCAAAGGAACCCCTAAATCTTTTTTCGCTTTAAGTATCACAAACTGCCCGGGAGTTACATCCAACGCCCATACTTCCGCTGGACTCGCTAGTATCGCAAACCCCACCACAAGCAAAAGAACAAATAAGGTTTTAATTTTGACGATGAAGCCATTCATAATGTTTTCCTCAAAAGTGAGTTACTGTTAAGGGAAGATTATGCAAAGTTTAAGAGCAGCCTCGATATAGACTAAAATCTTCAAAAATGCCGAGAAGCTCCCAGGCAAAGTTAAGGCCATATCGACCCTTGTCTAGACCCATCAGCCATTCAAACGATAAGCATCAGATAGAGAGGCAACCTTTACTATTTCTGACAGTGCCATAGCTATGCAAGCTATAGGAATGAAAGGAGAGACAGCAGAATAACTCGTATCTTGATTTAACCAATTCTCCTGGAACAGTCACTGAATTACCGTCAATCAGTTCCAAATTCAATAGAAAACTTTATATTTGTACTGGACTGCACCGTTATTACTTTAAGGATAATAATTTACTCACTTTAGTTTACGTATTATATGCTGTGTGTCGATCGCGATCGGATTGGTTTCGGATGAAGAATATTGTTGAAGGCCTACCTAAAAACTTAGAGAAAGAAGTATTTGAAATTCTTGCCAACAGCGAAACCATCAAAATGTCGCTATGTCTAAAGTTGCCCTGATTACTGGTGTCTCCTCTGGAATTGGTCGAGCGACGGCTGAAGTGTTTGCTCGCCAGGGGTATCGGCTGGCGCTGGCGGCCCGATCGCTGGAGCCGCTGGCCGACGTGGCGATCGCGATCGAGAAAGCCACCGCAGCGGGCGATGTTTGTGGGTTCAGAATCTGCTAGGGATGAGTACCGTCGGCAGATGGAGAAAGCGGTGGATAGTTTTACCAGTCAGCGGCCTGAGGAGATTGCGGAGGCGATTTGGGATGCTTGTCGGACGGGTAAGAAAGATGTGGTGGTGGGTCCCATACAGGCTGCTACGGCCGCCTATCAACTTTTTCCTGGGTTGGTTGGACCCTTGATGGGGCGGACGTCCATAGGGTGAATTGAAATGAACCCAGATCTATACGTTGTCAGTCTCAACAATCGTGGGTCTAATTGGCCGTAAAGCGATCGCCAAGTCGTTAGGACAATTCTGTGGCGACAACCTCCACGGTGACTGAAGCCACTGTCTGACCTGAAATGGCCCCAACTTACTTATTTTTTCGCGAGGAATGGCAATGAGGTTCCGCATCGAGCTGGTCAAGCTGCTGGCAGGGTTGGCGATCGCCGTCTTATCGATGTTTTCGGCTGGATGCTTGCAGGCGATCGCCCAAGCCCCACCCGATGGAGAAACCACAGTTGGAGTTCCTGCTGTGGCAGAGGCACCCTTAATCGCACAACAAGATGAAGAAATCCAGGCGTTCGCAGATAGCCAATACGACTATTGGGACGCCAAAGTCCTGGCCAGTTTCTGGGGGACGGATACTTGGGATGCGAAAGCTCGAATCGGCCGCAAAATCCTCTGGGGCGTAGAAAATGTGGCCTACCTCGAACAGATGTTGTTGGATGCCCGCATAGAAGCCCTGAATACAGCCGATCCCATCGACTACTTTTTCGAGGGGTACACCTACGACGACGCCGAGCAACTGAGGGATTTTTGGGGAGAGATCTCCACTTGGGATACAAAATTGCGCATTGGCCGCAATCTCATCATGGGTAACGATGAGGTGGTGGAAACCGCTCTGGGACTTGTCTGGTAGCGATAGATTGCGACGATGGCTGTTTCTACCGACTTCTCCTGGAAGGTTGGGATTGAAATCGAGCTGATGGCCCCGCGAGGCAGCAGTCGAGCCACGCTGGCACAAGCGATCGCCGAGAAATTTAACGGCGAGGTGCGTCGCTTTTTTCACCCCCAATCGGAACCCAGCAAAATAGCCGGCACTCCCGTACTAGAAAACCTGACGCTGGGGTTTGAAGTGCGCGATCGGCAAGGGTTGCCCGTTGCTCGGTGCGTAGACGATCTGACTCTGCAGGCGGATTGTCAGCGCCAACATCCCCCTCGACCCGGTTGGTATCGCATTGTCAGCGACGATATCCGGCTGTTGCGACTGGTACAGCGGGTGGCCAATCCGGAAGCTTCGCTAGAACAAGTTCTGAACCCTGTGGCGAGTCTGTTTGGCGTTCAACCCGAAGGGGGGCCGGGGGGAATGATCCGGGTGCGCGATCGAGTGGGGCCACCGATCGCCATTGCGGCCCCTCTGCCGGGGGAGCGGGAGCGCCCTTGTGAATTGATTGTGCCGCCCATGGTCGGAACTGAAGGCGATCGCATCGGTCAACTGCTGGAGATCGCACGCACCTGTGGGTTTACCATTCCAGTGGAGGGGGCCATTCACCTGCATTTTGATGCCACTCGGCTCTGCTGTCCCCGCGTTCTGCGCAACTTAGTACGCTGGTTTAACCGGTATGGCCTGGACCTGAAGCAACATTTTGGCACCAACCCTCACTGCCAACGTTTGGGTCACTGGCCTGACTCCCTCCTTAGTTTGGTGGAACAGCCTGAATGGCTCGATTTAGACTGGCCAACTGCCCGCGATCGCCTAAGGGCAACTGGGCTGACAAAATACTGTGATTTCAACCTCAGTAACATCGCTCTGGCCCTTCCTGACAAACACACGTTTGAGGTGCGTATTTTGCCGGTGTGGATGGAGGCGGAGCCCATTCTGCAGGCGATCGGGCTGCTGAGTTTTATCCTGCAGACTTCCATTGTGGAAGAAAAAGCCGATCTAAAGGTGCCGTTCGCCAAGCTGTTGGAGCAGTATCGCCAACTAGAATCAGCTAACGCTGACAAGCAGGTGTTTACCGCTTAAATTCATCGCGTAAATTCGCTGTCAAATCGGGGCTCGACGGTAGAATGCCGTAGCTTCATTCATGCAAGAGAATGACTTACTCCATCGGGGATCTGAACCAGGCCAGCGAAGAGGACTTTGTCAACATTCTGGGAGCTGTTTTTGAGGACAGTCCTGAAATTGCTCGTCAGGTTTGGCAGCTGCGACCCTTTCGCGATCGCCACCATCTCCAGCAATGCATGACCCAGATTGTTAGAAATACGAGTGAAGCGCAGCAAATTGCCCTGATTCGCGCCCATCCCGACCTGGGCAGTAAAGCCAAAATGGCGGATGCCTCCGTGCAAGAACAGGCAGGTGTGGGTTTCGATCGCCTCTTGCCAGCAGAGTACGAGTTATTCCTACGGTTGAATCAACAGTACAAAGCGACCTTCGGTTTCCCCTTTGTCATTGCTGTGAAGAACCATACGAAGTCGAGCATTCTGAACGCTTTTGAAAGCCGCCTATCCAATACTGTGGAGACCGAGCGGAAACAGGCGATCGCAGAAATTATTCAAATTGCTCACCTTCGCCTGCAGAATTTAATTCCTAACTAGCACTCTTAAAATTGGATATTTCTATATAATTACCGAACACACCTCTATCCATACAACAGATCTAACTATCTTTATCTTTATCTTGGATGCCCAGCTCTTTACGACTAATCTTTAATTCTTTGACCAGCGCTTTTATTTGTTGATAGGCATCCTCTGAAGTAAGCTTTCCACTGGTTTGCAGAGATACTATGTATCCAGTTTTTAAAGCAAATTCTTGAAGGTTAGCATTAAAAACAAAGTCTTCTGGAGTAAACTTCCCCTGATATTGATAAAGGGGATATAAGAAATCATCTTTGCTAACCACTGGCAAACTCCTACAACAGGTGCTTTAAATATAATAGTTGACCGTAAGCCATTGAATTTATCTCTCAATTCATGGTTACTTAGCCAAAACAGTAGGGACGAATTCGAGCTACAAAAGTAGCAATCTGTAATAAATAGCAACTGTCAAAGAGTAGACATTGCTTGCGCTAAACTTCCCCTTCTTCGATCGCCAGAGCTTGATAACTCTGTATGGAGGAATACTTCACTAAATCCTCAAGACCGTTTCCTAGAATTTTGACGGAGCACGAGGGCAGGGTTGGCCGAGGTGCAGGATGGACGCAGAACTGACAGTCCGAGATAGCTTGACCCACGCTAATGGGGGCAATCGTTCCACCCCTCTGGTTGGGGAGTACGCTCTCTCCGTCATCCACAAGCACTATCAACAGATGACCGATTGCGAGCAAGGGGTGATAGAAGACCTAGATCCCGAGTATTTGCATCAAATGAGGGTCAACAGTCGGCGGCTGGGGGCGGCTTTGCGGATCTTCGACAAGGTCGTGAAATTACCCAAAGCTGCTCGCGAGTCTCGCGTGCGGCAACTGACCAAGACTTTGGGGGAGCTGCGCGATCTGGATGTTCAAATCGATCGCCTGGAAGGAGAGTACTATCCGTGCATTCATCAAAAAGAACAAAAGCGATTGAGTAAACTGCTCGATACGTTTGCGAAGCGGCGGAGGCAAGCACTGGCAGGCGTCAGATTGTTTCTTTCCCATTCCCGCTACAAAAAATTCAAGCAGGGGTTTTCCAAGTGGTTCGATCGCCCAAAGTTCGAACTTATTGCGACTTTACCGGTAAGCCTCATCCTGCCGGAACTCCTCAGTCCGCTGCTGGCCGATCTGCTGATTCATCCAGGGTGGCTAGTCTCTGCCACCCCTCAATCAAAGGAGGACCTCGTTCACCTGCACAACCTGCGCAAAACCTGTAAGTATATTCGCTATCAAACAGAGTTATTTACCGACTTTTATCCCAAGCACTATTCCACCTGGATTAAAGAACTCAAGTACCTGCAAGACAAACTCGGGACAGTCCAAGATCTGAGGGTTTTGACAGCAACCCTAACAGCGATTGGACCTAAACCCGCGAAACTCCCCGAACTCAAGCAATTGATGCAAGACAGGCAAATCGATGAATTATTTGATTGGGAAGATATCCGTCATAAATATCTAGATTTAGAGTTTCGCAAGTCCTTACATCTAACGATCGTTTCACCCTCGTATTCAACGAATCAAAGTAGCGTTGCAGTCATCAGTGGAGAGTAAGACCGTGACTCATTTACTGCAGGAAGATCGAACCTACCTGCCCTACAATTATTGCCGAACAGACCTGGCTGAACCAGCACATTTATTGAACGACCTTTTATATTTACGAGAGAAGGTTGTTCGCGATGGTCAGGAAATCTTTCAGCTCTGGAAACCGAGGATTGCGAGATCGGCTTTTCTTCAGAGTGCTCTCAACTTGGCCTACTATTTAATTCTCAGAAATCACGATCTTCGTGCCATCCAAATGGCACTCATGCCTTTAGGGTTATCCTCACTCGGCCGTCTTGAATCGCGAGTTTTAACCAATCTCGATGCCGTGATTTCCAGTTTAGGTAGGATTGCCTCCGTTCAGGCGGACGATTTACCGCAACGCCCTTCCCTCGAAGCCTTCTTTAAAGGCGAACAACGGTTGCAACAGAATACTGACGAACTGTTTGGCCCAATGTTCGGCGATCGCGCGGTCAGAATTATGGTGACGATGCCTTCTGAAGCCGCAGAAAATTACGAATTGGTGCGCGAACTTCTCAAACGTGGCATGAATTGCGCGCGGATTAACTGTGCCCACGATACACAAACCGCTTGGTCTGGAATGGTTCAGAATGTCAGACGTGCAGAACTGGAAACGGGTCAGCGCTGCAAGGTGCTGATGGATTTGTCCGGTCCCAAACCGCGGACTGTCCTACCTCCAGACTGTGGCAAGCCATTGCGAGTGCGTAAAGGCGATACGCTTCTCCTTGCGAAACATCATTGCGATCGGCAGGATAATTTTCAACCCGTAGTCTATTGCTCGATCCCGGAAGCGATCGATCGCTTAGAAGTGGGCCATCAGGTCTGGATAGACGATGGCAAAATTGGTGCCGTTGTTTTAGAAACTGATGAGTCTGCCGCAACGCTGCGGATTACTTTTGCGAAGGAAAAAGGCAGCAAGTTACGGTCCCAGAAAGGGCTTAATTTTCCCAATACAAATCTGAACCTCAGTCCCCTGACCCCAAAGGACATCGCCGATTTGGACTTTGTGGTTCCCAATGCAGACATTATCGGTTGCTCGTTTGTCCAGACGGCAGGGGACATTGCACTGCTACAAGGGGAAATTGCCGCGCGCCTGCATCCCGAACAACCGCTGCCCGGCACGATCGCAAAAATTGAAACCCCTTTAGCGGTCCGCAATTTGCCCGAAATTGTCGTTCAATCCGCCGGCAAACAGCCCTTAGGGATCATGATTGCACGGGGGGATTTGGCGATCGAACTTGGTTACCAACGCTTAGCAGAAATCCAGGAAGAAATCCTGTGGATTTGCGAAGCGTCCCACATTCCCGTCATCTGGGCCACTCAAGTGTTGGAGCAGTTGGTCAAACAAGGCATTCCATCGCGGGCGGAGATGACTGATGCGGCCATGGCGGAGCGAGCTGAATGCGTCATGCTTAATAAAGGTGGTTTCATTTGCGATGCAGTATCGTTTCTCGATGGAGTATTGCGTAGGATGAAGGGGCACCAATTCAAGAAAACCCCGCAGTTGCGGGCGCTCCAGTCTTGGAAACAATATTTTGAGGGGGCACATCTGTTCGTCTAAGAGCAGAGCCAGGATTCGCAACTGTCCGCTTGTTCGAGATAACAAAGCTTGCGATGCTGACTCTCATGTCCTGCTGTCGTTGTTTGTGGTTGTGGGATGCAACCCTCTCCGCTTGACTCTTCTACTCCCCAGACAATTCGGGCGATCGCCTGGTGGTTCTGGCCACCATCGACAGTTTGCGCCGTATCGAACGAGGAGATATCACTCCAGCGCAGCATTGGCAGTTGAGTGCCCTCAAGCCCCTCAACCCCAATGTATTGTTCGAGGCGGCGGGAGTTCTACATCAAATAACCGGCTGCGATTTGCAAGTGGCACGGGAGTTTTTGGAACATTTGCCAGGCAAATTACGGTTGGATATGTACGAGCACCAAGCGTTCGCGTTGTGGAAACGTCTCAGCCGCATGAAAATGCTACCTGTGCGGCTAGAGCGGTGGCAGGCAAACTCTGACAAGTTGCAAGAAAGCGATTGTGGCAGCATCTGAAATGACAAATCGAATGGGAACGTTTCCCGAATTTGAAGGCATTACGTCAACGAGTTCAAGAACTTTTAGATGGCTTGAGCGATACTGTTATTCAATCCTTCACTGGATGGGATTTCATCATTGACGCCGTATGAAGTTCCTCTTTAGAGATTTGGTATTGGACCGTCTGCGACTATCGACAATCGCAATCAGTATAGCGAGTAAGATCGCTACATTAAATATCTCTTCAGGGAACTCAAACCATAGCCCTTGTAGGAAAAGCTCGAAGCCAATTAGAATCAGTAAAACCAGGATAACTATATTGACAGAAGGGTATCGATCAATCAATGTGGCTACTTTGTCGATTGCAAACAAACGAATAACGCCTGACATCAAAAAAATAAAGATAATGGATGGAAAGTCTTGGGCTCTGGAAGCAACTACAATAATTGTATCTAGTGATAAGATTAAGTTTACAATGGTCATTTCGAGCATTAACAGAGGAAATTTTTCGGCTGTACGCCTTAGTTGCTGAGTACCTTCCAGATCTCTAGAATACAGATATAATTCATGACTACTTTTTACGATCAAAAACGATCCCGCGATGAATAGAGAAATCGCATCCGGTGTAAATTCAATTTCGAACAGTGTAAAAAGTGCTTCATTCTGCCTCAAAAAAGCTCCGAGTAATCCAATCAGAACAATTCTTCCTATGAATTCGCTGAAGGTACCCCACGCGATCGCTTGCCGATGTTTCTGCTGCGGCAACCCTTTAACTATTGAGGTCATGTAAATAGCATTGTCAACATCAAGCAAAGTGACAAAAAAGCTTTTCCGGAGCAATATAAGAAATTGAATCATTGATAAATTATCATTTTGCTAATTTCAAGGATCGGGCAACTGGAGCCAAGGTAAACCCTTGGATGGTGACTGACACTAAAACGATAAAGAAAACCACATTAAATATCACCCGAGCATCCTGTATTCCTGCAGCAATGGGGGCGATCGCCAAAATAATCGGTACGGCTCCCCTCAGCCCTACCCAAGAAATAAACAGTTTTTCGGGGGGGAGGTATTTCGTTAACACCATGCTGAGCAATACGCTCAAAGGTCGAGCAACAAACATCAGACAGAGGGCAAGGGCTACGGCGATTGGAGCGATCGCCAGCAGTTGAGACGGAAATACCAACAGTCCCAAGACTAAAAACATCACAATTTGCATCAACCAGGCAATTCCTTCGTGAAACTCCACAATGCTTTGTTTTTGTCGGAGGGGGCGGTTGCCAAATACCACGCCTGCTAAGTAGACCGCTAAAAATCCATTGCCCTGCAAAGCAGCCGCAATTCCGTAAATCAATAACGCCCGTGCCATCATCAAGACGGGATACAGCGCTTTGGTATCCAGATGAAGGCGATTGGCAAACCAACTCATGACGTATCCACCGCCAATTCCCACTGCCGCCCCCACGCCAAATTGCAAGAGAAATGTAGAGAGCAATTCAACCGCAGAGGCATTGGCGGCAGTCAAGGTGCTGACCAAAGTGGTTGTGAGCAATACCGCCATGGGATCGTTGCTGCCCGATTCCAGCTCCAGCAATGGTTGCAAGTTCCCCTTCAGTTCTAAATTGCTCGTTCTGAGGACAGAAAACACAGCAGCAGCATCCGTAGAGGAAACAATTGCCCCCAACAGCAATCCCTCCCCCCAACTAATCCCGTTAAATCCAATGGCAAACGAAGAAAAACTACCCAAGATGAACCAGGTGAACGTGCCAAAGATGACCATGGTGAGCACGACACCTACCGTAGAAAGCACCAACCCCTGCCCTATCACCGGCCGGATGCGCTGCCATTGGGTCCCCAGCCCCCCGGAAAACAGAATAAAAATTAAGGCAACATTCCCGATGGCATTGGCTGCCACGTAATTTTCGAAGTGGATTCCGCCCAACCCCTCCGATCCCGACAGCATGCCAATCAGCAAAAATAACAGCAGTGAAGGGACACCAAACTTGTTCGATAATATGCTGGCATAAACGCTGGTCAGCAACAGGATTCCGACAACAATGCAGAGAAATTCGAATAGCCCTACAGACATAGCTGATCTCTATCAATAGAAGTCTTTACTTGAATTCTTCAATGACGCGCCCCTGGCTGAGCAGCGTATAGCTTTGGTTGCCTGAAGCAGCCAGCATGATGGCTTCTACCAACGGATCGCTGACCTCGCTTTCCGACACCCATTCCACAATGAAATTCGCCCCCGACCCCCCACTGCGATCGCTTCTTGCAATGCCAAACTCGGTGGTTGCCATCGGTGGCAAGCGTAAATTTTGGGCCGAAAGACAGTCCCTCACCAACCGACCGTTGGTGTCGTAATAGCGAATGGCAGTAATCAGGATGGACTCGGTTTCGCTGGTATTGCGAACGCTGAGAAACCCCGACATGTCCAGCGTTCTCAACCCCCCGGATAGTGAGATTTGGGAATAGAAGGGAACGTAAACCTTCTGTCCTCTAGCGATGTTTGCAATGTCTCGATCTTTACTTTCAACCACCGCTACCGGGGGGTCATCGGGAAGCGAAGGGGGCTGCTGGCAAGTTTCGATGGACGGGTTATTCGGCCTTTGAGTGGTTTGTTGGCTCTCTGGAACGGTACAGGAACCCAGCAGAACAAGGATAGATGCAAGGGGCCAGATCAAATAAAGCCTCATAAAGTTCTCACCTATCAATACTGAACCTGGCTGCATCCTACTCCTGTATTTCGCGATTTCATCGCATCGGCACTATCTCTGGAAAGGTTCAAGCCCCGTCAAGAATCTCCGGATGCGGTTCGTAAATCTGCACGGTGTAGTTCCAATCCTCCGAGTTCAGCAGGCCATCGATCCGACCGTCGCCACCCCTTTCACTGGCGATCGCGAATTTGCCCAACTCTCCAACCCGATCGGAGTGTTTCACTTGGCTGTCCAGAACGGATTGACAACTGCAGCAGCAGCTTGTTCGTGGTTTGCTGAATTTTACAACCGCGCCCCCTTTAATCCGGTTCGCGATCGCCAGCAAAATGACGAGCGCATGCCCATTCAACACGGCAGCTTCTATTGGGAGGATTCCTACCCTAACTCCCATCTGCTTGCGGATGCCGAATTGCTGCGCTACTGGTGGAATCCAGATTTCCTGTTGGTACATTCTAGGGGGATTGAGAATGCCGGTCGTTGCTTTGGCTCCGACTCGAAAGAATATCTCGGGCAAGTCCAGATCGTTGATAATCTTCTGGCCCACGCTATTCCCCGTTGGCAACAGTCGGGATACGACATTGTCATTGTTTCCACTCTTGGCATGACTCCCGACGGCGATCGAGGGGATAACTCGGCTAAGGTGCAGGATGTGCCCCTGTTTTGCATCGGGCAATCGTTCGCCCCCGGTGTCTACCTAGATGGACTCTCTCAATTGGCGATCGCGCCTATGATTTGCCAGTTATTGGGCTTTCCCCTAGCTTCAACGATGCAATTGATTCCCGTTCCAGGCTTTCCTCAGGGCGTTTTACACCCAGAAACTAACGAGGTCCGAGCAATGGTTGCAGCAACATAGTCAAGAAAATAAAGCTAGAAATAAAAACAAGCAGAAGATCGATAGATCGTCAGAATTTGTATTCATAAAAAGCAAAAGATAAGGATTGTTGCTTCCAGTAAAAAGTATTACCTCAATCTAAAACGTGCTAAACCCAATCGCTTCCGGTAGATCGCTCCTATGATTAGGAGGCCAACAATCAGCAAGTATATTTGAAAAGCTGAATTTTCAATGTTCCACTTGGGAATTGAAGGTAATGCTAGCAAGACACTGAAAACACTCGCTATATATGTTGAACCTGTCTCTGTTTCTGGGAACATCCATGCCTTACGGATTGTAGGGATTGAGGCACAACCATCGCCAGTCATGGCAAGAAGTATTGAAATTATGGGGGAATCCACTGCCCCCCAAACCATCAAAGCAGCCAAAGAAAAAGCCCCACATGCTAAATCAAAAGGAGTGAGCCGCCAATAGCCTTGTGGATTTGCAAAAGAAGCGAGAAATACTGCTAGGGGAAGGCACCCTGCCAGAAAAACTCGGACGAGAGCCCAGGGGTCAGCACCCGCAGCTATAGCGGCAGATGCACTCACAAGGGGGGCAAGTGCCCACATTGCCCAAGAAACGCGATTGGGTGTTGTCTTTCCCCTTAGAGTGTCCCGGATATACGCATAAAACCCTGCAACAAGAATAATTGCACTCAAGACTACAAGCCAGTGGACGAAAGGAAGTCCAAGCATATTCGCCCGGAAGAAAGAGAATAAAGTTGCTTTGGACAGTTTACTTCAAGAGGATTAATAGGCTATGTCAGCCTAACAAAAGGGTTTGAAGCGAGAGTCTGAGCAACGCCAACGACATTTTTGGGAGGGTCACTTCTCTCTGACATCGAAGCAAGGTTGCAGTCCGAGGCAAGACGTGGTTCTAACGTGTTAGCTATCTGTCATTTTATCAATTGATGAGGTATGCCGAAAATTTCCTGGTTGGACATACTAATTAGGGGAAAACATTACTTGCTGACAGACGATGCACTGAAAGCTTCCACTAAAACCGAGTTCTATATTCAGAATCTGGACTATTCTCCTATCTGTCTAGGACTAGAGACATAATTTAAAATTGCTAAGTTGTTTTCCGTTATAAATTAACATTAGACGATGAATTATTTGCTTGTAGGAGTTGATTTTAGCCAAGAGGAAAAGTAAGACCTTGATGCTCTAATGTGCTTTCAAAACCAATACCTCTAACTGACAAAAAGTACTTCACAAGATTTGGCATTCCATAGCTAAGTAAGAGTCGCTTTCATAGGAAATTTAGTGGCATCAGCAGCTTTATAGAAATCTGCTGCTAGTTGCGAATAGTATTTAGCTCTAATGAAATGTTCCCGATTTTTAGTGCATTTTTTTGGAATTTTCTGAGTAACCCACGTATGAAGATAATGACTAAGGAGCAGCCGTCAGGACGTATGCGGTTCCAGGTGGTACCACAAAATAAAAGTATCGTACATTCTGGTATTTGTATAAAGCAGGTGTGCCTTTCTCTGGCTTTCTTAGTATCTCTAGTACTCAAATTCCTTGAATGCTGTAGCAGATTTAAGTTTTACATTAGACTCAGTTTTCCTAAGTTTGCGTAATTAAATTAACTGTTTCGCCAAGACGCATTCGCAGAATTATTGATTTCTAACGGTGATAGTCAGCGGGGTGGAATAGTTGTATTTTCAAATTACAACCTCTCGCTTTCACGTCCGCTGCACTGAAGTTAGAAGGACAATTTTGAGTGCCAGATTTCATACGGTAGTCGCTCTTAAGCGCAAGCCAAGTGCCTGTATAACTTTAAGTACGGTGGCAAACTCTGGATTTCCCTCAGTCGATAGAGCTTTGTCTAAGTACAGGACAAAAACTCCAAAGCATGTAGGAACTGTGCGTTTTTATGCTGTAGATCGAGCATGATAGAGCGGAGATGATCGAGTCCATAGCGGAAAATACTTCTGGCCTTTCTGCCATGGTTCTTGATTTCTATGGGCTCAAACTCGTGCATCCAGTAGCCAATGTGGACCGCCCACGCCAAAGCGAGAGAGAGCAAAGCAAAGAGTTTGCCTAAGCGCTCAGAATCCCTCAGATGAGTATCCTCAAGACGAAAGCCTCGGGTTTTCAACATGCCGAAGAGAGTTTCAATTCCCCAACGCTGGGCGTAATCGGCAATGGCGCTTTGGGGCGCAGTCTGGGTGGCGATGACCAGTAGAGAGCCATCATCCAACCTCAACGCTGCAATATATAGCCAATGGCCCCACAGTCGTCGTTTCTTGCGCAGTATCCTTTGCTGTCCGGGTTGGAGATCGGCAAAGATGGTCTTCACCGATAACGAGCGCCGTCCATCGAAAAGCTGATGATTGCACTTGATACGCATCCGGAAAGGAGTCTCGGGAGCCGCCTTGAGGTAGCTGAACCACAACTGCCCGACAAACTCTCGATCCCCGCACAGATAGGCAACGTTCGCCTCACCGAAATGTTCGAGAAAGCGACCCATTAGGTCCATACGCTCAAGGGTGTTGGAGTTCCCCCGCTTCTCTAGCAGGGTCCACACCAAGGGAATGGCAATGCCTTGATGAACAACTCCCAGCACCAAGATGTTGAAGACGCTCTGGCCAAATTGCCACTCAGTTCGGTCCACCGAGAGCACCCAGGGTTCGGGGATATCGAGTATGGCTACAAGCGCTTTTGCTATTGCCACTTCGTCTACATCAAACCCGCGAAAGAAGCGTTGGATGCGCTTGTAACTGGACTCAACGAGGGTGTTGCCACCAAAAGCCACCGCTAGCTGGCTAAAGTCGACTGTTCTGACCCGAATCAGTGCCATCAAGAACATCGCTACGAAGCTCAGACGGGCTCCATGCCAGGGTAAGTGAGCTCGCAACTGTTCTCTGAGCAGGTTAATCTCGTTCATGGGGTATCGTTTGGTTGTGGTTATCCTACGAAACCCCCTCCTACTCTACTTTTCAAGTTTTTGTCCTGTACTCAGGAGCTTTGTAAAGGCTCTCTCTTCCAAGACCAGTTTCGCGAGCAATTTGTGTCATTCCTTCGGAACGAGCGATGTCCCCTAAAGCCGCAGCAATTAGTGTGGGATCAACGTGCATCAATTTTGTAAAAGGCTGGAAGTACTTCTAACGGTGAAGTTCAATGGCAGCAGTGATTTTTAATCCCGATTAATTGCTGATACTCCGCCATTGCAACGCAGTGTTAGTTAGCGGAAGCGTCCAAATCATACGACAGAACCTAAGCTGATAGCATCAGCGTTAGTTCATCTTTCCGCGAGGATAGTTGAAAATCATGGCAAGTAAGCACTCTTCCCTCTTCCAAGACTCCTCTAAGCCTTTGATTTTTGGGCATCGTGGCGTACCAGAAGAGCATCAAGAAAATACTATGACCGGGTTCCAACGGGCCATAGAGTTGGGTCTAGATGGAGTAGAACTGGATGTCTTTTTGACAAAAGATAAGCAGTTAGTCGTGTTTCACGATCTGGACACCGAACGACTGACTGGTACTCCTGGCACTATTACCGCTATGACCTGGCCTGAAATCCAGCAACTTACCATTAAGCGAGAGTTGAACGTAGGAGACAAGGTCATCGACTATGGTCGTGAAAAAAAGATTGAGCTACTGAAAGATGTACTGGAAGAGACACGAGGCAAACTGCTGGTAAACATCGAAATCAAAGCCTACAGTCTAGATTTTGGCCAGCGTCATACAGGCACTGCTGTCGCTAACCTGATTCGCCAAATGGGCCTGGAGTCCAACGTCTTTGTAACGTCGTTCAATTTCTGGCCTCTGATCTGGCTGGAACGCACCTACCCCGGTCTGGAATCAGGATTCACCTATTCTCCTGCGTTTATCAAAAATGGCTTACTCCGTAATCTAATGGAATCCAGTTGGATGGGACGTCTGATTGGGGCAACCCAAACTAACATGAGTTTGACCATGTTCGATGAAGACACTGTGGAACGGGTTCACCAAAAGGGGTTATCAATTGGAGCTTGGACCGTATTTTCCCAAGATTCTAAGTGGTTAGGCGACCCATTGGCTCCAGAGCAAGAGTTACAAATCGTTCGCGACCTAACCGCACGAGGGATAGATTATTTCATCACCGATGACCCCGTGAAACTTCGTCAAGTGTTGGTTCGGAAAGTTTAACGTTCCTGTGGACCAATCGTTTCATATTCAACGCTTGCGGCACTCCCTTCACTGTCTTTGCATCAAGGTTTTGGCGTCTACGATAGGCGATCGCACGTTGCCTCAGCGCACTATAGAGATGGGCGAGTACGTTCAGCTCCATGGCACCGCATCCTACAGACAGCTGTCCTCCCGTGTTCTGGCAGACAAGTGAGAGCGGGCTAACGATGGAGATCTCCGGGCAGGCGGACCATCACGAGCGATCGTGGAAAAAACGATAACGTAGTCCGCTTCGGTGCATCGCTTGGTTATACGGACATTTTGCGTTCAAGTGTAATCGTATCGGAGTAATCCCCGTCACCATATGTGCTTGTTCGATCTGCAAGCGACAATCGGGATGATCGAAAACCAGCCTTTTCGTATGCGCGGATAGCCCGTTGATTGCGGCGCGAAGGACGAACGATAAAAGTTTCCACCGCAAAGTCGGCGTGAAGGTGGCGCATCAACGCAACCATTGCATCCGTTCCGTATCCATGACCGCAGCAGCTTTGCGATCGCATCCAAATGTCCAATTCCACGATAGATCGTTCGGAATCAAGTCCATCGTAATTGATGTGCCCAACTGCTTTGCCATCGACCTCGATGATGAAAGAGCATCCACAGTGAGGTCGTGACCCATCGAAGAAATGCGGTGCGTAATCACCGAAGAACTCATCCCAAGTGGGAATCGGCACTTCAGGGAATGTAGGCGGTCCCATCATGGATGCCGTGACATCAGATGCGACGAGCCACATGTAGATGTCCCGGCGGTCATTTGTTGTAGCGGGACGAAGCGTTATTCTCGTGCCACGGATCATGGTCGCTTTCTTTCCGCATAACGTTTCCATTCACCGGACGTTAAAACCAATCATTCAAAACAAGCTCTTAGACTCTGTTCCGGTGCAATGGAATTGTTAGAAGTCATATCAGTTAGACCTTAAGCCATAGGTTGAACTGTCAGTTTAAAGCCTAGAGCTTTT
>JBFRWN010000130.1:0-12164 GCA_051439605.1 Synechococcus sp.
GTGTTCCTCTACTCCCAGACCAATCCAAAACTGCAACAACAGATCGCTCAACAGAACATGGCAGCCCCGCAACAGTTCTTAAAGGTCGGTTTAGGATAAGAACAGTTCTTGAAGCCAGCAGCATGCCTACTCCCGCCATCGCCATCCCAGCAGCCACCACCAACCTCCCCCCCTTTCAAACCTGGACCTGGCAAGGGCACAGCATCCGCTTCACCGTCACTGGCAGCGGCACCCCCTTAGTTCTACTGCACGGCTTCGGCGCATCCATTCTCCATTGGCGCAAGAACATCCCCGTCCTGGCTGCAGCAGGCTATCAGGTATACGCGATCGACCTACTAGGGTTTGGGGGGTCAGACAAACCCGCGATCGAATACTCCATGGACCTGTGGCGGGATTTGGTCGCGGAGTTTTGGCAGGAATTCATCCAGCAGCCTGCTGTCTTTGTGGGCAATTCCATCGGAGCGTTACTAAGCCTGATGCTGGTCACCCACCAGCAAGACATCTCCGCTGGAGCCGTCTTGCTGAACTGTGCTGGCGGTCTCAACCATCGCCCCTCCGAACTGTTCTTCCCCCTGCGGATAATGATGGGAACCTTCGAAAAAGTGATGAACTCCGAAGTAGTTGGCCCATGGCTGTTCGATCGCGTCCGTCAAAAACATCGCATTCGCAGCACCCTCAAGCAGGTATATGGCAACCGCGCTGCCGTCACCAACGACCTGATTGACGCCATATACGAACCCTCCTGCGATCCCGGAGCCCAAAAAGTCTTTGCTGCCATCCTACGTGCCGACCCCGGCCCCACCCCAGAAGAGCTGCTCCCCCAAGTCACCTGCCCCCTGCTGGTGCTGTGGGGGGAGGCAGATCCATGGACCCCCATTCAGCGGGGGCGACAGTACGAGAAATTCAGCGATCGCATTGAGTTTGTCTCCCTCCCCAAAACCGGTCATTGCCCCCATGACGAGCGCCCCGAATTGGTCAACCCGCTGATCGTCCACTGGCTAAGCAAGCACCAAAAATAAATCGGTTCCGACTGACTTCCTTGACCGTCCACTCGTTCTAGACATGCTCTAGCAGATATGCGGCGATGTCAGCGGCGATCGCCGTCACAGGTCATCTGCTTGCGGCGTGGTTCAATCTATCTATTCTTGAGGAAAAGGGCACTCTAGATGACGCGCCCCTGCAATCAAGAGGGCGATTGGGCAAGGAGACAGAATGAGTCACATCACGCTGGCATGGATGCAGGCGGGACAACGGGTATCCCGCAAACTTCAGGCGGACGCTCCCGAACTGAAGGGCGGTCCCATCCGCATCGGTCGAGATCCCGCCCAATGCACTATCGTGCTGCCATCGCTGACCGATCGCGATCGCACCGTCTCCCGCTGCCATGTGGAAATTACCTTTAATCCGCTCAACTACGGCTTTTACCTGACCAATCTCAAAGCCAATAACCCCGCCTACGTGGGGGGGCAGTTGGTGACTGGGCCAACCATGCTGACTCAAGGGTGCACCATCCAACTGGGTGAAATCGAACTCACGGTGGAGAACCTGGCTTCGGTTCCAGAAACCGTGATTGTGAAGCCTCCAGCCGAACAAGCCACCATTCTGCGCGATCGCGTCTACCCCGTCGCACCATTGCCACAGCCAGCCTCCCCCATGCCCAAAACCGCCCCTCAGTCACCACCAGCAGCCACCCCCACGCCGCCAGCCGCTGAACCAGCACAGCCCCCACCCGCCAACCCTCCCGGCTCGGTCTTCGATGTGGTCAAAGACCGTCTGTTCTCCTGCCCGCAGGGCCACAAATACACGCTGGAAGAAGCCAAAGACCTGGGCTGGGTTTGCAAATACGATGGCTACCTGATCACCAGTACGTTTATTGCAAAATAAGGATTCTCTGGCATTCCATCCCCATTTTTCAGATGTTGGGTGACAGCGGTCAACACAGGCAAAATCTGCTTCTCTCAGATCCCCTCACGACAAGTCTCGCGGCCAGAAAAATTAAGAAAGCTAAGCCTTTTTGGCCAACCCCAGCGAGCCTCAAAAACCATTGGGATGGTTGAAATAACTTGAATCCGTATCAGACATTCATTGCCAAGGTCAATTCGTTATGTGGATATAAATGTCTAGGTCGACAATCGTTACAGTCAGTTGGACAGAGCCAACCACCGGGCAATCCCGCCAAGAGTCTCTCACCGCACCGATTGTGTTTGGGCGGGCGGCGATCGCCATGCCCAGCTCCCTCAACGGACTGCCCACCAGCCCCGTAGAGCTAAATGACGGCAATATTTCTCGCTATCACCTGCTGCTAGATTGGCAGGGCGATCGCCTGGTGGCCACCGACCAAAACAGCCGTAACGGCAGCTACTTGAACGGACAACGCATTCAAGAGGAAGCAGTCCCCTCCGGAGCTCTCCTGCAATTAGGCCCCTTCTCCATTTCAGTCAGCTTCGCCGCTGTTAGCTCTACCCCTTCTGCCCCTCCAAACACGCCCGCCCCAGCTCCTGAGGGAACCGTCATTCGTCGAGTGCGAACCTCTCGAGACATTCTCCAGGAACGCCAAATCGATCCGCGCGAAATTCAAGCCAACCGCTTACCGCTAGCAGAAGTCGACTTTGTCACCGTTGGGGGTGGGCTGGGCAGCTACATTTGGGCTGATTATTTGCGCATTTTCGGGGCAGCCACCCATCAGATTGCCGCATTAGGCATGCGCGAACCAGCCCCCTACTGCAACTACAAGCGCCTCTGCCTCAATTCCCAAATTCCCCTGCACGAGAGGCTGCGCTCCAACTCCGATTCCTGCCCCGACAACATCTGGGGGTGGCCCGGCTACGCTCTGCGGGAGGCCTGGCATGACTTTCAGCGGAGCCGAACTGGCAGTGCCGCTAGATACCTATGGCAGGTGTTTGGGGAACCGACATTTGTGGAAACCTATACCCCTCGAGCGGGGAACGTGTTTGATTCCATCGATCGCGAAGCCAACCGCATCGGCTGGGATCGCATCTGGCGCTACGGACGGGTGAAGGCCGTTCGCCAAACCACCGACGGTCGCTACGCGATCGCCTACGCCCAATCGGATGAAAAGCAAGATCCTGCCTTCCTCATAGCCCGCTATGTCCTATTAGCCACCGGCTATCCCAAAATTCAGTTCCTGCCCGACCTGCAGGCCTATCGCGAACGATATGAAGACTTCCGCACCGTCGTGAATGCCTATGAAGATCACAGCCACGTTTACCAACAGCTCTCGCAAGCGGGGGGGACGATTGTGCTCAGGGGACGAGGGATTGTGGCCTCCCGCATTATTCAACGGATTATGGAAGTGCGGCAACAGACAGGGAGGGACATTCGGGTACTGCACTTAATGCGATCGCCCAAAACCCAGGGAAATCGCTTCAAACTTGCCAAGCGCACTGTCTCCAACCACTTTGAATTTCAGCCCTTTAACTGGCCCAAAGCCTGTTGGGGGGGCGATCTGCGGGAGGTGCTCGAAAAAGCCAGCGATAGCCAGCGGGACGAGCTGATAAAGGTGTGGGGGGGCACGACAACAGCGGATCGCACCGATTGGCGAGACATCGTGAATCGCAGTCTCAAAGAGGGCTGGTACAGCATTCGATTTGGCACTGTCACGCAGGTTCGTCCCAACCCCAATGGCGGCACCCTCACCACGGTGACAGAAGATATCGGCGAACGGGAGGTGCAAGCAGACTTCATTGTGGATGCCACCGGTCTAGATGCTGAAGTGAAGTACAACCCAATGCTGGAGGACTTGGTCCAGCACTATCAACTGCCCCTCAACCCCCGCAAGCGATTGGGAGTGAACAAGCAATTTGAAGTTCAACCTATGCGGCAACGGCAGGGGCGCATCTACGCCATCGGGGCGATCGCCTTTGGCGGTCCCTACGCCGCTGTCGACAGCTTCCTGGGTTTGCAATTTGCCGCCCAGTGGGTCCTTGATGACATGGTGAGAGCAGATGCCCCCAACCTGCGCCGTTTGGATGGCTGGGGGTCTTTCAATCAATGGATCAAATGGGCCACGAATCAAGCCCCTAACTAACTGCAGGAGTATCCCATGACCCCCACATTATTGGGCCGTTGGCAAACCAGAGTGTTGCTGTTTGGCACGATCGGAGCCTTAGTCTCGATCCCATTTGGGGCCACGGCCCTAGAAATTTTGCTGTATGCGCTGATCCTGGGGCTGTTTTGGGATGTGCTTTACACGTGGATTCAAAAATTTCGCTGGGATCGCGATTGGCCCGCCGCTTTGCAGCTTGCCGCCGGTATCTGGGAAGGTTTAGTGCTGTGGACATTATTTTTTGGCTTCTTCAGCTGGGTCCATTACAGCTTGGTGTGGCTGGGGGTATTTATCGGCTCGCAAAGCCTCATGCGATTAATGTTTCCCCGCTGGAGGTTTAGGGGAGGGCGGTGGTTTTAGTCCCCGCTTCCTATCCGACGAGCCTCAGTCACCTGTCCCCCTTGAATAGTGAAGGCAAGTGGACGTGCCTGACGAGAACTGCAAGCAGGCTGGCCTAGATAACTTACATGTTTGGCCCAGATGCTTCTGACCCTTGATGTATTAGGAATTGGTGAGATCGATGCTGCTCAGCAACCGCTACGAAGTCATCCGAGAAAAAGAGCTGGGTGAAGGGGGTTTTGGCAAAACCTATCTGGCAATCGACACCCAATTGCCCAGCAAACCCCAATGCGTGGTTAAAGAGCTCAAACCGCAAACCGAGATTGATTTTGAGGAGGTATTAAAGCGGTTCGAACAAGAAGCTGCCATCCTTGACAAGCTGGGCCAGCAACATCCACAAATTCCAAAGCTGTTCGCCTATTTCGCCGACAGCGGAAAATTTTATCTCGTCCAAGAATTTGTCGAGGGACAAACGCTAGCTTCCCGCATTCAAGCACAGGGGGCTCTCAGCGAAATGGAAGTCTACCGGCTGCTCTGCCAGACATTGCCGATCTTGAGCTACATCCACACAGAAGGAGTCATTCACCGCGACATCAAACCAGACAACATCATCCTGCGGGCCTCCGACAACATGCCCGTGCTGATTGATTTTGGGGCGGTAAAAGAAACCTTGGGTCAGTTGGGGGTTACCGCTTTACCCCCCACGATTTCCATCGGCACCCTCGGGTTTATGTCCAGCGAACAGGCGGCAGGTCGACCGATATTTTCTAGCGATATCTTCAGTTTGGGGGTGACCGCAATTTATGCCCTGACGCAAAAAGGCCCGCTATCCCACACCACCAACCCCAAAAATGGGCTAATGGAGTGGCACAATCCCGGTACCCCCCTTAACATCAGTCCCCAATTCGCTGCGGTCCTCGATCGCGCCATTCATCCCTCCATCGAGCAGCGCTACACCAATGCTGACGAGATGCTGTCGGATTTGATGGCAATGAACCAAACCCAACCCGGCCATGGCGCTCAGCCCGCTTCACCAGGCCAGACTATCCCCGAAACAACGCTGGCTGCCTCTGCACCAACGCCACCCGTGCCGACACCATCAGTACCTGCCAGCTCAAGCGCCAGTGCACTAGAGGAAACAACATATTCGCCAACTCCTCCTGAAGGGGCAGGCAGCTCATCGGCCCCCTCCGAACGAGCAACTATTGCCCCTGGGAACATTCCCTTCGGCGGTCGATCTGCCAGTGCCTCCGCTATCCCCGAAGAACCCAAGCCCTCTAAATTTCCTTGGGTACCCGTGGGTGCCATTGGTATACCCGTCACCCTGATCGTCGCGGCGATCGCCCTGTTTGCAGCCAGTGAGAACTTTAGTGGCAGCGACAATTGCACCACCGTCACCACGACTGCAGGGAATGAAACCAACACCACAGTGGTGTGCGATGGGGATGAACCCAACACGCCAAACAGCATTGAGACAGTCAACAATCCACCCATTACACCAGTAGAACCTATCACCAAAGCCCCTTTGGAGGAGCCCACCAACCCATCGGCAACAATCGACTGTTCTCGAGCTGACGACAGTGGTGACTATTGCGATTTCACCCTTGACCCAGGTTTCCTCCCCGATCCCGTCATCGGGACAGGACTTTCTGGAGGCCCCAACTTCACAGAGGATTGCGGCTATGTCGATGACGAACCGGACCATATCGTCACCCTGACACAAGAAATTCCCTACCTGCTGTCTTACGTAGAAGCCGCTGGGGATGTCACCTTGCTGATTACGGGACCTGATGGACGCTTCTGTAACGACGATACAGAGGGATTATTACCCGAAATTTCTGGATACTGGCCCCAAGGAACCTATCAAATTTGGGTAGGGGATTGGGACAACGAAGGGCTGCCCTATTCCTTATTCCTGACAGAGGTTGAGTAGTCGATGCTCGAGCCAGCAGTGCTTCAATCATCAATGCTTGAGTCGGGAGGAACCGCCAACTAGACTGAAAGCAGCCTCAAGAGCACCAAAGTCCTCAGTGCACTCTCTTGACAATGCAAGCTCTACTGGCTGTTGCTACGATCTAGGCACGCTTGCCACCAGTCACGATTTTCTAAGTACCATCGAACCGTTTCCTCCAGACCTTGCTCAAGGTTAACGGTCGGTTCCCATCCCAAGTCCGCCTTAATTTTGCTGGCATCGATGGCATAGCGACGATCGTGGCCGGGACGATCGGTGACGAAAGCAATCAACTGGCGGGCAGGACTCACCGGCAATTCAGGAGCCAGTCGATCCATTAGGTCGCAGAGGGTTTTGACTAAGTCGAGGTTTTTGACTTCGTTATTGCCGCCAATATTGTAAGTCTCCCCCGGTTGCGCCCCGTGAATAACCGCGTCAAGGGCGAGGCAGTGGTCCCGCACGAACAGCCAATCCCGCACGTTTTGTCCGTCGCCGTACACTGGCAGGGGCTTACCCAACAGAATGTTCAGACACATCAACGGAATCAGCTTTTCCGGAAAATGATAAGGACCGTAGTTATTGGAGCAGTTGGTGATCAGGGTGGGCATTCCATACGTGTGGAAGTAGGAACGCACCAAATGATCGCTACCGGCCTTCGAAGCAGAGTAAGGGCTGTTGGGGGCGTAGGGGGTGGTTTCGCTAAAGGCAGGATCGGTGGGTCCTAAGCTGCCATACACTTCGTCCGTGGACACGTGCAGGAAGCGATCGCCCTCAGGCTGGCCGCGCTTCGTCCAATAGTGGCGGTAGGCCTCCAGCAGGGTAAAGGTACCCACCACATTCGTCTGAATAAAATCATCGGGACCTACAATAGACCGATCAACGTGGGATTCTGCCGCAAAGTGGGCCACGGTATCGATCTTGCCATCCGTCAGCAGCCAATCCACCAGCGAGCGATCGCAGATATCTCCCTCCACAAAATCCAGCTTCAGCCCTTGAATGTTCTCTAAGTTACCTGCATAGGTGAGGGCATCTAGCACCACTACACGATCGTTGGGATAGCGATCGCACCAATGCCTGACGAAATTCGTACCGATAAACCCAGCGCCACCAGTAATTAAAATATTGCGCGGCGTTCTTTCGCTGTCTTGACCCACCGTAGCATTCATCTGTTCAGTTGCAAGATTTTGCATTGCCCTATCTCCAGTCATCTCCTCCACACCCATCAGTCCTACACCAGCTCCACTTGTGAATCTTTCCCCAGAGAAAACCGTAGCGCCTTGGGACGCTGGGGGGCCAGTTTGAGGTGCGATCGCTCGCCGATGAGGCTGTCCACGATCCGCTGGTCGATCCCCTCCACCTTTGCCCCCTGCAGGATGACGCTGTGTTCGATATCGGCATCGATCAGGGTAACTTCATCCCCAATGCTGCTGTAAGGGCCGATAAAACAATTCTCTAGATGACAGCGGGTGCCAATAATAGCCGGACCGCGGACGGTACAGTTTCTCAGCACAGAATCGGCACCAATTTGAACCCGTCCAGTCACTTGACTGTCCCCCTCAACAAGGCCAGCAATATCTTCCTTCAGCTGGGTATCGAGAATAATCCGATTCGCCTCCAGCAGGTCGTCTTTCTTGCCGGTATCCAACCACCACCCCTGCAGCTGGCAAGACTCCACCGCACGCTCGTCCGCAATCAGTTGCTGAATGGCGTCGGTAATTTCAAGTTCTCCTCGCGATGAGGGCTGAATTTTGGCGATCGCATCGTGAACGATCGGGGCAAAAAAGTACAGCCCCACTAACGCCAGATTGGAGGGGGGGTGCTTGGGTTTTTCCACCAAGCGACGCACCCGACCCCTCTCATCCACATCGGCCACACCGAATGCGGTGGGGTTGGACACCGGCTTGAGCAAAATCAGACTGTCGAGGGACTGCTCGCGGAACTGCTGTAGGAAGCCCCCTAGATTATCCTGAATCAGGTTGTCCCCAAGGTACATCACAAAGGGAGAGTCCTGCAGAAAAGGCTGCGCCACTTTGACGGCATGGGCCAAGCCATCAGGACTCTCTTGGCGAATGTAGGTGATTTTGGCCCCAAACCGGTCGCCACTGCCCGTCTTCTCTCGAATCTCGTCCCCTGTTTCTGGGTTGACAATAATGCCAATGTCCGTCACTCCAGCCGCCACTAACCCGTCGATGCCGTACCACAGAATCGGTTTGTTTGCGACGGGCACCAATTGCTTGGCTCCTGTGTGAGTTAGGGGGCGCAGGCGGGTTCCTTTTCCACCCGACAAAATCAGTGCTTTCATGGACAGGTTTCTCAGATGTTTTAATCGGAAGAGATGGGCTCGGATTGGGGCACCAATAGCTCCGCCAGCATCAAGTGCAAGCTGTGCCGCCAGTGGGGAGGGGCTTGGTTCAGCAGTTGGGAAATTTTGCTTGTATCCAAAACAGAGTAATGGGGACGCTGGGCAGGGGTGGGATAGTTCGCCGTGGAGATCGGAATCACTCGCTCTACCGCTAAATCGGTAAGGTGGCGAGCTTCTTCGAAAATCGCTACTGCAAAGTCGTACCAACTAGCTACGCCACTGTTGGTGTAGTGGTAGGTGCCGTAATAGCTTTCCCCTAAAGATGCATCAGGCTGCAGCTTAGCAATACAGTTGGCGATTGCCTGGGCTAAATCCCTCGACCAGGTGGGGCTCCCCACTTGATCTGCCACCACTCGCAGTTCTGGCCGAATCCGACCCAGACGCAACATGGTTTTGACAAAATTTCCCGGTCCCTTGGCTCCGTAAACCCAAGCAGTGCGGATGATGCAATGGCGATCGCAGCAGGATCGCACGGCCTCCTCCCCAGCTAGCTTTGAGCGCCCATATTCCCCCAACGGATGGGTGTCAGCCGTTTCCAGATAGGGTGTGCTAGCATCCCCTGAAAACACGTAGTCGGTGGAGATATGGACTAGAGTGGCCCCTTGTTGCACAACAGCCTTCGCGATCTCGCAGGGGGCTTCCGCATTCACAATGTAGGCTAGCTCGCTTTCGCTTTCCGCCCGATCGACGGCGGTGTAGGCAGCCGCATTCACGATGATGTCCGGAGCCTGTTGAGCGATCGCTGGCTGAATACCCTCCAGTTGAGCTAGATCCAGCTGCTGTCGCCCCCAAGCCACTACATCTCCCAAGGGTTGCAACGTCTGCTGCAGCTCTTGCCCCACTTGGCCGTTCGCCCCCAGCAGCAAAATCTTCACGACTCAAACACCTCTGCATCTTCAAACGAGCTGGCAGCAGCATCTTTTGCCGACAGCACCGGCTCTAAATCGGCAGGCAGGGGCCAGGAGATCGCCAGTTGAGGATCGTTCCACCGAATGGCTCGTTCGTGGACAGGGGCATAATAATCTGTGGCCTTGTACAATACTTCGGCAGCATCGGACAGCACCAAAAAGCCGTGGGCAAACCCGGAAGGAACCCACATTTGGCGCTTGTTCTCGGCAGTTAGAATCTCTCCCACCCACTGACCAAACGTAGGGGAACTCCGGCGAATATCCACCGCCACATCAAAGATTTCCCCCGCCACTACCCGCACCAGCTTCCCTTGAGACTGCTGAATTTGGTAATGCAGCCCTCTAAGAATCCATTGGGAGGATCGGGAATGGTTGTCCTGAACAAACTGGACAGTAGAATCCACTGTGTCTGCAAAGCGTTGTTGATGAAAGCTTTCAAAAAAAAATCCCCGGCGATCGCCAAAGACAGTGGGCTCGATTATTTTGACATCCGGAATAGAGGTGGAGACAACGTTCATCAAGCTAGTAGGTCAAATTACTTAGACTGGCCGAGATAGATTGGATAGCCGTATCGATATTACAGTGCTGAGGTTCCCATTTCGAGCCAGCGATGCTGTTTACTTCCTCGCGAATTCCCAAACTGCAGCTAGAGAAACTGCTGTAAAACTGCTGCCGTCGCCTGCCCAGTTTTTGTCCAGCTAAATTGAGCAGCCCGCGCGATTCCCGCCTGCCGCAACTGCGATCGCGTCGCTGAGTTATCAACTAGCTCCCCCATCGCCGTCGCTAGTTCCGACACGTTCAGGGGGTTAACCAAAATCGCTGCGTCCCCCGCCACCTCCGGTAGCGAAGATCGGTCACTGGCGATCGCTGGTGTACCGCAGGCCATCGCCTCCAGTACCGGCAACCCAAACCCCTCCCACAAGCTAGGAAACACAAATCCTAGCGCTTGGTTAAACAGCCGCAGCAGATCGTCATCGGGAACGTAGGACAAAAACTTGATAGCCTCAGTCACCCCCAGTTCGCGGGCTAACTGCTGCAGCTGGGGGGTGAAACGAGTGTCCTGCGGCCCCGCCAGCCAAAACTCCACTTCATGGCGATCGCGCACTTGGGCAAAGGCCCGCAGAGCCCGCTGGAGGTTTTTATGGGGATCGTGACGACCTACGTACAGAAAGTAATTCTGAGGAGGTAGGTCCAGCGGTCGAAAGCGAGCTAGATCCACAGCCAGCGGGATGGCAGTCACCTGGTTAGCAGGTACCCCAAACCACTCCACTACATCCCTTGCCGTAGCCTCAGAGTTAGTAATAACGTGCTGAGCCTGAGCCACCACCCGTGGAATGTAATAGCGAAAGTAAGGGAACAGGGGCGATCGGCGGTTGGGAAAGCGGAGAGGGATCAGATCGTGCACCATAACCACTGAGCGGCAACAAGAAAAAAGCGGAGTCTCCGGCACAGGGGAAAACAAGAGGTTTGCCCCCAATTCCCGATAAATTTTGGGCAATTGAAACTGCGTCCATAACAGTCGCCGCAGGTGACCGAGCTTGCCTTGAGCAGGGGTGAGATTATTGGGTACCCAATAGATATCGCTGGCCGCTAGCGCTGAATTGGCCTGAAACGATCGGGCGCTCAGCAACGTCGGCTCTAGGGTCTGTAGGTGCGGCACAACGTTAGTGGCGTAGTTGCTGATGCCAGTGGGTTTATCGAGCAAAAAAGACAGGTTCACCAACAGGGGATGGGATGGGCTCAAACGCTCCTGCTCAAATAGCGCGCAACGCCATACAGCTTACCAAAAGCGGTGGCGGGCCTGAGGGGAAGTAAGGCGATCGCCACCCCTAGTAAGCGCAGAAAGCGCCAGAGTCTAGCGCTGGCAGAAGCGTACCGTCCCAGTACGAGTAAATAGCTAAAGGTGCTGTGGTTGAGCTTGTTAAACAGATTTCGGTTGGTCACGGATGAAGGGGTATGAACCACCGAAAAGCGATGTGTGATTGCAACGGTATACCCTTGCAATCGATACCGTTGGCAGAAATCGAAATCCTCGTAATAGAGGAAAAAGGCGGGATCGAATTGGGGACATTGCTCAAAGCAGTCAAAATGAATCAGCATGCTACAACCCGACACCCAATCGCAGGGCTGAAAGGGCCGTTCATCACAGATATCTAGATCTTGAGAGGAGATCGTGCCACTGACACCATCAAACAAGCCACCCCCAAACCATTGCTCCCCTCCATCGGTATAGATGATGGTTCCCAAGATTGCTAAGGACTCCTGCTGCCGCACGAACACCTGCAACTCCGAAAGGGAGAGAGTTTCGGGTAGACGGGCATCCGGATTGATCAGCCACACCAACGCCTGGGGATCCCGCGCAAAAATCCACTCCAACCCTACATTGCAGGCCCGCCCAAACCCCACATTCTCGGGTGACTCCAAAATGGTCGCGTTGGCTTTCTGTAACGCTGCCAATTGGCGATCGCCAGCAGAGTTATTGACAATAACTAGGTGATAGGGGCAATCAGCAGCTGCAGTAACAGACTCCATCAAAGT
>JBFRWN010000131.1:0-4347 GCA_051439605.1 Synechococcus sp.
GCGATCGCGTGGAGCGGTTTATCAATCGCCTCAAACAGCGACGGGTGGCCGCCAGCGTTCGTCGTTCGCGCGGTTTGGATGCGGATGCGGCTTGCGGACAGCTACGGCGGCGCAAGTTACAAATGGCTTAGCCGAATTGTAGGTTGAAGCAGGATGGACATGGAGCGCGCGCAGGCGGGGTTAAGGACTCCCCCTTTGCTAAAACCGGGCGATCGCCTCTGCGTGGTGCTGCCTAGCGGTTCTGGCTCTGAGAAGTCTTTGCAAACGGGAATCGAACTGTGGCGGGATTGGGGATACGAAGTGGTACCGCTGCTGCCAGAGACTCCATCTATGCTTGATTATTTGGCAGGTAGCGATCGCTCTCGCCTAGAGTGCCTGCAGGCAGCGTTTGACGACCCCGACTGTCGGGCAATTTTGTGCGGTCGGGGTGGCTACGGGGCAACGCGGTTACTGTCCCAACTAGATTGGAGCGGGTTTCTGGATTCTCCGAAATGGATTGTGGGGTTTTCGGATATCACGGCCTTGTTGTGGGCGGCGGCGGCTCGCGGAGTGGCTAGCATACACGGACCGATTGTGGCTCACATGCCGCTGGAGTCGGCAACGTCTCGCAATCGCCTGCATAGCCTACTCACCTCTGGCACATCCGAACCGCTGAGAGGGAAAGGCTGGGGAGCTGGCTCCACAACAGGGATGTTGATGCCTGCCAATTTGACTGTGGCAGCAGCATTGTTGGGGACTCCAGACTGGCCGTTAAGCGATCGGGTTTTCAAAGGGTGTCCTGTAGGAAATCGCAAGATAATTCTGGCGATCGAAGATATTAACGAGCAGGATTACCGCATTGACCGCATGTTGACTCAGTGGCGCCACGTTGGGGTTTTTGGATCGGTGGTTGGTGTTGCGCTGGGGCGATTTTGTTGGACGGATAACTGGACAGAGGAGAAGCCCTATTCGGTGGCATTAACGTTGAAAGATCGCCTGATGGATCTAGATGTCCCCGTTGTGTCTAGGTTGGAGTTTGGGCATGGGGATGGGGATAATTTGGCCTTGCCGGTGGGGGTTGAGGCGGCGATCGATGCAGAACTCGGGACCCTGGCGATCGCATCCCACTAACCGGAAAGAAGACCTCTCTGCATCGAAGACCTTGTGAAAAGTGTTTGGGTCGTGTGGTTCGAATGCACAAGAGAAACTAATTTTCAAGCGCAACAAAACAGTCAAGAGATTGTAATCATTCTTAATGATTGGGTTACGATTGGTAACAGAAGGAGCAATTGATTTGTTCTTCTGTTTCATGTTTATGAAGACAGCAACTCGCTAATTCATCCTGCCATCGAACTTCTGTTCTGGGACGGATGATTGGCGCCCAGTACAAACAAGAGTGATTGCTGATTCTCTCTTCCACTACTTGCACCGATCAGGAGATGTTCAATCATGACTTTCACCACCGACAGGATTGCGAATTCCTCCATCAGTTTGGAGCCAGTTCCGGTTGCGCTTGCAGCCTTTAATCGCCTTACCACGGATGAAAAATTAGGCCTGCTGTGGGTGATTTACGTCAATATGGGTGGCAGCATCACCCCCGCTGCAACAGGTGTAGCGCGCTTGCAATTTACTCAGGGATTGTTGGAGCAAGTCAAGGCCCTCAACCCCGAGCAGCAGTTTCAGTTCATGCGAGATTTAGTGAATTGCAGCAATACCGCCATGACTCGTGCTTACGGTCTGTTGACCAACAATACCAAGCTAGCGTTCTGGTATCAGCTGGCTGAACTGATGCGCACTGGAGATGTCATCGAAGTACCCGCAAATTACGCCTTATCCAGTGCCGCTAACCTTGTATACAGCTCGATCGAGGCGTTGGAATTCAACCAGCAAATCACTTTGCTGCGCCAAGCGGTCATTAACATGGGCGTCGATCCTCTCGCTTAGGACTTTTCTTCTATGACACTTGCACAGTCTGCAGATCGGCAGTCTCTAGAGTCTATCGATTCGGGGACGATGGAAGCCATCGTTAGGCAATACTTTGCGCTGTTTAATCGGGGGGAATTTCTGGAGGTGGCAAACCTCTTCGCCACTGACGGTAGTCTTTATCCCCCCTTCGAATCTCCTGTCGTGGGTCGGGAGGCGATCGCCGCTTACTTACACAAGGAAGCGGATGGGATGAAGGCCGAGCCATCAACGGTCGAAGCTCGCCCTATGGAGGATGGCATTTGGCAGGTTGATGCGAAGGGTAAAGTGACTGCCCTTGTATTCAAGGTCAACGTGGTTTGGAACTTTGTCCTTACGGCGCAGCGCGAGTTGGCATCCGTGCGCGTTGATTTAAAGGCTTCAATGGAAGAACTGCTCAAGATACGTCCTTCGGGTGCATCTACCCTTTAGCTGTTCCACACGGATAGGTGGTTGGTTAAGCTGCGGTGGGCTGCTTCCAAGCCTGAAAAATCAAATCGCGTCCCAAGGCAATGTCTTGGGGCGCACATTGCCAATCTGGATGGGCAGCCATCAAAAAAGCTTCGATGGTTTCGCGATCGAATAGATGCCAAGCTGGAGCCTCATCGACGGGATGAACGATTGCGTAGAGGTTTTCAGCTAGGTGATGGATCGCCAACGGTGTACTTGTGAATGTGGGCAGAGCCAGCGCTCCTCCGACTTTTAGGGAACGAAAGCTCAATATGGCGCTTTTAAATTCTTGCTGGCTGGACACCATCAATCCAGGGACAGTTAGGGGGAAAGAGGAATTGCCGTTCACCTTGATCCAGTAACGGCGGACGGGGTCAATGCCAACCAACCAAGGCTGCTCATCATCCAAGGTGTAGCGGGGCGAGAGGGATAGCTGGGATTGCATAGGGGCAAGAACTAACCCATTTTTGGGCCAGGTGATAGGTATTTCTGTGGTTTCAGCATCCAACCGTCAGACCAAAAACAGGTACATTGCGCAACAAAAGTTAAGTATTTGTCGTGAAAAATATTGATTTATGTAAAGCTGTTCGGCTGTCCTGGATGGGTAGTGGGCTGTCTGGCAGGGGTGGTTTGTGGAGATCGGGGGCGATCGCGGCGTCGTGGATTGCGAGCTTGTTGTGGATGCTGTCGTGGGATATGGCTAGGTGTTCGGCGATCGCTTTGGTGCTTGGGATACTGGTCAGAATGTTCTTGCATACGGGACTGTTCGCGATCGCCCACGATGCTATGCACGACAACGTACTTCCCAATCAACCCGAGAAGAATCGCAGGGTCGGTCGTCTAGCGCTGGGGTTGTACGGGCTGTTTTCTTACGATACCTTTCGCGAGCTGCACTGGAGACATCATTGCTTTCCGGCTCAAGCACGCGATCCGGACTATCACAATGATTCTGGTGAGGGATCTGTTTGGAATGCTGTGTGCTGGTATTGCCGGTTTGTGGCCACTTACCTGAATGCTTGGCAAATAGTGCTAATTGGTACCGGGATTAGTCTGCTCGCTCCTGTTTTGGTATTTGGAATAGGGGTTTCGCCGCTAAATATTCTCCTTTTTTGGGTTTTGCCTTGGTGTTTGAGTTCCATTCAACTGTTTGTGTTTGGTACCTATCTACCCCATCGGATGAGCGATGGCAGTAACATCCCCCACGCAGCCCAGAGTTTTTACTTGCCAGAATTTTGGTCGCTGCTAGCCTGCTATCACTTTGGCTATCATTGGGAGCACCACGCCTATCCCGATATTCCCTGGTACCGATTGCCTCAGGTTGTGAGGGGAGCGCCTACAACAGATGGGGGTTTTCTCTCGGCGATTGAGGCTATCTGACTAGCGACCTGGGAGATCGCGCTGCCATCACGCTTCAATCTCGGATTGAATGAGAGCTGCCATATCCCGAGCAGTCTCAATATGAACATCGACTTCAACGCGCAAGTCCGCAGTGAGCTGAGCTAACCGCTGGCTGACACTGTCTGGTGATGTGGAAATTTGTTGGCGAACGGTACTCGTGGCAGCGATCGCCTCCAAAAACCGCTGCGCCAAGCGATCGCGAGCCTGTTCGCACTGACTTAGACTGACTAACCATTCTTCCGGCATGGACTCTTCAAATCGCAGTCGCTGTTCCATTTGCGCGAGTGTTGTGTCCAATTGGTTCAGTTCAATGGCGGCCTGACAGGAAGAGCCCAAGAGCTCTGATAAAGACTCTGTTAGGTCCGACTGAATGCCGGCAATCTGGAAACTTAGAAAAAGACTGTGCACCAGACGAATCAGATCGATTAATAGATTGCGTCCAGTTCCATCGGGGAGTTGCCCGAGGGTTTCAATCAGTTGATCCTGCAGGCTCGTTGGCAATGGGGATTTAGACGCAGATGCTTCCAGCAGGGGTGTGCGAACGGTGCGATAAGCCAG
>JBFRWN010000132.1:0-6055 GCA_051439605.1 Synechococcus sp.
GGGTTTGCCCTTGCCTTAAGCTAGTCGTTATCGTCTCTCGGCTCCTATTTCTTTCGAGCATTTGGACGCTGGTTCTCCGACAGGAGACTTTCACCCCATTAGTTCATGCCCATGCCGGGCGTACACACGCCGTTGCAGCTGACGCCGAGGGCATGTTTTGTGAAAGCCAAGGCCGTAAGTGGCGCAGCTGAACGGCAGACAGTTATGCAGCTACGCCCTCGGCAACTGACCTCAGTCATAAAAGAGTGCTTGAACCAAAAGCCTGAAAGTCTTGATTAGCAGAGCGTATTATCTAAGATTAGAAAGTCCCTGCTTGTTTACCACATTAATTTTTGATTTCCAACTCGCAACCTTATGAGAACATGATTACGAGTATGAAAAACCCAATCTCTACATAGTGGAAAAACCTCTGAAGTCGTTAGTGTTTTTAGTTTATCGCTACCGGTCAGAGAATAAAAAAACGAGGTTTGTAACTATTATGCTGCCGTAGCCCTTGAATATTCTTCGGTGAGTGGCGAAATAATTGTGACACTAAATGAATTCAACCTATTCGCCATTTTGCAAGAGGTCTCTTAAAGCATGAAAACGTATCTATGACTGTCTCGGCGAGACCTATTACTTTAGAACTCCCTCTCCTGGAGACCAAGCTCTTCCTCCCCAAATGGTCTGCCGACCTGGTCTCGCGCTCGAGACTGATCGATCGCATCCACCCGAAGCGCAAATTAACACTGGTCTCAGCCCCAGCAGGTTTTGGTAAAACGACGCTGTTAGCAGAATGGGTAGCAGCTGTACCTACCAGACGCGTTGCATGGGTTTCCTTAGATCGTAGCGACAATGAGTCGGCTGTTTTCTGGACTTACCTGATCGCCGCTCTGCATAAAATTCAACCTAGCCTCGGTGAGCGATCGCTCTCGTTACTGCAATCAGCGCAGCCCCCCGCAATTGAGTCGGTCTTGATGACCTTGCTCAATGAACTGACTGCCGTTGAAGCGGAGTTTGTCCTGATCCTGGATGATTACCATGTGATCGAGACCGAGGCCATTCATCACGGGATCGGTTTTTTGCTCAGCCATTTGCCGCCCCAAATGCATTTGATTATTGCCAGCCGGGCCGACCCGCCCTTATCCCTGGCTCGTTTACGGTCTCATGGAGAATTGACCGAGCTTAAGGTGAGCGATCTGCGGTTCACACCGGACGAAGCGGCAGCTTTTCTGAACCAGGGGATGGGATTAGAGATTTCGGCAGTGGAGGTGACTGCCCTGGAGCAGCGGACCGAAGGCTGGATCGCAGGACTGCAACTCGCGGCGCTATCCCTACAAGGGCGTGAGGATATCCCTGATTTCGTGGCGGCTTTTTCAGGAGATGATCGCTACATTGTGGACTATCTGTTGGAAGAAGTCTTACAACGGCAACCCGATCGCGTCCGTCGCTTTTTGCTGCAAACCGCTATTTTGGAACGCTTGAGTGGTTCTCTATGTGATGCCGTAACCGATCAAAACGGTGGCCAGGGAATGCTGGAAACGCTGGAGCGTAGCAACCTGTTTATCATTCCATTGGATAATAAGCGCCAATGGTACCGTTACCATCACTTGTTTGCCGATGTTCTTCAGGCCCATGCCCTGATGGAGTGGCCAGAACGGATACCCAGCCTGCACGGACAAGCAAGTGAATGGTATGAGCAGAATGGTCTCTTCTCTGATGCGATTCGTCATGCCCTGGCCGCCCAGGATTTTGAGCGAGCGGCAGGTCTAATAGAGCAGGTGTGGCCTACCATGCGTCGGCGTCAGCGAGAAACCACTGTACTTGGCTGGATCGCGTCACTCCCTGACTCCCTGATTCGCAACCGGCCCGTCCTCAGCGTTGCCTACGCCCTAGTGCTGTTGAACGATGGCCAGTTAGACGCGGTTGAATCCCGCCTGCAAGACGCAGAACGATGCCTGGGAGTAGACATAGCCGAAGATTCACAGGAGCCGCTAGCGGTTGAGAGAGTTGTAACGGACGACGCACAGTTGCAGTCTTTACCCGCCTCCATCGCCAATGCCCGTGCCTATCGGGCTCAAGCGCTAGGGGATGTGTCTAGCACTGTGACTTACGCTCAGCAGGCCCTCGAACTGTTGCCAGAAAATGAGGAGTACGAGCGAGGCACAACAGCAGCCCTGCTTGGGCTCGCTTACTGGACCAGCGGCAGGCCAGAAGCCGGCTACCGTTCCTTTGCTGAGGGTCTGGCAATTTTCAAGCAGATGGGCCTCACTCAGATTGCCATTGGTGGCACATTGATACTGGCACAGATGAGCATGGCCCAGGGGCGTCTCCAGCGGGCAATTAATATTTGTGAGCAGTCCTTACAGCTGGCAACAGAGCAGGGCGGCCCGGTGCTGCCGGGCACGCCAGAACTGTATTTGGCCTTGAGCGAACTGCGCTACGAACAAGGCGATCTGGCGGCTGCCAGCCAGCTGTTGCTGAGCGGTGAAACGCTACGTCAGCAGGCTTCGCTATCGGGGGCTGCATATCTTTGGTGGGTGGTACAGGCACGATTAAAATCCGCCGAGGGCGATCTGGAGACCGCCCTCGACCAGCTTCACGAGGCGGAGCGACTCTACTACCGAACTCCTATTCCAGTTCCAGATGTGCGCCCGGTTGAGGCTTTAAGGGTGCGGTGGTGGCTGCGGCAGGGGAGGCTGGCTGAAGCGCTGGGCTGGGTGCGGGAGTGCGGTTTGTCGGTGGCCGACCCGCCGAGCTACCCACGCGAATACGAACACCTGACCCTGGCCAGAGTCTTGCTCGCTCAGCACAGGCGCGATGACACAGACGAGCTGATTCATCAGACAATCGGCCTCCTGACTCGATTGCTGGCAGCCGCAGAAGCCCAGGAGCGCTCTGGCAGCATCATTAAAATTCTGGTGGTTCTGGCCCTGGCGAGAGAGGCTCAGGGAGATGTTTCGGCGGCGATTGCATCCCTAGAACGGGCCTTACTCCTGGCCGAACCAGAAGGCCATGTGCGGATCTTCGCAGAATCTGGAACCCCGATGGTGCAACTGCTGCGGCAGGCCATGACTCGCGGCATCACACCCACCTACACCCATCGGCTATTGACCGCATTAGAAACCTGGGGGCAGCCACAGGAGGATGCTCCTACAGCTTCTGTTGTCCCTTCTCCACAACCTCCGATCGACCCCCTGAGCCAACGAGAGCTGGATGTTCTCCGACTGCTCAACACCGAACTGTCTGGCCCCGAAATCGCCCGTGAACTTGTGATTGCCTTGAGCACAGTGCGAACTCACACCAAGCGCATTTACAGCAAACTCAATGTCAATAGTCGTCGGGCCGCTGTGAAACGAGCAGCAGAGCTAGATCTGATTTAGAAAGTCGAATTTCCTACTTGGCACGATAGGCTTTCGGCGTGATACCCGTCAGCTGCCGGAATTTTCGACCCAAATGGCTTTGGCTGTTGAAGCCACACTTAAGGGCGATCTCCACAATTGACTGATCGCTCTGTCTCAGAAGCGTCTTTGCCCGTTCCACCCGTTGCTGCAGCAGATATTGGTAAGGCGACAGACCCAGCGATTGCTTGAACAGACGACCAAAATGAAACTGGCTAAGATCCACCAGTTCTGCCAGTTCTGCCAAAGTGATGTCACTCCCTAAATGGGCATCGATGTAGTCCAATACTTGCAGGAGCTGACGTTGAGGGAGTCCGCCTGTATAAACGGTTAACGGTGGTCTTGTGGTCGCATGGTGCCGGAGCAAATGAACTGCTAACACATTGGCAAGCGAATTCACATATAGATGGCTGCCGAACGATTCATGATGGAGTTCTGTCAGTAGCATTGATGCGATCGCGTCAATTTGCGAATCACGGGTTTGAAAGGCTGGAACCAGTTCGATGCGATCGCCATCCTGCCCTAACGTCTCCCCTGCCACCTGGCGCAAAAACGAATCTTGAAGTCGCATTTGCACAATATGAATGTCCCCCTCGGCCTGGGTTGCTAGCCTCGTATCCGCTGGGATAATCAACAAATCGCCCTGGCTGTATAGCCCTGAGTGGGTGTGGCTATCTTGCCGATGGGAAAATTTAAAGGGGCGCGGTGACAGGAGCAGGTCCAGGGTGTGCTCATTCGGATAACTCCACGCATCTGCGCCTGTTTCATCGCGACAGACATGACGAACATGCCGAATCGCTAACGCTCCCCATTGCTGGGTCATATGCCATTCAGCTTGAGCAGGGCTTTCCGATGATGAAAACAGGGCTTGAGACATGCGCATTTACAGCGATACAGCACTAATCTGACATTGTGAGCAAACTGACAGTGCTCCAGTGCTCTTGACCGGATACATTTCACCCAAGTCTAGCGTCCTGGGAAAAAACAATAGCAAGAATGTGCCAAGTCAGCGGGAATTAGATAGCTGCGCAGCCATGTTTTCCCTAAATTGAGGATAAACAGACGAGTTTAGGATTTAGAAAACATGATGAAATCAATCCCCAAAAACAGAGATTTAGAACGCAAGTCTTTACTATCAATGCTGTGGGTATTTGTCCTTTTGAACATGGTCTATGCCGATATTTTGGGAACGTTACGGCCTGGATACTTAGACTTTTTAGATCAGATGAGTCAGCAACTGACAGGCATTACGGTGTTGTTGTTTGCCGTGTTCGTGGAGCTAGCGATCGCGATGATTCTCCTATCTCGCGTCTTAGCTTACAACGCCAATCGCAGAGCGCACTTTATCGCTATCCCGCTAACAATTCTATGGGTTATCGTACCTGCCCTCATGCCGTCCCTGGGAGAAACGACCCCACTCTCTTACGTGTTTTTTGCCTTGGTAGAAGTAGTGACGATGGTGTTCATGTTCTGGTACGTGTGGCAATGGCCTCAGCCAGAAAGCAAGTATAACCAGCCCTGGTAGAACCATCGATCTTGGGCAGCAGTATTCCTTTAAAAAATGTCATTTTTTAATGGCAGCGGATTCCACCATGAAAGCAATCGTTTTGAACCAATACGGATCTCCGGATGATCTGGAGCTGAAAGATATTGAAAAGCCTATTCCTAAGGATGGCGAGGTCTTGGTCAAAGTTCATGCCACCTCAGTTAACGACTGGGATTGGTGTCTTGTCAGGGGCAATCCCTTTTATATTCGGTTGCTGTGTGGCTGGCGCAAACCCAACATCCAAGTCCCTGGTGCGGAAGTGGCTGGACAAGTCGAAGCAGTGGGGGCAAACGTCACCCGGTTTCAACCCGGAGATGCAGTCTATGGTGACATTTCTGAGTGCGGGTTTGGCGGCTTTGCGGAGTATGTATGTATGCCAGAAACTGTCCTGGCTCTCAAGCCTGAGAGTATGAACTTTACTGAGGCAGCGGCGATTCCCCATGCCGCGATGTTGGCTGTACAGGGGTTAATTGATGCTGGGCAACTGCAGCCGGGTCAAAAACTCCTGATCAACGGGGCTGGTGGTGGTGTAGGCACCTTAGGGGTGCAAATTGCCAATGCCATCGGGATTACTGATGTGACTGGCGTCGATCGCGCCAGTAAATTTGACCTGATGCGCTCAGTCGGCTTTACTCACACCATTGATTACACCCAAACTGATTTCACAGAAGGGCAAGAGCGGTATGACTTGATTTTGGATACCAAGACGAATCGTTCCCCTTTCAAATATTTACCAGTGCTCACTCCTGGCGGCACTTACGTGACAGTTGGCGGTTTAACACCGCGACTGTTCCAGGTGCTATTATTCGGGCCAATTATTCGCTGGTTGACCCAGAAGACCGTACGTTTGGTTAATCTACAACCGAATCAGGATCTGGCCTATGTGAACGAACTGTTTGCAATGGGTCAGTTAAAACCGGCCATCGATGGTCCCTATCACCTGAGCGAGGTTCCCAGGCTCATTCAGTATTTTGGTGCAGGCCAGCATCAAGGAAAGGTTGTTACTAGTTCTAACGGATTTTGTGGTCATCCAGTGTGAGGCAACCTACGGCCATTCATAGAGGAAGAAATCAGCAAGTTGTGCAACCAATTGTGGTGATAGTAGAAGCCATTCAAGTCAGCAAAAGGA
>JBFRWN010000133.1:0-8397 GCA_051439605.1 Synechococcus sp.
TCACCCGCCCCACCGCAGGCCAAAACTTGTGTTCCTTAGTCCAAGGGGCCGGATAGGCCGCTTGCTCGCGACTGTAGCTGTGGGGCCAGTCGGATGCAGTGACTGATATAGCCGTATGGGGGGCATGTTTGAGGGCATTATCGGTCTTGTCCGCGGTACCGGCAGCAATAGCATCTACCTCTTTACGGATAGCAATCATGGCGTCGCAAAAGCGGTCCAGCTCTGCTTTCCCTTCACTCTCAGTCGGCTCCACCATCATGGTGCCCGCCACCGGCCAAGAGATGGTGGGAGCGTGATAGCCAAAGTCCATCAGCCGTTTGGCTATGTCGTCCACTTCAATACCAGCGGACTTTTTGCAAGGGCGCAGATCCAGAATGCATTCGTGGGCCACAAGACCCGATTCTCCTTTGTACAAAATGGGATAGTAGGGCTCCAGTCGCTTGGCCATATAATTCGCGCTGAGAATCGCAACCTGTGTGGCCTGCTTCAGCCCCTTGGCCCCCATCATGCGGATGTACATCCATGAGATGGGCAGAATGCTGGCGCTGCCCCAAGGGGCAGCAGAGACCGGAGAGGTGCCTGTGCCCCCCATCTCAACCACGGTGTGTTTGGGCAAGAAGGGCACTAGGTGAGCGGCAACGCCAATCGGTCCCATTCCCGGACCGCCCCCACCGTGGGGGATGCAGAAAGTTTTGTGCAAGTTGAGGTGGCAAACGTCTGCGCCGATGTCGCCCGGGCGGCATAGCCCCACCTGCGCGTTTAGGTTGGCACCGTCCATATATACCTGACCTCCGTGGTTGTGGATCAGGTCGCACACTTGGCGAATAGAGGATTCGAATACGCCGTGGGTGGACGGGTAGGTAACCATCAACGCAGCCAAATGCTCGCTATGCTTCTCGGCTTTTGCTTTCAGATCGTCCACGTCGATGTTGCCATCGCCATCGCATTTAACGACGACCACCTTCATACCCGCCATCACTGCACTCGCTGGATTGGTACCGTGGGCGGAGTCGGGGATCAGGCAAATGTTGCGATCGCCGTCCCCTCGCGAACGGTGGTAAGCGCGAATGCTTAACAAACCGGCATATTCCCCCTGAGATCCAGCATTGGGCTGCAGAGAAATACTGGCAAAACCCGTGATTTCTGCCAGATCCGCTTCCAGTCGATCGAATAACATGCGGTACCCCTGCGCTTGCTCGATAGGGGCAAAGGGGTGAATCTGTCCGAACTCGGGCCAGGTGACCGGTAACATCTCGGCGGTGGCGTTGAGCTTCATGGTGCAAGAGCCCAACGGAATCATCGAGGTGGTCAGGGATAAATCCTTCGACTGCAGGCGGTGTAAGTAGCGCAGCAGTTCGGTTTCTGAATGATAGCTGTTGAAGGCAGGATGGGTGAGGTAATCGCTGGTGCGATCCCAAATGGCCCCTTTCTGGTGAAATTGCTCTGCTTCATCCGACTGAGCTAAGTCTGTCAGATTTAGTTTGTAGGCGCCCCCTAAGGCAAAGATATCCAGCAGATCGGTTAGGTCGTCAATGGAGGTGGTTTCATCAAAGGCGATGCAGACGGCGCGATCGCTCAGCACCCTCAAATTAATTTGCTTGGTGGCAGCGGCGGCGACAATGTCTCTGGCTGAGGTCTCTCCGAGTTCCACCCGCACCGTGTCGAAGAATTCGCTGGTCCCCACCTTATAGCCCAGCTGGGTGACTCCGGCGGCGAACAGGGTGGCCAGGCTGTGGATGCAGCGGGCAATTTGCTGGAGACCTTTGGGGCCGTGGTAGACGGCGTACATGCTGGCCATCACCGCTAATAGCACTTGGGCGGTGCAAATGTTGCTGGTGGCTTTGTCCCGACGGATGTGCTGCTCGCGGGTTTGCAGAGCCAAACGTAGGGCGGGTTGACCGCTGGTATCTTGGGACACCCCCACAATGCGACCGGGAATTTGGCGGGCATACTTGCTGGTGGTGGCGTAGTAGGCGGCGTGGGGACCACCGTAGCCCAAGGGCACGCCAAATCGCTGGGTGGAGCCTACGGCGATGTCTGCCCCAAATTCTGCGGGGGGTTTTAGTAGCGTCAAGGCTAGCGGATCGGCCGCAACGGTGACGAGCCCCTGAATGGCGTGGACGCGCTCCACAAAGTCGCTGTAGTCGAATACTGCGCCATCGGTGGAGGGATACTGCAGCAGCGCTCCAAATACAGGGGTTTGGTCGAAGTTCGCAGTTTGGCGATCGCCCACAATCACCTCGATCCCGAGCGGTTCCGCCCGCGTTTGTAACACTGCGATGGTCTGAGGATGGCAGTCATCTGCTACAAAATAGGCTTTTGGGGCTTTCTTTCCGGCCACATGCAGGCTCATGGTCATGGCCTCTGCCGCTGCGGTGGCTTCGTCCAGTAGCGATGCGTTGGCCAGTTCTAGACCGGTGAGATCCGCGATCGCGGTCTGGAAATTCAGCAAAGCCTCTAGACGTCCTTGGGCGATTTCTGCTTGGTATGGGGTGTACTGGGTGTACCAGCCGGGGTTTTCTAAAATATTGCGCTGAATCACCGGAGGGGTAATGCAGTTGGAGTACCCCATGCCGATGAACGATCGCCAGACTTGGTTGTGGCTGGCAATCTGTTTGAGTTCTGCGATTGCCTCGTACTCGCTGACCCCATTTGGAAGGGCTAGTTCCCCGTCCATGCGAATCGAATCTGGCAAGACGCGATCAGTCAAGCTTTCCAGCGAGCTTTCCCCCAAGCTCTTCAGCATTTGATTGACTTCCACTTCGGTAGGGCCAATGTGCCGCTGCTGAAAATCCCCCTGACCGGACACTCGGGCCACAGTCGCCGCTTCTTTGAGGGCCTCACTCAGCCGTTCGAGCATTGCAGCCTCAGGGACAGCATCGTCGGAAGTGTTTGAGCGCTGGGGAGAAAGTTGTTCGGTCATACGACAGTCTTTCGCAGGATTTGACAGGGGGGCGGCAATGTAGATGGAGCGCAATCGAGTTCTGTGCAAACTTCTGCAATCCATCGTTACTAAAGGTAACGCTGTTCGACTAATTTCCCCAAACAAGCCGCAGATCTTGATGGATTCCCTGGACCCCACCCAGGCTTTTGAAACGTCGGTAATTTTACAGCGCTTTAGTTTAAACAGCGCTTTAGTTTAAATAGTCCACCGCGACCTCATCCCCTACTGCGAGTCCAATCTCAGTGGCAGTGCCTCCATTCAGCTCTAAAACGCTATCGACCAGCTGGCTGTTAGCAGGACCGTAAGTGGGACAATTCTCTGGCAGATCGCTGCACCCTGGAACTGATTCGGCAATGTAGATGACTTCCCCTTCGTACATGAATATGATGTCGAGAGGAAACGTGACGTTGTGCATCCAAAAGCGGGTTGGTCGGGGTGGGTTAAAGGGAAATAACATCCCCCGGTCCTCTGGAAGCGATGCGCGAAACATTAAGCCTAGTCTTTGCTGTTGGACGGAACGGGCAATTTCTATATCGAAGGTGCGATCGCCAATGGTGGTTGCCGCCTCAATTGGCAGAATTTGGCCTGAATTGGGAGAAGGACTGCTCTCGGGAGTGGGTTGAGGGGCCGAGGAGGTCACGTTGTCAGCAGTGCATCCCATCAAGGCGCTTCCCATCAACAGCGAAGCGGCTGCGATGACCACCGCCAAGCAGCGCTGCCTGCGACCCACAATGGGCATCCAAGATATCTCTGTCATTCCATTACCCCAAATCAACACCAGAACTGGGCTCCCACATGGGAACTGAACCCTCTAACTCTAAATCCTGGCAGGATTTAATCCCAGAGGAAGAAGCCGCAGGATTGACACCGCTGTCCGCAGACCTGTGACGGTTGACCGGCGATCGAATCGCTTTCTTTATCCGTTAATGGAACGAAAAAACTCCACGGTATCGTTCAGCGATGCGAGGAAGGTATCTACTTCAGCAAGAGTGTTGTAGAAGTAAACGCTGGCTCGTGCGGTGGCAGCCACCTTTAACTCTTTGTGAAGAGGTTGGGTGCAATGATGACCAGAACGAATGGCAATCGCGTCTTCGTCCAGCAGGGCTGCAATGTCGTTGGCGTGAATACCGTCAACGGCGAACGAAACTAAACCTGCGCGGGCGATCGCTCCGGTGCTATCCCAAGTGGGACCGTAAATGGTGACGCCCTCTACCTCTGAAATACCCTTCAGCAAATAGTCAGTGAGCTGTTGCTCGTGGGTATGGATATTTTCCATACCGATTTCGGTCAGATAATCCACCGCAGCCCCCAGACCCACCGCTTCGGCGATCGCCGGGGTTCCCGCCTCGAACTTGTGGGGTAAATCGGCGTAGGTGGAGTATTCCAACTCCACATCCGCAATCATTTCTCCACCGCCAAGGAACGGGGGCATCGACAGCAGAAGATCTTCTTTGCCGTACAAGAAACCGCTGCCGGTGGGGGCACACATTTTGTGGCCTGAGGCCACTAACCAATCGCAGTCGAGTGCTTGTACGTCCAGCGGCATGTGAGGGACGCTTTGGCAGGCGTCGATCAGTACCTTAGCCCCATAGTGGTGGGCTCGTTCCACAATCTGGGCCACGGGGCTAACACAGCCCATCATGTTGGAGACGTGCACGGTGGCCACCAGCTTGGTGCGATCGCTCAATAGGCTTTCGTAATGGTCAAAGTCAAATTCGCCAGTGGCAGTCAGCCGCACAAATTTGAGGGTGGCCCCTGTCCGCTGGGCCACCAGTTGCCAGGGCACTAAATTACTGTGGTGTTCCATGACGGACAGCAGAATTTCGTCCCCTGCCTGCAGGGTGTGCATACCCCAGCTGTAGGCAGCCAGGTTAATGGCTTCGGTGGCGTTTCGGGTATAGACAATCTCGTGATCGGAGGCGGCGTTGATAAACCGAGCGACCTTCACCCGAGATGCCTCGTAGGCATCGGTAGCCTCGCGACTGAGGGTATGTGCCCCCCGGTGCACGTTGGCATTCCTCAGGCGATAGTAGTCATCCATCGCCTGCAACACCGATCGGGGCTTTTGGGAGGTGGCTGCATTGTCTAAGTAAACAAGCGGTTTGCCATTCAACTGCCGAGACAAAATGGGAAACTCCTGTCTCACTCGCTCTGCGAGGGCATCAGGGTGAACTGCAGTGGCAATGGATGCAGACATAAGCAGGAGGAACGAATTAAATGGACGAAAAACTTTGGTCAACATGCCACAGCAATCCTACAAATCCCCAGGAAAGCTGCGAGCGCAGAGCACGATATCAGTATGACACCCCTCTTTGACCGGTACAAATCGGTCAACAAATCGCCATCAAATCCAGATAGAGACTTATGGTACGGAGATGGGGACTTTGGCAGGCACAGGCAAACCCCTTAGTTTACAAGTGTTTTTCACTAGGCTGCGGGCAAATTTGTCGAACCGCTCCTGAAGTTTTTCTTCCGCGATCGCCCCATCTTCGTCAAAGGCTTGCCACGCTTGGCCAACTGCGATCTGCTCGGGAATCGACCAGCCATGCACCCAGCGAATGTGACTCCTCATTTGATTCAAGGCATTGCTGTTCGCCACTCCGCCCAAGACGCTTATGCTGCCAAATACCTTGCCCTCTAGCTGCTCGAAGCTCATCAAATCCAACGCATTTTTCAGTACCCCACTGGGTCCGCCATGGTATTCGGGGGTAGCCAAGATAGCTCCATCTGCCTCTTTGAAAGCCTGACGTAATTTGAGAACGTTGGGGTCGTTTTCTTCATCCCCCGATTGGCAAAAGGGGAGGGGTATTTGGCGTAAATCTAGAATTTCCACCTCTGCTCCGTACCCGCGCACGAGATCGGCTGCGTATTCCAATGCTTTGTAGGTGAACGACTCTGGGCGCAAACTTCCACCGATGCCGACAATCTTGACTATGTCACTCATGACGATTCTCCTAATACTGGCGCGATATAGACTTGCACCGTCATACGTAAGATTATTGTAGTCATAACGACTTCGTTTTGGAAGATCGGATATCCGACATTCACGGATATATGTTGATGGTGGGTTCAACTAGTGCGCTGATTCATCTTCGCTGGCTCAGCTTTCTCAAGGTAAAGCTTGCAAAACCTTTCAAATTTTCTAGGCAGTGGCTGGGCGATCGCTGGTTTGAACGTAAGAGTCATGGGTGCGGTGAAATGAGCCCGAATAGCAAGAAATGTTCTGGATGAAGGCTTGCAGGGATCGGACGAGCTTAATCAAAATTTTTGGACTGCGACTGGCTAGTGTGGTGCAACTCGCATCAGAATTAATTTATGACTAGGTTAAGAAAATACTCCCCTAAACCAGTGGCTTCTGCGCCGATAGATGCCTCGCCAGACGAAGCGGTCGCTCCGCAGATCGTTCAGGATTATTTGCACAAAGCGATTCAGCGGTACGTCCGCAAGGTCACCCGTTACGAGAAAGCGGTGATTGCCGATCGCGATCCTGAAAATTTGCATCAAATGCGGGTGGGGATGCGACGGTTGCGTACGGCCCTGAAAACTTATGGTTCGGTGATGCAGTTACCCAAAGGGGCACGAGAGCCGCAAGTTGCTAAGGTTGCCCGTCGCTTGGGGGATCTGCGCGACATTGATGTATTGCTAGAGACCCTTGAGAAGCAATATTGGCCTGCACTCCCGTTTCCCGAGCAATTACAGTTGGCCAAGGTCATGCAAGCCTTAGCTGACGATCGCCAGAAAGCTTACAAGCGAGCGAAGTCAACCCTAGAGGGGGACATCTATCAAGGGCTGAAAAAGTCTATCCGTGCTTGGCTGCGATCGCCAGAGTATAAGCCATTGGGGCAGTTGCCTGTATCCGCAATCGTTCCAGAATTTATTCGACCCCTACTCAGTCGGTTGTGGTTACATCCGGGCTGGTTGGTGGGCTCTGAATTTCAAGGCGATCGCTTTGTGCCCGTCACCGATCTGTCCCCCGCTGCGGCGGAGGCATTTCTCTCGGAAAAAGGGACGCCCCTGCACGATTTGCGCAAGCAGGTAAAACGAGTCCGCTACCAACTGGACTTTTGCTCCGATTGGTTGGGGAAAGAACTTCAGCCAGAGCTAAAACGCATGTCGCAACTGCAGGATGCGTTGGGGATTATGCAGGACAGCGTCGTGCTGGAGGCGTTTCTCGATAAAGCGCTAGCTAAGCAATTTAAAGAGCTGATGCCCACATTGGCAACTATTCTGGTGCAGTCTCGCCATCGGGCTTGGATGGATTGGCAGCCATTGCAGAATCATTACCTGGATGTGCGATCGCGGCGGGAGATAGACCGGATGCTACTGTAGCTTGAGTCAAACTATGCCCTTAATGCAGTTTTTATCAACTGGTTGCGGGTTTCGGCTCCCGTGTGAATTTGTCTGAAAGCCTCTACTGACTTGGAACGCCATCAATTCAGCCAAAAGCGGCTAAAGTCCTTTTTGCTGAAGGTCTATCGGAGTGATGATGGCTCAATCTCAGTTCTGGCAACGGATTCCAACGCATCTGACCTTGGAGCAGTTTGAGGAATTTGTCTTACCCTACCTGCATATCGGGAGTCGCGGACCTCAGCCGAAGCTGGCTTTGCATAGGATATTCAACTATATCCTCAAGCTGTTATACCTCGGGTGTCAGTGGAAAGAGCTGCCCATCGAAAAAGATAAAGAGGGGCAACCGGAGATCCACTACAGCCGAATTTATCGTGCCTTTAGGTGCTTCGAAACCAATGGTTGCTTTGATGCCATTTTCACAGGTTCTGTCGTGCAGCTTCACCAGAATGATTACCTCGACATCAGCGTCATCCACGGTGATGGCACGACGACAGCAGCGAAGAAGGGCGGCGATAATCTTGGATTCAGCGGACACAAGCACATGAAAGGCGACAAAGTGGTTGCCTTCTGCGATCGCCACTGCAATGTCATCGCCCCGTTTGTGACTGCCCCCGGCAACCGTCATGAGTCTCCGCTATTGAGCGAAGCTCTCTCAAAGGTGACACTCATTACTCAAACGGTCGGACTCGAGTTACGCGATACGACGATCAGTTTGGATTCTGCCTATGACAGCCGTGGGAACCGCAAAGCCATTTTTAACCGTGGCATGACTCCAAACATTCCGGAAAATCGGCGCGGTAAAAAGACTCCTAAGCGGGGACGCAAGCGTTTGTTCAAAGCAGCAATTTATAAGGAGAGGTTTTTCACCATCGAGAGAGTTTTTGCCTGGGAAGACAAATTTCGGCGTCTATTGCTGCGCTTCGAACGGATCAGCCGATTACACTATGCCTTGAAAAGTTTGGCGTATACGATGATCAACACGACTTGGTAGGTTATCGCTTGTGGGAGAGGAGCGTGCCAGAGTGATCTAAAGAGGTTGTGAGATTGTCTTCAAATGCTTCCGCTAGTTGGAATTCCTCCCACGATTGCCGAAGGGATGCAGC
>JBFRWN010000134.1:0-13612 GCA_051439605.1 Synechococcus sp.
TCATTGGGGACTGGCTAAAAAGACGACTCCGGCTATGGCCATGGGGTTTATTGAACGCACGATTGAAATCGCGGAAATCCTGACCTCCAGAGGTTTTCAGTGCTTCACTCCTTAACCGGACAGTGCCCGCTAACGGTCACTGTGGTAGATTCTGAAATTTTAGCCGGAACAAATCCGACTCTATTAGACTTGGGCATAGCACTTGCTGCTAGAGCATTCAGCTAACAAGTCGGTTACTCTGTGAGTCTGACAGCAGCATCAATCTCGTCTTCTGAAAGCGATCGCGTCAAAGCATATTGAAAGTCCCCCGTACGCGAAGGCAGTAACAGCTCCGATAATAAAGCCTCGTGTCCGCTCGAACCGTTAACGTGCGCTTCAAAAAACGTTGTCGCCATCCATTGAATCGCTGGTTTGGCCAACTCATAATTGGGTCCCATCAGTTGCGAGGGAAGTTGAAATACAGCATTTTCTCCGGGAAGAAAGGAGAAATGCGTGCCATTTTTTTGCAACATTAAATAGCGATCTTCAGTCTCCAGCCAAGTAAAGGGAACGATTTGCTCGTCTAATGCAGGAGCCATAAAGTCATGGGAGCCCGCCACTATCATGGTGGGAACTTGCAGCTGGCTCATACCAGTGGGACCCAAAAGGGCGCTAGTAACAGGATTGACGGCTAAAACAGCGATGACTCGATCGTCTCCCAAATCGCCATCTACCCCGGGCAATTCTTCGAGACGACATTGCAAGAAGAGCGAAGCATTAAAGGGCAGAATTCTCTCTAGATCGTCTTCGCATCTGTTTACGGAGTGCCCGTAGTCAAGTTCTGCTCCACCAGAGGCTAATGCCGTGTATCCCCCCAAAGATTGACCAAATATTCCTACTCTGTCCGTCTGCAAGCGTCCTTGCCAATCTGAATCCTCTGCAACGTTTTGCTCCAATGTGTCTAACAGTGCGGTTACATCATTGGGACGCTCGATAAACATTTGGGGTTCGGGAGGTTTTCCACTCCCACCGATGAAGTCTTGTAATCTCTGAGCATCGGTATCGGGATGTTCGAGCACCGCCACTGCGAAGCCATGCGAAGCAAGATGTTCGGCGAGATAGGCAAACGTATTACGAGTGGACGCCACACCGTGTGAAATAATCACCAGCGGAGCGGGCGCATCACCCCCCTCAGGCAAGTAAACATTAGCCGTAAGCGAGACACCGGCTTTCCGGACGGGATTACTATACGAAACCTCCCGCTTTTCCCAGTTCAGTTCGCCGGCTTCTGCAGGAGCCCTGAAGTCATCGGACAAGTCGTCAGGCGAGTCAGCGCTGAGGCCTTCCGCCCCCTTTTGTTCGATGAGTGCAAAAACCTTTTCGTAGTCAAGCACAATCTCCTTCATTCCTTCAGCTGCAGCTAATGCAACGGCTAAATCAATTCTGACCTGGGTCAACGGATACTTCTGGATGGCATTAAGAACAGTCAGCCCTCCTTCATCGGTCGCTGCAAGCACCAATGAGGATCTCAGGGCTTTGTAAAGGGCGTCTTCGTTCGGCCCACCCCAGAACAAACCCAGCAATCGCTGCAGCAACGTTTCACCCACCGGGCTATTGACAAAACGCGTAACGACATTGGTATCTATTTCAAAGGGTTGTTGCAGTACGGCACGCAACGTTGCCTGTTGTTCGCCGGTCAAACGATCGGCGTACCACTGCAGGCTGCGGGGAATCTCACCGGTAGTAACAAAAGTCTCGAGATCTGAGACCGAGATGGCTCGTTGGGCTGCGTTGTATCGAACGCTGATTTCATCTGCCGAACGCGCCGAAGAAATAACTGACAGTGAAGCGAGAAGAGTGCATCCTATAACGCCAAACGAACGATACAAGTTAAAGATTGATTTTCGAATTAGGTTCATCGCAATTTTTCAACCGAGCGCCTCTTCAATTAAATTTTACAAGCAGTTTGAGATTTGAAAAACTACGAATTTTATAATTACTTTCCTCAATGCCTAAATATTCTAAGAGTCGCTAGAATTTTGTTGTGTATACTTCTGGGTAATAAGTGATACTTTAAATGGCATTTAAATCTTTTGCCATTGTGCTAGCCCAAGAAGGTTAAAGATGCCATCATGGCTATGCAAGGAGTTTTGCTTGATGGTAAATATACATTAGTGGCTTGCAATCCTCAGTCGTAACAGGAATGCGAAAGAGAAATATAGTAAAAACATATTTTGAGTCTAATCAATCCTCTTGTTCTACATGCATAGCAATCGCGAAATGAAAGAGGTTAAATCAGTGATTCACAGTCTAATCTTGCTCAGGTAAAGTCTATTGGCTATCTTGCTCGAGGTTGACAATTTACTTTGTTTGACTTCAGTGGTTGAGGGTTACAGCCCCGCATCTTCCCGGTCGTTTTATGGCGAGCCTTGATGATTGAATCAATATGAGATTCTGCTACTTGACTGGTCAAGGTCTTTTCCAAGTCCTGGCGAGGGAAGAGCTTACGGACCAACAGTTCTTGCCACCATCGGCTCATGCGGTGATAGCTCTATGTTGATTCATCCTTTGCTTGTGAGCGGCATTAAGCTCATAGGCCTTGATGGTTACTAGCTCGTCATCTTTGGCCGAGAGTGTACAGGACTTATGCGCAATCTCTCGATGGTGGCGCTCGTCCTCATGCAAATTTTCAGGACGATAGACAAGGGCCGATAGGGCCTAAATGCTACGCTTCCCTGCAGCACTTCTTGAGAGGAAACAGCAAGCTGCTCGACACCTATCCTCAACTCATAATTCATGCTGAATCTTCCCTCTACCCTCACGAGAGAGAATCTCACACAACTATCAGCTTCACATTGATCTGATATGCTCCCGCAGCCGATTCTGAACCGTACCCATTTCACCACCCCCTCATTTTTGAGGGGCCTAGTGAATGGCACTGCTCATTTACCTCAATCGACGTATCCAGCAGCTTTGATTGTAGATAGTTCAATCACTGAGGATTTAACGCGAACAATGACTGCGAGTGAACGGTATGAAGTCACTGCAATCGTTCTTTGACCTGCTGCCTCAACTCCAACTGCGTCTCAGGCGGTCCCACTAGAAGAATGCCCAACTTGCCAGACAAGATGCTGCCCCAGTTGACCAAGACAATGCCGGTGTGGCGAGGTTCTTCAAATTCCAATCCAGTGAAATCGAGTTCGCTGAGGGAGCGATGGGGGGTATCGAAGGTTTCGTGGGCCCAATGTTTGAGATCGAGCTTGAGGGCAATGCCGGTGGGATAAGACGCGCCGTTGTAACGGGGGTTGCACTCGATCGCTAGATAACGGAGTTGGCCGTCCTCCTCGTCAACAGATACATCGAAAGCAAAAATTTCCTTCATGCCACGCTCGACCATCCAATCGGCCATCGGCTCTACCAAATCCCATGCATCGTAAACCGTCGGATAGCGATTTCCCAAGTGGTTGTAGCCATCTAAGATTTGCTCGGTGATCAACAGGCGTTCGGGACCCGTGGGGGTAGCGCGATACTGCACGTTCAAAAATGTTTTTGCCTTGACTTCCTCTTGCAATTGCAGGGGGACGTCCGCAGGTACATCTGCTAGAGCTTTTTCTAAAGTTTGTCGATCGCCACATCGCACGATCCCCATACCGTCGACGGATACTGCGGGTTTGAGGTAGCAAGGGTAGGGGATTTGGGGATTATAGGTATCCACAGTGGCTGGGCGATCGAACCGCAGAGTTTTTGGCACCGCGACCCCCAACTCATCTGCTAAGTTCATGAAATTATTTTTGGAGTTCATCCACTTCACGATGTGATACCAAGTGGGGTCGAGATCTAGCAGTAGATCGGTATCGTGGCTCTCGGGGTGAACGGCATCGCCATAGTAAAACACCGAGATTTCGTGTTTCGGGTGGCCGGCTAGGTGCTGGAAGGACACATCCCAAATGACGTTTTCGGTGTGGGAGAGGCCAATTCGGTTGTAGTGGGCGGCGATCTCCGCCCACTCCGGTTTGAGTGCGGGATGCAGTTGGATAACGTCCTCCGGCTCGGTGCTGCCCAGCACTCGACCAGAGAAATAGGTATTACCCACAACTTGCTCGTGGGTGCAGGTCATGATGTCGTGATTGAAAATTCTCATTTGTAAGGGAGATACAAACAGGGTGTCGCCAAGGTAAGCCGTTCAAGTGCAGTCATTTGCCTAACAACTTGAAGGCCGTTGTTGCTAGCCACTTTCTAGCAAGATTTTGGGCAGGTGTGATAAATGAGGAGAAAAATACAGAATTCCTATTACTGGCAAAGCCAGAACAAAGCTATGTCCTCAAACCGCAATGGCAACGGAAGAATATCCAGACTTACATTACCCTGAATCCAATGTCAGAGCGGAAATAAGCCCCCTCAAACTGAATCTTGGAGACAGCCTCATAAGCCTTATCCAAAGCCTCTTGCAGCGTTTCACCCCGTCCGGTAATCCCCAACACCCGGCCGCCGTTCGTTTTAACGGAGTCCCCATCACCTGCAGCAGTGCCAGCGTGAAATACTTGTACATCGTTTATGGCATCCAGCCCAGAAATGACCTTCCCTTTCTCATAAACACCGGGATATCCCCCTGACGCCATCACTACGCAAGCAGCGTAGCCACTGTGCCATTCCAGCTCGATCTCGTGCAGTCGCCCTTCCACACAGGCCAACATTACCTCCGCCAAATCCGTCTGCAGCATGGGCAATATCACCTGGGTCTCCGGGTCTCCAAACCGACAGTTAAATTCCACCACCGAGGGCTGCCCGTCAGGAGCAATCATCAAACCGGCATAGAGTACCCCTTTGTAAGTAATGCCGCGATCGCGCAACGTCTTCAGCGTTGGCTCGAGCACCTGTGATTGGACCCTTTCCACGATCTCGTCAGTGACTACGGGAGTTGGCGTATAGGCACCCATCCCCCCCGTGTTAGGGCCAGTATCTCCTTCCCCCACCTGCTTGTGATCTTGTGCTGCTACCATCGGCAGGATGGTTTGACCATCCGTAAACGCCAGAACAGACGCTTCCTGACCCACTAAAAAGTCTTCAATTACAACAGTGCTGCCCGCATCCCCCAGGCTGCCCGAGAACAGTTCCTTGACCGCATTGGCAGCCTCCTGAAAGCTAGCTGCCACCGTCACTCCTTTTCCTGCGGCCAAGCCATCCGCCTTTACAACAATCGGAATCGATTGCTCGTTCAAATAGGCGATCGCGCTAGCAGCATCCTTAAAGGTCCGCGATTGCGCAGTCGGCACCCCGGCATCCGCCATCAACTGCTTGGACCAAGATTTGCTGCCCTCTAGCTGAGCACCGTCTTGGGTGGGACCAAAGACTTGAATGCCTGCCATCTCAAATGCGTCGGCAATTCCAGCCACCAGCGGTACTTCGGGGCCAATAACCGCTAGCTTGACGTCATTCTGTTTAGAAAACCGGATTAATCCACCAAAATCGGTGACGGAGAAAGGGATATTCGTACATTTTGGTTCGCGCACCAAACCCACATTTCCCGGCGCACAAGAGATTTGTGTGACGGCAGCCGATTGGGCAAGTTTCCACACCAATGCGTGCTCGCGTCCCCCAGATCCCACTACCAAAACATGCACGATCGCGTTGCTCCATCAATCCAAACAGGACTATTACTCTACCTGGATTTGGTTGGGGACGGGAGGGCTGGATTGAAGGAACTGAACAACTTGGAAGGTGGTGGTAAAGAGAACCAAGAGAATCGCTACCAGCAATAGTCCTAATTGCAACGTAAATAGTTTTCGCAGTTCCCCCAGTCCTGCCATCAAATTGGCAATATCGTGACCTTCCGTTTCCACAATCTTCCTAAAAGCTTGGGAAGAGTCCCCCGTCCAGATGCCAAACACAATCAGGATGAGAGCCTGAAGACTGCTGAGGGCAAATGGAAACAGGATTCTGTACATCCAGGCTGACACTGTACCGCTAATTAGTAGAACTACCCCAAGCGCGATCAGTATGCAGCTCAAATAGCGCATGGTTCGGGATAGCTTCCGAATTGCGGTGTTGTCGGAGAAATTGAACTCATATTCGCGCAAGATCACACCCAACTCCTGAAGCGCAATTATTAGGGATTGTAGAAGGCGCTTGGAGGAAATGCTGTAGTTAGCAAAAGGAATGTGTAAGCGTTCTTGCCCCCTCTATGAACTATGAACTTCAAAACAACTCCATATAGCGGTCCTAAAGACGCTCAGAATGGTTATCATCCCTCGATGCAGCAGGGCTGGCCTTGCTGTTCTATCCAGTCAATTGCAGGCAGCTTCCATAAAATCCTGTAACGTGCGTCCTGGCATCGCCTCAAAAAACTCGTTCACTAACGTGACGTTATCCATCCGGTCCAAACGAAAATTGCGAAAATCTTGTCGCAGCTCGCACCAACTGCCCAAACTCCAGGTTGCCCCCCAGTAAAACAATCCCAGCGGTTGCACTGTACGGTGAGACTTCTGACCGTCTGCCCTTCGGTAATCAAAATCTACCTTTTGTCGATCCGTAGCCCCTTTTCGTAAGGTGGCTAGCACTTCCTTGAGTGTATTAGGAACGTGAAAGGCAGGTACAAATAAGGGGATGGCCTCAAAATCTTGACGGAGGCGATCGGGTAAGATGGCATCCACTTTATTGAGTACGGTGGTGGCAGCCTGAGCCAACTCGCGATCGGCCCAACTTTGTACGGTGCGCACCCCTAGCACCAACGCCCGCAACTCTTCCGCCGTAAACATCAGTGGTGGCAAATCGAATTTGTCGTGCAGTCGATATCCGGATCCAGTTTCAGATTCAATCGGGATTCCCGAAAATATCAATTCTTGGATATCCCGATAAATCGTCCGCTCGGAAACTTCTAGATTCTCAGCCAATTGTTTTGCTGTGACCACAGGCTGTGCCCGCAGCAAAAGCAAAATTTGCAAGAGTCGATCGGCACGGCGCATATCAATCTCGAAATTGCAGGACATCAAAGTAGCGCATCAAAAAACGTAGAAAGAGAGATAGATTGCTCCACCTCTCGGATTTTTTTGGGGAGAAAAGCTAGCTACTTGCTAAAAATGCAAGCCGCTAAGCTACGGAGCCTTTGGCATATTCTGGAGCAGCAGGAATCCACTTATAGATGTCGATCGCCAATCCGCAGGGATCGACCACCGCAAAATGACGCTGCCCCCAGGGTTCATCCTTTGGGTCGGATTCCACAGCAACACCTGCCTCCTTGAGGCGCTGCCACTCCCCATCCACATCTTCAACCTCTAATGCAATGAATGCCCCTTTGCCCTCGTATACGGTGCGAAACACAGGATCCGAGATTTGTTGCAGGTTTGGCCGCATAAAGTCGATGGCAATCTCTTTGCGATTGGGGGCATGCATGCTTAAATACCAGTCGCCGTCATACACCACTTGAAAGTTGAGGTGCTGAGCATAGAAGACCTTAATCTCCTCTAGATGTGGCGTAGAGAATATGGGGGTGATGCTTTTAACATTCATTCAAGTTTGCTCCTAGCTTGTTAGTCCTATAGAAATGACGGAAAAGAACAGCGCTGTTATGGGGGAGTATAGGAAGGAGCTACTGACAACGTTATGTCAGGAAGGGAAAAGTATTCATATTTCTTATCACGGCCAAATTCATAGCGATTGATAAACAACTCAACCACTGTCTCGTGCATGAGGATTGTCTTGGATAACAAGCGGTCTTGCGAGCCAAGCGATTGATGTGGGTTCTAAAACCATTTAGCTATCCGGATACGACGACCCTACTCGTTTGTCTCATATGCACAGGTCTGGAGCTTTGCCCACCCATCGATCGCCCGTTAAGCTAAATGCCCGCGCTTCTCTAATGCGAACGTTCACCAGTTGACCGCGCAGATTTTGGATATCGCCCTCGAAGAATACCAGTCGGTTGGTGCGGGTACGGCCGCTCACCTGGTCTTGACTCTTGGGATTGACCGACTCCACTAAGACCTCTTCGACTCGGTCGAGATATCTCTGGCTCCGCTCCGCGGCAGATTGAGCTACGGCCCGATTAATGCGCTGCAGGCGATCGCTCTTCACTTCTTCACTCAGTTGTCCTTCCCAGGTGGCTGCGGGGGTACCGGGGCGAGGGGAATAGGCGGCAGTATTGACTGAGTCGAAACCGATATCTTGGATGAGTTGCAGCGTGTTCAAAAACTGCTCCTCAGTTTCACCAGGAAACGCCACAATCGCATCAGCGGTAATGGAGGCATCGGGCATGTAAGAGCGCACCATCTCGATAATGCTGCGGTAGCGTTCGTGGGTATAGCCACGCCGCATACGCTTGAGCACTTCGTTGTTCCCTGCTTGGAAAGGAATGTGGAAGTGTTCGCACACCTTGGGCAATTCCGCACAGGTGGCAATCAACTCTTCGGTAAAGTAGCGGGGATGGCTGGTTGCAAACCGCAGGCGTTCTATGCCATCCACATCGTGGACTTGTCTTAGCAATGCAGCCAAATTGGTTTTTAAATCGCGACCGTAGGCGTCAATGTTTTGTCCTAACAGCGTAATTTCTTTAAATCCATCGGCCCCCAACTGCTCAATTTCTTGGAGGATGGCTTCGGGAGTACGGGATTGTTCCAGCCCGCGAACGGAGGGAACAATGCAATAGGTACAGCGTTCGTTGCAGCCGTAGATAACATTCACCCAAGCCGTAATGTCACTGTCTCGGCGAGGCTTTGTGATGTCTTCGGGAATGTGGGTGGGCTCCGTAGCCGCCACCTGGTTACCCGCTTCCACCTGCGCGAGTAAGTCCGCAAGGCGGTTAGCGTACTGCGGTCCCATGACTAAATCAACTTCTGGTACCCGACGCAGCAGCTTTTCTCCCTCCTGCTGTGCCACGCATCCAGCTACCACAATCTTGATACCGGGATCTTGATGCTTGCGTTTAGCCTGCTTGCCTAGGTACGAATAGACTTTTTGCTCGGCGTTATCGCGAATCGTACAGGTGTTGTAGAGCACGATATCTGCTTTAAACTCGCTCTCTGAGGCCACATATCCCAGCGATTCCAGAACCCCTGCCATCCGTTCTGAGTCGGCCTTATTCATCTGGCAGCCGAATGTGGTGATGTGGTAGGTCTGGGTAGACATGGCATTGGAGATAGAGCAAGACCTCTATATTAGTGTTTCGCGTTTCTGGGGTACAGCACAAAACTACCAGTCGCCAATTTGGTAGCTGTTGAAACAAATCGTGATTGAAGCCAACCTCCCAAAAGCACAGGGAATTGTCATTGTTTGAACATTCTTAATCCTGTCATCATCTTGAGAGAAACTTGGTATATTGATTCATATAACAAATCTTATTCAGCAGGTAACGCAGTATGGGTTTGATTGGCCGCATTCTTGACAAGCTCCGCGAGTGGTTAGACAACATCGCGGAAGCTTTGGGCGGCTCTCCCCAACCCCAACATCAGCCCATTCCCGTACCCGTACGCGATCGCGTTCCCCATCGTCGCTAACTCTGCAGAGCCAAGCGCGTAACGTTCAACGAATACGACCTTAAGGCACCCATCCGATCTGGATGTCTTCGTTACTTGGGCTATCTCGATTCACTAGCAATATATCAAGGGTCAGGTTGCCGATCTCAGTCCCGATCTGCATTTTACTGTCTAGGCCTAGTCGTCCTCCTTATTTATGGCCGCAGTCATACTACCCTGAACAACCGACGAACTGTCGAAAATGAAGTTTACTGACTTCAACGTCAACAAGTCAGAGGTAAACTTTGGACTTTCTGCAGCTTCTTCCATCCCTAAAGCTCGGAGTCCAAGCCATCAGCAGAGTCGATTCAAGATACCAATCAACCACACGCTTGGGGGACTGAGTCATCTGAAGTATTGATAAGAAATTCTGATGTTTGCGATTTGAGAACTATGATGATCTCAAGATTAATAGGTTTGATTCTCATTAAGAGACTTTAACCGCATCCAGATATCACCTTTTCTTGATTTGCCCATTCTATGAATGAAGGGCTATGGCTCAGCTGCTCCTTAGCTGAATTAGATTGGCTACAAAATACTACTCGCCGCCGGAACACCATTGTTGACCTCCCATGGCACAATACCCCCAACAACACGACCGGTTCGTTCCTCAAGCAGTATGGTTGAGCGTTAGTCCCAGCCTGTTTCGGCTGGATCGCCTCTTGCTGACCCACCTAAATCAGTCATTGGTAACCCCTGCTTGGTGCTACGAACAGGGGCCAGACGAAGGGAGCTCTTTTGCCCAAGCAGTGATGCTATTAGATAACTATCTGGGTTCCTTGTCACAGCCCGTCCACCTAATCGGTCACGGAATGTCTGGGGTCTTGGGGTTGATTTACGCCCGCATTCGTCCCGAACGCCTGCGCTCTCTTTCGTTGTTGTCTGTCGGAGCGTTGCCCTCAATCGATTGGCAGGCCCAGTACTTCACCCGCCTCCAGCTACTCCCCTGCGGTAGAGGGTATGTGCTGGCCCAAATGGTCAGAGAGTTGTTTGGTCCTCAACAACGGTCGGCAACTAGATTTCTAGAGGAAATTCTGAGGCAAGACCTCGAACGGTCGCTTTCCCCCCATTCCCTATGGAAGGTCGACTCCATCGCCCCCGGTGGCGTCGATGTCCCCCTATTTGTAGCTGGGGGGCGCGACGATACGATTGTTCCCAGCCGGGCGATGAAAGGTTGGCTCCGTTGGTTCAAGCCCGGCGATCGGATGTGGGAATGTCCTCAGGGCCGCTATTTTTTTCATCGTTTTTTCCCTCATTTACTGGAGGATGAACTCCTGAGATTTTGGGAGGAGATCGACACTAGTGTTGGTCCGAATGCAACAAGCACCTCCGTTCCGAGTATCTAATGTGCGTCTCCGAAATCAGTTTTGCTCTAAATCAGTCTTTCTAAGATGGCAATTCCCCCTCTGATTGGCCTTGCAGTGACCACCGCAATTTTGGCGTGGTGGATACGGGGCCTATTGAAGTCACTCATGTCTGTTGCTCGTCACGTACAGCGGCTGCATCAAATCCCCTGCGATCGCTGCATCTATTGCACCCGAGAGTGGCATCTCAAATGCACGGTCCATCCCCTAACTGCCTTTTCGGAACAGGCGATCGGCTGTCGCGATTACGAACCCACCCCCTAATCTGTCTAATGAGAATCTCTACGGGGCTTTGGCCACATAGGGAATCGGGTCCTGGCGACCCAAACGGGCAAACGCAGCCCGACGGAGCAAGCAAGAATCGCACTCTCCACAAGCAGCTTCTCCACCGGCATAGCAACTCCAGGTCAACTGCCAGGGAACTCCCAGGCGATCTCCCAACTGAACGATCTCTGTTTTTTGCAGGTGGAGCAGAGGGGTGTGAATGGTAATAGGTCGTCCCTCCCGCCCCCGCTTGGTACCGAGATCGAAGACGGATTGAACTGCATCAATATAGTCGGGACGGCAGTCTGGATAGCCGGAATAGTCCAGTGCGTTCATGCCAGCATAGACTCGGTCAGCCCCAATTGCCTCTGCATAGCTGAGGGCAAAACTGAAAAAGATCGTGTTGCGGGCAGGGACGTAGGTGACTGGAATATCAGTAGACATTTCCTCTCGCGATCGCCCTACAGGAACGTCAATATCGTCCGTCAGAGCCGACCCCCCCCATTGGCGCAAATCGAACGCAATCACTCGGTGGCTGACCCCGAGTTTTTGGGTGATGGCTTTGGCTGCCGATAATTCCCGCTGATGTCGCTGACCGTAGTCAAATGACAAGGCATGGGTTTCGAATCCATCGGCGCAGGCCTGATACAGGACGGTGGTGGAATCTAAGCCACCGGAAAATAAAACAATTGCTTTGGCTGCCATATTGTCTGTATGGAATCGAGTGATGGACTGTGCAGCCTAATTATGACTAGTTCTCGGGAGACTTTGGCCTCTGGATATCGTGCGTGCTAGCGGGATTTTGAGGGGGATGGGCTAGTGAAAGATCCAATCAACAGGCAAACCACACCAATGTTGATGGCAACATCTGCCAAATTAAAAATCGGGAAATCAAAAAACGCAATATCCAAAAAATCAACCACGGCCCCGCTCAAAAAGCGATCGATACCATTGCCCACTGCCCCCGCCAAAATACAGCCATAGCCCAACTGCTCCCATCGACGCATTGGCCCTCCAAGCAGGGACAAGGAAACCAACGCCAAAGACACCGCCAACGAAACCCATTTTAGGAAACCGCCAGAATTGGCAAATAAACTCCAAGCAGCCCCCGTATTTTCGATGTAGGTGAATCGGAATAAACCTGGAATTCCCGGCAAACTCTGGCCCAGGAACATGGTCTGGGCCACCCAAACCTTTGTAAACCGATCGAGCAGGATTCCCACTAACGCTGCGATCCAAAATCCTCCGTTCTTCATGTCCTGCCCGTTCGAACTGACTTCGTAGATTTGCAAGCACCTGCACATGGAAGATCGATCCGGAGACCGCAGAGATAGCCCATGGTTCAGACCCTCCATTCATTGTGCAACCCCGAGGGACCATTCCCAGAAAAAACACCCGCTTTCGTGAGGAAAACGGGTGTTGAGCAGTCCTACAGAGTGCTTGGTTTGCTTGAGTACTCTGGGCGTAAAACTACGCTAAAGGATGTCAGCTCAGCTTTAGAACAATTCGCCAATGGGGGTACCAGGGGCCACGTCTTGGAAGTTACTGCCAGTGCCACGAGACTCCCAATGCTCGGTGATAGCTGCGTATGCAGACTCAGGAAGGCCGATGTAGCCAACCTTGGCAGACAGATCTGCAGCATTTTCGATATAGAAGTCAACAAATGCAGCTACCTGAGGCTTTTCAGCAGCAGAGGCAACATTCACGTAGATGAACAGAGGACGCGCCAGAGGAACGTAGGTACCGTTCTCAACGGTCTCGGTGGAGGGGACAACGCAACCGTCACCACCATCAACACCGAGGACATTCAAAATTTCTCTGTTTTCTTCGTAGAACGCCAGACCGAAGAAGCCTAAACCACCAGGACTACCGGAAACACCACTGACGATTACGTTGTCGTCTTCGCTAGGGAAAAAGTCAGCACGGATGTCGTCTTCATCCAGAATGGCTTCGTTGAAATAGTCAAAAGTACCGGAATCAACGCCAGGAGCATACAGGTCGAATTCCACGTCAGGGAAGTCAGCCCCTTCTACATCAGCCCAGCTGGTCACTTCCCCTTCAGCGTCAGCATTCCAGATATAGTTAAGCTGTTCAGTGGTTAAGCACTGAGCAAAGTCGTTGTCTTTGGAGGTTACAACCGCCAAACCATCGAAGGCAACCGGAATTTCTACAAATTCAATGCCGTTCTCGGCGCAGACATCGATTTCTGTTTGTTTAATGGGGCGAGAAGCGTTGGAGATATCGGTTTCACCGACGCAGAACTTTTTGAAACCACCACCGCTACCGCTGGTCCCGACAGAAACATTAACGTCGGGCTGCACTGCTTTGTAGGTTTCAGATGCCGCGATAGTCACTGGGCCAACGGTACTGGAACCATCCGCTAAAACATCGCCGCTCAGGTCTTGGGCAGCGACTGAAGTCACGGTTAAAGAGACTGCGGAAGCTAGCAAGCCAGCCGCGATCGCCAAAGTACGATTCGTCATGAGTCTTCTTCCTCTA
>JBFRWN010000135.1:0-33127 GCA_051439605.1 Synechococcus sp.
CTATTACGTCAAAATTTTAATTGCTGCTTGTTCTATGATTTGAATTATATTCAGGTTCACTGGATATAACTAGTCTCAACTATTTTAGAACTTGCATTCTTTTGATTTCATAGTGAGTTGAAAAAGATTAATTTTTCTTGTAATGAAGGGCGTGAAAATCGATCTACCAATTCACTTGGAGATACAGAATAGTTCTGCCTTCATTCCTATAGATGACTTTTGGGGATGGGGTGGGCATGCGTTTTGTCTTGAATCCACCTCCAAGCAACAACGTTTAGAATGAGCCCCACTCCCAGCAGGAATATCATCAATGTAATTTGATACCACTCAATAGGACGAATTTGCAAATCCGCAATCACATGCAATAGGTTCAGTACTGAATAGATCACGGTGAGCGTAAAATGTCCTCTGCGAAATTTCAGGGAGCTATCGAAGACGGTCCCAATCATTGCAATCAGAGGCAGCAAAAAGAACGCTAACATCAGCCATAAAATAGATGACATTGCAGTTGGATCAGTATCGTGTAGGTGGTCATGGGCGACATCAATTCCGTGAAATATTGGCATCAATCCTAACTGGGTATGAAAAAGGAGTCCGAGTAAAAAAACAGCCCATAAGGCTACGATCTGTTGACGTCTTTCCAGGGGGTTTGTTGATGCTGGCATTATTCAGACTGCTCCGACGGTCAAGACATTCGTCATATAAATGGTGTAATATTTGTTGCGAGAATTCTACATAGACTGCCAATCTGAAATAAAGTGCAATGCACGAGCGGTTACCAATGCCGAACGAAGACGTCTGTGGTGCTGTATTGGGTTGCCGTAGGCAAGGTTGTTAACGGGGTAACACGGCTTAGTTGAGCCAAACTGGTTAGCTTTCAAGTAGAGGTGGTGGCATAAGTCAGGTCGTAGGTTAAAAGGGCGGTTCCTGGCGAATCCCCCGCTACACTTGGAGATGCTTTCCACTCCGTTCATCCGTTCAAGTCAACATGTCTAACCCCAGCACACCCGAAACCCCAGAATTCGATATTGAAGAGCTCATCTTTAAACTGCGCCGCAAGATGGGCACCTGGGTGGAATGGGGGGAAGCCTGTCAGAAACTTCAGCAGGCTAAGCTCTCTCCACAAGAAATCTTCGAAGGCACGGGGTTCGAACCCATTCAGCAGAATCAAGTGATTGTGGCCGCCCAAGTCTTTCGGGCAATTGAGGCTGCAGATGTACCTGCCCCAGTTGTCGAACATTTCTCCACTCGTGGCAGCGATGTCCTGTACGAACTCAGGGTATTGGCCCATCAGGAGCGCCCTAAAGCTGCGGAACTGGCCTTTCAACACGGCATCGATCTAGAAGAGGCCCGCGAAGTGGCTAAAGCCATCAAAGACTACACCCGTCTTAAAACCCCACCTTCTGGTTACGATGACTCTCCCGGCGATGCGATCGCCCACCAGAGTTGGCGCTTGGCCCGCCAAAAAGAAGATTTGCAAACGAGATCGCGCTTAATTGCCCGCGGTCTGAAATACGCCAGCAGCACCGCTGCCCGCCAAGCTCTAGAAAAGCTGCTGACTGATTTCACCGTTATAAAATCGCGCCCTGCCCCCCGCCTCCCCCTCTTCCGCCTCGACTCTGAAGAGGAAATGCCCTTGCTAATGTCAGTGGTGGGCCACTTGCCTCTCTCTAAAACAGATTTGCAGGCGGCGCCCCTGAGCGAACCCGAAGGAGCGTTTGGGGTCGTCAAGTTTTCAGGATCGGGTGCTTGGGTAGCCATCCCTGGTTGGCAAGTGTTGCTGAATGCCGAAGATGCGGTGGCCATTTTGGCTGATGGTGCAGATTTAGCCGATTTTGCTGATAGCTCCGGATCTCCGCTGTCTGGAGAGTTGCTGATCGTGTGCGATCGCGACAATCGTGAATGGAGAGATGATGGTCATTTCCTGGCAGAAATCGACGGTTCCCTCAAGGTGATGTGGTGGGAGAGCCAGCCAGAGGAGCAAATTTTAGGTCGGGTTTTAGTAGTGTTGAGGCCCAAATTTGTACTGGACGAGCATCTCGCCAAAGACCCCTGGCAAATCGACGAATAAGAAGCTGAAGAGATTTTATGTTCGTCGCTCGCTTACCAACGTCGTACTCTCCCGGTTCCCAGACTTATCGTAGCTACGAATTATCCTTTGCCTAAATCCAGGTGCAATCAGCCAACCCAGCTCCACCACAAACGGTTGACCACTTGGGATGTGTTGAGGGCAATTGGAAGAGACTCCTCCAGGCAACAATAGCAAGTGCACGGGATAGCCACCGTCCTCAAAATGCAGCATCGATCCGTCAATTCTTGCGGTAGAAATAAGAGTACGGTTGCCAAACGTGATTTGCTGTGAAAGGCGATCGCCATTCACCTGAACCTGCAGCTGGGTTGGGTACCGCATTGGTTCCGGAGACTTTGCCGACAGCGTCACGGCTTCACCAGTCCAGTTCCCGACTAGATCATCCACGGTAAGTCGAGGAGAAACTGGTATTGATGCCCCCTGCAACTGCTCGCAAATAAGTACAACTTTCTCTAGCTGTCCTGCCTTGTAAACCTGCACCAGCCGAACTCGGCGTGGGGACTGTATCAGCCCTTGCTCGAACCCCGTATTCGAGAGCCCGTGCAGCCACTTATCCCCCCGTGAAAATTCTCCCCCCTCAAAAAACGTCATATCCCCAGGTACGGAACCAAATGTCCAGGTGACATTACGATCTTGATCGGTCAGATAGTCCACATGCACCTGAACTTGTCCGCTATCTGTCTCGGTCACCGCCACCACCGTCGGTAGCTCGTCAATTGCTTCTCCGTTCGGTAAAAATTTGGCAAACGATCCGTGCCATTCTCCTAAATTCTTGAGAAAGAAGTCCCACTGCTGTGCGTAAAATTCCGCCATAGCTCCCTAGTTTTGTGGGGGGTCCTTAGTTTTGCGGGTCAACATCAATCAACTTTTCTCCCACCCGATTCCAGGTAGTGAAGTGCATGGTCAAGTTAAAACTCGTCCACCACACCAACATGACAAACTCTCGATCGCCCCATGTCTCAGGGGTCAGGGTTTTTTCCAACTTTCCCTGAAGCTGCTGCAAATGGGTTGGGGGCTTCCAGTGCATGTTGTGTAACGTTTTCTAAAACTCTCTCACAATTCTAAGCGTACGCTTGGAGAGTAGCAATCTTGCAGAGAGCAGGCACGGAAGGGCGGAATGACATTACTTTGACCCCCGCATCCATCTAGGTGAATGAAAGCGGCCTTCCCAATTTCAGAGGAAGGCCGCTTTCATTCAAGTTATTTAGCGAAGATCGAACCGCCGAACATTAGGCTAGGCTGATGCTGCAGCTGCCGAGCGACGCCGACGGGTGCGAGGGCTGCCTGTTGTGGGTACATCTTCCGCGGCTGCAGTGGGGGTAGCCTTGCGCTTTTTCGCTTCACCCCCATTACCACTTGTAGACGAAGACTCGGTATCCGCTGGGGTTTGCATCATCAGCATGAGCATGGGGCGACCTTGCAGTCGGCTGCGTAGCAGACGCAGCACCGAGCGCTCAACTGCGCCCTTTAAGCCAGCCCAGTCCACATCATCCAACTTGGTAGTGGTACCCAGCGGAGAGTTAGTGAACTGACCCCAATGGTCGATGAGGGACTCGCCAATGGTTTGGCGAATTTGCTGCTCTAGGGACTTCCCAGCATTAGCCACTGCCACAATATTGATGCTGGGGGGAGAGACCAGCCTGCCTTGGTCGGTTACTGTGCAAGCGATCGCCACCAGACCGTCATTGGCCACCTGTTGGCGTTCCTGCAGGACTTTATCAGCCACCATACCCGAGCGGCTTTGGTCCACCAGCTGCAGACCACAAGGCACTTTATCCACTGCCTTGATGGTATCGGGGGTAACTTCAACCACATCGCCGTTGTCGATAATGACAATGTTTTCCTGGGGGACGCCCATATTCATAGCGGTTTCCGCATGCTTGACCAACATCCGGTATTCGCCGTGGGTGGGCACGAAGAACTTGGGTTTGGTCAAGGCCAGCATAAGCTTCTGGTCTTCCTGAGCACCGTGACCGGATACGTGCAGCCCCTTATCCTTGCCGTAAACTACGTGGGCCCCTTGAGCTACGAGCTTATCAATGGTGCGAACGACAGGGATGACGTTGCCAGGAATGGGGTTTGCAGACCAAACGACAGTATCTCCTGGGCGAATGGACAACTGACGATGTTCCTTGTTGGCAATTCGAGTCAGGGCTGCCAGTGATTCCCCTTGAGAACCAGTGGTCAAAATCACCACTTCATCGTCGGGCATTTTGTCCACAACATTCATGCGCTGCAGTGTCTCGTCCTTACAGCGGATGTAGCCTAAGCGGCGGGCGTGATCCACCACATTCAGCATCGAGCGCCCCAGCAGGGATACAACCCGTCCCGAAGCCTCTGCTTGCTGCAGGATCATGTTGACCCGATGCACCGACGAGGCAAAGGTGGTAACAATAATGCGCCCTTTCGCGCTTGCAAAGGCACGTGCCAGACCCGCTCTCACGGCTGCTTCGGAGGGGGTAAATCCCGGCACCTCAGCATTGGTAGAGTCGCTGATCAAACACAGAACTCCTTTCTCGCCATGTTCGGCCAACCGCTGGATGTCGAAGGTTTCTCCGTCTACAGGAGTATGGTCGAACTTAAAGTCGCCAGTTTGAATGACGACGCCAGCAGGGGTATGCAAGGCAATTGTGAAGCTATCGGCAAAAGAGTGGGTATTTCGGATGAATTCCGCGAAGAAATTCTTGCTGAGGGGAACCAAGTCGCGCGGTTCAACTGTACGCAGCTCGGTGCGGTGGAGTACTCCCGCCTCCTTTAATTTCCCTTCCAAGATAGCCAGTGCCAGCTTGGGACCGTAGATGACAGGGATGTCAAACTCTTTTAGGTGATAAGCGATACCGCCAATGTGATCTTCGTGACCATGGGTTACTACCATGCCTTTGATCTTGTCGCGGTTCTGTTTCAAGTAGGTGACGTCTGGCAGCACGATATTGACACCGTGCATGTCGGCATCGGGAAAACTCAATCCCGCATCTAAGAGTACGATTTCATCCTCGCACTCGAAGACCCAAGTGTTCTTACCAATCTCCTGCTCCCCACCTAAGGGAATCATCTTTACGGCAGGAGTCTGAGCCTTCGATTTTGTCGGCATACGTTGTTTCCTTGTTTACAAACTACTTAGTGTGAAAAAAAAATTTGCGGGTCTACAGTGTTGAGGTGCGAACTGAAGAGGTTGTACCTGCTAACCCAAGAGCGAATAGCGGGAATTGATTGCACAGCATCTAAGCTATACATAGCGCTGGATTCGAGACGGTAGCGCTTAAGTCAGTCTGTGTGTATTTTGCACAACATCAAGAAAAACTTCACTGGGTTTGGTAGGCAAGCTAGATTTCTGACCCTTAGCGCTTGCCAGTCCCGTTTGGGCTATAGAGATGCCATAACAGGGGCAATCTCCTTGCTTCCTTCCAACAGATGCAACGCAATCATGGTAGATTTCAGTCGCTCAACAGAAACGGGGGAAAGGGGCGCCAATGGCATGCGTACAGAACCAACGTCCCATCCTTGCAATTGGAGAGCAGTCTTAATCGGTGCAGGATTAGTCTCAATGAAAAGATCCTTGAACAAAGGTAATAGTTTTAGGTGGGTTTTGAGGGCCGCAGCAGGATTCCCCGCCTGAAAATCTTGAATCATCTGCTGTAGCTTGTTTCCCACAAGATGACTGGCTACGCTGACTACACCGCTGGCTCCAACTGCCAACATCGGTAGTGTCAGAGCATCATCTCCAGAGTAGACGGCAAACTCGGGGGGGGTCAGGCTGCGGATGGTACTCGTCGCATCCATGCTGCCGCTGGCTTCTTTAATACCGACAATCGTCGGTAACTCGGCTAGCTTTGCAACAGTCTCGGGTTGCAAAGAGACGCCAGTCCTTCCAGGAATATTATAAAGCAATATAGGCAAATCTGAGCAAGCTGCGATTGCCCGAAAATGCTCGTACAGGCCTGCTTGGGTGGGCTTATTGTAGTAAGGTACCACTTGCAGAGACCCACCTAAGCCCATTGAAGCGGCTTTGCGAGTGGCGGCGATCGCCTCCTCTGTAGAATTAGATCCTGTACCAGCAATAATTTTGGCTTTTCCTTTCACTGCCTCCTGCATGATGGCATAGAGTTCAAATTCTTCGTTCCACGTCAGCGTAGGAGATTCCCCTGTGGTGCCACAAACAACCAACGCATCCGTTCCATTCTCTATCAAATATTTTGCCAATCGCGCCGCTTCCGGAACGTTCAACTTTCCCTCGGGTGTGAAGGGGGTTACCGTGGCTGTCAGGACTCTTCCAAAGACCAAGACAATCAACTCCTATTTGTACACTTGGGAGGTCCATCATCCAGATGGTTAGAGGGATAGATAGTCGTAAAATCCTATCGCTCTAGCGGAGAGACCTGGCAAAATACTTTCAGCTTTCGCTGCAATTAAGGGCTGCCTTCAAAGGGGAAATCAACTTGATAGTTCCCATAATTGATTTGGCTTTTACATCTGTTAATGTCAGCCTAGCATTAGTTAAACGCTGTGGCAGCGATCTCCTGGAGGAATTTCAGGAATTCTTCCCATGAACTCTCACTCTATAAGTGGGTAGGGAACCCGAGTTTTGGATGGCGGTGGACAAGACCACCACCATCACCAACTATATCGGAATGCTTAGCTACAGTTAGTTCCTTCTGGGATTACTCGTGCGTTATTTACTGTTCAACAAGCCATATGGGGTACTGACCCAATTTACAGACCGGCTGACAGACTCGAACCGGCTTAGCAGAGATACCTTGAAGAGCTATATCGAGGTGCCCGATGTTTATCCTGTGGGGCGGCTCGATCGCGATAGCGAAGGACTGTTGCTGCTCACGGATGATGGGTGGCTGGCGGCTCAATTGATTCATCCACAGTACGGACACAAACGGATCTACTGGGCTCAGGTGGAAGGCATTCCGACAGACTCGGCAATTCAAAAACTGCAGCGCGGGGTGACAATCAAAGGTCATCAAACCCTCCCAGCGAAAGTTCGGGCGATAGCCGAACCGAGACTTCCCGAGCGATCGGTGCCGATTCGCTATCGCAAATCAGTCCCCACAAGTTGGCTGGAACTGTGCTTGACGGAGGGGAAGAACCGTCAGGTGCGTCGCATGACGGCTGCTGTTGGCTTCCCAACGTTACGGCTAGTGCGAACCCAAATAGCCTGTCTAACCCTGCAAGGCTTGGATTTAGGACAATGGCGCGATTTGACTCCAATAGAACTGCAGACCTTGCGAAAATTAGTGAATCCGCGATCCCTTACAGGCATAAGTATGTCTTCGAAATCATCAAGTCCAACGTTAGGCTGCAAGTCCCCTCGTAACAGCGCATCCCGTAACACTCGTTCATCCCGCTCATCTAGACAAGCGCGCCGCTCCAGAAAATGAGCTTTTTGGCTGGCTCTAGCTGCCTTCAGTCTCAACTTGCTCTGAGGGAGCACTGGGTCGCCAACCAGGTTTAACTACCTGACGACTGCGAGCAATGACCAAACTGTTATCGGGAACCGACTCTGTCACCGTCGAACCGGCAGCAACAGTGACTGATGCCCCCAGTTCAAGCGGGGCTACCAGGACGGAGTTCGAGCCTGTGTTGCTGCCATCACCAATTGTGGTGCGATGTTTCTGCTGGCCGTCAAAGTTGGCTGTAATTGTCCCAGCTCCGATGTTGACCTGCTGCCCCACCGTGGCATCCCCCAGATAACTGAGGTGGGCGGCGTTGGTAGCTGACCCCAGCACCGCATTTTTTATCTCGACAAAATTTCCAATGCGGCAGCGATCCCCTATATCCGCATGACCGCGCAAATGGGCAAATGGGCCAATACAGGCACCCTCGCGCACCCTAGAGTCACGGATCACCGAGTAGGTCACCTGACTGTTGGCACCGATGATGCTGTTTTCAATGGTACTGTTGGGGCCGATTGTGCTTCCAGTCTGCACGACTGTCTTGCCTCGCAGGTGAGTTTGGGGCTCGATGGTGGTATCTGGCTCCAGCTCTACCGTGTCATCCACCGTGCAGCTATCGGGATCAACGAAGGTGACACCGGCACGCATCCAAGCGGTCTTGGTGCGGTCTTGCAATGCGTGGTAAGCGGAGGCAAGTTGTTGTCGATCGTTGATCCCCTGCAACTCTTGAACGTCAGCAACGTTGAGAGCGTATGCGTTGGGCACCATCGCCACTGCATCCGTTAGATAATATTCCTGCTGCGAATTGTCAGCGCTGAGGTTGGGCAAAACCTGCTCTAAGGCTGGCCAGTGAAAGCAGTAAATCCCTCCATTAATTCGATTGTGGCTCAATTGTGCCGGAGTACAGTCGCGATGCTCGACAATTTCCTTGACGATGCCCTCTGTTCCGCAAATTACCCGACCGTAGCCGCTGGGATCGTCCACCTGCGCGGTCAGGAGAGTGGCGGAGGATCGTTGCCTCCGATGAAAAGATACAAGGGATTCAAGAGTGGATGGGCGGAGCAGTGGGACGTCTGCATTGAGCACGAGCAAATCCCCCTGAAATCCTTTGAGGTGGGGCAAGAGCTGTTGGATGGCATGACCCGTGCCCAACTGCTGTAGCTGTTCGACAAATTCTAGAGGGTAATCCGCTAATGTCTTCCGTACTTTGTCTTGGGCATATCCCACGATGGCAAAGCAGCGTTCGGGTCCGAGCTTTTGAGCGGCAATCAGCGTTCGTTCGACCAGGCTTAAGGCGCCCAGCTTGTGCAGTACTTTGGGCAATTGCGATCGCATCCGAGTTCCTTTGCCCGCAGCCAAAATCGCGACGGCGATCGGCGGTTGCCCCTCAGTCATTGCGCCCATTCCATATCCCCCAAACTCCAGCACTCATCTTATCCCTAACGAATCGAGCTTCGGACAAGAATCTCGACTAGGCAAAGAGCTTACCTCGGAAAATGGTCGTGCTTCAGATAAATATGGGATAGGTAATAACATCCTGCCAGGACCAAATAGGTTCATTGAAGTAGGTGTCAACGATCTTTGGTCAGAAGTCAAGAGAATTTGCTTTAACTGTCCTTCATCTTAGTAGTGAAAAAAAGTCCTGAAATATCTATGAGTTAAGAGTTCTCATAAAACGTTGGTTGGTGAATGAATTGCGAAAAAGGAGGCTGAATTACTCCTCAGCGACCCTCTCCAAGGCTCTAGAAGCAATATAAACCAGGCTTTCTGGCGATAAGCAAGAAATACTGAGATTTCGTGTAGAGCTTGCTGTGTAATAGTTTCAAGAGTTTTCTGCACCACCAAGGACTCAGTTGATCAAGCAATTGCCGATAAAGCAGGGGCGTTTCCATGGCTGCTCCGAGTTGGGGAACTTGAGCATTCCATAATTCGCCCCCAGCTAGCTATGCCTGCCTCATTTAAAACCTAGACACAGCAGGGGATTCAAGACTTTTCTGCACCACTAAGGCTCTTTCCATTTCGTCATGCACGAGTAATGCCAGCCCCCAGCCAGATTACTCCTCCTCACCCTCAAGGCTGACCTTGAACACATCGCTGAAGACCTTCTGCACTTTGTAGCCGGAGTCGATGGACTCGAGAGGATCTTTGCGCAGGCGGTGGCGCAGGCAGAGGACAATTACGCGGCGGATGTCATTGAGTTCAACTTCGGTGCGACCTTCTAATGCTGCTAAGGCTTTAGCAGCGCGGTTGGTAACGATGTCCCCCCGCAGTCCGTCCACATCTAGCTCGGCGCACACTTCAGAAATCTTCAGGCGCAGATCGTGGGAAATAGTGACGCTTGGGAGTAGTTCCCTAGCTGCTTGTAGCTGACGTTGAGTCTCTTCTTGCTTGACAGAGTATTCCACCAAAAAACCTTCGGGATCGGAGTCAAACTGAGTGCGTTGCTCCACAATCTGTACGCGCAGATCCGGCTGGCGAACGGTGCGGATTTCAGCATGCATTCCGAAACGGTCCAGTAACTGAGGACGCAGTTCCCCTTCCTCTGGGTTACCGGAACCAACCAGAACAAAGCGGGCAGGGTGGCGGATGGAAATGCCTTCGCGCTCAACGGTGTTCCAGCCAGATGCTGCAGAGTCTAGGAGAACGTCCACAAGGTGATCGTCCAGCAAGTTAACTTCGTCCACGTACAGTATGCCGCGATTGGCTCTGGCCAGCAGGCCGGGTTCGAATGCTTTTACACCCTCAGAGAGGGCTTTCTCGATATCGATGGTGCCGCAAACACGATCTTCTGTGGCTCCCAAGGGAAGGTCCACCATAGGTACCTGCTTGAGAGCCATGGGGATCTCGTCCGTTTCTCCCTGGACGCGCTCCCAGGCTTCATCACTCATCAGCTCCCGCTGGGAAGGATGGCTGTTGAAGGGGTCGTCGGCGATAACTTCGATTTCGGGCAGTAGGTCTGCCAGGGCGCGGATGGTGGTGGACTTGCCTGTGCCGCGATCTCCCATAATCATGACGCCGCCAATCTTAGGGTCGATTACGTTCAGCATCAGGGCCAATTTCATTTCTTCTTGGCCGACGATGGCAGTAAAGGGAAAAACGGGACGCTTTTTCGTTTTCACAGCAACCGGACTTTCGAGAGCAGCAGTAGGCGACATTACTAAAACATTTCAATTATCTTCAACTTCAGCATTATCGCCTTCAAACGGTCGTCTCTGGTGTATTGGGGCCAAAGTAATTGCGGTTTCTTGTCCAGATTTATCTCGCTTCAGGCAAGAATCGCCCTTTTGTTTCCCCTGTAAGGGGTTCACAGAGCCGGTTTCTATCGGGAATCGGACTTTACTCCGCGGGTCTCAGGTCCCCCCTCTGCCCAAGGGTTCTGTTGAAAAACCGTAACGGTTCGTTATGGTGTTGGGGGTACTGAATAGGCGATCGCCTTCTTTGTTGGCCGGAGTGATCATGCTCGAATTTCCCCCCACCGTGTCTCAATTGTTTGATGCCTCCAACCTGGTGGTGTTGCCCTTCTGGACACTAATGATTTTTCTGCCCAAATGGAAAATCACCCGCCGTATCATGGATTCCTATCTCCCCTTTGTGGGGCTCGCGGGCCTCTACATTTACTTACTGGTGGGTACCATCACCCCCGAATCTGCCGAGGCATTGGCCAATCCAACGGTGTCTACGATTGCCGAGTTTTTTGCTGACGAACGGGCGGCTGCGACGGGATGGGTGCATTTTGTAGTGATGGACTTATTCGTGGGTCGTTGGATTTACCTCCAGGGGCAGCGCACAGGGCTGTTTACCTCCCATTCCGTTGCCCTGTGCCTGTTTGCTGGGCCCATTGGGCTGCTATCCCATATCCTGACAGAGTGGTCTTGGGGAGCGTGGAAGCAGTGGCGCTGCCCAGAGACTGATGAGGCTGAGGTTGATAGAGCAGAAGCCTAACCAGCGTGGCATTGTGCCAACTTCTACCCCCGTGATGAATGACCGATGACTCCAGACGAATGCAAACCATGACCCTCGATCGCCCCTGTCCCTGCGGCAGCCAGACTCCCTACGGAACCTGCTGCGGACGATTCCACCGTGGGGGACAAGTAGCGACGACAGCTGAGGAGCTGATGAGGTCGCGCTACGCCGCCTTTGCAACCGGCAATATCGATTATCTGATTGCCACCCACCACCCCTCGAAGCGAACAGCAGAGGAGCGAACCAGCCTCATCAAAACTTGTAAAGACACCGCTTGGTTGGAATTAAACATTGTGGACTCCCAACAGGGAAGCGCTGCCGACAGCGAGGGGATCGTTGAGTTTATTGCTAGATACGAATCACTAACGGGTCTCGGCTCGCAGATTGGCATGTTGCGGGAGCGATCGCGGTTTGTCAAAGAAAATGACCAGTGGTTTTATCTGGATGGCGTTCAGGATGATGGGCGAGCCCGCGGACGCAACGAACCCTGTTGGTGCGGTAGCGGCAAAAAATTCAAAAAATGCCACGCACGCATGTAATACAATGCGACGAACGCCAGAGAGGTGTGGCGGACAACTCTAGCCCCGATGTCATTGAGTGGATCGCCAAGATTTACAGGCAACCAAATAATTCCAAACGATATCGACCGCCAATGCTTCCCCCTGGTCTACTAACGGTAATGATGACTGATTCCACTGCAGCCCCGGTAGAGGAATTTCCTTCGAATCCGTGCAGATGTTGTTCGGACATGGGTAAAGAGGATACACCGTAGACGGTTTCATCAGAGCCATTCTTGTATTGCAGCACCATCTTAATGGTGTAGCTGGCCCCCAAACTTTCCGAAAGTATTGTGCCGATATAGCGACTATAGCTCGGACTCTCGAGGATGTTGAATTGAGTACGGTTACCGTCTTTAAGGCCAATCCATCGCAGGGGTGGGGGAGAGGAGTATCCACTCGTTTTTCGTACTACCGTTGTTGTCCCTCCGGAAACAGTCATCGGTTGGCATGTACCGTCGCTGGGTACCGATATTCCAGTGTTGACCGCAGGTAATCCCTGCTGCACCCTCTGGCAGCGGCTATTACTGGGATAAGTGCGGCAAAGATCCTCAAGAGACACTTGGGCTTGGACGGGGACTGCGGCTAGCAGAGCAACACCAATACCTCCAAATAAACTCAGAAGCCTAGACCCCTGCCAACGACTGTATTTCATGCGACATTCCTAATTCGAGTTTTTTAATGGGGTAATCCAGAGCGAACACAATACCATCAATATTTAAAACAAATCGAGACCTATCTTTGCTTAGAAAAGGCCGTGTTAGCATTCAACTCATATCGTCTGATGGGATAGCGAGCAGGCAGCTAAACTGAATGCTTTTACCCAGTCGTGAATGGAAATTAGTATGGGTTGGCTAATTCCCAGATATTCTTCATGAATCACCTCAAAGTTCGACTCAATGCACTCTTGCATCACTATGTTGGTAAATGGTACGTCACCCTCGAGCGGGCCGTCCCACGATCGCTCTTAGAGCAACAATTAGCTGATTCCTCCATTCCGTCCTTCGGATTTTATTTCATGCTTTCACTGTCGGCGGTGATTGCAACGTTGGGCTTGGTTGCCAATAGCCCCGCCACCATCATCGGAGCCATGATTATCGCGCCGCTGATGAGTCCCATTGTGACACTGTCATTTGGGTTGGTAACTCTAGATTGGAAATTGAGCTTTCGTTCTAGTCTTACCCTGGTGACCGGGGTTTTCTGGACTGTTTGCGTGGCTTATCTAACAGTAGCCATCATCGGTACGCGCCTCGTAGGGTCAGAAATTGTTTCCCGGTCTAACCCCACTCTTTTAGACCTTGGAGTGGCCTTGGCAGCAGGAGCTGCTGGAGCCTTTGCGATGACGCGCAAAAATATTGGTAATGCCTTGCCAGGTGTTGCCATCTCTGTGGCGTTAGTGCCACCTCTCTGTGTTGTGGGGGCAGGCCTTGCCCTCGGCCAAGATTTTAGTCCGATTCCTAGCAACCAATTGGGTGGGGAGCGCTTAGCAACCGGGGCCATGCTACTGTTTCTAACTAACCTGATTGGAATAATATTCTGCGGCAGCTTAGTCTTTCTTGCCAACGGATATGCTAACTTTAAACGGGCATTTCTTGGCATCGTAGCATCAGTTTTTTCTGTGTTTTTATTAGCGTTTCCTCTAAGCTTTTCTTTGGAGGAGCTACTGGTTCGAAATCAGATTTATCATGATGTAAGGAGTTTCGTAGATGAATTCTTCCCAGAGTGGGAAGATCGAGTCCACAGTTTAGATTTCAGTGTTGACGTAAAGGGTAAATCGGTTTTCATTGAAGCGGATTCATTGGTTCAAAATGATTTAGAATTTAAAGATGGATTGGTTCTGTTACGCGATGCGCTATCTCAATCTACGGGTAAAGATGTATATATGAAGGTCCGAGTTTTACCCTTTAGAACTGTTGAGGTAGCGCCTTTGGACTTGGATAAAAACCCTTAGCTACCGAACTGGCAACTGTACCATTCTATTCGCGGTCTTGTGCTCTGTAGAGATGGAAGGCTTAACTGAAAAGCGATCGTCATGCCCTTGTCCGTGTTCTGTCAAAACAACTACAACGCTTCTGAATCTAGTAAATATGACTGATGGCATCTTTGTAGGCCAGTCAGATCTCTGTCCAGAAGTAGGGGTTGGACTGGGGAGATAGCCTAACGGACTTGACGGTTACTACAGGGTGCGAATAAAACTCAAGCTGTGAAGTCTGAATCTAAAATATTCTGGTTATTTCAGTGCCGATTTAAGACTGCAGGAATGAGAATTTTAATTGAATATGTTAAAACAACCTGGAATGACGCTTAATGAGAATTCAACTATTGAGTAGATATACCCTTAGGGCTGCCATTTTAGCTTCAGCCCTCGTTATTTTTCCAGCTATATCTTCTACGATTGTTCATGCTTCAAGAGAGCCGCTGCCTGCCCCCGGAGATGCCAGCGCAGATTTTGCTGCTCGATCGCAACAGATTGAGGAGAGGGCAGAAGAATTTTTGCAGACACTGCTTGAGAAGCGCTTTGAGGATGCCCGACAAATGCTTGTCGCAGACCTAGCCGCAGAGCTGTCAGCCGAGGATATACAGGAGCGTTGGGATGCCATCAACGTCAGTGTTGGTGATTTACAGGATCGCGGTGAGATTCGCTACGAATGGGCAGTGAATACCGATTTTGTGGTCATGGAGCTGAATTTTGAACAAACGTCTGGGGATGTCATCCTTAGCTTTAATAACGAGCAGATGATTACCGGGGTCGATTTCCCGCCATTACGCGAAGCCGATGCCAGGATCGTGGCTGAAAATATGATTGATGCGCTGGCTAGCGAAAATTATCTAGAGGCCAGAAAAGATTTACATCCTATCTTGAAAGACGAGCTGACCCCAGAAGCGATCGCCCAAAAGTGGCAGGGCCTGCAACAAGTGACTGGATCGTTTAGACGTCGAGTAGACACCCAAATCCGTAAAACAGACGAGTTTCAATTGGTTACGATTGCGCTGGAATTTGAAAATCAGACTGAAGATATGATTATCTTCTTAAACTCTGAAAATCAGGTATTAGGGGTTGATTTCCCCCTGTAAATACATTGATTTCAGGACTTTTTGTCTAGCGAGCTCTGGTGGAGCTTCATCCTTCACTTGGACGGGGGATTTCACTGAGATAAGCTTCATCCTCAGGGTGGCCATCTAGGTGGATGGATACTCTCGGGGGCGCTTGCGCACCTCTGCTGCCGCTGGGGCGAACGCTGGTAAGTTGGCCTTCTTCACTTGAATACCTCCGTATCCGTCCACTGGTTGAATCCAGTTAGACGCCAGCTCCGCAAACCGCTCCGAATCATTTCCGCTGACAAAAAAGCGGGTGGTTGAGTGGCCGCTGTGGGTACTTAATCCTAGGAAGTCCAGCTCTCTAGCAACGGCGGTCGCCAGTGACACAGCCGGATCGATGAGGGACACGGACTTAGGTAAGGCCTGACGAATGGCTGGCTCGATTAAAGGATAGTGCGTACAGCCAGAGATCAAGGTGTCAATACCATGCTCTAGCAAAGGTGCCAAATAGTCGCGCACCGCCAGATGTAGTTCTGATGTGTTGAGTTGACCTTCTTCAATTAAGGGTACAAAGCGAGGACAGGCCACCTCCCAGCATTGCAACTGAGAGTTAATTTCTTGAATGGCGTTGCGATAGGCATTGCTTTGAACCGTTGCAGCGGTGGCAATCACTCCAATCCGTCTGCCCCGCTTGACCGCAGAGCGTGCCCCTGGCAAAATTAACCCCAAAATTGGCACTGGACAAGTTTGCCGGATCCGCTCTAGCGCTAAGGCCGAGCTGGTGTTGCATGCCATGACAATGGCCTTTACCGGCTGTTGCAGCATCCACTCAACGATGTCGCTAACACCGTGAATGATTTCGTTGGGGGAGCGATCGCCATAAGGCAACCGCACCGTATCCCCTAGGTAGATAAACGACTCATGAGGTAACTGTTCTCGGAGTTCTCGCCAAACTGTCAGACCACCTACACCACTATCGAAGATGCCAATCGGCAAAGACGATGCAATTGAACGCACGATCGGTACAAGCTCCTTGCAATGTAAGAGGACGGGCTTGCTTGTGTGCAACCGCCGAAGAAACTAACCGGACGCAGCGGAAATACGACGGTTAGATACCCCAGCATGAGGTGCCCACTTGCACAGGTAAGGGTGAAGTGAGTGAGTTAGGAATCAGTTTAGTAGATTTTCTTACCGGTAGGTGGTAGCAGATGAACCTATTCAAGAAGGATTGAGGTTTCATGCTTCCAGCCCAAGAGGTAAGGTTCCAGTTCGTGCACCGAATCACTAACAGGACGGCCATAGCTTGCCCAACTTGTCACCGGCTCTACCCTTAAGAATGCTAGCGGCCGAAATAAGCCATAATCCCTCTGACGATGGATTGGGCCATTCGCTCTTGGTATTCTGGCGATCCCAATCTCCGAGCCTCGGTGGGGTTAGTAAGATACCCCATCTCTAACAGCACCGATGGCATGGTGGTTGGGGTTTTCCGCACCATGAAGAACCTGGCCCGCCGGATATTGCGGTTCACAGCTCCCGTACCTGCCACTAAATTGCGATGCATAATTTGGGCTAACCGAGCGCTATCGGGCCTTAGATAATAGGTTTCGATACCGCTAATATTGGAGCGATTGAGGGCGTTGCTGTGAATGCTGACTAAAATACTGGCTCCTCCTGCAACAGCACTGTCGATACGAGGCTGAAGCAGGATCTCGCGATCGTCGCGGCGGGTCATGATGACAGTGAACCCCTGCTGAAGCAATAGTTGCTGTACTCGAGTGGAGATAGCTAAGTTAACATCCTTCTCGCGAATGCCACCCACCCCAATCGCTCCCGGATCGCGTCCTCCGTGACCAGCATCGATCGCCACAACGATGCCATTGCGGGTAGCTGGTTGAGGGGTGAGGGTAGGTTGCGATTGAGCAGGTTCAGGGGGGGGGCTTGGGGGCGCTGCCACAAGATTGTCGCCGGTAAACTCAAGTGTGATTTGCTTAGAGCCCAGACCGGGATACGGCTCCCGTACGCTGACGCCACGGGTGGGCTCCACCAAAATATTGACGGTGCGATCGTTCTCTTGGACAAACCTGATCCGCTCTACTGGACCGTTGACCGCCAGTCCTGGATCGTTCATACGTTCTGGCAAACGGGCAGGGCTGACGGAAATCCGGTAGGTGCGGCTGGAGGGGTCCCAATTACTGCGATAGAACATAAACCCATTGGCTTTAATCACCAGCTGATTGCCCTGCACCTGGACGGAACTGATGGTGGTATTCGTTCCACTGCTTTGAGTGTTATTGCTTTGGGTGTTACTACTGCTGGGGGATGGAGTGCTGGTGACAGTTGTGCCAGCGGGGGTGAGAATAACCCCCCCTAGCGATGAATCGTAGCGCCCTTCCCAACCTCCGCTGGTGCTGTCTACATCTAGGGCAATGCGTGCAACTGTCGGCTGAAACTGCCCCGCCCGCAGCATCGAAACACCAAACTGATTGATGGTCAGCTCCCTGGGACCTTTCATTTGAGAGACGTCCGTGTCTGGAAAATCCACCGCCACCCGATGGGGGTTAAATACGCGGCGGGTGGATACGTTGACGGGGCCGTTGGTACGGACTAAAACCCCCTCGGCAATGGTTTCAATCCCCAAGATGTGGGTTTTGACAGATGTGGATGCAGGTGGCTGGGGCAGTTCGGGCCTAGGGCTGGGGGCTGGGCTGGGGGTTGAGGTCGAACTGGAAGACGCGATTGGCCCTTGAGGTAGGTCGAACCGCGGGAGCATCAGCAGTTGCACCGCCCAGCGTTCCGGAGATGCGGTGAGGAGTTGTAGCTCCCGCTGACTTATGGGTTGGGCTGGGTCAATATCGAGAACGAAGCGAGTGGTGGTGGGGTTGAATTGACTTACCCGCACTGACTGGACCCGGCCTGCATAATTGTTCTTCTCCTCGGGTTTTCCCCATTTCACATTGGGGACATCCACAACAATTCTGGAGGGGTTCTCTAAGGTAAAAAGGCTGGGGCGAGCGGCCCAACGGGTGCTGAACTCCAGACGACCTAGAACTGGGTTATAGTTCCAGCTTTGCAGCGTATTCTGAGCAGCCTGAGCCAGCGTAGTAGGGGGGGCAAGATCGGTGTCTAGTCTCTCCCCAGACTTAGCGGCGGTAGATGCCTCGGGACTGGCTGCACGGACGGCAGGTGCAGCTAAGCCTACGACCGAGGGAGCGATCGAGACAGTAATGCTACTCGAAACAACGACGACCCCCCCTAAAAGGTGCACCCACCAGCGCTGTTTACAAGCACTAGCCTTCTCAGCACAGGGATCAGCTAGAGGATTGTTAAACCACGGTTGATTCACCACCAGACCTTTCAGCTTGGCGTTCGTTCCCACTGAAAGTCTCCACACCCTAAAACTAGAGCAACTATATCAACGGCATCTGGAGTGGGCCTTCTATCAAGCGTATATATGGCAATGATTTAGGGCGAAACTCCTGCAAGGAGACGACGTTCAGCGACGAACCAATCTCACAACCTTCTAACTGTGCCAGCACGAACAGCAATACAGTTCAAGAGATGTCCGTAGAGACGGATGTTGGCTGAGTGAATGGTTTCTACCTTTCTACTAACGATATCTCCTGTATAAATGAGTCCTACGGCCAGTCAATAGAGGCGTATACAGCAGCCTTGTACCTCTTCTAAGTCTGCGATCGCGCCAATAATCTACCTCAGCCCGCAACAGACGTTCTTCGTTACGCCGCTCTCGCCTGGCCTCCCGGGCGGCTAATCTGGCCTCTCGGGCTGCCAAAAAGGCCTCCCGCTCTCGATCTGAATCGATGGCTTCAGTAGTCTGTGTTAGGCTAATCCGCTGCGGGCTACTCACCCTTGCCAGCACTGTTTTGGTATTTAAATCCGCCAATCGGGATCGATAGGCCAACAATTCATCGCTGGCACCTCGCTCCACGATCAGGCGATCGACCAACATAATTGCCAAAGGCCAATTTTCAGCCGCCACCGCCTCTTCCAGAGACTTCACATTCTCCGATGCAATGTTTGGTGAACCGGAATTCAAGCTGGTTAACAGAGTGCGATATCTCAATAATTCATCGCTGGACCCATGTTCGACAATAAGGCGGTCGACCAGCGCAATAGCTAAAGACCAGTTTTCCGAATCAACTGCCCGATCCAATGCACTAAAGGTTTCGGAGGCGAGGGCAGGAACTGCTGCTAATGACAAAGACGTGGCGGCAAGTGCGACTACTAAGGAACGAACGAACATAGTTCTTTCCTCCTAAAAAATAGTTGTCAAAGACTCACCATTCCTCAGACCTAACACTATTGTGGCATTTTGACCAAAGCTGAGGATCCCTTTTTAAGTACTTGTAATAGCCACTTGAGTCATCGTGGAATAGAAGGCTACGCTACTATCAATTCTATGAAAAACTAAACTTAATATGTCAAATAAAACACAATGAATACATAGATATATTTGCAATTTATTGACAGCACCGATCTCAGTTTCATGAGTATTTTTCACTAACAGCTGCATTCCATACACAACAGATGGAAACACATTTCTTGCCTGTTGTTTCCTGGTTTCCCTTTAAATGCCATAGGGAATCTGCTTTGGCCTTTCCGCAGCATCATCGGAATTCAGGTTGCAATGCCAGGGTTGAGAGAGAAAAAGTGACTGGTGAAATTGGATCCCCCCCTACAACCTATTTCAAAAACAGCCGGTAAGCGGGGTTGTCGTTTTCATCCCAGTATCGATAGCCTAAAGTATTTAGAAACTCCTGCCATTCCCCCATCTCTTCTGGTGGAACTTGCATTCCCACCACAATGCGACCGTAATCCGATCCGTTATTGCGGTAGTGGAATAGGCTGATATTCCAGTTGGGGCTCATGGAGGCCACAAATTTCATCAGGGCTCCGGGACGCTCGGGAAATTCAAACCGATAAATGAGTTCGTTGTGGGCCAACGGCGATCGCCCCCCTACCATGTGGCGCAAGTGCATCTTAGATAATTCATCATCGGTTAAATCCAAAGTCTTTAATCCAGCTGACTCAAACGTGTCTCTCATCTCGGCAGCATCGGCCCGATTCTGCACCTGTACCCCCACAAAAATATGGGCTTCTTTTTCGTCCGCAATCCGGTAATTGAACTCTGTTAAATTTCGGGTGCCCAAGCAGTCGCAGAACTTGCGCAAACTACCGGGTTTCTCTGGGATATTGACGGCAAAAATGGCCTCTCGACGTTCCCCAAATTCTGCTCGTTCCGCCACAAACCGCAGCCGATCGAAATTCATGTTGGCACCGCAGGCCAATGCAACCAGTGTCTCCTCTGTAATACCTGTCCGCTCTACATAGGCTTTCGCTCCGGCGATCGCCAAGGCTCCCGCCGGTTCCACAATCGATCGCGTGTCTTCAAACACGTCCTTGATAGCTGCGCAGGTATCGTCGGTTTCCACCAAAATAATGTCATCCACCAACTCTTGACAAAGGCGGAACGTCTCTTCCCCCACTTGCCGCACTGCTACGCCGTCCGCAAACAATCCCACTTGGTCGAGCCGTACGCGGTTACCCACTTTGAGAGAGCGGTACATGGCATCAGCATCGGTGGGCTCTACCCCAATAATTTTGATCTCGGGTCGTACCCGCTTCACATAAGAGGCAATCCCGGAGATCAGGCCACCACCACCAATCGCCACAAAAATCGCATGGATCGGCTGCTGGTATTGCCGCAGAATTTCCATGCCAATGGTCCCCTGTCCAGCAATCACATCGGGATCGTCGAAGGGGTGGATGAAGGCCAGCCCTTTGTCTTTTTCTAGCTGGCGAGCGTAGGCATAAGCATCGTCGTAGGTATCGCCAAATAGTACGACTTCTGCCCCGCGAGCTTTTACCGCATCCACCTTCATTGAGGGGGTCGTCACCGGCATCACTATCACAGCGCGGGTGCCCAGTTTCTGAGCGGCCAGAGCCACCCCTTGGGCGTGGTTGCCAGCAGAGGAGGCGATCGCCCCCCGTTTCAGCATCTCGGGTGGCAGATTAACCATTTTGTTATAGGCCCCCCGCAGTTTAAAAGAGAACACCGACTGGATATCTTCCCGCTTGAGCAAAATGGTGTTGTTCAGCCGCGCCGATAGGTTAGGAGCATATTCCAGCGGGGATTCTTGGGCCACGTCGTAGACGCGGGCAGTGAGGATACGGGTGAGGTAATCGGGGGTCATGGGAGGAGGAGAGGTGCAGGCTTGTGAGTGGTGAAATTGCCTGTAGATCGAGGGTACAGGTTTAGGGGACGTACCGCAGAGTTGAGACTTGAGTGTTAGCAGAAGAGATCTGATTAGCCGCAAGTGAACGAATGCATTACCCTAGCAAAGCTATCGCTGTCTGTCAGAGTTACCGTCCATGCATCGAATTGCTTCAGCCCCCGGTGGTTGGCAACCCGGCCAAGAGGGCGTCATTTTCATCGAACAGCAGCCGGGAGAGATCGCGTTCCTGACAGCCGCTGACACCGATATCCAAACTTTGGCAGCTGCGATCGCTCAACTCCCCGATAATTTTCCTCAAGTCAGAGCAGTCAACCTGCTCAACCTGCAACAGCAGCTGACCATCGACACCTACGCCGATGATGTCCTCTCTGGGGCTAAAGCGATCGCCATTCGCCTCCTCGGCGGCCAAGCCTACTGGTCCTACGGTCTAGAAGTGGTCAAAGAATTAGTTCAGCACACCGGAGCCGAACTGATCGTCCTCCCCGGCGACGATCGCCCCGACCTCAACCTAATGAGCCAATCCACTTTGGGACTAAACGACATCGATCGCCTGTGGAAATATTTCCTAGAAGGAGGCGTCCACAATGTTTCTGAGGGCTTAAAAGCGATCGCCAACCTAGCCTGCGATACCAAGTACGACGTCGAGCCCGTCCAATCTCTCCCCAACATCGGTCTCTATCACCCTGAAGGAACCTCTCACAAGTCCCCCACAAGTGGGGGATTTAGGGGGCCTGAATCCCCCATCAGCATCGGAATCCTCCTTTACCGCGCCCACGTCCTCAGCGCCAACACTGCCCCCATCGACGCCCTCCTCCAAACCCTCGAACAAAAGGGCGCGTCCGTCACATGCCTCTACACCTATTCCCTCAAAGATCCCGAACTGCCAGCCCAATTGCTAGAGCATTTCCGCGATCGCAACTCCATTGATGTTCTCATCAACACCACAAGTTTTTCGCTGGCAAAACTCAATTGTGACGAGCAGTCAGTCGCCGCTTGGCAAGCTTTAGATGTGCCGGTCATTCAAGCCATCGTTAGCGGTATTTCCGAACAGCAATGGCAAGATTCATCTCAAGGTCTATCCCCGCGAGATATCGCCATGAATGTTGCCCTACCAGAAGTAGACGGGCGGCTGATCGGGCGGGCGATCTCGTTTAAATCAGTCGAGCAAACCGACGATTGCCTACAGACAGAAGTCGTGCGCTACAAGCCAGTCCCCGATCGCGTCGAGTTTGTGGCCCAGTTGGCGGTCAACTGGGGACGACTACGGCAGACTCCCGCAAGCGATCGCAAAGTGGCGCTGGTGCTGGCTAACTATCCCAATCGGGATGGACGGCTAGCCAATGGTGTTGGTTTGGATACGCCCGAAAGTTGCGTGCGAATTTTGGCGGCACTGAACCAGGTGGGATACCGCATCCCCGAGGTTCCGTCCTCCTCCGCAGGCCTCATGGATTGGCTCACCAAGTCGGTGACCAACGATCCTGAGAGCAAGCAGCTGCGCCCCGTGCGGCAATCGCTGTCTGCTGCCAACTATCGAGAGTGGTTTGATGGTCTACCTGACGTGGCTCGGGAGGAGATCGTAACTCAGTGGGGGGAACCACCCAACGATGACATCCCCGTTCCCGGCCTTCAACTGGGCAACCTGTTCGTTGGTATTCAGCCCTCTCGCGGCTACGATCTTGACCCCACCCTCAGCTACCATTCTCCCGATTTAGTTCCCCCCCATGCCTACCTAGCCTTCTACGCTTGGCTGCGTTGGGAATTTGGAGTGGAGGCGATCGCCCACATCGGCAAACACGGCAATCTGGAATGGCTCCCCGGCAAAGGGGTGGCTCTTTCTAAAATTTGCTTCCCCGAAATCGCCTTCGGCCCCATCCCCCATCTCTACCCCTTCATCGTTAACGATCCCGGTGAAGGGGCACAGGCTAAGCGGCGGGCACAGGCGGCGATCGTCGATCACCTCACTCCACCATTGACCCGAGCGGAGCTCTACGGCCCTCTAATAGAGCTAGAACGGTTGATAGACGAATATTATGAAGCCCAGAGCCTCGATCCGCGACGACTGCCGCTGATTCAACCGCAAATTATAAAGCTGTTGGAGCAAGAGCAACTGCTGGCAGATATAGAGGTCTCAGTCGATCGCACCGTTAGCAATCGCATCGCAAATCCTGATGTCTCTGAAGTTCTCAACCAACTGGATGGCTATTTATGCGAACTCAAAGAGGCACAAATTCGAGATGGGCTTCACGTTCTAGGACAATTTCCCCCCGGACAACAGGGCATCGACTTGCTGGCATCGCTGGCTAGATTTCCAGGTGCTAGTCAGGAGGGACTGACACAAGCAATCGCCGCTGACTACCAGCTTGGTTTTGACCCTCTCACGGCAGAATTTGCCGAGGCTTGTGGGAACCTCCCCTCAGACCTTCAGGTCCTGTTGGACAAAGACTGTCGCCTCATTGGAGATGCGATTGAGGCAATTGAACTGTTGGCCAACCAATGGCTCTCCCAGCTAGTCAATGGCAAGCAACTAAGTCCGAGTCCGGGGGCGCGATCGCAAGCCTGTTTGGACTGGATACAAACGAAGCTATGGCCCAAACTGCAACAAACTCCCCAAGAGATTCAAGCGATTCTGAACGGTCTGGACGGTCGCTATATTCCCAGCGGTCCATCGGGGGCACCCACTAGAGGGAGATCGGATGTACTCCCCACTGGGCGCAACTTTTACTCGGTGGATATCCGCGCCATTCCGACAGAGACAGCTTGGATGGTGGGGCAAAAAGCAGCAGATAAGACGATTGAACGATACATGCAGGAGGAGGGAGACTATCCCAAAACGCTAGGGCTTTCGGTGTGGGGCACCTCCACAATGCGCACGGGAGGAGATGACTGGGCACAGGCGTTAGCCCTAATGGGGGTGAAGCCTGTGTGGGAAGGACTCTCCCGACGGGTGGTGGATTTCGAGATTCTGCCCCTGTCGGTGTTGGGCAGACCTAGGGTAGATGTCACGCTGCGCATCTCTGGCTTCTTTCGGGATGCCTTCCCCAATCTGATTTCTCTGTTTGATTCAGCAGTGCAGGCTGTTGCCCTCCAAACAGATGAATCCCCCCAGGAAAACCCCATCCGAGCGCGCATCCAGCAGGATACTATCTATTGGCAAAATCAGGGTTTACCTGAAGCCCAAGCCCTGCAGCGGGCCAGTTACCGAATTTTTGGCTCTAAACCCGGAGCCTATGGCGCCGGATTGCAGGGGCTCATCGAAGCGCAAAACTGGTCTAGCGAAGCCGATCTTGCTCAGGCTTACCTCAACTGGAGCGGTTATGCCTACACCGGGGCCACCAAAGGACATGCCGCCCCCGAAGCCCTTCAGCAGCGGCTGCAGCAGCTGCAGATCGTGTTGCACAACCAGGACAACCGCGAACACGATCTCTTGGACTCCGATGACTATTACCAATTTCAGGGGGGGATGACGGCGGCGGTGAAGACGTTGGCCGGACAAGCCCCAAAAACCTACTTTGGAGACAATTCACGTCCCTCTGTACCCAAGGTGCGATCGCTAGAGCAGGAAATTCGTCGCGTATACCGCTCGCGGGTAGTGAACCCCAAATGGATTGCTGGAGCCATGCGCCACGGCTATAAGGGGGCGTTCGAGATGGTGGCGACGTTAGATTATTTGTTCGCCTACGATGCGACAACGAGCTGTGTGGCGGACTTTATGTACGAAGGGGTAGCGAACAGCTACGTGCTAGAGGAACGGGTACAGGATTTTGTTCGGCAGGTGAATCCTTGGGCGTTACGGGATATGGCGGAGCGTTTGCTGGAGGCGAATCAGCGGGGATTGTGGGGGAATGCCTCCCCCGAGCTTTTGGAGGCGATCGAGTTGGTGATGTTGGAAGCGGAAGGGGAGATTGAAGCCGCATCATCTCCCGTCTAAAGGAGTGCTCTGTGCGGAGTAATGCCATCGATCGGGGCTACCGAAAGATGAAGCAGGTGGAAAGGTCGCTTCTTTGGTAGCTGAACTGAGCTATAATCAACTTCGCTCTTCGGGGGTGTGGCGGAATGGTAGACGCTGCGGACTTAAAATCCGTTTTCGGATGACGAAGTGAGGGTTCAAGTCCCTCCACCCCCATACCAATCCAATCCTTTGCCGTATGGACTCTACCGGATGATTTCAGAAAGTCGTTAAGTTGGGCTATTCAACCATACAGCTGCCTTTAGAGTGTAGCCATTAGTAAATTACAGGTTGGTATGGCAGTTCCAGGAATTGGCACAGCAGTCAATGTGGTGGCGATCGCCCTTGGTTCTGGGTTGGGTTGGACAGTTGGCCAGCGGCTGCCACAGCGAGTGAGCGAAATTGTGTTGCAGGGCATTGGGTTGATTGTTCTAGTGGTCGGCATGCAAATGGCCCTAACCGCCAGCAGCGCAGCTCAGTTCTCCATAGCGATCGTGTCAATGGTCTTAGGTGCAGTTACCGGAGAGCTGATGAATATCGAGCATTGGCTGACGCGGTTAGGGCAAGCAATTGAATGGTGGGTTAGTAAGAGATTTGGACCCAACCCCATTACAAAGGCATTCATTACTAGTAGCCTCCTCTTCCTTGTCGGCCCTATGGCTATTTTGGGCGGTATTCAGGATGGGCTGTTGGGCGATCCTTCACTCCTACTGATTAAGTCCGGCTTAGACGGTATTGTTTCTATTGCCTTCACCGCTAGTCTCGGCATTGGTACCCTGTTTTCCACTCTGCCGATCGCCATTTACCAAGGGGCTTGGACGTTCCTCGGTATCGTGGCTGGTGATGTCGTAAACGAATCAGCCGTGGATGCGCTCACCGCAACCGGTGGATTGGTAGTGATGGGGATCGGATTCAACCTGTTACAGGTGACACAATTGCGATTGGGAAACTTTTTACCTGCCCTATTGTTTGCTGGGGCGATCGCCGGTTGGACCCCTGGCTGGACGCTGGAATTCTAGTGGAGTTATTAAGTTCTGACACCCGAAGAGATCGCGATCGTTAACTCGCGAATGATTTGTGGTTTGCTATTACCAATTACACCTCCAACGTATGGGTCAAGAGATATCCACCGATCGCTTTAGCGACGAAGACTTTATCCGGTTTCGGAAAAACTTGCAGCAGGAGACGGAGCAACTTGCCCAATGGTTTGACCCGCAGGCTCCCTCTTTTCCAGACTGCCCTACTTTGACCGGAGGGTTCGAGCTAGAAGCCTGTTTGATCGATGTCAATTTCGATCCCGCCCCCATCAACCAGCCCTTCCTCGAATGCCTCAACAGTCCTCTTGTGGTGGAAGAACTTGCCCGCTTCAACGTCGAAATCAACACGAACCCTCAATCTCTGGTCAATAAATGCTTGAGCTCGATCCATGCGGAGCTGGAGCACACTTGGCAGCAATGTACTCGGGCAGCTCAATCTCTTGATGCCCACTTACTCTCCATCGGCATCCTCCCCACCCTTTGCCCCGAACATATAATTCTCGACAATATGTCTGACCGGGCCCGTTACCGAGCCCTCAATCAACGGTTGATTCAGCAACGTAGCGATCACCAAATTCACATTAATATCGCGGAGCCAGAGACTCCGACCTCTTGCTTTAGCTTCGATAGCCCCAACATCATGATCGAAGCTGCTGCCACCTCCTTCCAAATCCACCTCCAAGTTCCCCCCGCTGCAGCCCTACGCTACTTCAACGCTGCCACCATCCTGTCAGCCCCCATGGTGGCTCTCTCCGCTAATTCCCCATATTTGTTTGGACGCGATCTCTGGTGCGAAACCCGCATCCCCCTGTTCGAACAAATCATGACCATCGACAATTCCATCCGGTCCACCCCGAATGTCTCGGCCGATCAACCTGCTAGCCGCGTTTCCCTGGGCCAGGGCTACCTGCGACAGTCGATGATGGAGTGTTTTGTCGAAAATCTTAAGGACTTCTGTATCCTGCTGCCGGAAGTATTGGCATTAGAGCCCGATCGCTTCAACCACCTGCGTCTCCACAACGGCACCATCTGGCGCTGGAATCGCCCCCTCATCGGTTTCAATTCTGATGGACTGCCCCACTTGCGCATCGAACATCGGGTGGTTCCCGCCCCCACCAGTGTCGTTGACGCCGTTGCCACATCAGCCTTTTTCTTCGGAACCGTTCATACCCTGGCCACCCAAGCCACTCCGCCAGAAGCTCAAATGTCCTTTGCCCAGGCCCGCGCAAATTTCTATTCCGCGTCTCAACAGGGGCTTGACGCACGAATGACCTGGCTAGATGGCTCCACTTCATCTATTCAGGAACTATCGCTGCAAGAGTTATTGCCGATGGCCCGCCAGGGATTAGCCCAATTACAGCTTAACCATTTAGATGTGGAGCGGTACCTCGGTATTATTCAAGAACGTCTACAATCTGGCCAAACCGGTGCTGTCTGGCAGCGTCAGTTTGTTCGCCAGCGAGCGGCTGATATGCGCTCTCTAGTTTCTGCATATTTAGACAACCAATATTCGGGCTTGCCCGTTCATCAGTGGATGATTTGAATGCTGACTGTACTCGATCGATTACCCAAGGGATTTCTCACGACTGACGCTCGCCATCTGCACGAGATTCTAGATGGTCCCACCCTAATCCACCTCCCTGGTCGTCAGCCCGATCCGCTGTTTGTTTCGATTCTTCTGCACGGCAACGAAATCACTGGTTTGCTGGCCATCCAGAAATTATTGCAGCACTACGGCGAGCGACAATTGCCCCGATCGCTGTCTTTATTGGTGGGGAATATCGAAGCCGCGCGCGTGGGTTTGCGCCGTCTAGATACGCAACTTGACTACAACCGAGTTTGGCTTCCAGGCGATGCTCCGGAGCAGCAGATGGCGCAGCAAGTGGTAGCAGAAATGGCTGGCCGTTCTGTTTTTGCCAGCATCGATATTCACAACAACACCGGCCTCAATCCTCACTATGGGTGCATTACCGAACTAGACCCCCCCTTTCTACAACTTGCATCGCTGTTCGGACGTACCACCGTTTACTTCACACAACCCAAGACTGTCCAATCTGCAGCGTTTGCTAAGGTCTGTCCCTCGATGGTGGTGGAATGTGGTCAGCCAGGACATCCCTACGGCACCGAACACGCCTTTGAACTGCTTCAAGCCTGCCTGCATTTGACCCATTTTTCAGATCGGATGATCGACCCCAATGACATCGACCTCTTTCATACGGTTGCTACCGTTAAAATCCCCGCCGAGCTCCAATTCAGCATTGGTCATTGTTCCTCAAGCGATCTCTGCTTTCCTGAAGGTATAGATCGTTTGAACTTCTCGGAGCTTCCTGCTAATTCCCTTTTAGCCACTTACCCTTCCAATTTGTCCGTTCGCCTGAAGGTTACCGATGAAAATGATGTGGACGTGGGCGATCGCTATTTTCACTATGCTGAGGGGGAAATCCGCACTCATCTTCCTGTCATGCCCTCCATGCTCACCTTAGATAAGCGCATTGTTCGCCAAGACTGCCTTTGCTATCTCATGGAGCGCTATCCACTGGCCTGTGACATTAGCTTGAGGGCCGCTGCTTGAAGCTGGCTATCGGCGAGACTAAACCTTGCCAAGGAAGATTTTTTGAGGAAGGAGTTGACAATGGGATCCGAGGTAGCTAAGTTAGTAAAGCGCTTGAGAGAGGCAGGTCCAAAGTGGCATGTTTATTGAGGGCGTCCGAACCATGACAGACGAATAGTTCCAAACAGTGAATGTACAGCCTCGTCAAAGAAACTAGAGGTTGTAACTCATCAAGAGTCTTGCTGATTAGTTTACGAATTAATGAGTAAGAAGAGAGTTTACATCCAAATTGAATAAGTCAAGAGAGCCTAAAGAGGACTCATCCAAAACGGAGAGTTTGATCCTGGCTCAGGATGAACGCTGGCGGTATGCCTAACACATGCAAGTCGAACGAACTCTTCGGAGTGAGTGGCGGACGGGTGAGTAACGCGTAAGGAACTGCCCTTAGGAGGGGGACAACCATTGGAAACGATGGCTAATACCCCGTATGCCGAGAGGTGAAAGATTTATCGCCTGGGGATGTTCTTGCGTCAGATTAGCTAGTTGGTGAGGTAATGGCTTACCAAGGCGACGATCTGTAGCTGTTCTGAGAGGAAGATCAGCCACACTGGGACTGAGACACGGCCCAGACTCCTACGGGAGGCAGCAGTGGGGAATTTTCCGCAATGGGCGAAAGCCTGACGGAGCAATACCGCGTGAACGAAGAAGGCTTTCGGGTCGTAAAGTTCTTTTATCAGGGAAGAAGAAGTGACGGTACCTGATGAATCAGCATCGGCTAACTCCGTGCCAGCAGCCGCGGTAAGACGGAGGATGCAAGCGTTATCCGGAATTATTGGGCGTAAAGCGTACGTAGGCGGCTAAGAAAGTCTGATGTTAAAGGCCACGGCCCAACTGTGGAAAGGCATTGGAAACTACTTGGCTAGAGTGCGGTAGGGGTAGAGGGAATTCCCGGTGTAGCGGTGAAATGCGTAGATATCGGGAAGAACACCAGTGGCGAAAGCGCTCTACTGGGCCGCAACTGACGCTGAGGTACGAAAGCTAGGGTAGCGAAAGGGATTAGATACCCCTGTAGTCCTAGCCGTAAACGATGGACACTAGGTGTTGGACGTATCGACCCGTACAGTACCGTAGCTAACGCGTTAAGTGTCCCGCCTGGGGAGTACGCACGCAAGTGTGAAACTCAAAGGAATTGACGGGGGCCCGCACAAGCGGTGGAGCATGTGGTTTAATTCGATGCAACGCGAAGAACCTTACCAGGGCTTGACATCCCACGAATCTTCCAGAGATGGAAGAGTGCCTTCGGGAACGTGGAGACAGGTGGTGCATGGCTGTCGTCAGCTCGTGTCGTGAGATGTTGGGTTAAGTCCCGCAACGAGCGCAACCCTCGTGGTTAGTTGCCATCATTAAGTTGGGCACTCTAGCCAGACTGCCGGTGACAAACCGGAGGAAGGTGGGGATGACGTCAAGTCAGCATGCCCCTTACGTCCTGGGCTACACACGTGCTACAATGCCGCGGACAAAGAGCAGCGAGCCAGCAATGGCAAGCAAATCTCATAAACCGCGGCTCAGTTCAGATTGCAGGCTGCAACTCGCCTGCATGAAGGAGGAATCGCTAGTAATCGCAGGTCAGCATACTGCGGTGAATACGTTCCCGGGCCTTGTACACACCGCCCGTCACACCATGGAAGTCGGCCACGCCCGAAGTCGTTATTCTAACCTTTCGAGGAGGGAGGCGCCGAAGGCAGGGCTGGTAACTGGGGTGAAGTCGTAACAAGGTAGCCGTACCGGAAGGTGCGGCTGGATCACCTCCTTATAGGGAGACCTACCCATCCAAGTTCGAGAGCTAGTGTAACTAGCAATTAATTAACAAGAACTGGAGCGGGTCATCCTAGGTCGTGCGAGACTGTACGAAGAAATTGATTGTTTGGGATTAAGACATCCTCGGGTGACTCCGGGGATGTCATCTGCCTGGTTTGAGAATTGCACTGGGAATGGGCTATTAGCTCAGGTGGTTAGAGCGCACCCCTGATAAGGGTGAGGTCCCTGGTTCGAGTCCAGGATGGCCCACCATGAAATTTATCCTCGAATTGTCTTTAAGTACGTAGGTATTTGAGGAAAGGGGATGAAAGAGAGTGAGGGGGTATAGCTCAGTTGGTAGAGCACCTGCTTTGCACGCAGGGGGTCAGCGGTTCGAGTCCGCTTACCTCCACCATTAATTCTCAAAGCAATCCTGGTTTGAGCATGTAGCACCGATAGGACTTGAGAGAGTATGTCGACTGCTGGATGTTAAATCCAGCCAGAACCTTGAAAACTGCATAGTCATCAGCAAACTTAGAGTTTGAGATACGCAAGTGTCTTGAATGAAAAGTAAGCAGGTAGAAGAATCACCAATGAAAGAAGCGTAAATGGTCAAGCGACCAAGGGCGCGTGGTGGATACCTAGGTACACAGAGGCGACGAAGGGCGTGTAAACCGACGAAACGCTCCGGGGAGCTGGAACTAGCATCGATCCGGAGGTACCCGAATGGGGCAACCCAGCAGACTTGACCGTCTGTTACTCCCACCTGAACCCATAGGGTGGGTAGAGCTAACGGAGCGAACTGAAACATCTTAGTAGCTCTAGGAAGAGAAAGAAACCTCGATTCCCTTAGTAGCGGCGAGCGAAGCGGGAAGAGCCTAAACCAATTTGTTTCGACGAATTGGGGTTGTGGGACAGCGAAATGGAATCTGAAAGTTAGAAGAACGAGTTGGAATGCTCGGCCATAGCGGGTGAAAGCCCCGTATTCGAAAGCGGAAGGATACTAGCTGGATCCCGAGTAGCGTGGGGCACGTGAAATCCCGCGTGAATCAGCGAGGACCACCTCGTAAGGCTAAATACTCCTGTGTGACCGATAGTGAACAAGTACCGCGAGGGAAAGGTGAAAAGAACCCCGGAAGGGGAGTGAAAAGACCATGAAACCGCGTGCCTACAAGCAGTGGGAGCTCGATTTAACGAGTGACCGCGTGCCTGTTGAAGAATGAGCCAGCGAGTTACAGGATGTGGCAGGTTAAGGCGGAAATGCCGGAGCCAGAGGGAAACCGAGTCTGAATAGGGCGCGAGTCACATGTTGTAGACCCGAACCCGGGTGATCTAACCATGTCCAGGTTGAAGCTTAGGTAACACTAAGTGGAGGACCGAACCGACTTCTGTTGAAAAAGGAGCGGATGAGGTGTGGTTAGGGGTGAAATGCCAATCGAACCCGGAGCTAGCTGGTTCTCCCCGAAATGCGTTTAGGCGCAGCGTCTGTAGGTAGCTGGGGGGGTAGAGCACTGAATCGGTGCGGGCTGCGAGAGCGGTACCAAATCGTATCAAACTCCGAATACTCCAGTGTTAGCAGGCAGTGAGACTGTGGGGGATAAGCTCCATGGTCAAGAGGGAAACAGCCCAGACCACCAGCTAAGGTCCCGAAGCTATCGCTCAGTGATTAAGGAGGTGAGAATGCCGAGACAACCAGGAGGTTGGCCTAGAAGCAGCCACCCTTTAAAAAGTGCGTAATAGCTCACTGGTCAAGCGTTCTTGCGCCGAAAATGAACGGGGCTAAGCGATACACCGAAGCTGTGGATTTATGGTAGGGGAGCGTTCTACGGTAGGGTGAAGCGTTAGCGTGAGCAGGCGTGGACGAAGTAGAAGTGAGAATGTTGGCTTGAGTAGCGAAAACATTGGTGAGAATCCAATGCCCCGAAACCCTAAGGGTTCCTCCGGAAGGCTCGTCCGCGGAGGGTTAGTCGGGACCTAAGGCGAGGCCGAAAGGCGTAGTCGATGGACAACGGGTGGACATTCCCGTACTGCTGATTGTTTGCCAAGAGGGACGCAGAAAGCTAGACCAGCCGGATGTTGGTTACCGGTTTAACTGTCCGAGACTATGAGACGCGGAGAAAACGTGTTGAGTTGAGGCAGGAGTACGAGACTCTACGGAGTCGAAGTGGTTGATGTTCAGCTGCCAAGAAAAGCTCTGACGGCGTTAGGCAATCAGTACCCGTACCCGAAACCGACACAGGTAGGGAGGTAGAGAATACTAAGGGGCGCGAGATAACTCTCTCTAAGGAACTCGGCAAAATGACCCCGTAACTTCGGGAGAAGGGGTGCCCTTTCTGGATACTTGTATCTGAGGGAGGGCCGCAGAGAATTGGCCCAAGCGACTGTTTACCAAAAACACAGGTCTCCGCGAACTCGCAAGAGGAAGTATGGGGGCTGACGCCTGCCCAGTGCCGGAAGGTTAAGGAAGTCGGTCAGTCTTCGGATGAAGCTGA
>JBFRWN010000136.1:0-14850 GCA_051439605.1 Synechococcus sp.
CTCTGGTTGGCCTGGGTGAGGGAGAAGCTCCTGCCGCTGGAACAGCTGTGGAAAAAATACCTCAGGCGCTTTGCCCTGGAACATTGGTATCGCTTGGCCAAGCAGCGGTTACATTGGACCCTGCCGAAGGTGACCACTCACTCGGCGATGGATACCTGGAGCCACCTGATTGTGCTGATGAGTTGGCAATTGTGGCTGGCTCGCGATGAGTGTAGCGACTCCCCCTTGCCTTGGCAGGTTGTCCAAGATAAGTTGTCTCCAGGCCGCGTGGCGCAAGCCTTTGCTGTAATTTTGGCCGCGATTGGCACACCGGCTAAAGTCCCCAAACCTCGTGGAAAAGCGCCGGGGTGGCCTCAAGACAAACCCCGCACGCCGAGGACTCGTTATCCGAACGTCAAAAAACGAGCCTCTAAGCGCAAAAAATCAGTTCATTCACCTAGTTCTACTCAGCCCAGAGCGGCTTAAACAGGGCAGAGCCCCTCAACGTTTGTGAGCACTCAGTCTCCTCAATGGGCTGAGTCACTTTCGTCTGCCTACTTACAGTAGACAGCTGAATTCAATTTCTTAAAACTGAAGTATCTCAGGTATCGAGAACCTAACAAAGCATGAATCTTGCTGCCCTGACTGAGCTGGCAACAACAAATACATGGAACTATTGGATAGCAAATCGGGCAAGAAAAGCTTCGTAGAGTTTCCACAGCTCAAATCCCACAAACGCCAACAAAATCCCTAGCGTTGCAATGCTCAATATCGGAATCTTGAGATTAAAAAGAGATGTTATGAATTGAATCGCAACCAGCACGAGGGCGATCGCCGCGAAGATTTGAATGGGAGTCACAGAACCCTCCGTCATCAAGGCATAAGTTTGGATAGTCAGTTCAGTGTGACATGCATGACCGTGTCGATACGCAGGTGTTCAACGGTGGAGATGCTGATAGTTTCGTGGATTAGCCCAATTGGCGGTAAAGGTTTGCAATCTTTTCGACCACCTGCCTTTGATTGAGACCGTCTGTGAAGACTTCGACAGCATCTTCAGCTTTTCTCAGGGGGCTAGCGGCCCGTTGACTATCTTTGCGATCGCGTTCTTGAATTTGCGTTTCTAACTGAGCTAATTCAACCGAAGTGCCTACTGCAGCTAAATCCAGTTGGCGACGGCGGGCCCGCTCTGCTGGAGAAGCGGTCAAAAAGATTTTCAACTTAGCATCGGGGAATACAACGGTCCCAATGTCTCGGCCTTCCATCACTACGCCCCCTTGCTTACCCATATCCTGCTGAACTCCCAGCAAAATCTGCCGTACCATTGGGTGAGCGGACACCGCCGAAACATTGGCAGTAACCGAGCGAGAGCGAATCTCTTGCGTAACTTCTCGACCTCTGACCCATACCTTTGCAGGTTGGCTGCTATCAAGGCAGGGCTCAAAACGAATGTTTGCCGCAGCCGCTAAATCGGCTATGGCAATTTCGTCTGAAATATCGGCAGCACTTTCCAATGCCAGCCAGGTAACAGCGCGGTAGAGAGCACCCGTATCTAAGTAAAGCAAGTCAAGCGCTCCAGCGAGTTGGCGAGCGACTGTGGATTTTCCTGCCCCAGCAGGTCCATCAATAGCCAAAATGGGTTTGCGAGAGAAAGCCAAGCGCACATTGTCAATCAATCGGGTTGTGCCCACTGTCGCAGCTACAGCCATTAGTCCAACCTGGGAAATTTCTGTCAAAGGTTTAAGCGTATCGGGGTGAACCACGTCTATATACTGCACGTGGAGCTCCAGTTGGCTATCGTACACCGACTTTGCCACCTGTCGCAGGACATTTGTACGATATTCTCCTTTTTCAAACAGTTTTTGGGCTGCAAACAGCCCCTGCGAGAGCGTTAAGGCTACTTCTCGCTCCTGAGGAGTCAGATACTGGTTTCGAGAACTGAGGGCTAGCCCATCGGGATCGCGCACAATAGGGCAGCCCACGATCTGTATGGGAAGGCTAAAGTCCTTTACCATTTGTCGAATTAGGGCCAGTTGCTGAGCATCCTTCTGACCAAAGTAGGCTCGATTTGGCTGCACAATATTCAGCAGCTTGAGCACAATGGTCAATACTCCTTCAAAGTGCCCCACTCGCCAAGGTCCACATAGTTGGCTTAACGCTGCTGCAGGTGGGATCGCCTGCGTCACCTCCTGCAAGCTTTGCCCGGATAGTAAAGATGAGGGGTCGGGGGTAAACACGGCATGAACCCCTGCCGAGCGACAGATTTCGAGATCCTGTTCCAATTGTCGCGGGTACCGATCGAGATCCTCGTGCGGCCCAAACTGTAACGGGTTGACGAAAATACTCACAATTGCACGATCGCACTCTGCCGTCGCCCGCTCGATCAGGCTGATGTGCCCCTCATGCAAGGCACCCATTGTCGGGACAAATCCGACTACTAGGGGCCTGATGGTGCGTTGGGAGGCGTTGCCATCTTCGAGAATGGCGCGGTTACGAGAAACGAATGCCCGCAAAACTTTACTGGAGCGAACCCGATGCATCAATCGCCTTTAAAACTATTGCTGGGAATAAGGTTTTCAGTGAAACAGTTTTCAGTAAAAAACCACTCTGAATAAGGGTCACAGCCCCAGAGTGGTTTGTCAAATTAAAATGGAGTATTGAACTAACGGCTGTCAGCGGTGACTGGTTTGCGTTACAGGCCGAAGGTGTTACTGCGACGATACTGGGTGTAAGCAGCGACAAACAGGCCGGTCAAGGTTACCAAAACCATGCCCAATACAATTCCTAGAAGTAGCGGCTCAATCATTTTTACTCCCTTTTATCAATGCAATCTAAAAAATCTCTTCTGTAGCGTAACCTATTAGCCGTATTTCTAAAATGCACTAGCCCCAATTTATTGAGCCTTGGCACTCATCCTTGAGTGGTGAGTGCCATTGAAATGGTTTAGAAGACCGCTTCGAGATCGTTTCTTCGGACACTCGCCCCACCCCTAAATTGCTTTGTCCTGGACGAGTGGAATTGAGCGGAGGTATCGAACTCCATCATCCACCACAATGACGCACTTTCCGATCGCGTCTCCCGATCGGTTCGTTACTGTCGCCAAGATCCCCAACGAGTCGATAGAGTTATCTCAATATCTCAATATTCTCTTTATGTTTTGAATAAAAACTGCTGCTGTCTGCCTATGACGCAATCCATAGGGATCGGGCTCTCAGAAAGGAGTGAATTCTTAACAGGGATAGAAATCTTGAGGCCCAATTCCGGCGGAAGTGGCCTGTTATCATGATCCCAACCAAACCTGAATTTGTAGGAGTTGGCTACCTTGCATTTACAAGATTCAGCATTTAAGTCCGTTGTTTTAACGAAGCCTTACACATTAATTAGTTTTGGTGCCTCCTGGTGTCGCCTGTGCGATCTGCTACAGCCAGCGCTGAATCGCGTAGTTGCTGAATGGAACGAAACAGTTGATTTATTGACTGTGGATGTGGACCTGGATTGGAGGCTGGCCCGCCAATACCGGATTCGTTCGCTCCCAACCCTCTTGCTGGTGGGTCAAGATGGCACCGTGGTACAGCGCATCAATCATTTTCGTAACCGGGAAGATATGCTGCGCCAGTGCGAGGTGCTCGTACAGGCGCACCTGCTTCAGACCTAATCAGCCATGGGCTGTACCTAAAATCCTCAGGCGGTGCCTTGTAGTATCAGTACCGCCTTTATCAATGTGAATGTTACATTCGACGCATTGGCTCGTCCGTTTTATTCAGGTTTTACATCGTGATGTTCTTCTAAACGAGTCATGATGTCGACTAAATTGCAGGGACGATAGCGACTGTCTAATTGATATTGCAATAGATCTTCCCAGGCATCGCGGCAGGCACTTGTGGACCCCGGCAGCGCAAACAAGTAAGTTCCCTGAGTAACCCCTGCCGTAGCTCGCGACTGCAGAGCAGAAGTTCCTATTTGCTGGTAGCTCAACATGCGAAAAATTTCCCCAAATCCGGGGATCTCTTTTTCGTAGAGGGAATGGAATGCCTCGGGGGTGACATCCCTCCCCGTCAGTCCCGTTCCCCCGGTGGAAATAATCACCTGAACTGCGGGATCTGCCAGCCAACTTTTGAGTTGCTGCACGATTGCCTCAAAATCGTCTGTTACGATTTGACGCTCGACAACGCTGTGACCAGCCCCAGTTGCTAAATCAACGAGAGTTTGCCCAGAGCGATCGGTCTCTAGAGTGCGGCTGTCGGAGACAGTCAAAATTGCGATGTTAACAGGATGAAAGGTCCGGGATTTGTCTATACCAGCCATGTCAATTCAGAGTTGAGCAAACGTATCGCCAGACTATCCTTCATCCATAAGTGCCACCAGTTTCCCAAGCCAAGGGTGATGAGGGTGCAGGGGGGGATGGTTGCTCAAAATTGCGATCGACCATTAGGGCCGATTGGATTTCGCGATCGAAATGGTAACGAATGCTTTTCCGAAGCAGATGCTCGATCTCCCGCCAGGCTTTGAGGTCAACATCAAGAGCTGTGGGTAATTCAGGACTTGGCAGCAGTTTCAGAACGGTTCTGAGGGCAGGGGCAAGCACCTTTCGCTGCATGGGGCGCTGTCGAGCGATGCAGTGTTGACAAGCGACCCCCCCTGCATCGGGGCTAAACGACCATTCGGTCGTGCCAGGACAGTCGGAGCAGGGGCGCACTTGGGGGGCAAGTCCAGCAATGGCCAAGAGGTGATACAACCCGTGGACTAATAGGGGGATTGGGCTGGTGGCAGTAGGCGATCGCTCTAGGCGTTCTAAGTGCTCCAGCAGCACTAGAAATAGTGCTTCTTGAGGTTGCTCTGAAAGGGCCTGATACAGCACTACTTCGGCCCAGTATTGGGCCACCGTTAACTTAGCCAGGCTAGAGCGCAGGTGCGAGAAATTCTGCACCATATCTGCTTGCGAAATGCGATCGAGCGAGCGCCCTTCTGTTACCTCGAGTTGATTGATGGCAAACAGTTCCGTCCGTCCCCCTAACAGGGATTTTTGTTGGCGTGCTCCAGAAGCGACCGCTCGAATCAAACCCCGTTCGGGGGTCAAGATCGTCATAATGCGATCGGCTTCTCCTAGCGGTATGACCTTGAGGTTAATGCCGGTGGCTCGATAGATGCGGCGTTGTCCCATCAGTGGCCTCGATCCATGAGGAAAAGATTCTGTGGGGGAAGAGGATATTCATCCTAAGCGATCTCTGCTCAACACAGATCCGCCTATCGGTGTGTCTTCAGGAAATATACTCTGTGGAGCCAGCCAGTTGAATTGCTGGCCGTCTAGCCAGTGGCCCCCCTTCGGCTCGCTGGCAAGTGCCCTAGTACTCTGTCAGCTTAGAAATGAGGGATAGATAAACTGTGGAAAGCTTGCGAGGTATGCTTTTCCTAGAAATACTAGCCATCAAAACAAACTTGACAGGGTACTAGCCAGGGAGAGAGAGAGCGGCCTTAAAAGATGCCTGGGACCTCCGTTTGAGAGAGAAGGGCCTGTAAGCGATCGCGATGTTTGTCTTCGGGAATACGCCGGTAGGCCAGCGCTAGATCGGCCAGCTTGTGTTCGAGGGCAGAGTCCAGCATGTTAGCAGTGAAGCGCCACTGCCAGTTATCGGTCACAGTGGATGGCAAGTTCATGCGGGCATCGCGGTTCAGTCCCAGCACATCCTGCAGAGGCAGAATGGCAAGATTTGCAACGGAACTCAGGGCTAAGCGATTAAAATCCCAATGAATACCGTCGGCCCGAATCTCTTCTATTGAGGCATACCCCAAATATCGCAGCACGTTGTGGTGGGCGTGAGGGGAAATAGCTTCGCCCCTTTCGTCGGTGTCGGCAAAAAACCAGCCCACCATTGTGTCGTTGTCGTGGGTACCGGTATAAACCACACTATTGCGGACGTAATTAAAGGGAAGGTAAGGATTATCGGCATTATCCCCAAAGGCAAATTGCAGGATTCGCATGCCCGGAAATTCAAATCGATCCCGCAAAGCTTCCACTTCGGGGGTGATCACCCCCAAGTCCTCTGCCACGATGGGGAGTTGGCCGAGGCGATCTCGTAATATTTCGAAAAAGTGTTCTCCTGGACCTGTCACCCACTTGCCGTTAATCGCCGTGTCTTCGCCATCGGGGACCGACCAGTAGGCTTCGAAGGCTCGAAAATGATCGATACGGACAATATCAACGTACTTGAGCAGATGTTGGAAGCGAAAAATCCACCAGTCGTAGTCCCGCTCCTTTAATACATCCCAGCGGTACAGGGGATTTCCCCACAGTTGCCCGGTACGGCTGAAGTAGTCGGGGGGAACCCCTGCCACTTGTTCCGGCGCTCCTGTTTCATCCAGAAAAAACAACTCGCGATTGGCCCATACATCGGCGCTGTTAAACGCCACGTAAATAGGAATGTCCCCAAAAAATTTGACTCCATGTTTAGCAGCATAGTTCTTGAGTGCCAGCCATTGGCGGGCAAACAAAAATTCCACAAAGCGGCGATACTGTAGCTCTTCTGCATAGCGTTCTTGAAACAGGGCGATCGCCCCCGGCTGCCGCTGCGCAATGCTATAGCCTTTAACATCTTCCCAATCAACCCAAGATTCACCTTGGTTTTCAGCCAGCACCACTGCAAAGAGAATGTAATCCTCTAGCCAAGCTGCTTCATCTTTGCAAAACTGCGAAAATTCTTGCTGCTGTTCCAATGTGGCTTGGGCTTGAAAGCTTTGGAATGCTGCGCGGATCAGCTTACGCTTGAGTCGAATCGTCGTCCCGTAGTCGACTAAACCAGCAAACTGTGTCTGTATTTGCTGCCACTCTTCTGTGGTTTCCCAGTCGGATGGGGATAGCCACCTTTCTTGGGCTAGCAGTTCGGGGCTAATCAAGAGAGGGTTTCCGGCCATCGCCGAAAAGCAGGCGTAGGGGGAGTTGCCATAGCCTGTCGGGCCGAGGGGCAAAATTTGCCAGATGCTTTGTCCGCTGCGGACTAGAAAATCAACAAACTGGTAGGCGGTAGGTCCCATGTCACCGATGCCAAACGGACCTGGCAGCGAAGTTGGGTGCAATAGAATCCCGCTGGCACGTTCGAACCGCATGTTGGTGACCTGCACTGTTTTGCTTTCTCAGCAGAAGTTTAGCGCCGCAAGATTCACAATGGCGGTTTTATCGACAGTTCCGATCAAAAAAAATCCGAGCCACGCGATCGTGCCCCAGCCGACTCAAGCAGAGTATTTTTAACCCTTTCTGACGGTTAGCCTCTGGGGGCAAAATTGACCATTGCAAGCGTCCTGGCAATCAATCTCATATACTTAATGACCGATAGTTTCATCCCATCCGTTCGTGACAGACCTTAATACGAGTATCCCTAGCACCCGTTGGTTGCAGGGGATGGTTCGAGAAAAAGCAACTCTCTCCGTAGGACTCGTTTCTGGAGAGCGGGTCTCGGGGCAGCTGAAATGGATAGACCCCAAATGTATCTGTCTTACAGATGAAACTGGGGGCGAGCAATTGATTTGGCAACATGCGATCTCCACCATTAGTGCTTCCAAATAGTTGTATCGGAATGCTCTGTTGGAGCTTGCGCTCGCGTTCGCACCGTTGAGTTCGCGTTTTAGAGAGTGGGCACCTATTTTGCACTCTTTGTTTCTGGCTAGGGCTTGCTCCATGTCCAGAATGATTTATCTGTTCTGTGTGATTTTTCAGTCCCTATGGAAGTAATACCTGCGATCGATCTGTTGGGTGGCCGTTGCGTGCGCTTGTTTCAAGGCAACTACGATCGGTCAGAAGTGTTTGGCGACGACCCGCTAGAAATGGCCCGGCGTTGGGCTCGAGAGGGAGCGACCCGGCTACATCTGGTGGATCTAGATGGAGCAAAGAGCGGTCAGCCCACCAACTTCCAAGTGATTCAGCAGATTGTCCGTGCCCTCGATATCCCCGTTCAGGTGGGGGGAGGAGTTCGCTCCTTGGCGATCGCCGAACAGTTACTGGGATTTGGGGTTGAGCGAGTCATTGTGGGCACGCTGGCCGTCGAACAACCACAGGAGTTGGCACTAATGTGCCAGCAGTATCCTGGCAAAATTGCCGTCGGCATCGATGCACGCAACGGCAAAGTAGCTACACGCGGTTGGATGGATACTACCGAGGTAGAAGCCACATCCCTGGTGAAGCAGGTGTGCCAACACGATATCGTGGCCATTATTTACACTGACATTCATCGGGATGGCACCCTCAGTGGCCCCAATGTTAACCAACTGCGAGCAATAACCGATGTATCCTCCGTTCCAACCATTGCATCGGGAGGTATCAGTTCCGTTTCCGACCTGTTGTCGCTCTTGCCGTTAAGCTCTCCTGGCCGCAGTGGTGCTTCTGTGGGCGGGGCAATCGTGGGCAAGGCTCTGTACGCAGGGGCGATCGAGCTGGCTGAGGCAATTCAAGCGGTTGGAAACGGACGCTGGCAGGATGTTCCCCCTCAAAATAACGGCACTGCATTCGCCTGAGCTTTTTCTTGGACGGAGGTAAGCAATCTCTATGCCTAAACGGCTGAAAGCCTTGCCAGACAACACATTGGAGCTGGGCAAAAATACTTAAACTTTTGTGTCCGGTCTTAGGAGCCCAATGAGTCTACGGTAAACTGATGCCATAACAAACTCGGTAGCACGTCTTTACTCGCTGGAGATTCGTTTGAATGTCTCACACCGTTAAGATTTACGACACCTGCATCGGCTGCACCCAATGCGTCCGTGCTTGCCCAACGGATGTACTTGAAATGGTGCCCTGGGAAGGTGGCAATAAAGCTGGAACAATTGCAGCCTCCCCCCGTACCGAAGATTGTGTTGGCTGCAAGCGCTGTGAAACCGCATGCCCGACTGACTTCCTGAGCATCCGCGTTTACCTGGGCGCAGAAACCTCCCGCAGCATGGGCTTGGCTTACTAAGCCTATGGGCTGTTGTCCTACAATTGCACTCTGATTCAAACAAAAAGCGTCCTCTTGGGCGCTTTTTGTTTGAGAACTAGGGGTTGAAAAAACAAACTCAAAACGGTTCGAATGTGGGGCACTACCCAAAGCTTAAGTGTAGAATTCGTCGTACATCTGCAGAAGAAATACGCAAGCTTCCTGTCAGCAGCTGGTTGAGGATTACAAGGAATCCAGAATCCTGGCAATTTCTACGTTGGAAGTCATGGCACGCCTGAAACCTATCACACGACAACAACTGAAACAGCGCCGAGAGCAGCTACGGCATACCATGCGGCAGAAGCTACGAATCCGCATCTGGCGTTTTGTTCTGACAACAGGATTTTTAGCGGCCGGAATTTATGGAGCAAGGGCTCCCATTTGGAAAATTCAGGATACTGAAACAGTCCGAATTAAGGGCAACCAGCTCCTGTCAGAGGAAGACATCCTGGCATTGGCTCCCCCCATATCATCCCTTTATATCTGGCAGGTGGAGCCCAGCCAGGTAGAGGCCGCGTTACTGCGAAATCCCCTTCTGAAATCCGTCGCCGTGCGCCGCCACCTCTTCCCCCCTCACGTCTCTGCAAGAGTACAAGAGCGACAAGCCGTGGCTATTGGTGAAACCACAGGTACACCTGGATTCATCGATGCAGAGGGTCACTGGATCGCTCTCGCCATGTTGCCAGCAGGAGAAATTCCCTCCAATTGGCCCACTGTAAAGGCGGTTGGTTGGCAAAATCAGAGAGAAGCTGATTGGGCCGAGTTACTGTTTGTCTTGCAATACAGCAAAGTAGAGATTCAGGAAGTAGATTGGAGTTCCCCAAGCAACCTGATTTTGCAGACTGAGGTGGGGGAAGTCCATCTGGGAGCCTTACCAGAAGGAACTCCTCCAGATAGTCCTCGCGGAACCTCTCCTTTAGGTCAGGCTCTAAAACAACGCATCCAACGTTTAAACGAATTGCACGAACTCTACGGCAATAGCAGTGGCTGTAACTGTCAACCGGAAGATATCGTTCATATCGACCTTGCGGAACTAGACTTTCCCACTGTCACTCTGACTGAATCTGCCCAGGCAGCTCGATTTCCCAACCCAGAAAGCCGAGATCCCATTCTCCACACCGATGAATAAGCTGCTCTCATCCATTCACAGCACTCATATATCGATGGGGACTCTACTCTCTATTGCGCGGAGATGAGTTTATCAGGGAAATGTCACTCTTGGCACTAGGCAAGTCGGTGTCCACCAAAACTGGAGAGGGCAGATCCGCAACCGCATCTAATAGAGTTTTCAGGGTATGGCGATCGATGGTGTTGCCATCCACCAGCTTCTGAGAAAGTGAAGATTCAGCCCTGTTATGCCCAACTGTTATTGGCTTATCCCGGCCATTTAGACCCAAATTCTCGCCCCGCAAATTCTCAGGGGTGGGAATTTGATGCCCTAACATTTGAGGTAAATAAGGGACAATCGCTGTCACTACTTCGTTCCCGTAGACACCATCGGCACCCGAGGGTAATGGATTATCTTCTCCATTGGCCATTGCCACCATTTCCAATGCTCGTTGCAGGGCGTAAACAGCCGTTCCACGATCGCCCTTTTGGAACACATTGTTCCCCTGTAAGACTGATTGCAAAGCCTGAGCGGTGGCGGTTTGTGACTCTTCAGGGACCGCTTTGACTAAGCGGGTGAGGGGATCGAGATCGGGTGGATTTTGGGCCAGCTTGTAAAGGTCGTACAGCAAAATGGCATGAGGAACCGGGCGGCTGGGCTGTTCTGCCGTTGCATGTCCAGTCGCTAACACATCCCCCTCGTACACTAATGAACTACTAAACCCCGAGTCCAGTAATACAGCCTCTCGAACCCCCAACTTTGGCAAGATTTCGGCCAGTTTAAGGCTATAAACGTGGGTATCTGTGACCCCCACAATAATCTTGTTATCGCTATCCACTCCAAAGAACACGCGGGGACGAGATTCTGCGGCACTGGAAAGATTGAAAGATTCTAGTTCTGGCAGCGAGAGAGCTTGTCCGTCCTTCACCAGCCATAGCCCAGCCACAAACAAATCGGTGACATCTGGCATAATCTGCTGGATTTGTTCTGGGTCGTTCATCACTTCAGGATGAAACGGCACGAAACTGAGGCGATCGCGCCCTAGTAGTACGAGGGGGCGGCCTCGGATCGCCCGATTATCCCTCTCGCGGCCAGGCACAAACACATCGTTGTTTGCAGCTTGCACCGGCCCCACCATAACGTTGCTGGAGGCATAAATCCACGGCAAGGAGAAGAAGCTCCCATTGATGCCAGCAGTCGCGTGATATCGATCGATCAAGGTACCCACGCTGTAACGAGCATCTGCGTGAACCGTCGCAGCCCGTCCCCCACGCATGAGGTAGAGATGGACGTTATCAACCGTTTCTTCTTCTAAAACCACCGGAGCTGCCACATCCACTTGGTAGGTATGTAACTCCCCTTGAGGAACTGCTTTAGCACCAATCAGGGCTTCCGTCAGACGAAATTGAATAAACCGCTGGACCTCTAACAGGTTGGAGGATTGGCCAGCATAGCCAGCATCCATCGTGGTTGCCATCAAATAGCCAGCTTCTTCAACCATTTTGACAACGCGTTCGTCACGATTTCCGGCTGGATAGGCAAAATGTACAATTTCGTGCCCCAGCCGCTCCTCCAATACCCTTTTGGACTCAAACAGCTCGCGCCGCAGAGTATCATCATCCAAAAGCCTCAGGTCTTCGGGGTGATTAATGGTGTGGGCAGCAATTTCGATCAATCCACTGGCATCCATCTCTTGCATCTGCTCCCACGTAAAGTGATCTTTACTCGTGGGCACTCCGACAAACCCAGTTTGTACGTAGTAGGTAGCGGGGAAATTGAACTCCTTTAGCAGCGGGAACGCATTTTCGTAGAGACCTAGATAGGCATCGTCAAAGGTCAACACAATTGGCTTAGGGGGTAAATCCTTTCCGTGTCGTAAGTGATCGTACAAATCGCTGATGGAAATGGGAGTGGCTCCTGCCGCCTGAATGGCTTCAAAATCTCGGCGTAGCTCGTTAACAGTTTGGTCGAACCAAACTTCTTTGGTATTTGCCACAATATCGTGATACATAATAACGGGCACGTAAGACTGCTTTGCCCAAGGATGAATCTCGTAGGGACGCTGAGGATTGGCCGCCGGCATAAAATCAGGCAAAGTTTCTGCCCCATCTCCAACCACAGCGGTGACTGTCTCGTTGCCCTCTTGCTCTGAAGAGTTACTGTCTTGCGAAGACGTGGGGGAGCTGGGAAAAAAACTGTGCATGTTCGATCCCAGCCAGGCTGCACCAGAACCAATCGAAAACCCCATTACCACTAAAACGATTAATAGCCAGCGCCGCCCCCTCGCCGATCTGCGCATTTGTCCACGATCTCTCCTGGTAGGGCTGTATGACGGATAGTGGGATCGACGAGCGGGAGGGCGAGAATGCCTGAATGACATGGTAATTAGAAGAACGCGACAGTATGAACCGAACTGACTTGCAACTGAACTGGTTTGAAAATGACTGGCAGCGGGGATCGATGACTACTTTGGGATTTACCTCCCCCTTAATAACGCAGAGGCTTTAATGACTTTGCACGAAACTGCGGAGTATGGCACCGTTAGCAAGAGTATCATCGCCTTCAATGCATCGGGCAAAGCCCCCATGATAATCTGACACGCTACGATAGCAGGGGTTATTTCCGTTACTCTTTCCAGTGTGTGTGCTGAGGAATTTCAGTAAATGTGTGGAATTGTCGGGTATATCGGTCATCAGGCAGCAGTGTCGATCCTGATTGAAGGACTTCGCAAACTGGAATATCGCGGCTACGATTCCGCGGGCATCGCGTTGATCGAAAACTCCCACCTCTACCGGGTGCGTACCAAAGGGAAGCTCAAAAATATGGAGGCCAAACTGCAATTGCAGGACCTCCCCCATGAGATTTCCACCGCTCGTATAGGTCTGGGGCACACTCGCTGGGCCACCCACGGTAGACCAGAGGAATATAACGCACATCCCCACACCAGCCAATCTGGCCGGCTCGCAGTCATTCAAAATGGCATCGTTGAAAACTACCGCGATTTACGCCAGATGCTTGTGGCAAAAGGCCACACATTTGTTACGGAGACAGACACGGAGGTTGTTCCACATCTCATCGAAGATTTGCTGTCCTCTGGGATGCCGCTCCTCGACGCGGTCCGCGAAGCAGCCAAGCACCTTGAGGGCTCTTACGCGATCGCCATCGCCAGTGCCGATCACCCACATGAATTAATTGCTGTTCGGCAACAATGCCCGTTGGTCCTTGGCTACGGAGAGGGAGAATCCTTCTTTGCTTCCGACATCCCTGCCCTCATTCACTACACCAATCGAGTTGTCGTACTAGACAATGCCGAGATTGCTAAGCTCACGCCCAATGGGGTTGAAATCTTTTCGTTTGATGGCGCTCCCATTCCCAGAAAACCTCAGGTTCTAGAATGGAATCCAGTCATGGTGGAGAAACAGGGCTACCGGCACTTTATGCTCAAGGAAATCCACGAGCAACCCGCCACTATTCGCTCCGGTTTACAGAACAAGCTGACCGACCATCCCGAAAAACCCATTAACCTCAATCTCCCCATCAAGCTGCTAGCCGAAACTCAGCAGATTGAGATTGTGGCTTGTGGGACTAGTTGGCACGCAGCTTTAGTCGGTAAGCATCTTCTGGAACAGGTTGCCCAAATCCCCACGAACGTTCAGTACGCTTCTGAATACCGCTACTCCCCACCTCCCAAACAGCCTCATACCCTAACCATTGGAGTTACCCAATCAGGTGAAACAGCTGATACGCTATCAGCTTTAACATTGGCCAAAAAACGATCTGTAGGCGATCCTACTCACCATCTTTTAGGGATTACGAACCGCGTCGATAGCTCTCTCGGGCGTTTAATTCCAAATATTTTGGATCTCAAAGCTGGAATCGAAATTGGTGTTGCAGCCACCAAAACATTTACCGCCCAGCTCCTCGCCTTTTATCTGCTGGCTCTAGACTTTGCCTGTCACCGGCAAACAGTTTCCGCAGAAGACATTGACGCCATAGTTGAGCAACTAAGGGAATTGCCTTCCCACCTAGAAAGCGTTCTCGCATCACAAGCTGAAGCAATTGAATCATTGGCCCACCGCTTTAATGAAACTCAGGATTTCATTTACATCGGTCGTGGCATCAATTATCCAATTGCGCTGGAGGGCGCTTTAAAGCTGAAAGAAATTAGCTATATCCATGCCGAGGGATACCCAGCTGGAGAGATGAAACACGGACCGATCGCTCTCCTCGATCCCAAGGTTCCTGTTGTGGCGATCGCCATGCCGGGACCGCTCTACGAGAAGGTGATCTCCAATGCTCAGGAGGCAAAAGCCCGAGATGCCATCTTGATTGGGGTAGTGGCGCAAAACGACTGCATGGCCCAAGATATCTTCGACATCACGTTGCCAGTTCCCGAAGTACCGGAGCTATTATCTCCCCTAGTATCCAACATTCCATTGCAGCTGTTGGCCTATTACATCGCAGCACTCAGAGGGCTAGACGTCGATCAACCTAGAAACCTAGCAAAATCCGTAACTGTTGAGTAGTCAACAAGGCGATTGAGTCCGAACTTTCGTTTATACGCGCTTATCATCAACCAGACAGCGTTATTGCTTGCAGAGTCGTCGTGTTGATGTGGTCATGACAAAGACTTCAAACAGATCAGCCGCTGATAAGGAAAACCGCCTTCCATTAATTGGGAGGGCGGTTTTCTTTGTATCTTAAAGAAAAGTCTGGCATCGAGCTATATTCCCATGGGGCAACCCCCAAAGTATTGTCGCCGCGCCAGTGTTTCACAACCGAGTTCGGGATGGTTCGGAGTGGTTCCAC
>JBFRWN010000137.1:0-3804 GCA_051439605.1 Synechococcus sp.
TCAGGCATCGCATCCTTGAGTTTATTGACTACTTCAACCGAACCATGGCTAAGCCTTTCCGGTGGACTTACAAGGGAAAACCTCTGGCTGCTTGAACAGTTGACTTACTTCCGCCCAGCTGTACTAGGATAACGTACGCGTAACGTACTCGGTTTATTTCGCAATACGTCATAACCCTTACCATTCAAAGCCTTCAAGCATAATGACTCCATCTTTGACATCGTGGAGGCCACTGGTTCGAGTCCAGTTGTGTCCATTTTTCGAGATTTCTTGTATAAAGAGATTCAAATTTGTTCGGCAGGAAAGGTCTTATTTTGCTTATAGTGTTTCAGTCTACGGACAAAGTCCGTGGACTCTCGCAATTACTGTCCATATAACGTACGCAAAATTGCGCAACTAACGCTACATATAGTGTTATAGAAACGAGCATTAGATGAAATCGATGGCATAGTAGCACCTGGTACAGCTGGGCGGAAATAAGTCAACTGTTCAAGCGGCCAGAGGTTTGCTCTTGTAAGTCCACTGGAAAGGCTTAGCCATGGTCGGTTGAAGTAGTCAATAAACTAAAAAATGCGATGTCTGAGCTGGTCAGTACTGGTAAAACTGGATCGTTTGAGTGGCTTGCGAACCAAAATGCTGAACCATCGTTCAATATCGAACAATAGACTTTAACGCCTAACACGCAATCGATGAAGCCGCCAGTCACGTTTCAGCACTCCGATACTGGACCTAAGTGCTGCAATTTGGGACTTCAAAAAGTCCAAATTCAATCGGGAGATTCTCGGCAACATGGAGAATTTTTGGAATGCATACCAATTTGTAGCAAACGACCCCGGTCGTCTGTGGACGGCCCTCAGACAGCATCTCTTACTGGTAACCGTTCCATTGGCCATCGGTATAACAATTGCACTGCCGTTGGGATGCTGGGCTGCGCGAACGCCTACAGTTGCGACGAGCATCGCGATCGATCTATTCAACGCCTTACGAGTGATTCCCAGCTTGGCCATACTGTTTTTGGCCATCCCTTACCTGGGTCTCACGTTTCAGGCAGCTGTGTTGGCCCTGACATTATTAGTGATTCCCCCTATTCTCATCGGCACTCATGCTGCTTTTCGCTCTATCAATCCGACGGTGAAAGAAGCTGCTCTGGGGATGGGAATGACTCAGTGGCAACTGTTGTGGCGCGTAGAAATTCCGCTGGCTTTGCCGCTTCTCGTCGCCGCTATTAAGACCGCGACGGTAGAAGCAATTGCCAGTGCTACTTTGGCAGCATTCATCGGTGCGGGCGGCTTGGGCAGTTTTATTACGCTTGGGTTTGCGTTGTTCGATGTTTCGGTGCTCTTAGTCGGTGCTATTCCAGTAGCGCTGTTGGCTCTAACGGCGGAACTAGGGCTGAGCTGGCTGCAACAAGCCCTAGAACCCAAGCTGCGTTAAGGTTTATCTCAATATAGTGGAGGGCACTTTCATGTCCGTGACTCGTCGCTCGTTACTTGGATTGACCCTGCTAGCGGGATGGACCCTTGTGGGCTGTGGGCTTAGAGAGAGCGCGAACGTGGACTCCGGTAGCGAATCGATCGTCCGCGTGGGGTCAAAAGATTTCACCGAACAGTTCATCTTGGGGGAGATGTATGCCTTGGTATTGGAAGAGCGCGGGTTTGAGGTGGAGCGCAAGCTCAATCTGGGCGGAACTCCTGTCGCTCATGCAGGCTTGCAAAATGGCGAGATCGATGTTTATCCCGAGTACACAGGGACGGGCTTGTTGACCGTACTGAAGTTGCCACCCAGTAGCGATCGCCGAGCAGTCTACGAAACCGTTGCCGAGGGCTATAGTTCGCAATTTGGCTTAATTTGGCTGGACCCTGCGCCGATGAACAACAGTCAAGCTCTTGCTGTGACGCAAACGGTGGCAGAGGAGTATGAACTTGCAAGCATCTCCGATCTGGCCGCAGTAGCCAACCAATTAGTCATGATTGGACCGCCAGAATTTGAGGTGAGGGAGGATGGCTTGCCGGGGATTCGAGCAGCCTACGGCGATTTCAAGTTAGCAGAATACAAAGGTGTCGATCCGGGCTTGCGCTACCTTGCTTTGGTCAACGGCGAAGCTGATGTGGCGGTAGCCTTCGGCACTGATGGTGAGATTAGTGCTTTCGAACTGGTTGTACTGGCGGACGATATGAATGTCTTTCCTCCCTATCAAGTTGCTCCGGTAGTGCGGCAAGACGTCTTAGATGCCCATCCGGAAGTGGTGGAGGCACTCAATGCATTGGCTCCGTTACTGACCGATGCGACGATGCAAAGGCTCAATAACGAAGTCAGTGGCGAACGACGAGAGCCAGAAGATGTTGCGTTGGAGTTTTTGATGGCAGAAGGTCTGGTCGACCCCAATTAGAGATAGGGGACAGGTGCAGTGGCAGTTGACAATCTATCAGGCAGGAGGGTCGGTGGAGCAGTTTTTGACTGTGCGATTCGGTTTGAAGAGGTCTCGCTGTGCTTTCCGGGCTCGGAGCGGCCGGCTGTGGACTGCTGCTCTCTGACGGTGAATTCGGGCGAGCTGGTTGTCATCTTGGGGCCTTCGGGGTGTGGCAAGACCACATTGATGAAGATGGTCAATCGCCTTTACGAACCGACATCCGGTCGCATCTATCTATACGGGATCGATATTCGTTCGCTGCCGGTGAACCAGTTGAGGCGGCGGATTGGCTACGTTATTCAGCAAACGGGTCTGCTCCCCCACATGACTGTGGCGCAGAATGTTGCGGTGGTGCCGCAGCTGTTGGGTTGGTCGAGATCGCGGATTGCCCATCGAGTGGACGATATGTTGTCTCTGGTCGAGTTATCCCCCGCGGAGTTTCGTGATCGCTTTCCGGTTCAGCTTTCGGGGGGGCAGCAGCAGCGGGTCGGTGTGGCACGAGCACTGGCAGGAAATCCGGATGTGATGTTGATGGACGAACCTTTTGGGGCGATCGACGCAATTACTCGCGCTAGTTTGCAGGATGAAATGCTGCGACTGCAGCGAAAACTACGCAAGACGCTTCTGTTTGTCTCTCACGACGTAGATGAAGCCCTGCGTTTGGCCGATCGCATTCTAGTGTTGAAGCAAGGACGGGTCGTGCAGTTCGACACGCCTCTGACGGTTCTGACTTGTCCGGCAAATGCATTTGTCCGGGAGTTAGTGGGGGCTGGCGATGCTGTACGGCAATTGGGATTGATGCGCGTAGCTTCTGCGATGCAAAGAGAGGATGGGCGATTGGTTGCCGCTGACGGGAAAGCAATTCAATCTCACCCGATTGCCGGCAACGACAATTTGCGGCAGGCACTCTCGCTGCTATTGAGAACGGGGGCTTCTCATCTAACTGTCATGGATGGCGATCGCCCCATTGGGGTGCTGACAATGGCACACATACAGGGCTCGGTCAGCGGGAAGGTGCTCGAATGAATTACATCCTTCAACATCCTGCTCAAGTCCTTCTGCTTCTGGGACAGCACTTGCAGATTGTGCTGCTGACGCTAGCCATTGCCATTACGATAGCCGTACCGCTGGGGACCTCGGTCTGGCGAGTGAGGTGGTTGCGAAGGCCAGTTATGGGGGTACTCGGCATCATTTACACCATACCCAATCTTGCACTGATCGTTTTGCTAGTGCCGTTGCTTGGACTCAATGCAAAGTCTGCTATAGACGCAACAACATTGTACTCGCAGGTGATTTTAGTGCGCAATTTGGCGGTGGGGCTAGATGCAATCGACCCCATGGTGCTCGAAGCGGGGCGGGCAATGGGGATGAATTGCTGGCAATTATGGTGGCGC
>JBFRWN010000138.1:0-13759 GCA_051439605.1 Synechococcus sp.
AAACAATTATGAAATAGGCTCTAGCATCTAATATGGGTTGCCATACTTGTTTGTATTCCTAACACTACATCTAGCGTTAGTCCTGAAATCTTGAGTACGTTATATGGACAGTATTTGCGAGATATCACTGGTATTGGCCACAATCTAAAACATCACAAGCAGAAAAAGGCTTATCCAATCAAATAGATTGGAAACTTCGTATACACAATATCTCTAAAACATGGACACAACTGGACTCGAACCAGTGACCCCCACGATGTCAACGTGGTGCTCTAACCAACTGAGCTATGCGTCCGTCTAACGGATTTGTAGCATATCACAGGAGATCGCCCCCCTCAACCAGCGATCGCAGGTCCTGGTGGGGCGAGCAACTGACCGAACCAAAACTAATAGTTAAGCCTCTAAATGGGGCCCGACTTGTTGTAATGGATGCGATAGACTGGCGTCGATGTCATTCGCATGTAGCAGTCGTGGCAAATTTCAACCGAGGCATTATGAAGTTTCGCGGGGCCGACAGCCCGATCGCCATTCTTCTTTCCACTGCTGTGGTTGTCGGCATCGTCAGCGTGCTTGTTTGGTGGGCACTGAACTACGCATATGCGCTCTAGCAACTCAGGATTAACTCCTGACTTCTAGAGTTGCAACATCATGGCAACAGTACGTAACCCGGCGGGGTGAACATGCGTCTGCTGGCAAATTTGTTATGGATCGTCTTTGGTGGTTTTTTCCTGGCCCTACAATATTGGCTGGGTGGCCTGCTGCTATGTTTAACGATAGTAGGCATTCCATTTGGACTGCAAACCATTAAGTTGGGTTCTTTTGCGCTACTGCCTTTCGGGAAAGAGCTAGTGGCGACCCCAACTGGAAATTTGGGCGGAGTGCTGCGGCTGATTCTGAATTTGATTTGGGTGTTTACGTTTGGCTTGACCATTGCCACCACCCACTTAGCTTCCGCACTGGCCTGCGCAGTGACCATTATCGGAATCCCCTTCGCCATCCAACATCTGAAGATGGTGCCTTTGGCGTTGCTGCCCTTCGGTCAAACTTGGGTGGAACTATGACTTGGAAGGTTATAGAGCAAAGCGATTATTCAGGCATAATCCAATCCAAAACATCCGAAGTGGACCTCCCGAGCGAAAACAGGTTTTGTGCGACCCCAAGCAACTGTTGCAGGGACTCGCGTGTGAGGTTGTAGAGTTTCTGGCCAATGCTTTGCGAGCCTTGGGCAAAGCTAAATCGTTCAGACTCTGCCCCAGCCGCAGGCGAATCTTGAAGCAACGACTCAGATCGGCCAATTCTTCCTTCTGATAGTTCGGATATTGCTCCTCAATGGCCACACCATCCAGACGCTATGGTTTAGGCAACAACAGCAGCCATCACTGTTTGATAGCAACTCATCCGTCTGTCGACGTAATCGTAGGCCCGCTTAGTCGCGTAGATCTCTCGACTCCTATCATGATGTGCCAGCGTCCAATCTAGAGATAGCACCTCTGGCCCACGACCCCGATGCTGTTGCATCAATTCTTGCCGGTCCCAACCAGCTTTGAAGACTGCCTCATGCATGGCTCGACAACTGACACGCTTGCCCTCGGTGTTTAGGTAAAAACTTTCAGTGAATTTTTGGTCCGTATATCGCGTTTTATCCAACTGCCCTGTGAAAACAGGAAATGAGTCGGATTGGAGATCAAGAGTTAATCGTGTCCCCCACCAAAAAAACTACTGAATCGAGTCCAAGACTTCATCCAAAAAACTACTGGTGCCAAACCTAAGAGCGTGTCTGAAAAGGGTGTGAGAAAGAGCTGAGAGACTAAAGATCAGTCTCTCAACCAAGATAATGACACGCCAATCCTACGACACAGATTTGACCACTGCCCAGTGGGAGCTGCTGGCTCCTCTGATTCCTCCGGCTAAAGCAGGCGGCAGACCTCGAACTACAGATATGCGTGAAGTGGTCAATGCGATTTTCTATCTGTTGCGCGCCGGATGTACTTGGCGTTTGCTCCCCCATGATTTGCCAGTCTGGCAAACGGTTTACGACTACTTTCGGCGGTGGGAAGCAGACGGGACCTGGGAAATGCTCAACCATAGGCTGCGCCAACAAGTGAGGCAACAAGCCGGTCGTAATCCTTCTCCATCGGCCGCTTGCGTGGACTCTCAGTCAGTCAAAACGGCTGCAGCGGCCCAAGAGACTGGCTTTGATGGGGGAAAGAAGGTGAATGGTCGCAAGCGAACCATCCTGGTTGACACCATGGGATTACTCTTGTGTGCCAAGGTCCACAGCGCCAAACGCTCTGACCATGACGGCATGACGTTGCTGGGGGTCTGGTTTGCCCTGGCCTGGAGTTGCCTAGAGCTGATTTGGACCGATAGCACCTTTGGGGGCAAGCGATTTATTGCCTGGGTTAAGCAGACGTTTGGTTGGACTCTTGAGGTAGTGAAACGGCCGGAGGAGCAAAAGGGCTTCCAAGTTTTGCCCAGGCGATGGGTCGTTGAACGGACTTTCGCATGGTTTGGCCGTTACCGCCGCTTGAGTAAAGACTATGAATATTTACCCACCACCAGTGAAACTATGCTGTATGCCGCGATGGTCAATCTCATGCTCAGAAGGCTTGCCTAATTCTTTTCAGACACACTCTAAGCACAAATAGCCGATCGCCACTTGCACCTTATTTCCTAAATATAAAAATCGAATTTCTATTAAATGAGAAATGCAATAGTTGAATTACCCCAACAAATAATTTGGCATGGATTTTTACTGCTTGATTGGCGTCACCGTATTCGGTAACTCCTCCCCCGCATACTCCCGCAGCGGAGCCTCAAACCCACAAGATGTCCCATCCTTAAACACCACCTCATCCTCCCAAGGAAGCCGATAATCTCCATTCACCATGTCCTTCATATACGTATAAGGACAATCCTGCGCTCCCCCCTTCACTGCCACGTACCCCCGATGCCCAAACTGATAAATATTGTTCTCCACGCTCCAATACTTGCGAGCCTCCCTCACTAAATCCGGCCGCAACTCCGCTGTAATAATCTCATCTGCACGATCGCTACCCTCCACCAGCGGCGTGCCATCAAAATTCACCAGCATCCCCTCCCCCATCGAATCAAACGTGCCGTCGCTGCCAGACATACACACCGACGCGGTATACATCAAATTGCAAAACGCATTCGCCTGATTCGTCACCTTCCAAGAATGGCGAATCGGAGCCGTATACCCCGCCGTGCGAATCATAATCTCCGCCCCCTTATAGGCACATTCCCGCGCCATCTCCGGAAACATACCGTCATGACAGATGATCAGGGCCAACGTACTGCCATTCGGTCCTTCGCACACCGGAATTCCAATATTTCCCGGTTCCCAAGGCTCCACCGGCACCCAAGGATGTAGTTTGCGATAGTACAACTTCAGCTCCCCTTGATTATCGATAACGATGCCGCTGTTATAGGGGTTGCCATCCGGGTTGTATTCCATGATGGAAAAACAGCCCCAGATATCGTTCTCCTGACAAGCCGCCTTAAACGCCGCCACCTCCGGCCCATCCAGCCGACACATAATCTCCGGATTGGTATCCATCGATAACCCGTGCAGCGAATATTCCGGAAACACCACCAGATCCATCGTGGGCGTATTCCGCCGCGCCTTTGCCACCATGGCGCAAATGCGATCGCACTGCCTTACCAAATCATCCAGTGTCACCACAATAGGCAATTGCAACTGCACCATCCCCAACACCACCCCATTAGGGGATTTATTCAAGCCACCCAGTCCGCTCATTGCTACTCTCCATTACTCGCATTCAGAAGGGAAATCTATAGATAAAAATTCAGTCTGAAAACTCGGAAATCCTTTACTCCAATTGCTGCATCCCCAGTGCCCCTGGCACTCCACTCAATGTGCGCTTGGGCGAACACGTAAAAATCATGATGGTCAGCGTCAGGATGTAGGGGGACGCATTCCAGAGGTAGTAATAGGACTCCACCCCCACCGACTGCAGCGCCGGACCGATCGCCTGCGCCCCCCCAAACAACATCGACGCATACAAACAGTGCATCGGATTCCAGCGGGCGAAGATGACTAATGCCACCGCCATCAAGCCCTGACCGCTGGAAATCCGCTCGTTCCAACTCCCCGGATACACCAGAGATAAGTAAGCCCCCCCAATCCCCGCCAGCAGGCTGCCGACAATAATGGCAAACATCCTCACTTGCTTGACGGACACCCCCATCGCCAGAGCTGCCTCAGGACTATCCCCCACTGCTCTGACGAAGAGCCCCCAGCGAGTAGCCCGGAAAAACCATTGCAGCAACGGAGCCAGCAAGATTCCAATCATGAATAGGGGACTGACATTGAGGGCCGATTGAATCTGCGGCACGTCGCTCCACCCCCCGAAGGGCAAGGTGGGGAGTTGCGGAGCCGGGGGCTGGATATACGGTTTGCCAAAAAAGAAAGCGATGCCGCTCCCAAAAATAATCATGGCAATCCCCACCGCCACATCGTTCACTTTGGGTCGTTGGGCAATCCAGCTATGGATGCTCCCCAAGACAGCCCCGGCGAAAGCGGCCACCACCACTCCCAACCAAGGGGAACCCGTCAGGTAAGACACCGCGTAGGCACTCATGGCCCCGGTCAGTAGCGTGCCTTCTAGCCCGAGGTTGATCTTGCCGCTTTTCTCCGTCAGGCATTCCCCCAGGCTGACAAACAAAAAGGGGGCGCTGCCGCGAATGGTGCCTCCGATGATAGCGATGGGGATGCCCCACCAGCCGAGGGCTTCTGTGGCCATGTGAATGAGTCCTTAGTTGTCACGCATTGGTCTTGGGTCATCGATCGTGGGTTACAGGTCGATCGCTAGCTCTTAACTTCTTGAGGGGTTGTGGGGATAGAGGGTTCTCGCTCTTTGAAGAGGTTAAACCGACCGTATAGAGAGTCGCTGTACAGGACGACCAAAAAGACTAATCCTTGGAACAGTAAAACAGTGGCGTCGGGGAGACCGTGAGATCGCTGCAGGATGCCGCCGCTGGCTAAAATCCCCCCCAGTAAAAAGGCCACCAGTGTCACCGCCAACGCATTGCTGCGGGCGATGAAGGCCACCAAAATGCCGCTGTAGCCGTAGTTTGAATTCAGCGACTCGTTAGCCACACCGTGAATGGCAGCAACTTCCACCATCCCGGCCAAGCCAGCGCAAGACCCAGCTAGGAAGCAAATTGCAACGGTCAGTTTCCCCACCGGCAAACCCGCAATTCTGGCTGCCCGAATGTTGCCGCCCGCCGTGCGGGCAGCAAAGCCAAATGTGGTGCGCTGAATCAGGATGTAGGCGATCGCACAGGCGACTAAGCCATAGATGAGGCCGTAATGCACCCGCGTATTAGGGATTGTCCCCAGGCGGTTGACATCCAAAATTGGGAAGCTAGAAGGCTTGTTGAGGGAGCTGGGATCGCGCATCACCCCTTCTACCAACTGATTCAGGATGGCGATCGCGATGAAATTCATCAGCAGGCTGCTAATGGTTTCGTTTACCCCTCGGTAATGGCGCAAGGCCCCCACCGTCGCAATCCACACACCGCCAAATAGCAGACCGGCAATCGCCATCGAAAACACCACCAGAGTGGGCGGAAAGCTGGCCAAAGACAAACCGGCGATCGTGGCCCCCAAGCCCCCCATCACCAGTGCCCCCTCGTTGCCAATTACCACCAACCCCAGCTTGGCGGGTAACGCGGTGCAAAGGGCGGTGAGCATCAATGGTGCGGCTAAAATCAGCGTCCCTTGAACGCGGCTGGAGCTGCCAAATGCCGCTCGATAGATAGAGGCATAAACCGCAAACGGGTTAGCCCCTGCTAGGGCACAAAACACACCGAATAGCACCAAAGCAAACAGCACCGAACCAATGGGTAGGCAGATTGACTCCAATTTCGTGCGCCAACTATGACCTACCATCGCCGTCCCCTCTCAAAAAGTTCTGCTATTTCGACTGGTTTTATTGGGGCGATCGCCAAAAGTTCTCTCGCTCAGTCACAGATGCACTAGAAACTCGCCCTCCTCTGGCTAGCCAATGCTGCCAACCACCCCCTCCACTAAATAATTCATTTGCTCTAACACGGGGTCAGTCTGTTCCAACGCCGTCCCTGCTTCAATCTGGACGTTGCCCTCGTTGTCTTTGAGTTCACCAGAATAAATGACAAAGCCATCATCAGAATTAAACGCGGCGATCGTCTCCTCAGCTGCCGCCTTTGCCTCATCAGATACCGCCGGACCAAAGGCCGACAGCTTGCAGAATCCCTCCTTAAAACCACCCCGCACCAAATGGGGAATCCCGCCATTCAGCAGGGTCTTCCCTTCCGCAAGCATGACAGCGTAGCCGTTATAAATATTGCTCCAATCCCATTCCGCCCCGGTTAGGTACCCCTCGGGAGCCAGCGGAGCCTGGTTGGCGTGGTAGCCAGAACAGTAGATGCCCCGTCTCTCGGCGGTTTCCATCACCACCTTGGGACTATCTACGTGGCAGGTAATAACGTCTATGCCTTGATCCGCCATGCTGTTAGCCGCCTCGGCCTCTTTCACCGGCTCTGCCCAATCTCCTGTAAAGATGACCTGGGTGGTGATGTCAGGATTCACGCTGCGGGCAGCCAACGTAAAACTATTGATGTTGCGCAACACCTGCGGAATCGGCTTTGCGGCAATAAATCCCAGTTTGCCAGATTCAGACATATGGCCCGCTACAATCCCGGCAATATATTGAGCTTCGTCGATATATCCGAAATAGCTTCCCACATTGTCAGGGGTTACGCCTTCTTCATAGAGGCCCCCCGCATGGAAAAACTGCACGTCTGGAAATTCCTTTGCAATCTCCAAAATGTGGGGGTCAAAATATCCGAACGATGTCGGGAATAGAACTGTCACCCCATCCAGCTCGATCATGCTGCGCATGGTCTCCTGGACGGCCACAGTCTCCGGCACATTTGCCTCTTCAATCACCTCAACGCCATCGCTGGAGGCCACCCCTGCAGCCCCTTCGGCGTGGGCTTGGTTGTAGCCAAAGTCATCTTTCGGACCGACGTAAATAAAGCCAATCTTGATGAGTTCGGGAACCCCAGCGGTTGTCTCTGGTGTGGAGCTCGGCGTAGAGGCGGTTGGGGTTGGCTCGCTGCCACATCCCGCCAATTTTGTAGTGGCTCCGATCGCCGCAGTCGCAACGATTCCGCGAATCACCTGGCGACGGGTGAATTTCAAATAAGTTTTAGTAGGTCTCACGCGAGCCTCCCGAATGGGCAGAGTATAAAAGGCGGAAGTCGAGGAAAAAACTGGCAGTAGTTGGAATTGAATATACGGGGGTTTGAGTATACCGATCGAGCAAGGTTATGGGGGCAAAAAAAGAGTATTGGCAATTCACATAGGGTAGCGATCGCACTCGGGTCAAAGTGTATCCTCGGTTTCATTTATTTCAATTCAGGAGATCGTTTCTGCCGACAAGCAACCAGTCGCGGCCCGAAAAGCTTTTTTGTTACCTCTAAAGTAATTATCTTGTTCTAAATCTCTCTCAAGATCGAAATCATTCTCCGTAAGGGCAAGTTAATCGCGTGAAAAGTTGAGGTCATTCATCCCCCCCCATTGCGGATTTCAGCCCTGACCCCACCCCCTCCTGATTCTCTAGACATCAGGCATCCTGTTTGACACCCTTATCTCACCGAAACCCCGATCCCCGTTACCTATTCGTGAATGCATCCATGAAAAAGTCTCTCGTCCTGTTGAGTACCTCCGCCCTTGGGCTCCTCTTAGCGGCACAATTTCCACAATCTGCAGAAGCGCAGCAGGTGCAATACGACTGCTCGAGAGGGGAAGGCACGGGAGACTACTGCGACTTTGTTTTACTTCCTGACTTCCAGCCTGACCCCGTCCAAGGAACGGGCATTTCTGGCGGCGGAGATTTCACCGATGATTGTGGCTATATCGATACCCCGCCCGATCACATCGTGACATTGCCCAAAGATTTACCCTACCTGCGAGCCTCTGTTGATTCACCTGGTGATGTCACCCTGCTGGTAACTGGTCCAGATGGGCGGTACTGCCGAGATGATAACTACGGTTTCCTGCCAGTTCTCGATGGTGAATGGCCTCGAGGTGAATACCAAATTTGGGTTGGAGATTGGGATGGGGAAGGCTATCCTTACACCCTGCAGCTGTCCGAACTTCCCTAGCTCCTGCCAAGAAGATAGGGCTACCTACCGTTACCTCGCGACTGTTCTATCGCTATGCTCGGTACGAGGACTAGAGGTAACGGTTGAACTTGCATCCAATTACCGCCGCCAGTTTTAAAATTATCGATCGCGAAATTGGCCCCCATCCTTGGTCCCCGCCAGAATACGCGATTGTGCGGCGGGCCATTCACTCCACTGCGGATTTTGAGTTAAACCACCGCTTCCGCTTTGGCCCAGGGGCGATTTCCGCAGGCATTGCAGCCATCAAGGAATGTGTACCCGTTATTGTGGACGTGCGTATGGTGGCAGCAGGGGTGAGCAGTGCCATCGCTCGCTGCGGTAGTCCTCTCCATTGCGCCATCGCCACTGCACCACCCACCCCCCCTGGAGGGATGACCCGCACTGCTGCGGGGATGCGATCGCTGGCGATCGCCCATCCCCGCAGCATGTTCGTCGTGGGCAATGCCCCCACCGCCCTGCTGGAATTGGTGACACTAGTCAAAGAAAACAGGATCGATCCCGCTCTCATCGTGGGCGTACCTGTGGGATTTGTAGCGGTGGAAGAGTCGAAAGCTGCGCTAGCCCAACTGGATCGTCCCCACATCGTGGTGGAGGGTCGCAAAGGAGGCTCTTCCATTGCCGCTGCCATTGTTAACGCACTGGTGAACTTGGCCAGTACGGGTAAGTAAGATGCATCAACTCCATGTGGTCGGTATCGGACTGGATGGATGGGATGGGCTATCCCAGTCCGTTCGTCAATTGCTATTCAGGATTCCGACGATCGCTGGCCCTACCTCACACCTCAACCGCATTGCTGTATTGCAACAGCTGACAAACGAGCCGTTTCGCCAACTGCAGCTGCCCTCAACCCTGCAGGATTGGCCGCAGTTATTGCGCCAAGAGCTACGGCAATCGGATGTTGCTCTCCTGGCCACCGGAGACCCGCTGTTTTTTGGCATTGGCCGCCTCCTGACCCAGCAATTTGCCCCCGAGCAGCTGGTGTTCCACCCCCACCTCTCCTGCGTTCAACTGGCCTGCAGTCGCCTGCAACTCCCCTGGCAATCCGCCACCATCATCAGCATCCACGGACGATCGCTCGACCCCCCGATTGCCGCCCTCAAACAGGGCAAATCCCCCATTGCAATCCTCACCGACCCCAAGAATTCTCCTGCATCGATCGCCGCTCTGCTAACACAACTCCAGCTCCCAACCCCCTACCGCCTCTCCGTCTGTTGCCAGCTGGGGAGCAAAGAAGAATCCATCCAAACCTTCTCCCCCGACCAACTCCCAGAATTATGCGATCGGAAGTTTCCTTCCCCAAATGTTGTCGTCCTGCAACGCACTGACCCAGCTGAGTTCGACCCGAAGCTGCTGCCGCAGGTCGGCATTCGCGACAGCTATTTCCTCACCTTCCCCGATCGCCCTGGCCTAATCACCAAACAGGAAATCCGCACCCTGTCCCTGTCTTTACTGCAGTTACCCACCCACGGCGTGTTTTGGGATGTGGGGGCAGGCACCGGCTCGATAGCGGTAGAAATTGCCCGTTTAGTCCCCCAAGGGCAAGTGTTTGCCATTGAAAAAGATGCTGCTGGCATCGAGCTGATTACCGCTAACGCTCAGCGATTTCTGACCCCCAACCTGCAGGCGATCGCAGGGATGGCCCCTGAAGCACTGAGGTCCCTGCCCTCCCCCGATAGAATTTTCATTGGAGGAGGAGGCCCTTGTCTTCTGAAAATATTGAAAGCCTGCACGTCTAGACTGAACCCCAATGGCCTAATCGTGGGAAATTTTGCCACGATTGAACGTTGCAATGCCGCTCAAAGCTATCTCAAATCCGTAAATTTTGATGTCCAGATGCTTCAAATAAATTTATCTCGATCGGTGGCGATTGCCCAATCTACACGCTTTTCCCCCCTCAATCCTGTGACATTACTGCAGGCAATTCCTCCCACAAAGGTAGAGGAGTCTCGCGATACTTGAGTTCGGGGACCTTCCTCCCTAAAATCTAAGCAAGATTGCAATCAATCAATACTAATGACACTGTCAGGAGGGGTCGTGAGCGAACGTCCTATTCTTCTAGGAATTGTTGGCGATAGCGCAGCTGGAAAAACGACCCTAACCCGAGGCATTGCCCAAGTGTTGGGAGAGGAAAATGTCACCGCCATCTGCACGGATGACTATCACCGCTACGATCGCAAGCAGCGGGCTGAGTTGGGCATTTCCGCCCTCCACCCCGATTGCAATTACCTCGACATCATGGAGCAGCACATCAGTCAGTTACGCACTGGCAAGCCAATCCTCAAACCCATTTACAATCACAACACCGGTGAATTCGACCCTCCCGAATACATCAAGCCTGCTAAGTACGTCATCATCGAAGGACTGCTGGGGTATTCCACCCGCATCTCCCGCGACAGCTTTGATGTCAAAGTCTATCTAGCGCCCCCCGAAGACCTTCGCTATAGCTGGAAAATTAAGCGGGATATGCGCAAGCGAGGCTACACCGAAGAACAGGTACGCGAGGCCCTTCGCAATCGCGAACCCGATTCTGAATCCTACATCCGTCCGCAGCGCCAGTGGGCCGATATTGTGGTCACCTTCTATCCCCCCCAAGAGGAAAACAAGGTCAACGATCTATTGCTCAACGTCAATCTGGTGTTGCGTCCCAACATTCCCCACCCCGATTTTTTACATTTATTTGATGGGGGTTCGTCATTGGGGGAAGCCATTCGTCTCGAACTCGATCGCGATATGGGTAAACCCGTCGACGTACTGGCGATCGACGGGCATGCGACCCAAGACAAAGTGGTCGAGCTAGAGCGCGTCCTCTGCAATGAAGTTCCGACCCTAGGCAAGTTCTGCAGTCTAGAAGGCAATCAAGAGGTTGGCAAGGTCGTTGGCACAACCGGTGAAGTGCTGCAAAGTTATCCCTTAGCACTCACGCAACTGCTGATTACCTATCATATGCTCAAGGCCTCCAGCCTTTACCAGTAAACCCATTTCATCAAACAACCCACCACAACCAGAATAAGCCCGGTGAGTTGTTTGATAGCTATCTTTTTGAAGTACACCCAACCGTATAGACAGGGGTTAAATATCCAACTGGGCAAGGTCTAGTTGCGCGGCATAAGTCTCGATGAACTCGCGCCGAGGTGCTACCGTATCCCCCATCAAAATAGTGAAAATGCGATCGGCTTCTACCGCATCCTCAATCTCGATGCGCTTCAGGGCGCGGGTTTCAGGATTCATCGTGGTATCCCACAACTGCTGGGGCATCATTTCCCCCAAACCCTTAAAACGCTGAATGGTGTACTTGGCGTTCTCGGGTAACTCAGCAATAATCTGGTCTTTTTCGCGATCGCTGTAGCAGTAGCGAACATTTTTCCCTCGTTCGATCTTGTAAAGAGGGGGACAAGCAATATACACGTAGCCCTCTTCCAAGAGCGCCCGCTGATAGCGGTAGAAGAACGTCAGCAGCAGTGTCCGAATGTGGCTACCATCGACATCCGCGTCCGTCATAATAATGATACGGTGATAGCGCAACTGCGTTGAGTCAAACTCTTCCCCTTTAATCCCTAATCCAAGCGCGGTAATCATCGCCTGAATTTCAGTATTCTTGTAAATCTTGGATGCTTCTGCCTTCTCGATATTGAGAATTTTGCCCCGCAGCGGCAAGATGGCCTGGAATTGGCGATCGCGCCCCTGCTTTGCACTGCCTCCCGCAGAGTCTCCCTCCACCAGGTAAACCTCTGATTCTGCAGGATCTCGAGAGCTACAGTCCGCCAACTTTCCTGGCAGGGTGGAGGATTCCAGTGCGGACTTGCGTCGGACTAAATCCCGAGCCCGCCGGGCTGCTTCTGCCGCATTAAACGACTGAATCGCCTTATCAATCACCGCCTTGGCAACGTTGGGATTAAATTCCAGATATTCCGTTAGACCTTCACCGACTAGGGTATAAACGATTCCTCGGACTTCGGGGTTCCCTAATTTCGTTTTGGTTTGCCCTTCAAACTCAGGTTCTGGAACCTTCACCGAGATAATACCCGTCAAACCTTCACGAATGTTGTCCCCCGAGAGATTCTTATCCGATTCTTTCAGCTTATTTTGCTTTCGGGCCTGACTGTTCATGGTATTGGTCAGAACGGTTTTTAGCCCTTCTAGGTGAGTCCCTCCTTCAGTGGTACGGATATTGTTGGCAAACCCAATCAGATTATCGGAATAGACATCTGAACACCACTGCAGGGCTACTTCTACCTGTACCCCTTCTTTTTCACCGGCAAAGGCAATAATTTCCTCGTGTATGTGCTGCTTTTCATGATTGATGTAAGCAACGTATTCGGTAATACCGCCGTCGTACTTATAGGTTTCTGAGTGTACAGGGTCAACACGATGGTCTGTGAAAATAATTTTGACCCCAGCATTCAGGTAGGCTAGCTCCCGCAAGCGGCTGGCCAGAATATGGTAATCGAAGGTGGTGCCAGTGATAAAGATTTCTGAATCTGGCTTGAAGGATACCTGCGTGCCAGTTCTTCCATCGGATGGGGATGGAGTCAGCTCTCCCTGCGGCACACCGCGTTTGTAGGTTTGCTCGTAAACTTTCCCCTTTCGCCAGACCTTGACCTCTAACCATTCGGATAGGGCATTAACAACCGAAACCCCCACACCGTGAAGACCACCAGAAACCTTATAGCCCCCAGCACCAAACTTACCTCCGGCGTGGAGGACAGTGAGGACAGTTTCGAGGGCCGACTTACCGGTTTTCTCGTGCTTATCTACGGGAATTCCGCGACCGTCATCCACTACCGTGACGGAGCCATCTTGATTCAAGTTCACGCTAATGGATGAGCAGAACCCCGCTAACGCTTCATCAACCGAGTTATCAACAACTTCGTATACTAGGTGATGCAAGCCTTTCGAGCCGGTGGAACCGATATACATCCCCGGGCGCTTGCGCACCGGCTCCAGACCCTCTAGGACCTGAATCTGCTGAGCGCTATAAGCTTCTGCCATGAAGTATTCACTCCAAAAGGACAAGCGAGAGCAATAATCCCAAATCGCGCCTCGCCAAATGAAAATATGGGTCAATTTGCCGTTCTAGGGCCGTATACGTTTTTGACACCATTTTGTATTGATGGTAACACATATTCGTTGTTGGGGCATATAGCGGCCTCAGAGCGAAAGTGACTCTACAGAGAACATTATTTAACTCTTAAATTTATTTGATGAATTGGATGTCTGTTCATCGCGTTCTTTTCAATGACCTATTGGATAGCGGCCACAATTCCCAGAGGATGCTTTTTCCTAGAAGATAAGAAAAGATTAAACACCACTCATCATTCCGTATACGTCACGCATGTCTTGCCCAACGATGATTGGCCGTGCGATGAAACAGCCAGATTGAGCAACATTCCCCGTAACATTAGACCTATTAAATCTACCTGAGTTCGATGGCCCTCTCCCCTAGCCCCTCTCCCGGCTCGGGAAAGGGGAACAAGAGCCTCGAAAGCCTATATTTCCTTTCAAGTAGCCCCAGAATTTGCATTAGGGGCTAATTCTATCGAAC
>JBFRWN010000139.1:0-26334 GCA_051439605.1 Synechococcus sp.
TTGATGGGACCGAGATCGATCGCTGGAATGCCAATAGCACCAACGGCAACAATAATGTTGCGAGTAATGCAAGCTTTAGAACGCGGACGATTGCCAGTCAGCAGTTGGCAGCAGGTGACGTCATCACGGTTACTGGCACCACAAATGCAGGGGAGTTTGCCCGCTTCGACTACATCGAATTCATTCCTCGCTCAACCACACCCAGCAGCTCTGGAACCGGCGAAGGAGTGATTACAACGACTGAGGTAGCACCCAGCGCCACCACTCAGGCTGCAATTAATTTTGAACAAACCTACCAGGCTGAGGACGCCACGCTAGATAGAGCATCTATCAAATCCGGAATCGCAAATGCTGACGGTGAGTACGCACATTTGTGGAAAACAACAGCAAGTTCCGCGAGCGATGGCATCGAGTGGACCATCGACGTTCCAGTTGCTGGCTTCTATCAGCTTGATTGGAAATATGGACTGTCGGAGAAATATGCAGCCAATGCTCCCCTAGATCTAATCGTCAACGGAGACCGCTCTGAGACTCTAGAATTCTCTAATACTGGGCGTTGGCTCAATTGGGAAACAACTAGCAGAACGGTTTACCTAGAGGCTGGCGCAAACACCATCAGACTTGAAGGCACTGGTTTCGGTTCAGCCAATATCGATTGGATGAAAGTGACAGGAGTCAGTGATTAAGGCCCCACAGTCTAAAGGCGATGGGATTGACTCTAGGACTCAAGAGTCGGTCCATCAAAGACCGCAGTCGGCGATCGCCTCTCATGGTTGGCAAGAACGATGAATTGGCAAGAACGATGAATTTGTGCATGTTCGGCTGAATGACTTCTTGTTAACCCCCATTCCCTAGAGAGAAACGCGCCTGGTGTCATCTGACACCAGGCGCAGCTCGTGATGCGGGGACCGTCAGGTCGCTCAGAACATTTCAGTTATCCAGAACTCTGACTGGCCATAGAGTTTTCTGTCCTCACCACGATCGAAACATCTCTATATCGTGCCAATTCTCAGTGGAGCAACCGTACCGCATCGATTGCTATAGACTCATATCGGGTTTAGCTCCAAAGTAGCGTATAAATGGGGAGGGTAGACGGATCTGAGAGCATGATTTCTCTGCTGCGAACGTAAATACGCTGTAACATCATTAACTAGTTCATAAGCTTTGGTCATGGCTACTCAAATTAAGTTCCCCAATCTATTGAGTTCGGCAACAGCCCTGGCCTGCCTTGCAACGGCAGCCGCGATTGGTTACTGTCCCTCTCTGAGAGCTCAAGAATCTCTGCCCCCTGTCCCAACAACGCCTTCGGACGCCCCCACCCCCTCGCAGACCATTCCCCGTTTAGATATAGAAACGAAAGCCCGCGAGGGGCTTTACCGCCTGGGGCCTGGGGACATCATTGTTGTCGATATTTTTAATGTGCCCGACTTTAGTGGCGAGCAGCAGATCCTAACAGACGGAACGGTAACCCTCTCGCTGTTGGGAAGCGTTTCCTTACAGGGGCTCACGTTGCGCGAGGCCTCTGATTTGCTGACTGCAGAATATTCCGAGTTTTTGAACAGCCCGGTGGTCAATGTCAGCCTGACTGCAGCTAGACCAGTACGGGTTGCTGTTACCGGTCAAGTGGTTTCCCCCGGCCCCTACATTGTTGAACCTCAGCCTAGTGCCCCGACAGTGGTGAGCCTGATTCAAAGTGCGGGGGGCATCACCACCCAGGCGGACGTACAAAACGTCCAATTACGTCGCCCCAGCACCGATGGCCCTGCTGAGATTATTGACGTCGACCTGTGGTCGCTGTTGCAAGGGGATGGTGTTTCTGCCGATCCGATCGTATTTGATGGCGACACCATCTTTATTCCCACAGCGACAGATTTTTCGGGCGACGATGTATACGAGCTGAGCGCGTCTAACCTATCCCCCGATACCATCAACATTATTGTGACGGGAGAAGTCAACACTCCTGGCCCCGTAGAGGTTCCAGCTAATACGCCACTGAACCAGGCATTATTCATCGCTGGAGATTTCCAGCGCCCTCGTGCCAACACCAATCAGGTGGGTTTGATTCGCCTCAACCCCAACGGAACTGTCATCAGACAGGAAATCCCGATTGATTTGTCCGCCAACGTGAACGACGAGTCTAATCCTACGCTGCAGAACAACGATATTATTTTGATCAGCAAGTCTGGTTTGGCTACCTTAACCGATGGCCTCGAAACTGTAGTGTCGCCAGTAGAACCTTTAGTCCCCGTCTTCGGGATTATCAACACTGTCGATCGCGTCTTCTTTGACTAAGCCCAATTGCTCTTCGGGGTGTCTCAACACTCCACATAGACACTTTTTGCAAGAATCCGGATATCCAGGTCCGCAAGAGAGAGCATCTCTTTGCGGGCTTTTTGGTATTACTGTCAAATCTATTCTTCTACTCTGCCCCCGGAAACTCCTCCTGCAGTTGTGCCAGGGCGGCTTCAAACTCCGATAGCGGTTGAGCTCCCGGTAGAGGAATGCCATTGAGGGTGAAAAAGGGAGTGCCCCTCAGCCCCAACTCTTCCCCCCACGCCATATCTTTGCGAATCGCTTCATCCGCAGCCGCGCGATCGCGGTTAAATTTCCGCATATCGAGCATCATTTTTTTCGCCAATTCAACGTAATAGTCCTCTCCCAACCGATCTTGGTTAGCAAACAAAGCATCGTGGTATTCCCAAAATTTTCCCTGCTGCTGAGCCGCCCAGCTAGCCTGCGCGGCTGGAATCGCCTGGGGATGAATGCGGGGCAAGGGAAGATGTTTGAAGACCAGCGTTACATCAGGATGGTTTTCCAGGAATTCGGCCACCACTGGCTGCGCTCGACCGCAGAAGGGGCATTCGAAGTCAGAGAATTCGTAGAGTACGTATTGCAGGCTGTCAGATCCCTTAACGGGAGAGTCACCAATTTGGGAAGCAGGATCGGCAGCAAGATCCTGCAGGGCTACCTCCAACTCCTTCAGGCGCTGAGACGCTGCTGCCACCTGCTGTTCTTGCTGATAGGTTTGCACCGCTTCGAGGACAACATCGGGGTTGGCCCGAATGATATCTAACACTTGCTCTTCAAGCGAAGTGGAGGATTGAGGGGCCGAGCAACCTGCCACCCATACCGCGAGAGCAGTACAGAGCAGCAGTACCAACCGACGACGTAGTGCAGCCAAGGGGGGTAAGTTGAGAATCATTGAAAAAGAATACATAGCTATAGAGGTTGCTATCTAAGTCAGGACAGCAAGATCGTTTCCCCGCCTGGGTTCAGGATCGCTGAGTGTCCTAAGTCACTTGACGGTCGCTACATGCGCCCGCTTCATCAATAGTACGGAAGGCCAGACCACAAGTCTTTAGAAAGGTAAATGTGTGCAAGCAGGGAGTGCAGGCAGCTTGGTCGATGGATAAATGAGCACAGTTTTGCTTGAGAAGCATAAGTGGGAATGCTTGTATAACCCAGTGTTGAAGGCAAGTTCCATTAAGTGTCTGCTATGCAAGATTTGTTACCCAATCTATTGCAGCAGTCAGACGGTGAAGTGAAACACCTGGCTCCCGAAACCAAACGAACGATTACTATCCGTCTCAATAGCAGCTTGCGGTTCAAAGTGATCTCTCTGGTGGGGCTCGCTTTTGCCGTCATGTTTTTTGGGCAGTTCGCTGTTGCGCGGGTTCTCCTGCTCGGTCGCTATACCCAACTGGAAGCCGATCTGGCACGACGAAATGCCGAACGCATGCGCAATGCCCTGAGTACCGAGCTGAATCGGATAAGGCTGTTAAGTAATGATTACTCTGCTTGGGACGACACCTACGACTTTGTGGAAACTGAAGACCCCGAGTACATCGATTCAAATTTTGTCGATACCACCTTCTCCGACAGTGAATTAAATGCGATCCTGATTGCCGATAGTACCGGTCAGCTCGTGTTTGAGAAGGGCTTCAACCTAGAAGATGAGGAAGAAACTGCTGTTCCAAGCGAGCTGCTCGCACTGGCATCGGGAAGCAATGCCTTCTTCAGTCACCCCGATGTCGAGAGCAGCATTGTCGGCATCGTCACTATTTCTGACAGACCGATGTTGGTGGCATCCGAACCAATTGTGACTAGCAATGATGAAGGGCCAGTGCGGGGTTCGCTAACGATGGGTCGATTCCTCGATGACGCACTCATCGAACAGTTGGGTGAAGTCACTGAATTGCCTGTGACGATGATTCCCTACGATGGCCAACAAGCTTTGTTGACAGACCAGTCTGTCTGGGGCTCGATGATTGCAAAAGACGAGCCCACAACCTACAAGGTGCTGGATGAAAATACCATTGCTAGCTATGCCTTGGTCAGAGATCTCCAGAATCAACCATTGTTGATTCTCAGTGCCCGGATGCCCCGCGATATCTATGCCAGAGGTCGGGAGAGTTTGACCTACTACTTCTGGACGACTCTGGCGATGGGGATAGGATTTTGTTCCCTAACACTTCTGCTGTTGGACAGATTGGTATTGTGCCGCCTCAGTCGTCTCAGTCGAGATGTAACGAATATCGGCAGCACGGGCAACATAGCGACGCGTCTCGAGCTTCCAGGGCAAGACGAGCTCTCGCATCTAGCGGAAACGATTAACTGGACGCTGTCTTGTCTGGAAACGGCCCAGCAGGCGCTAATAAAAAGCGAAGAGCGCTACGCACTATCGGTAAAGGGAGCAAATGACGGGGTATGGGATTGGAACCTCCAAACTGGTGAGCTGTATCTTTCCCCCCGGTGGAAATCTATTGTGGGATATGCAGATGAGGAACTCGGGAACAATCAAGCAGAATGGTTCCAGCGAGTACATCCTGACGATCTCGATACGTTGAAGTCCGATATCGATCGCCATCGAGACGGTGAAACCGCTAAATTATCCAACGACCACCGCCTCCTACATAAAGATGGCAGTTACCGCTGGGTGATGTGTCGTGGCGTGGCTAGTGGAGAGCGATTCGGTAATGCCTGTCGAATGGCTGGGTCTCTGACCGACATTACAGAGCGCAAGCTCGCGGCACAGACCTTGGCCAGTCAAGCACAGGAATTAGCTCGCTCCAATCAGGAATTAGAACAGTTTGCCTACGTCGCCTCCCACGATTTGCAGGAACCACTGCGTAAAATTCAAGCGTTTGGCGATCGCCTCAACAGCAAGTTTGGTAAAGCTTTAGACGAGCGGGGACGAGATTATCTAGAGCGCATGCAGGGGGCAGCACAGCGGATGCAAACCCTGATTCAAGACTTGCTGACCTTTTCGCGCGTCACCTCTCAAGCCCAACCGCTTGAGTCGGTCAACCTGACAGAAATCGTAGAAGGTGTCCTATCCGATCTCGAAATTCGCATTCATCAGACTGAGGCAAAAGTGGAGTTTGGAACTTTACCCGAGCTGGAAGCGGATCCCTTACAAATGAGGCAACTGTTCCAAAATTTGATTGGCAATGCTCTTAAATTTGCTCGGCCCGGGATCTCTCCGATCGTCACCATCAGAAGCGAACGGTGCCAGATTCACATCGGTCAAGCAGAAGAGACCTCGGATGTCTATCGGATCTCGATCGCAGACAACGGCATTGGGTTTGATGAAAAGTACGGCGATCGCATCTTCAAAGTGTTTCAGCGCCTGCACGGACGCAGCGAATACGAAGGCACGGGAATTGGCTTGGCGGTGTGCGAAAAAATCGTCGAGCGTCACGGCGGCAACATCGAAGCCCGCAGCCAACCGGGTCAAGGGGCAACGTTCACCATCACTCTTCCCGCTTGCTAGAGTCCGGTTCGCTCAATCAAAATTTTATCTTTCGGAGTACTGATGCAATCCACTGCCCCCTATCTCACCATTCTGATGGCCGATGACGATGAAGAGGACTGCATGCTGGCACTCGATGCGTTGGAAGAAACCTGTTTGGCCAACAGCCTCACTACTGTGAGTGACGGAGAAGAGCTTTTGGACTATCTCAAGCAGCGCGGTCGGTTTTCCAACCCAGCTAGCGCACCCCGTCCGCAACTGATCTTGCTCGATTTGAACATGCCAAAGAAGGACGGACGCGAGGCATTGCAGGACATCAAAGCCGACCCGAACCTGCGGCAAATCCCGGTTGTGGTGATGACTACATCTAGCGCGGATGAAGACGTGATACGCAGTTACGACTTAGGGGCAAACTCTTACATAACAAAACCCGTGACATTCGACGGATTGGTGGAAGTAATGAAACGGCTGGATGCCTACTGGTCAATCGTGACGTTACCGAGGAAAGTAGCTTGATATGAACGAGGGGAACTGTCTCCAAGTTCTTCTGGTTGAGGATGATGAAGACGATTATCTGCTCCTGCGCGATTTGCTCGAGGACATCGAAGACACGGACTTCAAGCTCAACTGGGTGAACTGCTCCAAAGCTGCGCTGGCTGCCTTAAGCGAACGACACTACGACCTATGTTTATTTGATTGCCACATTGGAGCTGATAACGGAATTGACCTATTAAGGACGGTTATTGCTAACAACTATCAAGTCCCCGTCATTATGCTGACTGGACAGGACGATCGGCAAACGGATGTAGCCGCCATGGAGGCGGGTGCCGCCGATTATTTAATCAAGGGACAATTTTCCACATCTACGCTGGAGCGATCGATTCGCTATGCCGTCAGACAGGCTAACTTCTCCAGGGACTTGAAAAACAGCGAGGAACGATATGCGCTGGCCGCAAAGGGTTCCCACGATGGATTGTGGGACTGGGATTTGGCAGCAAATTCCATATATTTTTCCCCCCGTTGGAAATCGATTCTGGGATATGGCGACGACGAGATTTCCAACCGACTTGAAGAATGGTTCGATCGCGTGCATCCCGAAGATCGCGAGCGCTTTGATGTCGCCCTATACCAACACCTGCAGGGTAAAACCCCCTTGTTTCAGTTGGAATATCGCCTGCTACATCGATCGGGCACCTATTGTTGGTGCTTGAGTAGAGGAGTAGCGGTTAGGCAAGCTGACAAAACCGCATACCGGATGGCGGGATCTCTCACCGATCTATCCAGCCATCGCATTCTCTACGACGATCTGACAGGGTTACCTAACCGTCAGTTGTTTTTAGAGCAATTGGAGCGTGCGCTCTACAGGACTCGGCAGTATCCGGACTACAAAGTGGCCGTGCTGTTTTTGGACTTCGATCGGTTCAAGTCGATTAATGATAGCTTGGGCCACCAAATGGGCGATCGGCTACTCATCGCCATTAGCCAGCGTTTACAGTCATTGCTGCGGCCAACCGATGTTCTGGCTCGCCTAGGTGGAGATGAATACGCAATTCTGGTAGATAATCTCGATAAAACCCCTCTCAACGAAAAGACCCACCACAGTGCACTTGATGCTGCTACGACGGTCGCCAAACGCATCACTGAATCGCTGCAACAACAGCCGTTTCTTTTGAAAGGCCATTCTATCAATATGACATCCAGCATTGGGATTGCCTGGAGTTCTCCAGACTGTTCCCAAGCAACACATCTATTAAACGATGCCGATACGGCCATGTATCGAGCGAAGGAACAGGGTAAGGCACGGTTTGCGCTGTTCGATCGGGAGATGCACAACGAGGCCAAAAGACTGTTACAGCTTGAGGCCGATTTGCAAAGGGCGATTGATCGCAAAGAGTTTTATTTGCTGTATCAACCAATTGTTAACGTCGCCTCGGGAGAAGTCATCAGTTTTGAGTCTCTGATTCGATGGCAGAACCCAACCAATGGCTCAATTTCACCGATGGAATTTATTCCCCTGGCAGAGGATAACGGACTCATTATTCCGATCGGGCGTTGGGTGTTACAGGAAGCTTGCCAACAACTGCAAAATTGGCAACAGCAGTTTCCTGCATTTCGGCATTTAGAGATTAATGTCAACCTGTCTCGGAAACAGTTTAATCAGCCAGACTTGCCAGATTGGATCGCTCGCGTCCTCCGGCACACAGGATTAGATGCATGCTATTTGAATATAGAGATTACCGAAACGGCTATTGCAGAGAATGCAGAGAGGGCAGCAGAACTCCTTAAGCAGTTAAAAGCACTGGGTATCAAAATCCACATTGACGATTTTGGCACCGGCCATTCTTCTCTCAGCTGCTTGCACACTTTCCCCATCGACACGCTCAAAATTGATCGCTCTTTTATCCATCAAATGAGGGCCCAAGGACAAGAGTGCATTGTTCAAGCAATTATTTCACTCGCACGTAACCTCGAAATGGCGACAGTGGCAGAGGGAGTAGAATCTGTGAACGAGCTAGAGCGATTGAAAGTATTAGGCTGCAACTTTGCCCAAGGATACTGGTTCGAAAGACCGATGGATACCGCAAACGTTCTCAAGCTGCTATCTACGCTTGAAAACCAAACGAGCTTGGACCGTGCCCAAGTGGGAATTGCGATCTAGCATCTAATAACTCGTAAGAGGGTCCTATTGTCAAATATTCTATGGGACTTGACGGTTCCTAGACATTCCCAACTGTGACGATCCGTCCACCGCAGCGAGACACAAGTTCCGGAACACAATCGCCATCTCACGTCCAGGCATCTCACAGACAAGCATCTCGCAGACAGGCATCAAACTGGCAGGCCTCGATTTTTCATCCTACTTGGATTCAATCGAGGCATCCTTATTGAGATGTACAGTTTATTCAACCATGCTAGCTTAACAATATATATGTTGTTTAATTCACTAGAAATAATGTTCTGAAATAGTCATTCTCATTCAATCCACCACAAGATAATAAAGATTTCTGAATGATGTTTGTAGGGATTTAGTTTAAAAAGTATTCTGTAAGCAAAGAGCTCTCTTTCTACAAGAGCATTATGCTCAAGGCAAACACCTATCTCAATCGTGTGGTTTTCTACTGATTTGAAGTTTGGTCGACGGGATACCTCGAACGCCACATCAATCAACCTTTAGAGGTGCCTATAACTCTTTACACAAGACCAGCAGTTTTTAGTTAACAAGAAGTCTTTTGGAACGCCAATTGATGCTTGCTCCAACTCAGCCAGCAAACGATCGCTGCGATCGTCGCTACAAGACCCTAGATATTGCTCTGAAGCGCAACCGCTACCAAGCCGATGCGCTGATTGAGGTCTTGCACAAGGCACAGGAATCCTTCGGTTACCTCGAAGAGGAAGTGCTGCTGTACATTGCCCGAGCACTGAAGCTTCCCCTCAGTCGAGTGTACGGGGTGGCATCGTTCTATCACTTGTTCAAATTGTCCCCCGGCGGGGCGCATCGCTGCGTCGTCTGCTTGGGAACTGCCTGCTACGTCAAGGGCTCCGGTCTCATTTTGGAACAGTTGGAGGAGACCCTAGGCATTCAGATAGGGGAAACAACACCGGACGGCCAGATCTCTTTATTGACGGCTCGGTGTTTGGGGGCCTGCGGGATTGCGCCAGCGATGGTGTTGGATGACGAGATCTCCGGACATCAAACTCCTGAATTAGCAGTTAAGGCCATTACAGCTCTGGAGTTAGATCCAGCTGCAAGCCAGGCAGGAGAGGCATAACGCGATGGATATTTCGGAACTCTATCAGCTCGCCGAACGGGAACGAGAGCGCCGCAAACCCTACCGCATTCGCTGCTGCATGGCGGCGGGATGTCAATCTTCGGGGGCAGGGGCGGTGAAGAAAGCCTTGGAAGCAGAGATTTCGAAGGCCGATCTTGAAGATGAAGTGGAGGTTTGCAGCGTAGGTTGCCTGCGCTTTTGCGGTCACGGGCCGATGGTGGCCACCGATCCCGATGGCGACTTGTACCAGCAGATGACGGCTGAAAATGCCTCCTCGCTCCCGAGTGCTTTGCAGGGGGGCACTGAGAGTGTCCAACACTGCGATCGCACCCAGCCCTTTTTTGCCGGGCAGCTTCCGATCGTGTTGGAAAATAGCGGCCAGATCGACCCAGAACGGATCGAAGAATACATCGCCGCCGGAGGATACGAATCCCTCTATCACGCCCTCTACGAAATGACCCCCGAGGAGGTCGTTGCTGAGATTACCCAAAGCGGACTGCGGGGGAGGGGCGGGGGCGGCTATCCCACGGGATTGAAGTGGGCTACGGTGGCAAAAATGCCGAGGGATCAAAAGTACATCATTTGCAATGCCGATGAAGGGGACCCTGGTGCCTTTATGGATCGGAGCGTGTTGGAAAGCGATCCCCATCGCATCCTAGAAGGAATGGCGATTGCGGGTTACGCCGTGGGCGCGAACCACGGATACATCTACGTCCGAGCCGAGTACCCTCTCGCAATTCAACGCCTCCAAAAAGCAATCCAGCAGGCGAAGAAGTACGGGCTACTGGGCAGTCAGATTTTCGAGTCGGGGTATGACTTCAAAATCGATATTCGCATTGGAGCCGGAGCCTTTGTCTGCGGCGAGGAAACGGCCTTGATGCATTCCATCGAAGGGGGTCGGGGTAACCCACGGGCTCGTCCCCCCTATCCGGCAGAATCGGGGCTGTGGGGCTGTCCCACACTGATTAACAACGTCGAGACCTATGCCAATATTGCCCCAATCGTGCGTAACGGAGCCGCTTGGTTTAGCAGCATCGGAACGGAAGGCAGTAAAGGGACGAAGGTGTTCGCTCTGACGGGAAAAGTTCAAAATACGGGGCTGTTGGAAGTGCCGATGGGGACCACACTGCACCAAATTGTGATGGAAATGGGGGGTGGCGCTTTGGACGGACAGGTGAAGGCCGTGCAGACGGGGGGACCGTCCGGAGGGTGCATTCCTGCCGATCGGTTTGACATGCCTGTGGACTACGAATCGCTGCAACAGCTCGGCACCATCATGGGGTCCGGCGGCGCGATCGTCATGGATGACGCCACCAGCATGGTAGAAATCGCCAAGTTCTATATGGACTTTTGCCGCAATGAAAGCTGTGGTAAGTGCGTTCCCTGTCGTGCCGGTACCGTCCAGCTCCACGAGCTGCTGACCAAAATTGCCGAATATCGGGCAACAGCCGCCGATTTGAAACAGCTGGAATCCCTTTGTCACATGGTGAAGGAGATGAGCCTGTGTGGGTTGGGTCAGTCCGCGCCGAATCCGGTATTGAGTACCCTGCGCTACTTCCGAGATGAATATGTAGAACGGCTGCAGTCAACGGTTCAACAGCCAGCAGCGGTGAAGCGGGAGGAAATCAAGCATGTCCGTTAGAACTCTCAAAATTGACGGCACCGATGTGGCGATCGAGCAGGGGGCCACCATCCTGCAGGCGGCTCGGGAAGCCAACATTCACATTCCAACGCTGTGTTATCTGGAAGGGGTCTCTGCGGCGACTGCTTGCCGCATGTGTCTGGTGGAGGTGAAAGGAAGTCACAAGCTCCTGCCTGCTTGCCAAACGGAGGTAGCGGAAGGGATGGAAGTGAGTAGCAATACCCTGAAGCTGCAAGAGTTTCGACGCATGAACGTGGAGTTGCTATTTGCGGAAGGCAACCATGTCTGTTCGATCTGTGTGGCCAACGGCAACTGCGAACTCCAGGATCTCGCGGTCGAATTAGGGATGGATCATTCCCGGTTCGAATATCAGTTTCCAGATCGGTCAGTGGATTTATCCCATCCAGAGTTCGGCATCGACCACAATCGCTGCATTCTCTGCACTCGCTGCGTCCGCGTTTGTGACGAGATCGAGGGGGCACACGTTTGGGATGTGGCCCAACGGGGCGAACACTGTTTTATTGTCTCGGGGTTGAATCAGCCCTGGGGGGAAGTAGATGCCTGTACGTCCTGCGGCAAGTGCGTCGATGCTTGCCCGACAGGGGCGATTTTCCATAAGGACAGCACTACCGGAGAGAAAGAACGCGATCGCGCTAAGCTGTCGTTTTTGGTGACGGCCAGGGAGAAGCAGCAATGGACGAGATAAAGCCAACAGACAAAGTTCCAGCAGACAAAATTCGATTCGCAACCGTTTGGTTGGCGGGGTGTTCCGGCTGCCACATGTCGTTTTTGGATTTGGATGAATGGCTGATCGATCTGGCCCAGCAAGTGGACGTGGTATATAGTCCTGTTGCCTCAGACATCAAGGACTATCCCGAGGATGTGGATGTCTGTTTGGTGGAAGGGGGGGTGGCCAATGAAGAGAATCTGGAATTGATACTAAAGGTGCGCGATCGCACCAAAACCCTAATTTCCTTCGGAGACTGTGCCGTAACGGCGAATGTTCCAGCGATGCGCAACATGCTGGGGGGAGCAGAACCCGTCCTGAAGCGAGGCTACCTGGAGCTAGCGGATACTTCCCCTCAATTGCCCCACGCACCTGGGATTGTGCCGGAATTGTTGGAGCAGGTGTTGCCCGTCCATCAGGTGGTGCCAGTGGAGATTTACATGCCGGGGTGTCCTCCACCCGCCGATCGCATTCGGGCCACGTTAGAGCCGTTGCTGCGCGGGGAGATACCCGTGATGGCAGGGCGCGACATGATTAAGTTCGGCTAGGGGAAGCAGCAATGGGTAGAACGATTACAATCGATCCGGTGACCCGCATTGAGGGACATGCCAAGATCTCCATTCTTCTGGACGATGCTGGCGAAGTATCGGATGCTCGGTTCCACGTGGTGGAGTACCGGGGTTTCGAGAAATTTTGCGAAGGGCGTCCCTTTACGGAAATGGCTGGGATTACAGCCAGGATCTGCGGCATTTGTCCGGTCAGTCACCTGCTGGCCTCGGCCAAAACCGGCGATAAGATTCTAGCGGTCAAGATTCCTCCGGCTGCCGAGAAACTAAGGCGGATGATGAATCTGGCCCAACTGACTCAGTCCCACGCCTTGTCCTTTTTCCACCTCAGCAGTCCCGATTTCTTGTTGGGCTGGGATAGCGATCCAGCCAAGCGGAATGTGTTCGGGCTAATTGCATCCAACCCGGATTTAGCGCGGGCTGGCATTCGTCTGCGGCAGTTTGGGCAAACAGTCATCGAGAAATTGGGGGGTCGTAAAGTTCATGCGGCCTGGACCGTACCAGGGGGGGTGCGATCGCCACTATCCCAAGAGGATCGCCAGTGGATTGCCGATCGCCTGCCAGAAGCCTTCGAGACTGTGGGATTGGCCCTGGACTTGTTTAAGGAGATGTTGGACGAGCAGTTGCAAGCGGAAATCGATATTTTCGGGCAATTCCCCACTTTATATATGGGCTTGGTTGGCCCCAATGGCGAATGGGAGCATTACGATGGTCGGCTGCGGTTCACCGATAGTGAGGGAACCATCGTCGCGGATGGCCTCAGCGAGGACGACTACCAGCATTTTCTGGGGGAGGCGGTGGAACCGTGGTCCTATCTGAAATTCCCCTACTACCGGCCGATGGGGTACCCCGATGGCATTTATCGGGTGGGGCCTCTGGCGCGGTTGAATGTTTGTCGGGAGATCGGGACGGAAGCCGCCGATCGCGAATTACAGGAACTACGCGATCGCACTGGGGGTGTTGCCACCTCCTCCTTCATGTACCACTATGCCCGTCTGATTGAGGTTCTGGCTTGCCTGGAGAAGATCCAAGCTTTGCTGGACGACCCCGATATTCTGTCGCAGCGGTGTCGTGCCAGAGGAGGAGTGAACCAGCTGGATGTCGTCGGCGTTAGCGAAGCACCACGGGGGACGTTATTTCACCATTACCGCGTGGATGAAAACGGCATGATTGAAAAAGTAAACCTGATTATTGCTACGGGGCAAAACAACTTGGCCATGAACAAAACAGTGGCCCAAATTGCCAAGCATTACATTCACGGAGACAACATTCCCGAAGGGGTGCTGAATCGGGTCGAGGCGGGTATCCGTTGCTTCGATCCCTGTCTGTCCTGCTCTACCCATGCTGTCGGACAGATGCCCTTGCACCTGCAGCTACTGAGTGCAGATGGTCGCATTCTAGACGAGGTATTCCGATGAAACTTCTGGCTATTGGATACGGAAATCGCCTTAGGGGGGACGATGGTGTCGGGCCACTGGTGGCCGAACGGGTGGCGGCCCGGCATTGGCCACAGGTGAGATCGCTCTCGGTGCATCAACTCACACCAGAGCTAGCTGCCGAGATCGCCGATGCCGACGTGGTCTGGTTTGTAGATGCTTGGGCAAACGGCAACGAACTGATTCTCCAGAAGTTATCCGCCAACGCGACTACGACTTCACTGAATCACGGTTGGAGTCCCAGCATCCTGTTGCATCTGGCCAAATCCCTCTACGGTGCCGAGCCAGTGGCTTACCAACTCTTGATTCCAGCTATCCAATTCGACTATGGTGAAACCCTCTCCGCAATCGCCTGTAGCGGTGTCAAGTGGGCGGTGCGGGCGATCGCCGCTTCGGTAGAAGAGGGCACATATTGCTATGCATGAAGTGGGTCTAATGGAGAATGCTCTGGCGATCGCTCTGGACTACGCAACTCGCGAACAGGCCGAGCGCATCAACAAGCTCTCTATGCGGGTGGGGACATTGTCTGGAGTGGAGCCAGACGCCCTGCGATTTGCCTTTGACATTGTTACCCAAAACACGATCGCCGAAGGTGCCCAATTAGACATCGAATACTGCGCAACCCGTTGCTATTGCGCCACCTGTCAAAGTGAATTTGAGCCAGTCGAGATGGGCTACGACTGTCCCGTCTGTCACACCTGGAGTAGTTCAATTTTGCAGGGCAAAGAACTTGAACTAGCCTCTCTAGAGGTGTCCTAATGTGTACCGATTGCGGCTGTAGCGAGGTCAAATCCATGTTGCTGGAGGGGGTTGAGATCGTCCAGCATTCCCACGACCGTTCCCCCCATACCCTCGAAGTTCACCAGCGGTTGCTTTCTAAGAACGATCGCTTCGCCCAACAAAATCGCGATCGCCTGCAGTCGTTGGGGCTGCTGACCCTCAACATCATGTCGTCCCCCGGTTCTGGGAAGACGGCTTTAATCGAGCGGACTGCCGAGCTGTTGGCCCTAGAAGGTAAGCGGGTGGGGGCGATTGTGGGGGACTTAGCCACAGAAAACGATGCGCGACGGCTGCGCTCTGCTGGGGCAATAGCGCTGCAAATTACCACTGGCACCGCCTGCCATCTGGAAGCAGAGGCCATCTCCCACGCCCTCTCCCACCTGCATTTAGACGAGCTGGATTTGCTGGCGATCGAGAATGTTGGCAATTTGGTTTGCCCCGCCGCCTACGACTTGGGGGAAACGCTGCGGGTGGTGTTGCTGTCGGTCACGGAAGGGGAAGACAAACCGCTGAAATATCCCACGGCTTTTCAGTCGGCGGATGTGGTCGTCCTGACGAAAACCGATATTGCCGAAGCAGTCAGGTTTGACCGGGAAACGGCGATCGCCAACATTCACCGCATGGCTCCCCAAGCAAAGGTGTTCGAACTATCGGCTCGCACCGGCGCGGGAATAAGCAACTGGTTGGAGTTTCTGCAATCGCATCTACCCCAAAAGCAATTCTTATAGATTCAGCAATGACGGGTCCTGCCCCGATAGGACTAAAGTAAATACAACTTCAGCGGCTGCGCCTGCGGGTGCAGGAGATGGTTCAGGATTTACCAAACACCCGGAAACAAGCGATACCGAACTCGCGCAGCATATTCAGGGTAACCGGGCAGCTCGGCATGCAAAGTGCGATCTTCCAGTTCTGTGCGGATCGCGATTCCAACCACCGCGAGTAAGGCAGGGATAATGGCCCAGGCTGATGCGAGTAAGAAGGGGGTCGAGAATATCCAGCCAGCAAATCCTAAATAGCCAGGATGACGCACGTAGGCGTAAGGGCCAGTGTCGATGACTCGATGGTCAAACTCTATTTGGATACGGACCGTCTTCTCAAAGAACGGGTTTACAACCATGGCCCAAGTAAACATGGCTGCCCCCGGGATAAAGATCGCGATGCCGAGTAGCCATGCTATTCCAGGCAAGCTCGAGATACCGTCACGAGCATCTAGTCCGGCAACAACGTAGACTGCGACAGTCACAGGGGTATAAAGCACGGCCCAAATCTTGTCCCAAGTTTTTGTCCCCTTCCCAAAGCGCATGCGTCTCTCGATCAAATCAGGGTTCCAGCGCAAGAGACACCACCAGCAGATACCAAAGTTGATGAGGATTATTGCTATATACATCCAACCAAACGACCAGCTCAGCCTACCTGCGGGCAGGAAGACAAGCACCGCGAAGATAAGGATCGTGGCGACAAAAGCTAAGTAGATGCGGGTTCTAGACATAGGATTCGTAGAAGCAGATACCACCGTCTGGGCCTAACAATTCTTCTCCATTCCCGTGGGTGTGGTCTGAGAAGTCACTGCCTGGAGCGTAACGCACCAACAAAGGGGCAAAGGAGCCAAGCCATATAGAATTGCTATGGCGGCCAACATCAGCTGAACAATTTCTGAGCAGCTTTTTAGCGATCGCCATTTCCGTTAGGCCGCTTTAAAACTTCTGCCGTAGCAATCCATCGCACAGGCGACTCACATCCTGCATCTGGGCCACATCGTGTACCCGCAATAGGTCTGCCCCCTGTGCGATTGCAACAGCGCAGGCGGCACCGGTGCCCCAAACGCGATCGCCGGGGTCTGGGCGATCGAGGATTTTGCCAATAAAACTTTTACGAGAGACTCCAACGAGCATCGGACAGCCCAAGCTGCGAAATTCCTTTCCCCTAGCAATCAAGCTGAGGTTGTGATCGACAGTCTTACCAAACCCAATGCCGGGGTCAATTACAATGCGATTGCGGGAAATACCTGCTGCTTGCGCTGCTGCAATTCTGTCCGCGAAGTAATCGTAAACGTCGTCAATCACATCCCTGTAGGTTGGATTCGCCTGCATGGTACGGGGGGTGCCCTGCATATGCATCAACATGACAGGCACCTTAAGGCGGGCGGCAGTTGGCAACATCTCGGCATCGAGCAAACCCGCCGAAATATCGTTGAGAATATCTGCGCCTGCGGCAATCGCCGCCTCCAGCACCTTCGCTTTCGTTGTATCAACGGAGATCGGAATCGTTGTCAGCTGGCGCAACGCTCGAATCACTGGCACCACTCGTTGAATCTCCTCCTCTAGCGGAACCGCATCAGCGCCCGGTCGGCTAGACTCTCCGCCAATATCGAGCATGTCTGCCCCCGATTCAATCAGGTAGAGAGCACGAGCAACCGCTTGGTCCAGACAGTTGTACTGACCACCGTCGCTAAAGCTGTCAGGGGTGATGTTGAGTACTCCCATCAAATAGGTGCGCTCTCCCCATTGAAAGGTATGCTCTCGGAACGTCCAAGGACTTGGGGGGGATTGATATCCGGAGATAGCGTCAAGCAGTGCTGGCGGCAACCCGCTAATCTGAGAATCGCGCACCCAGGCGTAGCTTCCTGTCTCTGAGCAGACCCAGTCGAGATCGGAGGGAAGGGACAGGAAATCACCCGATTTGTTAGGGGAAGGCCAAGCATACACTTGAAAGCCCCCTGGAGGGTATGGCAAATGAGCAGTAACTCGAAAGCGCATAGCTGCAACTATCTTCGGTGCCCGCCAATGGTATCGCATGGGCTTGGGTAGAAGTTGCGCTCCGCGAGATCGAGCATCTTCCCGGCAACTGGGATAGGTTGATAGTCTCTTATCTATTTTGTAGTGTGTAAAACTCCATCAAGCCCTGCCAGTAGTTATTGGGAATAGTTTAGTAACTGGGTTCGACAGGGCTGTGACTGGCCTGCATAGCCATTCCACTGAGATACTCACTATTGCCAGCGGAGATTGATTAGGTGAATGCCATTGCTCTAAAAAACGAACCCTTTTTGCTGGAGTCCAACAGCGATCGCGCCTGCCTGCTCCTCCATGGTTTAGGAGGCGGTGTTTACGAAATGCAACTCTTAGGGCAAGTGTTACACCAACACGGCCTGACCGTATGCGGCATCAACTATCCCGGCCACGATCGCCCCGCAGTCAAAATGCCCCGATCCACCTGGCAGGAATGGTTCAGCCATATTCACAGCACCTACAAGCAGCTCGCTCAAACCCATCGCCAGATTTCTGTGGTGGGTTTTTCCACCGGCTGCCCCCTGGCCTTGCATTTAGCGAATATAGAGCCTGATTGTTCGAACCGTGAACCCTCAGATGTTATCGATCGCCTGATACTGCTCGGCCCCTACCTCAAACTGCGCTACCGCTGGTACTTTGGCTTCCCGCTAGAGACTTACATCCAGACTGTCGGTCAATTCATCGAAGATCTCCCCCGTCTTTCCCTACCGATCCGCGATCGCCAAATGGAATCTGTCGCCCGACAAGCGTCCTTTTTTCAGAGTTTTAACCTGCAAGCAGTTCGCAGTGCAATGGAACTAATCGAAACGAAGGCTAAACCTGCCATCCCCAATATTCGAATTCCCACCCTGATTGTTCAGGCCACCGGCGATCGGGTCGTTGACCCTTCCGGGGCGCAATATCTCTACGACACGCTCCCTTCCCCCAACAAGAAGCTGGTGTGGCTGCCAAAGTCAGATCACATCATTCCTCTAGACCTAGAACGCGAGAGGGTGTTTTCGGAGGTAGCGGAATTCCTCGTCTAGCCACTCAGGTGGCTACTCCATTGTGAATGGGGGCTCGGACCATCTAGGTTGGGTCTACATGCACTAATGCCAACCATGCGGGAACACTGACGTTAGCAGGATCAACCGTAGTCTCAGGCGGCATTTAGTTCATCACGAACAAATCATAAGCAGCTATCAGTGCGGTATTGCACCCTCTGGTCTGATGAAACTGCGGCCCACAAATGCGGGTCACCCTCCCTATAGTTGAAGCAGATGAAACGTTGTGATGAGCTTAAATACGTTCCAAATTGCTTTTGGACACGCTGTAGTTGTTGGAATATTTGTAGTCGTTGCAGTCTCTGTTTGAACAGCCACTCTAGTTCAAACCCTTCCTTGAGTTCCCCGATGGACTCGATCGGTCTTGTACTCGCGGGTCTTCCGCATGCCACTTTCATAGCCCTTAGACCTGCGATTTCAGGTCCCGTTTCAACGTAAATCCCTTTACCCGTCACCACGAGGATTACATGGTGTCATACCCTCTATCCAGATTATTTACTGGCTCAGAAGTTCCTGTCAGACTGCTATTCGGCTTCCCCCTACTGGCGATCGCCCTTACTAGCTGTGCAGGAATCATCCCCTCCAGTCCCCCCGATCTTGAAATCGAATTTCGGGTGGGTAGCGCTCTGAAACACTTCTGCGAGGAGGGAGCTGAGCGATTTAACCGCACCAACCCCAAGCTAGAGTCCGGACAGTCTGTTCAACTCACTTGTTCGGCCCTCGGTAGCGGCGATGTCGTCACCTCGACTCTCGATTTGGCACGCGGTTTACAGACCGGCTCCGTAGCCCCAGAGGATCCCGCCTTCCCGACACTGCTCTCGGTGGATGGGGAGGTCTATCACAGCCAGTTGCGTTTCCAAATGAACCAGCTATTCCCCGGCCAGGACTACATCCCCGACATCCCCGATGCTCCGTTACTGGCCAATAGCCCAATGGTATTTATGGTGCCAGAGGATTTGGCAGACGGCCTAGAGCAGCAGGGCAATATCTTTGCGGCTCTTGTGGAAGCCGAAAATCATGCGGATCTCGATCCCAACAGCCGCCCATTGCCCATCAGCTTCGTGCAAACCGCTCCGACACGCTCCAACTCAGGCTTGCAAACCCTGATTGCCCAATTTACTTCTGTGTCCGGCCAAGCCCCCGAAACTCTAACGGAGCAAGATATTCAGCAATATCAGAGGGATGTACAGCAGATTCAAAGTAAAGTCACCCGCTACGGCGCATCCACTGGCACGTTGGCCCGCGATATGCTGGCCAACGGCCCCTTCTGGGCTTCCATTGGCTCCGTCTACGAATCGTCGGTGATTGCCGCCAATACTCTCGCGCAACCGGGGGACACCCGCTACCGGGCAGTCTATCCGCAGGCGACGTTTACGTCCAACATGCGAGCGATTTTGCCAGACGCTCCTTGGGTGAGCGACGCGGAGCGCGAGGCCGCCGAGCAAGCGATCGCCTTTTTCCGCACCCCAGACATACAGCGCTTAGCCACCGAACAAGGGCTGCGCCCCGGCGTTCCAGGTATCCCTCTCGGGCCAACCTTTTCCCCCCGATACGGTGTGGACCCCAACGCAACCTATGACTCTCTGCGGCCTCCACAGCCAGAGGTGGTGGATGGCATACTGCGCTCTTGGCAGGACTATGCGAAGCGCCCATCGCAGGTGGTGGTGGTCGTGGATTCCTCAGGGTCGATGGAGGGGACAAAGCTATCAGCAGTGCAGTCTACCCTTTCTGCCTACATCGATAGTCTGGGCCCCAAGGAACGCATTGCCCTGATGGAGTTTGATGGCAATATTTATCCTCCTGTGCAGGTGGATAGCACAGAGGAGGGACGAGCGCGGGGATATCAGTTTGTCACCCAATTGCAGGCGGATGGGGGTACCCGACTTTACGACGCCACGGTGACCGCCCGCGATTATTTGTTGCAGAACCTGCAACCGGAGGCCATTAACGCCATTGTGGTGCTCACGGACGGGGAAGACAGTGGCTCTAACCTGCTATTGGAGGGGCTGAAAGAGCAGTTGCGACGTACGGGATTTTCGGGGGATGCCCGCATTGCGGTGTTTACCGTAGGCTACAGCGATCGCGGTGGCGGTTTTAACCCGACAGTCTTAGAAACTATCGCCGCTGTCAGCGGTGGCTATTACCGCGAAGGAGACCCCGCTTCCATTTCCCGCTTGATGGCAGATTTACAGGTTGAGTTTTAGGTCAATCCTGACAGTGAATTGGGATGAATCAATCGCTTCTCAGCAAAAGGACTCGTCAATGAACAAACTGGCCAACCCCTTAAACTATCCACTGGCGGTGCTGGCAGGAGGCATTTTGCTAGTGATGGGGGCACGGGTGTTGAAATTTCCTGTGGCAGTAACGGTACCAGCGGCGATCGCGGTGGCTGCCGGCGGTTCGAGCGCCCTGAAAGTGCTAAACCCCAGCCCGTTGCCGCTGGAGTCCCTCGAACTGACCCGCGAGCTACTGGGGATTCGGCAATCGGCAGACGTATTAGCTGCTAAAGCAAAGCAGTTGAGGGACGAGTCTCGACAGCTATTGGGGGAGGATGCCTTTCAGGTGGATCTGCTGGCGGCGGTGGAACTCGCCTGCGATCGCTCGGCAGAATTGCCTGCCAAGGTGGATGCGCTTGGAAAGCGGCTGCGGGGGAAGCAATCGCTGCTGTCAGCACAGGAGCTAGAAGCTCAACTGCACTCCGTAGAGGCTCGGTTAAGTACCAGTTCCGGAGCAGCCCGCCAGCACTTGCAGAAATTAGCTACCACCCTAAGCAACAATATCCAACTGGCTCAAGAGGGTAGCGATGCCCGCCAGGCTCAAACAATCGCGCTAGCCACCACCATCCAAGAGTCTGCTGGTGTATTGCAGCAATTACAGAATCAGTTGAGGACGGCAGATTTATCCGATCGCGAACAGGTGGACGAGCTGCGATTGCTAAGCGACGAACTGAAGGGATATCAAGAAAATGTCGATTTTTTAGTGGCGGGTTAATCGGTTACCACTATCTGAATGTATGTGCCGGAGGAACGATGCCTCCAACTTAGATTGCTAGACAAGTTAGAGGCGATAGGTGATGACAAGCAAAACCATACTTTCATTGGGCATCGCAGGACTGTCGGCCCTGTTGGCCTACGCCCCACTTCCCGGTGTCAACCAAACTGTAGTGGTGGTCAGCGGTTCGGAACTCGAAGAGTCTTTGGAATTGTTGGTAGACCGCTTCGAGCGCTCGCATCCCGACATTAACATTGACCTGCACATTCAGGGGTCCCAAGACATCGTCAATCGCTACATTGCCGATGACAACCCCTTTATCCCCACCGTTTTGATTCCAGCCAACGGCGATATGCTGATCGAACTGGCCGATCGCTGGCGATCGATCGAGCACAGCGAGCCTTTCTTCGACGCCCCTCAACCCATCGCCAAAACCATGCTTGTGGGTATTGCCTGGCCAGAGCGAGGAGAGGCGCTGTTTCCCACTGGGGAATTTGATTGGTTAAGGCTGGAGGAGGCCATGATTGCCCGCAACTGGTCAGAATTGGGGGGAAACGCTGAATGGGGCAGCTTTGATTTTGTCACCACCGACCCCACGCGATCCAACAGCGGCCAGTTAACCCTCAGCTTGCTGACCCAAACAGTCGAACTGGGGGACCAGCCGCTGTCCAACCAAAACCTCAATAGTGCTGACGTGCAATCCCTCTTCAAGTTAGTGCGCAGCTCCGTTTACCAACCCCCCCGTTCTACCGATATTTTGTTGCAGGAATTTATTACCCGTGGCCCCAACGAGGCGGATATCGCTACCGTTTACGAGAGTATTGCCCTGTACCGCTGGGATGAAGCCTCCGTCACGCAGGGAATTCCTTACCAAATCTATTATCCCAACCCGACTGTCGAGACTGTTTCCACTGCAGCGATCGTTACCCGAGATGTATCTAACGGCACCGCTCAAGCAGCTCAGACATTTATTGAGTACCTAGCTGCCCCCCAACAGCAAGAATTGTTCGTTCAATTTGGCTTTCGCCCAGCCATCTCCGACATCGACCTATCTAGCGTCAAGCGCAGCCCTTGGGCTGAGGGCATTCCGGGGGCAGAGGAAGATCCGAGTACCATTGCGATCCACCCTCCTAGCCGGGAAGCAATTGGGGAAATTCAGCGGCTATGGGAACGGTCAAAGTAACCGTTTGCAAAACCTGTGACTGCTATTTTGTAAAACTGATTTTATGTAAGGTTGCTACTCCTGCTGCCTTACATAAGACTTCCTGACGTGGATCGTCCCGAAAACTTCACCCCATCTTTAAAAAAGAGTACGAATTTAGTAGCGAGAAACCAATAATCCTCACAAAGAAATCATGAAGTATAAAATTTGAGTCTTTGGTGACTTTTTTTGCGCCTGCATCGTGCTATGTATGATGGATGTATAGATATATATTCATTCCTCCGTTCCTTCAGTATTGCCTAGGTATTGTCGTCCCCGAGAAATTGACTGGAAGTGAGGCAAGTGACACTCCTAGAACGGTTAACCCAAAAAATTACTACATTAAAGACCGTTCTTCGGGCTGTTTACAGGCAACAGCCCGGAATTCCACTCGTAACACTGTCTCTGTTAGGGGTGGCGGGTGTCTTTGGTGGTGGCTATATTTCAGTGCGCCATTCCATCTTTCAGCAGATCGAACAACAGGCCCTTACCGAGGCCGAGATAGGTGCATTGCTATTAGATCTTGCAATCTCCGAACATCGGCAAGCGCTCGCTACCCACCCCCCAGCGATGCTGCCGCACGGTTGCGATGCTACTGAATGTTTGGGAGTATCCTCCGCCAGCGAAATAGCAACCGATATCCAGGGAGCTAGCCAATTGCGTCCCTCTGTCAATACAGCTGCCTGGCCGCAACTACAGAGCGAATCCCAGCCAGTTTCGGACTCTCGGGAAGCGAAAAGCGATTGTCCCAATTGCCTTCAATCCCCATTCTTACCCTCCGGGGTTTTCAACAATTTGCCCGTTACGGCTGACCTCGGTCAGGGCAGCTTTTGGGTTGTACTGAACAATTCCGGAGAGCAAGTTTTTCCTGTGGATCCAAAGTGGGTGGGGCAGCAGGAAGACCCCCATTGGCAAGACTTTGCTCAAGTCGTGACAGAGGGGGGGCAAGGGATAGTCCAGTTGCGGTTGAAGGGCGAGAGAATGTACGTGGCCCATACACCCCTCTCACAAGGTAAGGGGTCCTTAGGGTTAGCCATTCCCCACAGACATTTCAATCGCCATCTGATTCGAATGGACGCTCTGATGAGTTTGCTGGGGTTAGGGGGAATAGCAGCGTTGGCATTAGTAGGGTTGGCGATCGGCAATTTCCGCAGAGCAGAGCGTACTAAGGTTCGACTAAAGGTAAAGAAGACTTCGACCGAGATAGAACGGCAGTCTTGGCGGGCTGGCCAAAGACATCAACAACAACAGATGAGTGCTCTGCAACAGGAAATCACCCGAACGATTTCCGATAATATGGCAGGTCCGCTGACCAATTTGAAGCAGGCAGTTGTCTTAATGACCGACTACGGTCTCGGGCTACATCCGGTCCAGGTTGAGAGATATATTCGGGTGATGGAGCAGGAGGTGAGCAAACTAATCTACATGTTCGATCGCATTATTTGCTTCCGCAATCTGGAGTCTGCTTCGTTAGTGCTCAGCATGGCTCCGGTAGATTTGCAGCAGTTTTGCGAAGATTTAGTGGCCCGTTGCCAACAAGACTTGAGTAAAAGGGCACATCTCCACAGGGTAGAACTCTCTTTTTCTGGGACTTGTGGCACGGTTTACCTAGACTGCTACTTAGTAACATTGGTGCTGGAACCGATTTTGCGCAATGCCATGCGCTATTCCAGCAATCATCCGGAGATGCCCGCCATTATCTTTACTGTGGATACCAGTCATGCGGGGCGGATAGAATTTAGGGTTTCCGATCGCGGGGTGGGGATTCCAGAACAGGATCTAGAAGAAGTCTTTAAACCGTTTGTGCGCGGTAGCAATGTGATGCACCAGCCAGGGACAGGGGTAGGCTTAGCAATCGCTAAGCAAGCGATTGATGCCATGCGGGGGGAGTTGACCATTGTCAGTCGTTTGTTTGTGGGCACAACGGTTACGGCGGTTGTGCCGGTGGGGGAAGCAGGTCAGCTGATTACCACCCAGTCTGTGGCGAGCTAGCGAGGTGTTCTTAGACTTTTCCGCATCTCTTTTCACGGCGACCCCTATTTCACATTCATGAATTTAAAATCTCGATCCTGGCTGCTTTAAAAACTCTATTTCGGCTGGGGTGGATTCTCTTCCTAATATTTGATTGCGATGGGGGTAACGCCCAAATTGCTCGATGACCTGCTTGTGTTTCAGTTCGTATTGGTAGTTGGAGACAATACCGTTTTTGCGAAATAGCTCGACGGCCACGCTGTGCATAACGAGGGATTCGCTGTGCATAAAGGGCATGTAAAGCATGCCGCGTTCGTCTTGGGCCAGTTGCTGGTCGGCTTTGGTGGCGATCGCCTCTTGGGCGAGGGCAAGGGCAAGGGGGTCAGTTTCGAAGGCTTGGGGACTGTTGCGATACATGTTGCGGGAGAACTGGTCTAGCACCAGAATTTCAGCCAGTCTGCCGAGGGGAGAGGTGCGCCAGCGGAACAGTTCGCATTGTTTGGCTTGGTGGTGAATGTCACTGAACCGTTCTCGGATCAGATGGTCCAGCTTTTCGTCTTTTTTCCACCATTGCTTGCGTTTGATTTGGTGGAACCAAAAGTCGATGACTTCAATCCATTCCATAGGTTTTATTGTCCGGACAAGGCGTGCAGCTTGTGACTTTATAGCTAGCTCTGTACTTTACAATCCGGCGGCGTAGGTTCGGAGTTCTAACAGGGTTAATTTCGACATGGTTCAACCCTGTGGATTTATCAACGGCAAGGTAAAAGTCTTACCAGGAGTCAGATCTCAATAATGACTATTGGGCAAGGGTCTGGGACATCGATAATACACAGTCAATGCTACCTAAGTTTCGATCGGGCCAGAGTTTCAAAGAGCACTAAGTCAATGTGACATATTTAACTAAATTTATTACATTTTCATTCGATATAAGACTTCATTAAGCCATTAGATAACTTCCAACTGGCAAACGATGAGACTTCTTTATGCTTTAGGGCTTGCTTACTTAGGATTGTGTTCGTGGTATTTGGCCTGGCGCTATCTCTCGTCACGGCTGCAGAATTACTGGATGCTCTGGCGCAGAAGACTATCCGAACTGTGACAGCCAAAACAAACCAGTGGGACAGAACCTGTCTTATTTGTGGGACGCCCGATCCACTGGGACTCGAGATCTGTACGAACTGCCGCAGCGGTTCCGCTAGCGCAAACGATACTCTGACTCTGCTAAACACTCCCACTAACCAAGACCAACGCAACCGGCTCACTCAGCAACTCGCCCAATCACTTGGCTTGCCCGACAGCACCCTTGGCCTGCGCGAAGCAGTTCTGGGGAGAAAGCCGTTGGTCTGCATTCCAGCAGCCAGTGGCGATCGCGTGCTCAGATCGCTGTCACAATCCGGTATGGAAGCTCGTACAGTCCCGATATCGCAGACCTGGCAGTTGATTCCCGTCTCGTATTACGGTCTCCTCGTAGCAGTTTTGGGGGTTGCCGCTTGGGTGAGTTTGTGGAGCAGCCCGCTGGTGGCAGTTGCACTGTGGGGGCTGGCTTATCGCACCGTTCGCACACCCCTGCTGGAAGCATCTGCGTCTAAATCCCCATTGCCAACGAGCCTGCAGGATCAACTGATTGAAACCCTCGGGCAACTCCCCGATGGAACTGGACGCAATC
>JBFRWN010000140.1:0-20587 GCA_051439605.1 Synechococcus sp.
CGATGGCCCTCTCCCCTAGCCCCTCTCCCGGCTCGGGAAAGGGGAACAAGAGCCTCGAAAGCCTATATTTCCTTTCAAGTAGCCCCAGAATTTGCATTAGGGGCTAATTCTATCGAACTGGCGTTAAATCTACAGCCGCTCTATTTCTTTGACTGTGACCCCAAAATTCCGACCGCCTAACTTGAGCAGTCCTTCTACAGTGCCTTTAACCGTGACTGTTGAATTCAACGCGGGTACCTCCCCTTGCGTCACAACCCAAACCGTTCCCGAATCGTCTTCTACTTCGTAAAGCCCTTGTCCCAAAATAGCGACGCGGTTGATAACTGTGCCGCGAATATAAAATTTATCAGTCCCATCTGAGCTCTCGACCGCAGTAGCAATCGGGGTGACTGGCACCGATAGTCTCTGAACTAGGCCACAGCTGATGGATAACAGCCCAGTGGCAGCGATCGCCAAAAAGAGCGTAGCGGTCTTTCGACGCCGGTCCCCAATGCTGGGGGCAAATAGATGGGCAAGTAACGCCATCATCAGAAACCTCATCGCCTGGCCCCATTCAGCTTAGCCAGCCCCACCTCTATCCGCTAGATCCGCATTCAAACAACGCCTTTTCACTCAATCGCGTTGTCAATTTCTTTATCCTTGCGCGCAATCTCTTCGAAAACTTTTCATCTGAGCGATTAGGATTAAAACGAAATAACTCTCAATACCAATTGGCGAATCCACAGCGATCGATAGCTGGAGGTATTGCAACGGTAGATCTCCTGCTCTAGGAATACCCATCAAAATGACTGGAAATCGTCCCCAACACTATATCCATGCCGTTTTCATACCCACTGGCCCCAGCTGAATGTTGTCCCCCCCTCGCTCCGCAAAACACCCTCCCTTTGCCAGCTGTTCGCAAGCCATTCGTCAAGAACCTGATCCACAAAATTCGACAAGAGGAAAATCTGCGTCAATATCGCCTCAGTCGTTACGCCAGGTTGCGCACTAGCATAAAAGGTCCATCGGCGGCGATCGCCTTTGTTCCTCAAGCCGCCCCTGGAACCCAGCCGTTTTGCAAACTGTGTCGATATTTCTCCCAAACCCCTCAGATTGTCTGCGCTCTCCATCCCGCCGGGCCGCCTCATTATCCATATATAGCTCCAACTCCAAAGCAAAGATGCCCTGACTTCACACCAAGCGGCAACCAGACTCAAGGCTATGGAGAGAGAGGGCATCACGAGTAGCTATGAGTACATATTTGAGCAGTCAAGAGGGTATCAAAGGTCACAGGTTTTCGTCTTAACCTCTTGACATCTCCCTGGCAAACTGTAACGATAAATACAGAAATCAAATCGTTCATCTTTTCCAAAGCTCAAGTTATCTCTATTAGATCTTGGCCAAGGTAAGACGGAAGTAGGGAAACATTCCCGAAGGAACGCGCCTCTCGTGACGTCCTTACACCAGTCACGCGTTAGCGACCTACATCGTAAAATCGGAGGCGACTCTTATGGATATTCTTTATCGCGGCCATCACGCCGAATACACACCCCCTAAAGCTAAGACTACCGACGAGGTACTTGGGGGACAGTTTCGGGGACATGCTTTTCGGCTACGCAAGCAAAAAAAAGCAGGACGGTTGACTTCTCCTTACAAGATGAAGTATCGCGGCCACTAGGTATTCATGCGGTGAAGTTCTCGGCGAGGCTTCACCGTTATTATTTCCACCGCTAATCATTCATAGCGATTACTCCAACACTTTCACAGACCAAAGTGTGGCTTTTTTCGGTTGCTCTATCAATCCGTTTGAGGGTGTTGCATAACAACAGGTCAATGTCCTACGGAGCTTTGACAAGTTCTGTTATGACAGCCAAACGGATGTTTTGCCTAACCAACGCGACCCGAGTATTTCGGTAGTTGCTGAACCATCGATCTGAAACGATTTCAGCATGTATCTCCAATCTTCAATCCAGGATAAATTCGATGACTTTTCAATTCCACGGTTCTAAGTTCTCCTACAAGGCCCACACGATCCACACCACCGAAACTGAAGCTTCAGGAACCTTCCGTGGCCGCAGTTTTACACTGCGCAAACAAGCACAGAATACCCCAGCCGTAAATTCTCGCTTTGCAGTTAAGTATCGCGGCCACTAAAACAGTCGCGAATAGCTCCATTCGATGATTAAGGTTCCCTCTCCAGGCGAACCAAGCCTGGTAGGGAGTTTTTTGTGGCAGGCTCTAAATCCCCCCCTGCAGTCCCAGAAGGCAAATTAGCGACGGTCGAATCCTTTGCACATTTCCACCCCTCAGAACACTGAATAGTCATACCCTTGTCGGATTGAACTGCAATGGCCACAAACAATAGTTAACTGACGACAACATTGGGCATTACTCGATTTCAGTCAGGTTGCCAGCCTTTACCCAACCCTCTTGGCCGTTCAAATCGCGGCGCACCCGCTGCCAGCGACCATCCCCACTTACGCCCAACACAGTCACCGTCTCGTTAAAGGCAACCCCCCCCAAATAGGCCGATTCCACATTGGGTTCAGCTCGAATCGCTAAACCAATGGGTTCAACAACCCGCCCGCGATCTCCGTCGGGCGCTGATTCAGAGGACGTTGCTGGGGGCTCGGGCTCGGTTGCTGGTTCAGTCTCCGCTACAGTTTCTGACTCAGCGGTTGACTCAGACTCGTCATCTAAATCAGTACTGGCTGAATCCTCTGGTAAGGGGGTAGGTAATACCAAGGGATTATCCGCCAAGAAAGGAGGAAGAGGGGGATTATCTAGCATCGGTTGCATCCAGCGATATGCTTGCAGACCGACTCCCAGTGCAATGCCAGCAATTAATCCCCAGATGGTTAAACCCACCCAGGGAATACGAGGGCGAGGGGCAGAGTGGCGGGGCATCGAGCGGGTTCGAGGGGGTTGATTCATAACGTCGTTAAAGGGGCCTCAAACCCAACCAATAAACATAACTGAAACAGGGAGAGCAACCGTCAAAGGAGTGGTGAATTGCCTCAGATTGTACTACTCCAGTCAGCATGCCTAAGCAGCTGGCTTTTTCAAAGGCTATTGTACGTATTGCACCGTTCACGGCAACTACAGAACGTCTTCCTGTGGACGAGGGAAGGAGTGAATAACTCTTATCTCATCCCTCATCAGCTTGGTGCAAACCCTAGACGCGAGGCAGGACAGTCATGGGTGGTCATGGACTGAATTAGCCACTTGGTCAAGCGATGCATTCGGAGGAAATTCTAGGAGAGTAGTGACATTCGACGGACGAGAAACTCCAAACTCTATGGCCGGACAACGGCATGGGGGAAATTTGGCGGCAGCGGCGGAAATTACCAGCTGCCACCCAAATGACATTTTGGATTTTTCCGCCAGCCTTAACCCTTTAGGTCCTCCCCAGTCCATCTTGCAGGCCATCTCTAATGCTCGCGAAGCTGTCATTCGCTATCCAGATCCCCACTCCGTTCAACTGCGCCAAGCCATCTCCCGCCACTACGGGGTAGACACCAATTGGATCCTGCCTGGGAATGGAGCTGCAGAGCTCTTCACCTGGGCAGCTCGATCCTGTGCGCTGAAGGGAAACTCCCTCATTCCTCAGCCTGCCTTTTCAGACTACGCGCGTGCGCTAGATGCAGTCAGTGCCCCTTGGGAAGGACTGTCATGCTGGGATGCAGATGCGGCTCAACCTCTAGATCTCGTGGCCGGAATTCGCGATCGTCTCCAAAAAACCAACCCTCCCGCTTGTCTTATTCTGAACAATCCCCATAACCCCACCGGTCAACTGTGGTCAGCCTCTGACCTCCTTGAACTAATTCCCTACTTTCAGTTGGCGATCGTGGATGAGGCGTTCATGGATTTTGTGACCCCCAGTCAATCCCTGTTGCCCTGGATCGAACATCATCCACAGTTGGTAGTGGTGCGCTCTTTGACCAAGTTTTTTGCCATCGCCGGACTGCGCATAGGATTTGCAGTTGCCCACCCCCAACACCTACAGCAATGGCAAAAGTGGCGCGATCCGTGGTCGGTAAATGGGTTAGCAACCGTTGCTGCGATCGCGGGACTGGACGATCGGGAATTCCAGCAGAAATCGATGGATTGGCTACCGCATGCAAAATTAACACTCAGGCAGGAACTCAACCAAATTCCTGACTGTAATGCCTTTGAAAGTGCGGCAAATTTTTTGCTAGTCAATTATCAACAGTCTGTTGCAGATTTACAAACAATGCTCTTGCAAAGCCATCACATCCTGATTCGCGACTGCCTGAGTTTCTCTGAGTTAGGAGATCGGTATTTTCGAGTTGCGGTAAGAACGAAGGGCGACAATCTGAAACTTGTGCGATCGCTGAGGGCATCAATTGCAGCGTATACAGGATTACAGTCTCCTCTCAACTAAAGAGATAGTCCCCTAAAAAACACCCTCGATCTCCCCCTTCATTCAATAGAATGGAGCAAACGCGATGGTATTATTTTTGAGGCTAAATCAGGAGAAATAATATGGCCGCAACAGTGATGGTTGTGGATGATGAGCCAATTATTCGAGAGACGGTGGCCTTAGCGCTGGACGAGCAAGGATATGAAGTATTAGAAGCCAGTGACGGGCGCCAAGCGATGGATATGATGCATCAGGGCTATCAACCCGATCTAATGATTCTCGATTTGATGTTGCCGAACCTAAACGGATTGGATGTTTGCCGCCTGTTACGCAACGAAGGAAACGGCATCCCCATCATTATGCTCACCGCCAAAGATACTGAAACCGATCGTGTGGTGGGATTGGAGTTAGGGGCAGATGATTATGTCACAAAACCCTTTGGAATTCGGGAGTTAGTGGCCCGATGCCGGTCGGTATTGCGTCGCCAACAACAGCTCAGGGCAGTTAACTCGGAAACCGTCTTGCGCTTCGGCGATGTTTGGCTCCACCCGCAGGAATGCCGGGTGAAAGTCCGTGGCAACGAAGTCAGTTTCTCCCCCAAAGAATTCCGGTTGTTGGAGCTATTTATGAACCATCCCAGACGGGTATGGTCGCGGGAGCAGCTCCTAGAAAAGATCTGGGGACCTGACTTTATTGGAGATAGCAAAACAGTAGACGTTCACATTCGCTGGTTGCGCGAAAAATTAGAAGTCGATCCCAGTTCTCCTGAATACCTAATTACCGTTCGCGGCTTCGGATATCGCTTCGGTTAGAGCGTCTTAGAGATGAAAAGCGTCTCAAAGATGAAGACGATCGCTGTGTAATAACCGCCAATCTCTCTTCTCTGCCAGAGCATAACTAGCGGTTCTTTCATGCCATATGGACCTATTGAGCACAAATAAGTCAGAGGCAAAGGCATCAAATGCGGCATTGGCTGATGTGCAGCTGATCGAGTAGGCCCTCAAATGTAGCTGCAGGCTTGAGACATTTTGTTTCTAAGCAAATCAGGCCAGCGTCAGGGGCATCGCCATCCACGACCACAGAGGTAGTGGGGAGATATTCAGCCAATAAGCGTTCTACGCTGTCCGCCTGGATGGCGACCTGCGCCTGATTGTAGTAACTATCCAGGGCAGAAAATAGAACGGGACAGGCGCGGGGCATGCGCTCCATGGTGCCACTCCAACCGTCCAATGCCACCTTGGCTCGCTCCAGCCAATTTAGTTCCGCTGTTACCCCAAACAGCCGGATGAGGTTTTGCACCGCTACGCCGTTTCCTGCTGGAGTAGCGTTATCGTGATAGTCCTTTTCACGAACGATGAGTTCTGCCGCGCGATCGCTCCCGGCCACGAAATACCCCCCTGTCTCTTCATCCAGAAGGCGTTCATCCATTTCCCCTTGCAGCTCGATCGCACGATCGATCCAGGGCTGTGACTCTAAATCGGCATAAGCCAATGTAGCCTGCTGCACGTCCAACATCGCCTTGATAAACAACGCATAATCCTCGGACTTCGCGGGTTCCGCCTTCACTCCCTCGTAGTTTAGACGGGCAAACGTACCATCCGACAACCGTTGAGATTGCCAGATATACTCGGTGGCGCCGATCGCCAGATCGAGTGCGTGGCGATCGGCAAACACCTGTGCTACTCTGGCGAGTCCGGAAATCGTCAAGCTATTCCAGGCCACAATCATCTTGGTGTCGGTGACGGCAGGAATGCGACCGGGCCACGACCGCCCCTTAGCTGCTTTGTTGTCGTGAGCGGGGGAAAACTGCTTTACCTGTGCCGCGCCATAGCGAATGGCAAACAGCTTGGTCGTCAATGCACGCTCGACTTCCTCCGCTAACTCCCCTGCCGCGCGACGCTGTAAAACGATATAGCCTGGGCGATCGGAAAAATTCCCTGCTTCTGAGAGGTCAAAGGCCCGTTCTAATGCTGCAAACTCCTCATCCGCTAAGGCCGCTTTGAGTTCCGCGAGTCGCCACACATAAAACTCTCCTTCCTCCGGCTCCAGATCGGCCGGATTGGCAAAGCTATCTGCATCCTGGGCCGCATAAAAATATCCTTCTGGAGCCCTCATCTCCCGCTCAAGCCAGGCGATGGTTAATCGAATGGCCCTTATCATTGCTTCGTCCTGCACGCCACTGGCCCACAAATCTGCCAAAAACTCTAGAATCTGGCCGTTGTCGTATAGCATCTTTTCGAAATGGGGCACCGTCCAAGTGGGGTCCACCGTATAGCGGTGAAACCCTCCCCCCACGTGGTCAAAAATCCCTCCCAATACTAAGTCGAGCCCTCGTTCAGTCGCTCGCTTGAGGGCATCGGCGCGATCGCTTGCTGGCAAATCCCCCATTCGCGCTGCCCGTAACACCAACTGGGCATAGGGCATCATTGGAAACTGCTGCCCCATCGAATTGCGCGAAACAATTGGCACCAAATCCGTCCAGCCTTTGTGCAGCAGCTCCGGAGTAATCCCCGTGCCGGGTTCGACCCCCACTGCCACCTGCAGCACCTCCATCAACTTATCCTGTTGCTGAGCCAGCTCATCTTTTTGGTTGGCATAAAAGTTCTGGAGGGCTTTAAGCAAATCGAGAAACGCTGGTCGACCGTACCGGGGTTGTACGGGAAAGTAGGTGCCCCCGTAGAAGGGCACTAGAGTATGGGGGTCTAGAAAGACATTCAAGGGCCACCCCCCTTGATTGGTCATCACTTGCAGGCTCTGCATGTAGATGTTGTCGATATCGGGTCGCTCTTCGCGATCGACCTTAATGGGTAAGAAATTTGCATTCATGTAATCGGCAATCGCCAAATCGGAGAAGGCTTCCCCCTCCATTACGGTGCACCAGTGGCAACTGGAATAGCCAATGGACAGAAAAATGGGGCGATCGCTGACTTTAGCCTCGGCTAGTGCCTCTGGCCCCCAGGGCCACCAATCTATTGGATTTTCGGCATGCTTGCGCAGGTACAGGCTGGGGCTAGTGGCGAGGCGATTGGTCATGGGAGAAGCCCTGTGCTACGCCTGTCATTATCGATGAGTTATCTCCACTGTGGGAAGCAGACAGAGGCTCGGGCAGGGGCAGGTTGGTGGCATGCGAGCCCCCTCCCTATTGGCTACTCCCCAGTGGCGTGCAGTAGTCCTCAGTCTCGTAATCCTCGCACCACTATTGTCATGACCACCATCGTCAAATGCCTTGAGGGTATCTCCGTTACGTTCGATTTCTTACAGCTATTACCTTTGTGGAATCTGTGTATTGTGCAGGGAACTGCCCTCGTACAAGCTTGTATTCGAACTGTTCGCTGAATTCTACCTGGCGGGTTACTCGCCTTTACAGGCAAACTAAAATTACACATCAACCCAAATAGCATCAATCCCCTAACATGAGCGATCGCCACGCCGGAAATCTGCTGATTGTTGACGATAATTCTGCCAATCTCAGACTGCTGGGGACGTTGCTCGATCGCGAGGGTTACAGCGTTCGTCCCGTCGCAACTGCAACGCAGGCACTGCAGCTCCTGGAAACCGTGCATCCTGATTTGGTGTTACTAGATATTCACATGCCAGAATTGGATGGCTACGAAGTCTGTAAACGAATCAAGCAAACTCCAGCAACTGCCAACATTCCCGTCATCTTTATCAGTTCAGCAGATGCCATTGAAGACAAAATCAAAGGCTTCGAAGCAGGGGGAATTGACTATATCACTAAACCCTTTGAGGAACGGGAAGTGCTGATGCGCGTCCGTAACCACCTACAGCTCCACTTCCTCCAACAGGAACTGCAGGCCAAAATCACCGATCTCGAACGGGCCTACGCAACCATCCACGAGCTCAGCATTCGGGATGACTTAACGAAGTTGTACAATCGCCGCCACTTTAACGAACAGGCACAGCAATTGTTGTCCATTTCTCAACGCTACGGTCAATCCATCAGCTTTGCCATTTGCGATGTCGATCGTTTTAAGCAGGTTAACGATACCTTCTCCCACGCAATTGGTGACAAGGTTCTCCAGAAAATCGCACAGCTCATTCAAAAGAACTTACGGTCCGCAGATTTGTTGGCCCGCTATGGGGGAGAAGAGTTTGTGATCGCTTTTCCACAAACCGAGCTTTCCGCAGCGTCAGAGGCTTGCAATAAAATTCGCCTTGCCATAGAAGAACATGACTGGCAGGAGATCGCTCCTCAACTAGCTATTACCATCAGCTGTGGGGTCGCCCATCTGCCCAACCAGACTAACCAGGAGCCAATCCTTGCCTGTGCCGACCGCAAACTCTACCAAGCCAAGCAGAACGGTCGCAACCGCATCTGTAGCTAAGGGCTCACATGTTCTCAGAATTTCGATTAAAGAAATCGACCCGGGCTAAGTGCCCGGGTCGACGTTTTAGTTATTCAAAATAATGATGTCGGAAATCGTGACTCTATTACAGCCAGCACAGCTGGAGTTTAGACGAAACCTTCAGCCATCTGAATCTTCTCAATCTGCTTCTTCTTCAACACAAGCATAATCTGGGCTAAAGCAACAGCAGCCAAAAAGGCAATCAACCACTTGACACGAGTGGGGTTCTGAAGCACTATCTCGCGCTCCGCTTGACCAAAGCCACCGACGTTAGGGTTATTGGTAATCGCAGTTCCTTCCTCAACAGAATCGCCGACGCTGACTAGCAATTGAGGACCTGCAGGAATGACTTCGTCTACCAAGCCAGCGGGAGTTTTAATGGTCACGATACTGAGTGGCGTATAGTACTCGCCGAGGTCAACGCGATCGACAGCCTCTGCTGTAGGGGGAGAGAAGGGATCGGGAACCTCAGTAATCGCCGCAATAGTACCGGTTGCATCCGCTTTAAAAACATTGTTATTGGTCATACTGCCGTCAGGATTAACCTGACCGCGACCGCGGTTGCCGCCAGCAGATACCAAATACTTCATGAAGGTAACGGAGCTATCTTCAGCGGGGTCGGGAGCCATGACGGGAAAAACAATCTCTTGTTCTTCTGGGGAAGCAATCGGGCCGACCACCAAAATATTGGGGTGGTCGTCGTTGTACTGCTGGATATAAAAGTTCTCAGTTTCCTCGAATAGTTCTTCGCCCATCTCTTCAGGGGTAGCCATCCGGAAACCTTCGGGCAGCACAATCGCGGCACCAACATTCAACGCACCGTAAGACCCATCGCCAGTAGGTTGCTGGACAGACGGATCGACGGGGATTTTCACAGTAGCCTTGAATACCTGGCCGGGGGTCACCGCCTGAGGCAGCTCCAGCCGGGTGGTCTTTTGAGCTAAATGGCAGTTGGCACAGACAATTTTGCCTGTCGCTTCGCGAGGATTGTCGTAAGCAGCTTGAGCGTAAGCAGGGTAAGCAGATGCCTGGTTAGCAGAGGTGAAGAGCAGGGCAACGCAGGCGATCGCCGTAAGCAGGATTCTAATCATGGGAGCAAATTAAAAAACCGAAAGTATCGTCAACAGAACGGCGATGCAGCCAGCCCCAGAGAGGGGAGACTGAATCGCCCAAACAGATGTCGAATTAGGCGTCACGGAAGTCTTCGCCTTCCCAAGTGGAGAAGCGAACATTGTCTCCTTCCACTGCAGCCGCAACCAATCCTAAAGACTTAGGAGCTGGACCACGCACCACTTTGCCGTTGGGGGCGTACTGAGAGCCGTGGCAGGGGCACTTGAATAGGTCAAGGCCAGCATTGTAAGGCACAACACATCCCAAGTGGGTGCAAATGGCATTGATGCCGTAGTTTGCCACCTGTGCATCGTCGATCACAACGTAGGTGGGATCGCCCTTGGGGCCTTGGGTAAGGACGCGGGCTTTGGCAGGATTGGTCGCTATTGTTGCCGAAATGCTGATGGGGTTGCCTAGCTTATCCGAAGCCAGCACACCACCAGCACCAGAACCGGAGGATGGGGGGATGAAATATTTCACAAAGGGGTAAAGAGCCCCCAAGGCGACTACTCCAACAGAACCACCCAACATTGCGGTCAAAAGGGTCCGGCGTCCCATGCTGGGAGCTTCAACTGTGCTCGTTGCTTCGGTCATGGCTTACTCAAAATGGATTGCAAAAAGAGGTTTGCAGTGAATATAAATACGGGGGTCACCTGAGCTGGCTGCGCGGCTCTAAACTGAGCACCCGTAGACTTCAGTGTAAAGGACGAGATGTTAAGTTTAGAAACTTAAATCGCAAATCGGCAAAGCTTACAAAACTTGACATTTACAGTCTAGGGTTTACTGACAGTGGCGGCGCTGACAAAGCAACAAATTGTAAGGCCATGATGGGTGAAGAGTTTCGCCGATTGATTGTCGGCAAGTGGGGCAAAGCCTACGACGTGCAACTGCAGCGGCGGGGAAATCGCGTTTTCCTCCTAGTGATGTGGAAGTATTTAGGCCAAAAGTCATACGGCCTCACCCAAGAGGAGTACCTTGCCCACCTGGAATCGATCGTGGAGCGGTTGGCTGATTGGGGGATGTTGGAGTTTGCGATCCAAGAGTTGCAAGTTACCCGTCAGCGTCCCCGGCTGGGGAAAGCCGTCGCTATCCCACTGGACTTGGGGGAACGGGCCTCTGAATGGCTCATTTAGTCGTCATAGCTTTCTGTAGTCGCTGAACCACGGACTTTTCGATCTGAGAGTCCGTCAATCTTTAAGGTGGCCTTTAGAAACTGACGATTGTGTCTAAATCCCTTGTCTGAAAGTGCGATCGCTCGTTAGGACGATAGGGACACCATCATTCGCAGGCAATCTTGCTACCTGCACTGCCGGAGCATCGCTCAATCGCTATGGACTTATTTGCAAACACCCTCGCACTCTCGCGCATTCAATTTGCCCTCACTGCTATCTTTCACATGCTCTGGCCCGTCCTAACGACGGGTATGGGGATTTATCTCGTCATCCTTGAAGGGCTGTGGCTGAAAACCCGCAATCCTGACTATTACCGTCATGTTCGCTTCTGGGCCAAACTTTACGTCCTTAATTTCGGAATTGGGGTCGCCTCTGGTCTCCCCATGGCATTCCAGTTTGGGATGAACTGGGCTCCATTTTCTGAGGCTGTGGGAGACTTCTTTGGCACCATCTTAGGCTTTGAAGGCACGATGGCATTCATGTTGGAGGCCAGCTTTCTCGGCATCATGCTGTTTGGTTGGAATCGCGTTCCACCCGTTATTCATTACGTGTCGACCATCCTTGTTGCTTTTGGAGCAAATCTGTCTACGTTTTGGATTTTGACGGCCAATTCTTGGCTGCAAACTCCGGCGGGGGGAGTATTTGTGGATGGAAAGTTTGTGGTCAAAGACTTTTTTCAGGCCATCCTCAATCCATTTATGGTTAACAGTGTGCTGCACATGTTCTTTGCCACGCTAGAAACTTCTCTATTTGTAATCGGTGGTATCAGCGCCTGGTACCTGTTACGTCAACGACATAAAGCTTTCTTTGCTCGATCGTTCAAAATTGCCCTGGCAGTGGCGATCACAGTTGCCCCTCTCCAAATTTTCATCGGCCATCTCAGTGCCGAGCAGGTGTACCACTATCAGCCCACAAAGCTAGCTGCGATGGAAGCGCAGTGGGAAACTGTTCCCGCCGGACAAACCGCTGACTGGAGTTTGGTTGCTCTGCCCAACGACAAAGCCGAGCGCAACGACTGGGAAATTAAAATTCCCAATGCCTTGGGCTACCTGCTGGAACTAAAGCCTAAGCTGTCGGAGTCAGTGCAGGGACTGAAGTCTTACGCGCCGGAGGATCGCCCCCATATGGTTGGGCTGGTGTATTACTCCTTCCGAACGATGGTGGGCATCGGTTTATTTTTCGCTGGGCTGATGGCAGGAACGGTGCTGCAATGGCTGCGCGGCAAGCTGGAGGACGGTGCGATCGCCCAGCAAGTTTGGCTCCTCAGAGCTTGGGTGATGGCTGCACCGTTAGGGTATATCGCCGTTGAAACCGGATGGATTGTCCGCTGTGTGGGCCGACAACCTTGGACGGTGTACGGAGAGATTCGCACTGCAGATGCGGCATCGAACTTGCCAGCCGGGGAAGTTCTGACCTCTTTGCTGGGCATTACAGCCATCTACATTGTCTTCATCGCGGCAGCTTTGTATTTTGGCCGCAAGATTTTGCTGGCTGGCCCGGATTTAGAAGTGGCTCTGCCCAATTACGCCACAGAGTCGGACACATCCCACACCCCCGATCGGCGTCCGGTTAAGGTTCAGTAATGATTCCCGAATATTTCTCTCCTGGCGAGCCTCACAGAGGTCAATGCCGGACCTGTAGCTGTTGCCATCTCAACTATGACAGCAAGCTCGTTGCTCAGGCACAGTTCTAGATAGCTGTGATGTCCGAAGCGACATAACGGTCGCTATAATTTGCACCCCGAAGAGATTCACATGGAAGCGTTAGAAAAGTTCCTGCCCCAGTTCTGGTTCTTTGTCCTCGGGCTGTTCCTGTTCCTGTACGTGCTGCTGGATGGGTTCGACCTAGGTGTCGGCATCCTCTCGCTGACGTCGTCAACAGAGGAGCGGCGTAGCATTCTGATGACGAGCCTGGGCAACGTCTGGGATGCCAACGAAACCTGGCTGGTGTTAGTGGGAGGATCGCTGTTTGGGGCCTTTCCCTTAGCCTACGGCACCATTTTGAATGCCCTTTACTTACCCGCTCTGATTATGGTGGTGGGGTTACTGTTTCGGGCAGTATCGTTCGAGTTTCGGGAAAACGCTGACAACAAGGTTATTTGGAATGTGGCATTCGGGGTGGGCAGCTTTCTAGCTGCTTTGGGTCAAGGGTTTGCTCTCGGGACGGTGTTTGAAGGTATTGCAGTAGATACTGTCGGTCATTTTGCCGGTGGACCGTTCGATTGGCTGACCTGGAGGACCGTCTTGGTGGCATTGACCTTGATTCAGGGGTACGTGCTGGTGGGATCCACTTACTTGATTATGAAAACGTCAGGAGAACTGCAGAACACCCACTACAGAACGGCAAAGCTGGCCATAGTCACTACGTTTGTTGGGGCAGTCTTTATCACCATCAGCACGCCACTGCTGTCCGAGCAGGTAAGATCTCGCTTGTTCGAGCCACCACTGGTCTACATCTTTGCCCTCATCCCCATCTTGGGGGTGGCGATCGCTGGTTTACTATTTCGAAGCCTACAGAACAAAGAGGAAACAACGCCGTTCATTTGGACCGTTTCCCTGTTCTTCCTCTCCTTTGTGGGGCTAGGCTTCCTCATCTTCCCCAGTATCATCCCTCCCTCCGTCACCATCTACGAGGCTGCTGCATCCCCCAGTTCTCTAGTCTTTATGGCTATTTTCGTTGGTTTTTTGATCCCCATGCTGCTGGCTTACACCCTCTACAACTACTTTGTGTTTAGGGGAAAAATCGAAACCGCTGAAGCCTACGGTCACGACTGAGGGCTGGTACTCTTCGAGAAATTCTGAGGTGGAACGGGTACCTGTCTTCCTCAGCCAAATTGTTATAGTTGGAAAACCAGCGAAATACAGCTCTAGCAAGGTTTTATGACCACCAACATTCAGGAACTCGCCAGTCAAGCACGCAGCATCGCCAGCAGGCTAGGCATCTCGAAGTTCGACATCTCCGGATCGTCTGTGGACGAAAACAGCGTTCAAATCGATCGCGGCGAACCCAAGCAAGTCAAAGCATCCAACCGAGCTAGCTTTACCGTGCGCGTCTGGAGCAAGGACAACACCGTCGGCATCACCTCCACCACAGATACGGATGCCACTGGTCTAGAGCTAGCTCTGAAGACCGCGGCCGAAGCCAGCGCCTTTGGGGTGAAAGACCATGCTCCAGACTTTAGCCCCGAGTCAACTGCCCCCCTGCCGGACTTCGACAACAGCTACGTTGACCAAGCCCCTGTGGCCAGCCTGCTTGATGCGCTCAAGGGTGCAGAAAGTAAGTTGCTGGAAAGCCATCCGGCCATCGCGGCTGTGCCCTACAACGGCTTATCTCAGCGAGACATCGAGAGATTTTACATCAACAGCGACGGAGCCGAGCGGTATGAGGCGGGTTCCTATGCATCTATTTACCTCTACAGCAAAACCGAGCAGGAGGGGAAAAAGCCACGCAGCGCCGGTGCATTCCGGGTCGATCGCGGCATGGAGAATCTAGATATCGAAGGCTGTATCAAGGAAACTGCCGACAAAACTATCAGCCATCTCGATTACAAGAAAATTCCTAGCGGCAAGTACACCGTTGTCCTGTCTCCTGAAGCGTTCCTGAGCCTGTTTGGGGCTTTCTCCAATATCTTTAATGCCCAAAGCATTCTAGACAATCGCAGCCTGTCGACTCCCGAGTCGTTGGGCACGACAATTGCGTCCCCGCTCCTGTCCGTTGCCGATGACGAGCTCCACGAGGGCAATATTTCTCCCAGCCATTTCGATGGAGAAGGCACCCCCACCCGGCGCCTTCCACTCATTACGGAGGGAGTATTGAGCAATTTCATGCACAGTGCTGGCACCGCCAAGCGCATGAATGCCCAACCTACTGGCCATGCCAACCTGGGAGCCAAAGTCACTGTCAGCGGCAACTACACCCACGTCTTTCCAGGGGCACCCTCCGAGCAGGAATACAGCATTGAAACTGCTGACAACGTGGTCTGGATCGACGAAGTTAAAGCGTTACATGCTGGGGTCAACGCCTTGGAAGGCTCGTTTTCGCTTCCCTTTGACGGGTGGATTATCAAGCAAGGGAAACCAGTCAGCATTGAATCGGGCACGGTAGCTGGCGATTTTCGCGAACTGCTGCAATCGATCGTGTACGTAGAAGAAGAGCCTGAAGTTACCCCTGGTGGCGTTTGCCCTCGCATTTGGGTCAAAGAGCTATCGATTACCGGTGAGTAGCATTGACCTGAGGCATTATGGCCTTTGACATTTTAGTTGGGACGTAAGTCTCTTTGCCCAGTCATGGATTGGGATAACTAAAATGTCCCAAGCGACCTGACGGTCGCTATAGAGCCAGGTTTGAAGAGATACGAGTGGAGTTGATTGACCTCACTTTTTACTGCCCGCTCTCGGCTGACTCAATCTTGCTCTGAGCATGCAGAAAGTTCAGGACGCGCTCGCGGGCATCGGCGGTAACAAGCGGATCGTAGTTGCCTGTAACGTCCCAATCCAAATCGAAGACGTGTTGGGCATCTTCGTACAGGTGGGCAATTGCCGTTCCTGCGAATGGATTGTTGCCCGAGCGAAGGTTAACCCGATCGGCGATCGCCAGACAATCTGCAGGATCGGCAACCGTATCTTGTCCTGCCAGAAGCATTAATGCAGGCACCTGCGACGACCACCCCTTGCTTCTAGCCACCGATGGAAAGCCGCAATAGGGGTACATCAATACCACCCCTGCAATCTCGTTAACGTTCACCCCCGGCTTGTGGGTCAGGTTAGTCGGCAGCCGATTGGATGATGCAAGAGCCAGCAAATCGGCGATCGCCCAGCCCCCATGGGACCAGCCCATTAGAAATAGACGCTTGCGATCGACGAACGATAATTCTTGTGTCACCTGCAAGCTCGCCCACACATCTCCCGCCCGCTCGGAGCCCCAAAACTTCAACCCATTGCAAACCTCTTGCGTATCGAGCTGCGGACGACTGGCATAGCTATCCACCAGCACCATGGCATATCCACGTTCAGCCAGAAACTCTTGCCATCCGTGAGAACTGACGCCGCCACAACCATGGAAGCCTAGAACCGTCGGAAAGGGGCCATCACCCTCTGGCTTGATAATGCGAAAACCCGATTGAAGCTGAGCTGCAAGCTGTTCCGGGACGACTTTCGGAACGTGCCAGCCACGCAAAACCCCAAATGCAGCCAAGCCCACTACAGTTGCTCCAGAGAATAAAAGCGTCCCAGTGACCTTAATCCAGCGATTCATTTGCCCATCCGATTTTAGAAATTGAGCCCTACCCAAGAGTGATGCGCCTCGTCACAATGTAACGCGTTCCCATTGCGAACTTCTTCGAGATCCCACAGGAGCGAGAGCACATAGTCTCCCTTACTAATTTGCGTTGTTCCGCTCTCATTCCCCTCAGAATGGCTGGACTAGGAATGTAATCTGCAACATCCTCAGCAGATCCAGACTGCATTTACAATCAAATCGGGATACTAATCCCCATCGAGCAGAGCGAGCAAAACAGGGAATGCAAACAATCGACCCCCCGAAAACCTGCCTTAACCCCAGTCAGGCCAGCTTAGAACTCACCTATCCCCGTCGCGAAACCCGCCCCGTACCCATTGGCGATGTCGTAGTGGGTGGCGGTTATCCGGTTGTGGTGCAATCCATGATTAACGAAGACACCAAAGACATCGATGGGGCGGTAGCGGCCATCCGTCGCTTGCACGAGCTGGGATGCGAAGTGGTGCGGGTCACCGTTCCCAGCGTGGGTCACGCCAAAGCAGTCGGGGAAATCCGCCAAAAGCTGTATTCAACCTACAAGCCAGTTCCCCTGGTGGCCGACGTCCACCACAACGGCATGAAAATTGCCCTTGAAGTGGCCAAACATGTCGATAACGTTCGCATCAACCCTGGCCTCTACGTCTTCGAACAAACCAAAGACACCGACGAAGAATATTCCCAAGCGGAATTTGATCGCGTCAAGCATAAAATCCGCGAAACTCTGGAACCCCTTGTGGTTTCCCTACGAGATCAAGGTAAGTCCATGCGCATTGGCGTCAACCACGGTTCTTTAGCCGAGCGCATGCTGTTCACCTACGGTGACACTCCTGAAGGCATGGTGGAGTCTGCCCTAGAGTTTATCGAAATCTGCAACGAGCTCGATTTCCACAACATCACACTTTCCTTCAAAGCCTCCCGCGTACCAGTGATGATTGCCGCCTATCGCCTAGCCGCCAAGCGTCTGGATGAGCTAGGCTACAATTTCCCCTTCCACCTGGGTGTGACAGAAGCTGGAGATGGCGAATACGGTCGAATTAAGTCCACGGCAGGCATCGGCACCCTGTTAGCCGAAGGAATTGGCGACACTATCCGCGTATCTCTCACCGAAGCTCCAGAAAAAGAAATTCCCGTCTGCTACAGCATTTTGCAAGCGCTGGGTCTGCGTAAGACCATGGTAGAGTACGTGGCCTGCCCGTCCTGCGGCCGCACTCTGTTTAACCTCGAGACCGTGTTAAACCAAGTACGCGATGCCACCAAACACCTTACTGGGCTGGATATTGCCGTCATGGGATGTATCGTGAATGGCCCCGGCGAAATGGCGGATGCTGATTACGGTTACGTGGGTAAAACTCCTGGAACCATTGCCCTCTATCGCGGTCGCGAGGAAGTCAAGCGGGTGCCAGAGCACTCCGGAGTTGAAGCATTGATCGACCTTATTAAGGCTGACGGTCGCTGGGTGGACCCCCCTGCCACTTAATTGTCGGTTCAACCATTCATTCGTCAAGCAAGCTCGGGTTGTTTTCGACTGTCCGTTCTCAATCTGAGCTGACTGATTGGAAGCACCCTCGTATGAATGTCCGCCAGCCAGCCACACCTCAGCCTTCACCCAATGAAGTACAACGCTTGCAATCGTTACTGCCTCAGGAATTGAGGAGTTGGGTGGATATTGGCATCACTGGAGCCTACAAACCAGAGTTGATTTCTTGTGAGGGTGCCCCTGGAGATCGCATCACCATCGAAGTCGACCTTGCTCGCTGGCAAGAACTTCCCCATCACCATCGAGATCTGCTGTTCCTACACCAGGTGGCCTGCATCCAAAATGACTCCGTCCAACGGGAAGGGTGGGAGAAGTCAGCTTTTTTGATGGGTTTGGGGGGAGCCATTGGCGAACTCTGGGTTCAGGATACGTGGCTAATGGTGCTGTCGCTGGCTTTAGCAACGGTGGCAGGATTGCGCCTGTGGAGAAAAAGCCACAGCCGTCAAGCGGTTCGAGCCATGTATGCCGCCGATCGCAAGGCCATCACCCTAGCGATTCGGTTAGGCTATCCTCCGGCAGTAGCTCATCAGAGTTTGCTGGCTGCGCTACAGGAACAGTGCAATCAAGCCCAGAACTCTGAACTGAAAACTCAGTATCGCGCCCGCGCATCAGCATTGCGCCACTGGCGCTAATACAGCCTGAGAAGGGTAACATCAACCAACAGCACCCCTACAAGATGGCGCGCTGTTAAGATGGCTCACTGTTAAAATGGCAACGTAGCGGAGTGTGGTCGTAAGAGAGATTCGGTTAGCTTCTTTTTCGGTAAAATTGCGCCGATTGAGGTTGACGTTTATCTCTCAAGAGAAGGGCGAGCTGGCGTCACCACCCAAACCCAGGCTAACCAATCCAGTTCTCAAAGCCCCGATCGGCTTGATTCTGGCCGAGCTGACCCACTCCATCGGGAGACCCTAATGCTAGACACCACCAATCCCATGTTCTTAATGGGTGCACTTGTGGCGATCGCCAGTGCAGGCTTCTTTTCCCTGCGCTACTTTCGCCCAACTGCCTCGCGAGAATACGATGTTGTGTTTGCGATCGTGGGATTTATCTACGCAGTCACATTAATGTGGGAGGGCTGGCGGCTCATTCCCCTGCTCGCCTTTGCGCAACTATTACTGGTAGGTAGCGCTACATTTTTTGCGGTGGAGTCTTTCCGACTGCGACTACAGCTGACCGAAAGGGCACGTCAGACTGTGGGTGGTCCTGGACCCAGCAGACGCGGTCCAAGGGGGTTCACAAAAACCTATCGCCCAGATGAATATGACTCCCGCCGCACAGTGGAGGCTCGCAGCACCCGCAGTCGAATGAGAAAAGCAGGCGAGGATGACGAATCCCCCCGCCGTCGCAAGTTGCGATCGGCCAACGGGTTACGCCCACGACTCGCAAGCGGGACTGAGGCTCGTCGAACCAGCCGTCGACCCCGTCCAACTCGACCACCCCGCGATGAGTTTGATGGCGAGTTCGATGATCAAAACGAGCGGTATGGTGACGAGCGCCGATCTGATAACTTTCCCAAGTCAAGACGACCCAGTGGACGTCCTAGCCGCGTTCGACCCTCGCGAGGCAACATCAATACCATCGACGACGAATTTTTCTCCGATCGAGATGACAGCGAGGATAGGTACGAACGTGATGACTACTCTTCTAATGCAGCTTTCGACGACGATAGCTTCCCGGACGAGCCTCGCATTTCCCGTCGTCCTGCCCCTAGCAATCGCCCATCATCTCGTCGACGTCCTCCACAAATACCGGACGATATGTTCGATGACAATCTAGATGACTTCGATAGCGAGTTGGACGATGGTTTTGAGGATGATTACTAGCCTCCTCCTATATAGCAGCTCTCTCATAATCAGGGGGAATCCAGATTTCAAGGACTCTGTATTCTCTTTTTGAGGCAAAGTTCGGTAGAAAGCTGTCCGGCTGCAGAGGCGAGTTCACTGTGGCAACTATCACTGAGCCCATCTATTACTACCCCGACTAATCTGACAACAGGTATGCAAAGTCAGTCTCATTAACTACGAGACACAAGCATGCAGAATTGTGAGTTGGGCTAGCAAACTCTAGGCCTATGTGGTTGCTTTGAACTGCCGAAATAAAATCAACACTTGACAGGGTACGGATAGATATCTCTAACCACTATTCCATCAAATAAGTGCCCAAGCGAAATTTGAGCCTTTCAGCTTTCTAGTCAAAAGCTGAACATCCTAATATCAATTGCATATGACCCTGAGCATAACTGTCTGAACAAATTCCTTGGACAGCAAGGGGTTGAGAGTAGAATCGGCAAATCATTAAGCTCGCCATCTTGATGAGTTGGTATCAGGGCTGTTTCATTCTAATTAGAGACATTCTGTGCATTTACGAGAATAGGTTGTTTCAGCTCTCCACTAAGCTATAGGTAGAGGCACGAACGCCCTAAAACTTGTTGCTCAAATCTATAATGAAATGACTCTGGAGTTGGTATAAGCTCCAAGCTAGAGAACCAGTCCACAGCTTCAAGTCAATTGTCTAACCCGCAAACATTAACAATTTCAGCAGAAGGGTCTTTCAAATCTTGATGACGGTTTTCATATCAGCAGCCCAAAAATTACTGGTAGTCCTAGACAAGTAAGGATGCGTTGTAGTTGTGGACAAACATCCAGATAGCTCCGATATGATTCTCGAGCTTTTTGGAAAAGGAGAGGGTTTTGCGTACCAAGCGTGAAACTCGCTGGCGCATCGTACAGTTGAACCGCTCGATATAACTGGTTTTGCCAGTTTC
>JBFRWN010000141.1:0-68535 GCA_051439605.1 Synechococcus sp.
GCAACGGCTGCACCTGGATTGTTATATCCCAGCACTTCGATCAAGGTTGGTATGGCTTCTGGAGAACGAATATCAGCTAGGGCCTCAACTGCATCCAACATTGCATCCGCTGAATCTGCCAGGTCAATGGCCCGAATGAGTTCTGCACTAGACGGAGCACGCGAGGTCGCAGTCATAACAAGGTATCCATTAACTTCAAAATAGAGCCAACATCCTCTGATATGTGGGCATCTTCAGTACCGGCTTCCTTCAAGTGGTTTTCTAGCAACCCTTTCATGGAAATTAACTTCAGGCTGTTTTCTGCCAGTGTTTCTGCGACGGCACTGGCGGCGGGAATGTAATCCGTAGCAGCTAAATCCATCAAGGCCGCACGCCTTAACTGCAATTCGGATTCTTGCAAGCCATCGATCAACAAATTTCCATACCGATCGCGTCCGGTAATTTGGTACAGGGCACGAGCAGCTGCAAATCTAACCCGAGCTACTGGATGCGAGAGAAATTCTTGAATGCAATCAATTTCATCATTAGCCTGTAGCGTGCCTAACGCCTCAAGCAGAGCATCGTAGGGTTGCACGAGGTGCGGCTTGCCGGGGACCATGGTTGCCGCCTCAACCCCTCCGGCCATTAGGCCGATCAGGACAGGGATAGCATTACGATCGCCCAACAATTCCAATGACTGTACCGCAGCTTCCCGCACGTAGTAATCCGAACAGTTCAAACAGTCAATCAGGGCTGGAACCGCTTGAGAAGCGTTCATCTTCCCCAGTGCTCGGGCAGCATTGCGCCTGAGGGGATATCCACCATCTTCTGTGCGATCGTCTGTATCGGAGAGGGCTGCAATCAGCAGCTCGATCGCCTCGGGGTCTTCAATCCGAAACTTGCCCAACCACCAAGCAGCATAAAACCGCAACCCTAAGTCATGCCCCTTCAGGTTGGCGATGGCCGTCTCCAGCGTTAACTGTTCGGCTTCCTCAAACTCCAATAACTCAAACCGATCTTGCACGGGAAAATTCCATTTCAACATAAAAATCCGAGGAGGAAGCCCCAGCAGAGACTGTCCTCCTCGGATTGAAAAACCTAGAGACTAGCTCAGAGCGTTAATTGCGTAGTCGAAGTAAGCGTTTGCTTCGACACCAGGGTCACCAGTCAAGCCGTGATTGGCTTTGATGTACTTCAGAGCCTCGATGTACCAGCTAGGGGAGAGTTCAAAGGTACGGTTGATTTCGTCCAAACCGGCAATCAAGTAATCATCCATGGGGCCGGTGCCGCCCACAACCAAACAGTAAGTCACCATACGGATGTAGTAGCCGATGTCGCGGGTGCACTTCGCCTTACCGGTTGGAGTTGAAGCGTAAGCGGGACCGGGAGTAGTGGTGGTGAAGGGGAACTTCTTGTAAACCGCTTGGGCTGCACCTTCAGCCAAAGTTGAGGCTTTACTAGTCAGAGCAGTAGCAGCTTCCATGGAAGCCTTAGCTTGCTGGAAACGGCCAAAAGCTGTCTGGATTTCGGTAGAGCTCAAAAAACGTCCTTGTGAGTCAGCAGCATTAACTGCCTCGGTAAGAGGGGTTTTCATTGTTTAAATATCTCCGATGCTTTAAGTAAGCGATAGGTTTAGAAGAAAGATGGTATTGAGATACGTGAAAATGCTACGCACTAAGCAACTGCGTTTGCAGCAATGTCAAAGTAGTTACCAACTTCAGTCATCAAGCTGGAGCAATCACCGCGAGTGATACCGTTAGGATCGTTAGCAATCTTAATCGCAGCAGCCTTCATTTTCTGAACGCCTAGCGCTACGGATGCACCGGGGGTTCCCAGAGCCAAGTAGGTCTCGCGCAAACCGTTCAGGCAACGATCGTTCAGGACGCTGGCATCGCCATTGAAGATGGCGTAGGTGACATAGCGCAAAATGATTTCCATATCGCGCAGGCAAGCAGCCATGCGGCGACTGGTGTATGCGTTACCACCAGGAGCAATCAGCTGAGGCTGCTCGGCAAACAGCTCGCGAGCTGCGCTAGCAACAATCTCGGAAGAGTTGCCGGTGATGCGGTTAACAATATCCATGCGCTTGTTGCCATCGGCAACAATTTTATTCAGAGCGCTCAACTCACTACTTGAAAGATATGCTCCCTTGGCATCGGCCTGAGCAACGACCTTAGCAAACGCATCAAACATTTATTCAAATCTCCTACTTAGCTTTTTGGTTAAGGACGATTGTCATAGGAATTACAGCCCTGAGCTCATTAAAAAAGGCTCTTAACTGAAAAGGCAGCTAAGAAATGTGAAGCACAGGCAACATCGCCATTATAAAGTCTCACTTACTCTAAGGTCTCAATCTATCGAGAGAAGTCAACAAGACTTTATACCGCACTGTTGAGGCTGACTCGTAATCTTGAAAACCCCGGCAACACATTGTGCTGGCTGGCTTGGTTGGTCGCGGTCTTCGACTTCTCTTTATACAATGTTGCCGATGACCACTCTGAGGAAAGTTTTTATTTATTTACAAGCCCGTTATACAGGTCGGTTTGGGCAGAAAAAACAGAGCATCAAAGGGGTAAGGGAAATACACCGCTAGTAAGAGTTGCTAGCTCAATCGCAGTTGTAGAATGCTACATCCCCTTTGTACGTTGGTCTCCTCCAGCATTCTATCTGGATAGCCCTCACCGTAAGATTGGGATTTTTCTGGTGGCCCTGTCTGCACCATCACTGAAGCGTAGCCCTTTTAGGCGATCGCCCTAGTCTCGGGCAACTTCCGCTCCAGATCGAACAAAAAGCCGTGAATGTATTCTTCCGTCCATTCCGGACCGTAAAATCGGGTCAGCATCCCCCTCGCTGGGTCTTTCTCCGCCCGATAGCGCAAGTAAGCTAACTGTGCTTGCAAAATCCTAGCCAGTTCATTTGGGTTGCTAATCGCTTCAGCCCGCTGGACAAAGTCTATATATAGGTCCAAATAGTCTTTGAAACAATCAAACACCTGAGTTTCAACCACTTCTGTATCGCTGGGCCGGGTCCAGATAAACGCTGGAGAGAAAAACTGTTGGGCTTCTTCGGGAAAGTCACCCCCCCAAGGCAGGTGCTGCTGGTGACGCTTGAATATAGGCATCACGGGCTCGGTGTACTTGGTCTGGTAACTGGGCTCATCCCTAAATAACGGTTGCATGTCGATCGCGATTAAATGGCCCCCCGGAAGGGTAACCAAGTCAGCACCAAAAAACGGCAGATCGTAGGTGGGATGAGGGAAAATAACAAAATTTAAGACTTGTAAGGCTTCGCCCCCTTCAACGTGAGCCGCCCGGATTTGACGGAGCTTGGGAGTTTGATATCCGTGGCTAGTGGTGAGAACTTCGGACTGACGTTTCCCTTTGCCAGTAAAGGCTGATTTTTGCTCGAACCCCGCTGGAATGGGGTAGGGAGAAACCTGCAGGCGATCGGAGAGGGTGGCGATCGCATGTTCGAGAAATGGCTGATAAATTGACATTTGCTTTAGGGGTGGGCTGCTACCGCGAGGGGCTGGGCATCTTCAAACAAAAATTCGTACAGGAACCGATTGGCCCATTCGCTGCCAAAATACGAACTGAATAAACCGTGGGCCGGATCGCGCTCGGCACTGTATTGGTCGTAGTCTTTTTGGGCCTTAACGATCCGCTGTATGTCAGACGGGTCGGATAAGGGTTCGGCCCTATCCAGCATGTCCCAATAAAATTCGAGATAATCTTTAAATGCACTGAATACGCGCGTCGACACAGTTTCGGCGTCAGTTTTGGCGAACAGGAGATATTTCGAAAAATACTGATTGGCGTCGTAGAACTTCATTTCCAGGTCCTGAGCCAAATCGCTGTATTTGTCCTTGAGAGCTTTCAAGGGCTCGATATAACGATCTAGATAGGCTTCGTCTTGGAAGAGGGGCTGGCAGTCTAGCACGACCAAGATTTTTTTCTTGCCGAATGACAGAAAGTCCACCCCCAGCAATGGAATGTCATACTGGTGGTTGGGGTAAATCACGCTGTTAAAAACTTGGGCTGCCGCCCCGGCATCAATGTAGGTGTAGCGAATTTTGCGCAGCTCGGGGGATTGGTAGCACCAACTCTGGATGGTGGCAGCATGCTTGCCGCGATCGCTAGAGTTGTAAGCCAGCCCTTCGGGAATCGCACGAGGGATTAACTCAAAATTATCCTGTATGGATTTCTCTAAGTGCTTTAAGAACGGTTCGTACATATGGATGGATGTAAAAAATATCTAGATATTTTTTCAGCATAAGGGACGTAGCTGGGAGCCTAGATGGGAGACTCTGAGAAAGCAACAAAGCGTAATGAACCCAACCTGTTCGATCCATCCTGTGATGGATGCTAGCCCGGGATGTTGGTAGCCCTAGCGATCGCCAAATAAGACTAAGGGAGTATTGCTGGGATACCCGCTTGCCGATCGCTGACCATTTTCTCCAATTGCGCGTTCGTCACGCAGCGCCGTTCCGAGCAGTAGGCCATTAGATTGACGCCATTCATCATCCGAACCGTGCTGACTCTCACCCGAAAGTCGTCTGTCAGAAACCAGGCCCGCTCTTGGCCTTGATTGTTGTCGTAGTCGGTAACAATTGTCAGCACGCCATCATCTGCAAAGTTATACCGACCGATGACCGGTTTGCCATCCACGTAGCCCACATCTCTAAGAATGCGGCCCGATCGCAAGTCTGAACTGCTGGGCACGGCCACTAAAACAGCAGCGTTGTCCGGATCGAATTCCCGCGTATCAAGATTGACCTGCCAGGTAAATGCAGCACCGCCAGACGCATTGGCGGGATCGACTTTATGTTGCTTGCAAATCGCGATCACGCGATTGTCGTTCGTATCCAGAGGGGTAACCGTAATGTTTGATTCTCCCGATTCGTCCTCTGTGGAATCAAAGTGATGGACGCTGCGCTGGATATACCAAGTGCCCTCGCTCTTCTTGAAGAAATCCTTCATTGTCATGGGGGGATGCAAGTGCATGATTAAGCCTCAGCAATGGTTATAGTGTGTATTTGCAATAGTCGAAATTTATAATTCTTGCAGCTCGATGGATACCTGATGGACAAGCTAGGCGGTCTTGAGGATTTCCCTATTTATGCTACGCACGCTCCGTTCTAGACACCTACGAGAACCCTTAGAATAGCTGCTATTGATTCTTTATTAAATTCAACGTGTGAATAATGTCCCATTTGTCTGCAAGCGATATTGCCATCCAGGTCGGCAACGGAGAGAGCTTCGACAACTCGGATTTGTCAGGTATCGATTTCAGCCAACTGGATTTATATCAAGCCAGTTTGGTCAATGCGATTTTTGAGGGGGGCAATTTAGAAAATGTTGGTTTGACCAATGCCGACCTCAGGGGAGCTCAACTGCAACAGTGCAACTTGAAAGGAGCCGACCTGCGCGGCACAAATTTGAAAGGAGCTGATTTGACAGGGGCTGATTTGACAGGAGCCTATCTCAACCGAGCGGATATGCGTGGGGCAAACTTTAGCGATGCCATTCTTGTCGATGCCAGCTTCAACAGCGGTCTGTATGACGGTCATACTTGCTGGCCAGAAGGATTTCGCTATAAGTCTTCCGGTGCGGTAGGACCGGGTGCTGTCTTAAATGGTGCTTACCTAAATACTGCGTATTTAAGAGGCGTTGACCTAACTGGGATACGACTGCTTGGAGCCTATCTCAGCGGTGCCGATCTGACGGGGGCCAATCTAACCGATGCGTCGTTGAGTGGAGCCAACCTGCAAAAGGCTTTCCTGACGGGGGCCTGTCTTAAAAATGCCCGGCTGTGCAACACAGAACTGCAAATGGTAGATTTTCGCGGTGCCGACTTAGAAGGGGCTGATTTCACCGATGTGGTCAATGTGGCAGGGGCCGACTTTAGCTTTGTAACAGGGTTGAGCGAGGACACTCGAGCTCGGCTGCTGGGTCGGCAATCGCAAGAGATTACCACTTGGAATTCTTATACGCGATCGAACGCCAAAGAAAGCTTGATCGCCAATCCGGACGCCTGAATCTTACAACTTGGCGATCGCAGACTATGAGGGGAATTGGGTTCCGTTTTGTGCGATACCAGCTATTTCACCTTGTCTTCTAAGGTGGCCCCGACAACACGATGGTCGCTGTCTCTAGCCAGCTCCTGTAATGCCGCCACCGCTTCGGGTTCGTCAAAATTAAACAGAGCTTTGGCTACCCGCAACCGAACGCGCCAAGAGGCATCACCAGCGTAGTTGAGCAATGCTTGTAACGCATCGGCGCGCAGAGGAGTGCCCGCTAGCGTTGCCAAACAGGTGGTCGAGGTTTCCCGCACCGTTTCGTCCTCCCCTTCCAAACCGCAGACACAGACTTCGTACAATTCTTCCGGACAGTCGGTCATTTCTGTTAACGCTGCCAGAATACTGCGACGAACTAACCAATGATCGTCTTGAAAGAACGTACTGACGAGGTGCGAACTAGAGATTTTTCCGTAAAGGGATAATGAGTTTGCGGCTTCGGCACGCACGTTGGGATCGGGATCGAGCTTGGTGACTTGGAGAAGGGCTGCAAATCCCTCGGTGGTTTGGTGTCTTGCTAATCCCATACAGATAAAGGTACGCACCAAAAATTCAGGGTCGTTCAGTTTGTCAATCAGCAGTGGCATTGCCACATCCGTTTCGCAGTCCCACAGCTGCTTTACTGCCTTCAGGCGAACTTGTGAATCGTCACTGTTTAGGTTTGCCTCAATTTCTGGTAAGTCCATCACCAAGGTTGGATACGCGTACATTAACCTTACTTTACATAACGTTTAGCAAGGGACTGAATTTGAGATGATGTATTTTAAATCTGGATTTAATCAAGCAGGTTATATCAATGTCTAATAGCGTTCAGGCCCCCCCAACTCCCGATGAAATTCAGTCTGTGATTGAAGAGTTGGAAGCGTATCGAGCCAGAATCTTTGATGAGACGATTGCTGTGGCCAAGAAAGCTAAACTGCCGAAGAAGTTGGTGCTCGAGCAACTAGAGAAAAACCCTGATGTCGTTAAGATTGACGGTGCGTTGAAAGAGCTTCGAGCTCAGATGGATATCGCGCAATAGCTGACTGTCGCAACGACGGGTCAACCGTCGAAAGACTTTTTTTCTGATTGAATATTCGGGATTGCTCGTTCCACATGACTAGCCCTCCTTGTCTGTGGAGACAAGTTACGTTTTGATTTTGAATCCATGACCGGTCCATTAAGCGATACCCTCCAGAACCTGATTGCGAAGGCTCGAATTGTCAGTTTTGCCAGCTGGCAGTCAGCGTTTTCTCCGGATGCGATCGCCATGTTTCAAGCGGCTGATGACGATCGCCACTATCTTTCCGATGACGAGATCGCTCGGTTGCAAGCTTTAAGCGACAATTTCTCGGAAGCGGGAATCGCCATCGCTCGCGATCTACGAGATGCAGCTAAAAACATTGTGGAGGAAGCCAGGAGCGGAGTTCTTTCAGCTTTTCCCGGAATCACCGAACCCGGCGGTGGGCTGTATCCCCCCCAAAGAGCAGACGCTTGTTGGCGAGACTATTGGCAATTTCTGCGCTGCGTCACCTACGGCATTGCCGCCCAGCAGCAACAGTTCACTAGTCCAGAAGGGCTGTATCACCTGCAGTTGCTTTACCAAGAGCTAGAGGTTCCTTTGGATGCCATGGTGATGGGGATCGATACCCTTAAGCAAGCCAGCCTCAAACGATTGGGCGATCGCGACCCAGTATTGGTAGAACCTTACTTTGACCATCTCCGCAATGCTCTCGATCGCTTTCGCCAAGCCCCATCAGAGCCGCCGCCTCCTCTAACCAGTGGCAGAACTTAGTAGATCCTGTGAGGAGATCGGCACTCTCTCAACTGATTTCTCTTTTTTATCGATACTCCGTTACATTGCAATCTGACAGGAATGGAAACCGTGACCGATGTTCTGACGGCAAGGATGCTCTTGTCCCACAATCACGACGTAGATGACGAGGTTGTACCTGCCCTGAGTCGTTCTGAATTCTCCGCTGTTTTTAGCGATCGTCTGTCCAAACGACCCGATATGACCTGTCAGGCGATCGAACATCCCCACTGGGTCTGTGAAATTCGATTTGACGAATCCCAGTTAACTCCGCAGCAGGTGGGAGAACTGTGTGCCGAAGCATTGCTAGATGCCCGTCGTCCTCAGCTCGGGGCTGATCGGGCCATGCCCCATATCTTGATTTTGGGTGGAAAGAAAAGTACGCCAGTCACCAATCCAGTTCCCAATGCCTTGCTGACGGGGGAATGGGGGGTGGATGTAGTTGAGACCCCTTTAGCATCAAGTTTTTTAGAAGAGATGAATTGGGATGCTGCAGTAGTTGCTCGCCCGCAAGGCTCGGTATTTAAGGTGGAAGTATCGAACTAGGAAACGTTGCATCACCGTCCGATCGCTCCAGCTATTTACAAATCTTGATGGCTGTCTAAGCTGAGGCGTATGAGAATAAATACGGACCAAGATATGCCCATTTACTATCGCTAACGCTTTGTCGGTGCTGGCCCTAATGCCGGCGTGCGTTGCATTAAGTGGAGCTGTCCCAGGTCTAGACGATTGTCAAAGCGTGTTGTTAGCAACACATTTTAATAACTGACTCAAACAACATCCCGTTGTTATTTGGAGAATATTGAATGGTTTTTGGACCAGCCTCACGACTGGGCGTGAGCTTTTTTGAAGAAACCGAACCACAGGAAGTGTGGCCCGGAATACCTGACGGTGATAAAGAAGCAATTATTCGTGCAGTGTATCGGCAAGTGCTGGGCAACGCATACGTTATGGATAGCGAGCGCCTGACTGTGGCTGAGTCTCAGTTCAAGCTTGGCTATTACAGCGTGCGCGATTTTGTTCGGGCTGTCGGCAAATCTGAATACTACCAATCTCGCTTCTTCGATTGCCCCCGCTATCGCTCTTTTGAGTTAGGTTACAAGCATTTCTTAGGTCGTGCCCCCAACAACTACGACGAAATGAAAGCTTGTAGCGCGGTGTTGGACAGTGGCACCTTCGACGATTTGATTGACTTCTACGTTGATAGCGACGAGTACCAAGAGGTCTTCGGCGAAGACACCGTACCTTACATTCGCGGCTACAAAACCGAAGCGTGCAAGAACATGGTGGGCTTCACCCACACGTTCCAACTGGTTCGGGGATCGTCCAGCAGCGACTTTAAAGGCAGCTTGGCTTACAAGAAGCCTGTCCTGAACGGCTTGGTTATCAACGGCACCGGGACTCCGGTGGTGTCCTCTAGCGCTGCAGCCACATATCAAACTCCTGCGCTCGGTTCGCGCCAGCGTCAGGGCGTTGGTGCTAGCGCAGATGGCAAAGTTTATCGCATTGAGGTCACCGGTTACCGCTCCAACGTGGTCAATCGCGTATCTAAGTTCCGTCGCTCAAACAAGGTGTATATCGTACCTTTTGACAAGCTCTCGGAAGAGTACAAGCGCATTCATGCTCAAGGTGGCGTGATTGCAAGTATTACTCCGGTCTAGCGGGATGATTAAGCCAGCCTCCTGAATGGAGGAGGCTTTTTGGCACAGATCGCTTTTTATCTCAGCTCGACCTTTGGTGCCCGAGCTCCCAAGCTTTTCCATAGGCTTGTGGCATTTTTGCACCAATACATTGAATCAAATTTGCATTTTTATTGTTCTTTGACCAATTGATACAGGAGACGCTTTACTATGCCAAGCGCAGCCTTTAAATCAGTGGATGCCACCCCGGTTGAAATCTGGGACGGTAGCTCGACTGAAGACAAAGAAGTCGTTATTAGCGCGGTTTACAAGCAGGTTCTCGGCAACCCTCATTTAATGGCCAGCGAGCGCCTAACCGAAGCCGAATCTCGCTTCAAGGAAGGAACCTACAGCGTACGCGATTTTGTGCGTGCCGTTGCTAAGTCCGATGAGTATAAGAAACGCTTCTTTGAAACCGCAGCCCCCTACCGTTTTGTAGAACTCAACTTCAAGCACTTGCTGGGTCGTGCTCCGCTCGATCAGGCAGAGCTGTCCGAGCACATTCAGCGCTGTGTCAACGACGGCTATAACGCTGAAATCGATTCCTACATCGACAGCGACGAATATCAAAAGAATTTTGGCGAGTACACGGTTCCTTACTACTGCTGGTCTACTAGCCAAGTGGGTCAGAAGCAAGCCACCTATAATCGCCTATCCGAGATTTATCAGGGTTTTGCCGGTACTGATAAAGCGGTGAAGAGTGCCAAGCTAGTGGGGGCAATTGCAGGGAACTCTTCCACGAAAATCACCGGTCCTTCCACGGGCGGTCGAATTTCCCCATACTCCGCAGCCACCGACAAGACCTTCAAAATTGTTGTGTCTACCACCAGTGGCAATCGCCGGCGTCGCTGCACCGAAGAATATTTGGTGTCTGGCAGCAAGATGACCCCTCAAATTCAGCGCATTGCTCGCTCGAAGGGTCGCATCATTAGCATTACTGAAGTTGCGTAACGTCACCAGTTCAGAGCAGGAAGCTAACTTAACTTCCTGCTCTACCAGCAGGTGAAACGAGATAAAAGGTGTCGGAGTGTGAGAGTTGCCAAACTATTGTTCTGTGCTCTCAACATGTATTTGCATTGAAATTTAACGCTCAACGGAGACTGTAGGCAGCCAAGCAGGCGAATGACGACTGAGGTTGAGCAATTCGCATTGAAACTGTTTTACCCATGACTTTATTCAATATTGGAGGACTCTTCTAATGGCAAATTTGGTTCAAGCCGCCGAACCTGTTGAGCTGCGTGCGAATGCTTCTGAAGAAGATTTACAAACGGTGATTCGTGCCGTTTACCGTCAGGTGTTAGGGAATCCTCACATGATGGAAAGCGAGCGCCTGACTGAAGCCGAATCCTTTTTAAGAAATGGCGAGATTACCGTTCGCGGCTTTGTGGAGCGGGTAGCGAAATCTGATTTATATCGTTCTCTGCATTTTGAATCTGCTTCTCAATATCGCTTTATTGAAGTGAATTGCAAGCACCTATTGGGGAGGCCTCCCGTCAGTCAAGCAGAAGTATCTGAGCACGTTCAACTCTATAACGAGCAAGGATACGATTCCGAAATCAACTCTTATCTCGATAGCGACGAGTATTTGAAAGCGTTCGGTGAAAATATCGTTCCCTACAACCGCAGTAATGTATCCCAGACCGGAATTTCGAACGTTACCTTCAGCCGCGGTTTTGCCATTTCCCGGGGCTACGCCACCAGCGATGCCAGCAATTCTGCGAAATTAATTTCAGCCCTCGGTAGCAATCGCGCGGTTGCTGTCAAAGCGGGCTCTGCCATTGGTAGCGGTAGCTACGACAATACTGGCAAGCGCTTCCGCATTCAGGTCAGCAATTCCAAAGGGGCTGCTCGACTAAATAAGTACAGCAGTCAAGAGTATGTCGTTGGCTTTAGCCAACTGAACCAGCAAGTGCGAGCTATCCACAAGTCGGGCGGAAGAATTGTCAGCATTTCAGAAACGGCTTAAGCGTTCGGTCGTGCTGGGCTGATTGTTAGCAGGTAGTAGCAACTGGTCTTAACATTCAGCCCAATTAGGTAGCGGGAATTGTCAGTTCCTTCAACACCCTTTCAATACCGACATTGCAACCATCAAATTTCCTTATTACAACAACACAGGAGTACATTGCATGCTTTGGGTAAACTCATCCGCTCCCCTCGAACTTCGAACTGGGGCAACAGAAGACGAAGTGCAAGCCGTCATTACCGCCGTGTATCGCCAAGTGTTGGGTAACCCCCACCTGATGGCGAGCGAGCGTCTCACCGAGGCTGAGTCCAAACTGCGCAACGGTGACATCACCGTCCGTGGTTTTGTCAGCGCTGTGGGCAAGTCCGAACTCTACCGCAAGCTGTTCTTTGAATCCGCCTCTCAATACCGCTTTGTTGAAGTGAATTGCAAACACTTCTTGGGTCGTGCGCCTCTCGATCAGGCCGAGCTCTCCGAGCACGTCCAGCGTTATAGCGCCGAGGGTTACAGTGCCGACATCGATTCCTATATCGATAGCGATGAATACCAAGCTAAGTTTGGTGAGAACACCGTTCCCTTCGCTACTGGCACCAGCACTCAAGCTGGCAGCCCCAACGTTAACTTCAATCGTTCGTTTGCGCTGATGCGTGGCTATGCAACAAGCGATGCCAGCAACAGTGCGTCTCTGATTTCCGATATCGCGGGTAATAAGTCATCCACCATCAAAAAACCTGCTGGCGGATCTGGAGCTTACGCCAACACCGGCAAACGTTTCCGCATTCAGGTATCCAAAGCCGGCGCTGGCCCTCGCTACAAGCGCAGCAACTTGTCTTGCGAAGTTACTTACGACCAGATGACCAATCGCATTCAAACCATTCAGCGGGCAGGCGGTTCGATCGTCAGCATCACTGAAGTTGCCTAAAGGTAATACACAACATAGTCAGGATAAAACGCTGAAGCGGAGCTATCCTGACTGTTTTGTCCAATTCTCACTTCACTGTCTTTCTGTTGGAGAGCCGTTTATGAATATCAGCTCTAGCAATCAAACCGGTAGCTACGGAAATCGGTCCGTATCGATTGAAATCTCGGGCTTATGCAATAACGACATCAGCCACACCAGTAACTACACCATCAAAGTCCCCTTCAGCCGTATGTCTCGCACCATGCAGGGCATCAACCGCATGGGTGCAAAAGTTGTGGGAGTTTCTGTGGGAGGCAGCAGCTCTGCGTCCCACTCTAGCTCCTCCTCTGCTTCTAGCTCTGAGGCTGAGGACTAAGCACACATTAAATATCGAATTTGGGCTGGCAGAATCTATAGGGATAAGTCCAGCCCTTTCGCATGTCATAGGAAATGATGGATATTCACGATTTCGTACAGCAATCTTTGGGGCAATGGCGATCGCAACGCAGCGCTCATCATTTGGCTTTTCAACATTTTGAAGAAGTGCGATCGACCATCGATATTGAGTCAGTCCCTGCTGACGATACCGAAGTGATTGCACTGTGCAAATCCTACGATATCGATCCAGATACCATTGCCAATCCATTTCGCATGACTTGGGAAGGGGAATCCGATTGGGATGAAGAGGAGGAATTAAAAGGGAGCACGTTATTGGTGCCCGTCCCCAATCCCAATGATGCGACACAAGGGAAGTTATTACGCGATCGCGGCTATGCAGAAACCGTACCTGCAGCCGCTACCTTTTCTATCTCAACAGAAGGAGTGTTTACCCTGATTAGTTCGTACGATCGTGCTGCAGCTGAAGAGAAAATTTGGTTCGTTACGCCGAATTTACGCTTTCGAGTTTCCAGCATTAAAACCAGCGACGGTAAAGGGGTCTTGACTGCTTCCTTTTCATCAGAAGTCCGTCCGCAAAAGGTCGATTGAGCTCATCGCGATCTTCTGCCAGTTGTTCGCTTGAAATTGATGTATTTGAATTGAATGCTTGGTTATGGTGCTATCCAACCCAGACTCCCGAATTGAGAACAGTCTGTCCTTTGCTCTAGCCCGATGGATGGCGGGAGATTTTAGCAACCAGCAACAGGCCTTTGAAGCACCCACTAGATTTGCCCATATTCGAATTTTCTTTCGTCCCTTGGCTGTCGATTTTTTTGGCGGCATTGGTTTTTATTCAGAGCAAGCCTACGACTACGATTTGTGGACTCCTTACCGCCAGGGGGTGCATCGGTTTGTCGATCGCGGTGACTCTGTCTACATTGAAAACTATGCGTTAACGGATCCAGTTGCTTTTGCAGGGGCCAGTCGGGAAACCTCTATTCGTGACAGCATTACCCACGACGATATTGAGCGACGAAATGGATGCTCGATGGTATTTGTCAGAGAAGGCGATCGCTTTATCGGTAGTGTCGAACCCGGCTGCCAATGTTTGATTCCTCGGGGGGGAGTGCAGACCTATTTAGTTAGTGAAGTAGAACTCACCGAATCAACTTGGGTGAGTCGCGATCGCGGCATGGATGTGAACACTCACGAGCCGGTTTGGGGGTCTGCTGAAGGCCTACTCAGGTTTAAAAAGGTCGCGAGCTTTGCAGATGAGTTGCCATCAATCAAGGCAGAATAAGATTTGGCGATCGACGCAATGTATGGACTCAGAGAAATCATGCTGCCGCCAGAGGCTTCAAAAAAGCTGCGAGTTTGGATTCGAAGTCGCCACCTGATTTGTGAGGGTAGTTTTTTTATTTTTGAAACTGTAGAGAACTCCGCGATCGAACGCTTTTCCGACTGCATTAGAAGCTTGGGAGGCACGGTGATTTCGGTACAGCCCGTTAAAAAAGTTTGGATTGGTAACCACCGCCAAGTCCTACTTCAAAGGGTGAAAGCTAGTCTGCTGATTCCCAATAACGATCTCAAGCAGTATTGGATTAAATTTGGGGGAGTGCGGACTCGGTTTGACGAGCGTGCTTAGAGACTCGAACTGGTGACGTAAATTGTTGATGACGTGCATCCACCGCGTTTTCGTTAAAGTAGTTAGCCATTAAGGCTTCTAGCTTTCTATCCAATGTCAAACTTCCTAATGTCAAAATGTTAATCTTTATAAGGAGTAAAGCCTGCTTTCAATCGCACCTCGTCATATCGATTTTTCCTCAATCATTCATTTCTCTTTGAACCCATGCTCCAACCGCAAGCATCCCTCAGCGATGAAATCCTATTAGCGCAGCAGCAGGTTGACCAAAATGTTGCTGCAATCACGAAAAAATTGAAGGACAGCACCTTCGATCCCGCTGTAGATGGTCAACTTTTGGCAAAGTTGGTTGAGAACTTCTCCGATTCCAGAGGTCTAACTCGCATGGCAATCGCAGAAGCCCTTGCTGAAGTGGGCCAACCTGCATCTCCCTACCTGATCCCGGCCATCGGCAAGCATCCCAATGCAGTGGTAAGACGGGCAGCGGCCAAAACCATGACATTAATCGCCGATCGTGCGGCCATCCCAACCTTAATTCATGCTCTACTCAACGATGAAGATACTGTGGTTCACGGATCGGCTGCAGGGGCACTGGCCCGCATGGGGGAAGAGGCTGTTCCAGAGTTATTAAACATCTTGGCCGATCCGCACACCCCTCAAAATACCATTGGCCACGTAGCCTGGGCCCTGGCTTTTATCGGTGCGGAAGCTTCAGAACCCATCTATGAAGCTGTTGATTCCGATTCTCCAGAAGTACGGGCCGCAGTAATCGGAGCAATCTCGAACATTGCGGAGCACCATCCAGAACAGCGGGCGTTTATCCTCCTGCTCAATGCATTGCAAGATCCATCACAAAATGTTCGCAGTGAGGCTGCATCTGGCCTCGCTAAGATTAAATATGTCGATGCCATTCCCTATCTTTTAGACCTGCTACAAAGTTCCGAGGCTGAAGATCGAAAAGCCGCAGCACTTTCCCTGATGAAGTTAGAAGCTAAAGAGGCGATTCAACCCTTAGAAGATCAGTTAGCCTCTGAATCAGATGCGGCCCTCCGCAAGGTGCTCGAGTTGGCAATGTCTCAAATCGGAAGAACGCAAGAAGAGGAAGATGGCTGGTAGGTGAGTCGTTTCATTCGTACTCGATAGATTCTTTTCGACACATGCCTTCGGTAAAAATTGGAGGAGCAGTTCGTACCGCTCCCCGCGTCATTGAACGATCGAAAAACCTAAATCCTCTGACCCATTAATACTGTTTATTTCCAAGCATCATCTCAAGGCGAGATATAGCACTGACAGCAGTTTCCTTCACGTAGCTGTCGGTGGATTCATCATTGGCGATCGCATCCAACACGTCCAAAATGCTTTCATCCCGGATGGAACTCAGGGCATTCAGGATGGAAATGGCCACTGCTGGGTTGCTGGCTTTTTTGAGTCCGTTCAGCAAGATATCTTTGGCAGGAGCCCCAATTGCACCCAGCGCCATTGCCGCAGTAATGTGAACCACCGGATCGCCATCGCAGAGCGCCGCTTCCAACGCATCGCTCCCCACTTGAGGAAAAGGCTCGTCGGGATGGTTGACAGCCACCTGAGCCATTGCTTTCGTGCAGCTAGCCTTTTCAGTCGTGTCGGTACTCTCGTGCAACCTTTCTACAAGAAATGGCACTGAATCCGGACCAATCACCCCTAACGTCTTCACCACTGCCCGCCGAAAATCGGTATCTTCCTCCCCCAAAAACTGAATCAGCTCCGGGATTGTCGTTTCATCTCTGGTTTCTGCAATAGCGTGCATGGCACGGCTGCGCATGTTTGGGTTAGGGTGCTTGAGTTTGTCTAATAAGGCGTCAATGGGCATTTTTGAAAGCTCGACTAAAAAAGGATAAGAAATGGATAGTTTAAGCGGAACCGAGAATATCGGAAATTAGACCGAAATCATCAGTTGTGCTCGAGCACGAATCAAGGGATCGTTATCTTCTACTAACGCAGAGGCACTTTCTAAGTCCCCTAGCTTTTCCAGCGCCAGTAAAGCTGCATATTTTAGTCCCCAGACATTTGACTGCAGGGCGGTCTTAAGTTCGGGAATGGCTTGTTCATCACCCAACTCACCTAACGCGATGGCCGCTGCTGTCCGGGATTTTTGATACTGAGGCATGGTTTGATGTAGAGCCTCAAGAAACAGGTCGTATGCCGGTTGGTATTTCAGCCAGCCAAACGTTTTTAATACGTTGTAGTTGGCACCGTAATCGCTGCTGGCTTCTCCCCTGTAAGTTTCGAGTAACGCTGCAGGCATATCTTCGGAGTCTTGTTCGACCAAAGTCTTGATGGCCAGGTAGCAGCGTCCGAAATCGGTATTGAACAGGTCGCGAATTAGGAAATCGAGACTTGGGGATTGGTCGTATCTGTGAACTAAATCGAGATCCCATGGGTTATCCCGTACGACAGAATCTAAGGCGGGTTGGATCTCAGCAAAGGTCAACTCACCAGAGGCTAAAGCATTGGTACCGAGGATACGTATCGCACGCAGGCGAAAAACCAGCGATACCGGACAACGGGCGATGTTCGGAATACTGGCAAGATAATTGGAGTCGATCGCGTCTTGGATGCTGCACCTGCGGGAATTGACGTTAGGACTCTGAAACAGATTCAGCCAGCGATGGATCTGTTCTGTTTCATCGTTAAGCTTGTACAGAGCTGAAATGGCAGCACTGTATAAAGGCTCTTCGGAGGAATCGGCATACTTGCGAATGTGCTCGATGGCGGGTTTGTGATCCAACTTGGACAGCACTCGAATAACAGTCCGAGAGACCTTATCTTCGATATCCAAGCAGCGGGTGATTTCGGCCAGAATGTCAGCATCTTGGGTGCCTATTTCCCCAATGGCATTCACGGCATTCTCTACCGTAAAGCGATCGTCATCTTGAAGGCACTGACGGATATGAGGTAGCGATCGCTTTACTTCTAAACGACCCAAAGTTTCAATCGCTTTTTTTCGGGTGATTCGATTGTTCAAAGAAGGATGAGTATTTTCGACTGCACGAATCAAGGCATCGATCGATCGTTCAGTGGGGTAGTTGACTAGGTGAGCTGCAGCAATATATCTAACATCATCTTCCTCCATTTCCTCAATGGGTTTGTCCAATAGGGCGATCGCCTCATCTTCACTTATATCGAAGAGTCGATAAAAACGTTTATCCATATCCTGCTGTCAAAAATTGATGGTCAAAAAATGGCTGTTTGCGAGAGCGCCATCATCAGTCTAATCAATCGCATCCATATAAAATCTGGGGATCCCAGATTGATGAATATCCGAACGGACAAACATCTTTCTTAGAATCCCCAGACTGTTAGAACTGCTGTTCTATAGAGTCAAAACCCTTAACTAGGACAGGGAGTTGATTGCGTAGTCAAGCAGAGAGTTGTACTCGGTCAAAGCTTGCTGGGACATATCGCGAGGGGTGCAACCGCGGTTGCGAGCAAAGGTCAAAGCAGCTACGTAAGGAGCAGTAGGCAAGCTCAAGGTGCTGTAAACTTCCTTCTGACCAGCAATGCCCCACTCATCCAGAGGACCGGTACCGCCGACAACCAAGCAGTACTGGATCAGACGCATGTAGTGCTTGATGTCGCGAGCGCACTTGGCCTTGAAAGTGTCGGTGGAGTTTGCTTCACCGGCATCGTTCAAGTAGGGGTACTTGGCGATGCAAGCATCGTAAGCTTCTTTGGCAACTGCATCCAAGTTAGAGCCCAGCTTTTCAGCAGCTTCCATACGAGCAGCTGCACGCTGCAGGCTACCTTGTACGGACTCGAGGTCGGAGGTAGAGGGGAAGCGACCAGCAGCATCAGCGGCTGCAACCACTGTGGTTACAACAGATTTCATTGTTTGTTAACTCCTAAAAGATTTGAGAAAACTGAGACGAGTAATGTCTCTATTAAGAAGAAAATACTTCGAGTTGAATTGCTCTAAAAGCCAAACTAGCTAACTGCAGAGATAACGCGATCGAAGTAACCAGCAGCTTCAGCAACCAGTTCGTTGCACTGGTTAGAATCTTCGCGGTTCTTCTTGAACTTAGCGCCAGCTTGAGCTTCGGTGTTGGTGCCGTTGATGTGAGCGCAAGAGCTAGCCTTCATGATTTGGACTGCACGAGCAGTGGAGGTAGCGGGTACACCCAGGGCAGCGTAGGTCTCTTTCAGGCCGTTCAAGCAACGATCTTCCAGAACGGATGCATCGCCAGCCAACAGAGCGTAGGTCACGTAGCGCAGAACGATTTCGCCGTCACGCAGGCAAGCAGCCATGCGACGGTTGGGGTAGCAGTTACCACCCGCTTGGATCAAGCCGGTGTTTTCGCAAATCATGCCTGCAACTGCGTCGGAAACGATGCAGCTAGCGTTGCTAGCAACAGCGTTAACAGCGTCCAGACGCTTGTTGCCTTCAGCAACAAAGCTCTTCAGAGCAGTTAGGTCGGTAACGGGGGAAGTGCTGGCGTCAGCCGATACTACGGCTCTAGAAAAAGCGTCAAGCATTGAGCTCTCCTTAACTTAAAAAGTGAATGCTTTTTATAAGTGCTTATCAGCCCGCTACTGGGGGACTCGACAAGCTGGATTAAACATAGGGGATGGCAGCCCCTCGCACACCTAAAATGAGAAATAAAGCAACAATCCGTAATGTTCGACACAGAATCGAACATTACGGATTGTTTGTAACTATATGAAGACTCCCTCTTTAGCTCGAACAAAAGACTGTCATGCTTTGCTCGAAGCATAGATGTCCAGGAAGTTGTTTAGAGAGTCAGCAATGACTCTCTCGGCTTGTGAGAGAGTCATCCTTGCTGAGGCCACATGCTCATCTCTCCCTTAATCATGTTCTTGACGACGTTGTCCTTCACCATCATTTGTCGCAGGACTTCGATCAAATACTGCTGAGCCTGTTCGTGGCTCATCTGCTTTACTTCTGTGGACAGAACTTGCAACTTGAATTGCTGTTCCATGCTGAGGTTGGTAGATTCCATCGGTTCAACACTCCTTGGGTGGGTTAGTCGGTGCAAAGGGTTTGTGATGCAAACGGTTAACCTTCAAAGCTGATATCGAGGAATTAAAGAAAAAGCTGAACTCAAGGACATAGATGCCACTCGGTCAAGCCAATATTAGTGTAGTCAATAAAACTTAACATTGCAATTAAGAATTGAACTGCTTTGTAAGTTGCTGCGATTATTGCGTCAGGTTCCAGTGGAAGTTGTGTTGAAAGCTACAAATACTAGATGTCTTGTGCAGATTCCCCAATAAATAAGGGTATTTACGGAGGATACGCCCTGGCATTGAGCTTGGCCCAACCCCTGCATCCATCTCCCAAGTTAGGTGGGCGACAGCGCGGACAACTAGACCTGACATTCAGTTTGGATCGAGTTATCGGTAAGGGTGCCCACAAAATGGCTTTATCTTAAGAGATGTCGATCCGCAGCCAATTTGCACAGCCAGGGAGCTAACAGTCATGAATGCTATGGAGTTTTTTGAATTAAGCGTAGGACGCTGGCGCTCCAACCGCATCACCCATCATTTAGCATTCCGGCGGGCAGAAACTGGCGAACTTGAAGTCGAACTGGCCACGCTTTCTGCCAGCGACCCACGGGTTATAGAACTCTGCAATCAACATCAGTTCGATCCTGCTGCGGCCATGGGAGGATGCTTTGTCAAATGGGGCGGCAAGATGGCTTGGGATAAAGAAGACGCTGACGACCATGAAGGTGCCACAGTCATGGTGCTAGTGGCGACAGATGATTCCGGTCGCAAGGGGCGCCTCCTACGCGAACAGGGCTATGCCGAAAAGATGCCTGTGGCAGGCCATTTTCATATGGATGAGGAAGATGGACTTATCTTAACCACTGACTACGAAACGATGAGTGCCAGCGAACGGTTCTCTTTTGCCAGCAACGACCTGAGGTTGAGAACCAGCACGGTAAAACGGTTTGGTGGGTTCAGTACATCGTCCTTGTGCGTCGAGACTCGCATTTGAGAGTCTGTACTCCATGTCTGAATAAAAGATAACTTTACTGACTCGACCTGCTTAAAATGCAGTTAGCCTGCCAAACCAACTCCACCCTTGCTCAGATTGAGATGTGTATTCTATCTGTTACAGATTGTTGCCTCTCTAATCTTGGAGGCTAGTTTTGAATGCGTTTTCCCATACTCTGATGCTGGGTGATATTTTTATAGCGATTTTGTTCTTCCAGTCCTTAATGCATATAGTCAATCGCAGATCCCATTATTTAGCACGACTTAACAAACATATCTATTGATTCGGAGGTCTAAAGTATGGCAATTCCCCTCTTGGATTACCCACTGTCTACCCAGAACCAACGGGTAAAGGGCTTTGAGGTTGGTAGCGACGATCAGCCTATTATCTATTCAGCCGAAAACCTACTGTCGGAATCCGATATGGGCAACCTCATCGCAGCTGCCTACCGACGGGTAATCAACGAGCAGCAAATGACTGCCAGCAATCGCAACCCCTATCTAGAATCCCAACTCCGAGCAGGTCAAATCACCGTACGAGAATTTATTCGTGGCTTGGCCACCTCCGATACCTTTCGCCGTCGCAATCTCGAAGCCAGTAACAACTATCGGTTCGTTCAAATGTGCGTCCAGCGGCTGTTGGGTCGCGATACCTACGACGATCGCGAGAAATTTGCTTGGTCGATTGTTTTGGCAACCAAAGGACTGCCTGCGTTCATCGATGCCATTCTGTCTTCTGACGAATATCTAAAAAACTTTGGGGACGATATTGTTCCGTATCAACGCCGCCGAACCATCCCTCAAAGAACAATTGGAGATATTCCCTTCGAGCATATGCCAAGGTACGGCAGCGAACACCTCGAAACGTTAGTGGCCCTGGGCAATAATTACTCAGCTGTCGGTATAGGTGCTGGCGGACAACTCGCTTCTCGGCAAAAGCCTTTACCGAAATTCGTGACTCAATTGGGGGGTGCGTTAACGATCGGAGGAGGCTTCTTCGTTGGATTGCTGGTGCTGATCCTTTTCCTCTCATATTACGGCCTGCTTAATGTCTAGGCCTTAATACCTAATCTGGAGGCATTCCTTAAAATATGCCTCCGGTTGATTTACACTCTGTATCAATAATAATCACGAGATTAATGGAGTCTCTAACGTGGCCATACCGTTATTAAGCTATCCATCTTCTACTCAAAATGCTCGCATTGAAGGTTACGAGGTTGCTGGTGATGACCAACCAGTCATTTATTCCAGCGAAAATCTTTTGTCTGAGGGAGATTTCCGCAATCTGGTAGAGGCTGCCTACCGTCAGATTTTCTTCCACGCCTTCAAGAGCGATCGCGAACCTTTCTTAGAATCTCAGTTAAAAAACGGTCAAATCACCGTCAGAGAATTCATCCGGGGTTTGTTACTTTCCGATACCTACAACAAGAGCTTTTACACTCTCAACAACAACTACCGCTTTGTAGAGCAAACCGTTCAGCGCGTTCTAGGTCGCGATATTTACAATGAACGCGAGAAATTAGCTTGGTCAATCGTAGTAGCAACCAAGGGCAAACAAGGATTTGTGGATGACTTGCTCGGTAGTGACGAGTACCTCGAAAATTTTGGGGATGACATCGTTCCTTACCAACGCCGTCGAGTCCTACCTGGCCGCGATAAGGGCGAACTTCCCTTTAATATCAAGTCCCCCCGCTACGACGCATACTACCGTCAAATTCTCGGCTTCCCCCAAATCATCTTCACGTACGATGCAAAAGCGGCCAAGAAGTTCCGAAAAGGAACTACTAAGCGAGCTGGCGATCCTGCCGAATATTTGGAAATGGCGAAAAGTGTCTTTATCAATGCACCTGCCGTTCAGGGGGTCTCAGCTTCAAACATTGGGGACTACATGTCTAAAGTGCCCTCTCGAGCTCGCTAGCAATTGCATTTCCCCAATCTAGTTTCTTTATTTGCCTTCCCTATTTCTTTTGGGGGAAGGCTTTTTGTTGATGAGCCCCTAATGTTGGTGAGCTCTAGCTCTTACAATCCTTTCTTTTGCTTTTCATTGGGTGCGAAGCCTCTCGATATCCCACTCAAACTACGCCGCAATCTCCACCACCGACGGCAACCCCAGCCGACAACCCCCTTCCTCCGCATGCAAATCCAACCAATCCACCAAATCCTCCGCCACTGAATCGCACTCCAAATCCCGATGAATATCGTGAAAACACTGCGGATACGCCCGATGGCTGGCATCCCAATGGGGCACCTGCTCCACAAACGACGCACTGTGCACCGATAGCGCGATTGGGTCCGACTCCCCATGCAAAATTAGCAGCGGCACCTGCAAGCGCTCCGGATGCGTTTGAATCCACTCCACCGTGTCAAAAAACTCCGTCACCAACCGGGCGGTCCCCTTCGTATGCCGCAGCGGGTCCTGCAAAAACTCCTCTAACAGTTTGGGGTCGCGCACTCCCTTCGCCGGATCGATTCCCGTATCGAGGGTAAATCGAGGCCAAATTGTCGACAGCAACTGCCCCACCGCCAGCTTCACCGGCGGTACCCCCACCTTGCCCAGCGCCGGAGCCAACGCGATCGCCCCCGCCAAGTGAGGCTGCATCCGCATGACAAAATCCAACACCACCACTGCCCCTAAACTGTGCCCCACCAAAAACAGATTGCAGTTAGATGTCTGGCGATCGACCAACTCGATAAACGCCTGCAAATCTGACCGATAATCCTGCCAAGATTCCACATACCCCCGCTGTCCGTGAGATCGCCCGTGCCCCCTTAAATCGACTCCGTACAGGGCGTATTCGTGGCTGACTAAAAACTCGGCCAGATGAACGAACGTGCCGCTGTGGCTGCCCAACCCGTGCACTAACAACAAAATCCCCTTCGGATGGGCATCGGGATACCAGGCACGATAGAACATCTCGTACTCCTTCGCCCCCTCAAAAACGCCTTCCCGTGGCGGAATCACTCGCGTTAGCACCTTTAACCTCCTACTCTCATCGAAGACGAACCCGAGGCTTTCTGAGGTCGCTTACTACCGAGCGATCGATAGACACCCAGGTCGAACGCATCCACCTGCACCGCATCGTAGCGAGCCTCCTCCGCTTCCTTGAGTAACCAAGCATCTTCCGGCGATACGATCCCGCGGACTTCAGCTTCCTCAATCAGCTGTGCGGGGCGGCCTTTCGGCAATCGACCTGACCGACTGGCAGCCTTGATAATTTTCAACATCGGCTCGGCTTTCAGTGCTAGGCCAAACGCCCGTTCCAGCCGACCGAGAGAATCCTGCGAACCTTTGGGGATATAAATGCCGTGGGTCAGCCTATCTCGATGACTGCCGCGAGCTTGGAGGGCTTGAGCCACATCGTGCCCGAGGCGATCGCTAGGCATGGCCCCAATCGGATTGAGCCGCCACCAACCTAGCTGTAACCCACTGAAGGTCAACCCCATACCGGCAATGGACAGATTGCCGGAAATCCCTTCAAATGCCGACTGCATTTGGGCAAACGCGTAATCCATCGACCAGCGCAACAGCGGCAAATCTTCCTCTTGCTGGCCTTCTGCCTCGTATCTGCGCAGGGTGGCAGCAGTCAAATACATCCAGGACAGCACATCGGCAAACCGACCGGCTAATTTTTCTCGCCGCTTCAAACTGCCTCCAAAGTTGAATAGCACGAGGTCTGTCAGCGCAGCAAAGGCCGCAGAAGCCCAGGCTAACTTCTGGTAGTAACGAGCGGTCTTACCTCTAACCGGAGAACTTGCCAATCGTCCCCGGGTGAGATGTAGCAGGACGGCACGGGTTGAATTGCTGGCCGCCGAGCCCACATGGGACCAGAAGACGCGATCGAACCGATCCAGATCGGAGGATTCTAACGCTACAATTTCATCAAATACGTAGGGATGGCAGCGAATCGCCCCCTGACCGAAAATCATCATCGATCGCGTTAGGATATTCGCCCCTTCAACGGTGATGGAAATCGGAGTGGCGGTGTAGATATTCGCCAGTAGATTGCGCGGCCCGCGACAGATGCCCGCTCCCCCCATCACATCCATACCATCGTTAATAATTTTGCGGGAGAGTTCGGTGGTGGTGTACTTGGCGATCGCCGATACCACCGCTGGTTGTTCGCCGCGATCGACTGCTCCGCAGGTGTACTGACGGGCCGCATCTACGATGTAGGTTAGTCCGGCAATCCGAGCCAGTGGTTCTTCGATCCCTTCAAATTTACCAATGGACAAACCGAACTGCTTGCGTACGACAGCATACGCTCCAGTCACCCGCGAGACCAATTTGGCTACGCCAGAACAGGTTGCCGGGAAGCTAATCCCCCGTCCCGCAGCCAGCGACTGCATCAGCATCTTCCACCCCTGCCCCGCCTGTTCTACACCGCCAATAATTTGGCCGATGGGTACCACGACGTCATGTCCTTGAGTGGGGGAGTTGTAAAACGGCACCCCCATCGGGTCGTGCCTTTGATTGACGATGACGCCGGGGATATCAGTGGGAATCAACGCGCAGGTGATCCCTACGTCTTTGCCTTTACCCAGCAGGTTGTGGGGATCTTTGAGCTGGAATGCCAATCCTAGTAAGGTGGCGATCGCCCCTAGCGTGATGTAGCGCTTCTTCCAATTGAGGCGCAGGTAAAGCTGGCCATCATCCCCCTCAAACACCACCCCGTTGGAGGTAATACTGGCGGCATCCGAACCGGCGGTGGGTTCTGTCAGGGCAAAACAAGGGATGTCTTCCCCTCGCGCTAACCGGGGGAGATAGTGCTGCTTTTGTTCTGGGGTGCCGTAATTTAATAGTAATTTCGCCGGCCCCAGCGAGTTGGCCACACCCACCGTTGCCACGTAGGTGAACGATCGCGATGCCAGCTTGGTCATCACCGCGCTGTACGCCGCATTGGAAAACCCCAACCCGCCATATTCCTGAGGAATCATTATGCCCAGAAACCGTTCCAGCTTGAGGAAGTCCCACACGCGGGCCGGTAAGTCCTGTAACTGGTAAATCTCCCAATCGCTGGTCATGCCGCAGGCTGTTTCAACCTGGCTATCTAAAAAGTCTTGCTCTTCAGCCGTCAGTTCAGGATAGGGTTCGCTCAAGATGCGGTTGAAATCCGGTTTCCCCGAGAAAAATTCTCCCTCCACCCAGACATTTCCAGCTTCGATTGCAGCTCTTTCCGTCTCTGAAATCGACGGCAATACCTTCAGGGAGGTGATGACTTTCACAACTGCCAAAGTCAGCGTTTTTTTACGCAAGACCGGAATGTTGAAGATGAGGGCGAACGGGATAAATATCCCCCATATCCAAAGCGGACTGTGGAGTGCTGCTATTCCAGCTGCAATCAGAACGCACCAAGTCCACATGGGCAGCGCGAAATAACTCAATGCAGCTAATAGAACGAGCCAAATCGGAATAACGAAAGAGGGGTGAAGAAACGTCATCGATACAACCTCCAAAATCCACCAGCGGAGTGGAAACTTTAAATCATCAAATTCTCAAATATTCCTGCCGCCCCCATGCCCCCTCCAATGCACATCGTGCACAGCCCGTACCGAATGCCTCGGCGTTTCATTTCGTGCAGCAACGTGGCAGTCAGCTTGGCTCCTGTACAGCCAAGCGGATGGCCGAGGGCGATCGCCCCTCCGTTGACGTTGACGATGTCAGCATCCAAGCCCAACTTGCGAATCACCGCTAACGCCTGGACCGCAAAGGCTTCGTTTAATTCGATCAGGCCGATGTCATCCAAGTGCAACCCCACCTGCTCGAGGACTTTAGGAACGGCTTCCACCGGCCCAATCCCCATCACTTCGGGAGGAACTCCAGTAACGGCATAGCCCAACAGGCGAGCCATTGGCTGGATATCGAGGCGATCGCAGGCATCCTTGCTCAGCACGACTGCTGCAGCTGCCCCGTCGGAGGTTTGAGAAGAGTTGCCTGCCGTGACGGTGCCTTTGGCACTGAAGGCGGGCTTGAGCTTGGCTAGGGCTTCCAGACTAGTGTCGGAACGCGGGCCTTCGTCTGTATCAAACATGGAGGCCAGAGAATGCAGGTGACCGTCTCGATAGGTTGTCGTATAAACCGACAGCGGCACAATCTCCTCTTTAAATCGTCCCGCTTGAATCGCGGCCAACGCCCGCTGGTGCGATCGCAGGGCAAATTCGTCCTGCTCTTCCCGAGTAATGTGAAACTCCTTCGCCAATCGCTCGGCGGTCAGCCCCATCGTCATGTAGGCCTGCGGCCCATCCTTCATGAGTTCGGGATTGGGAGCTAGATAGTGCCCGCCAGGGGGAATCAAACTCATGGACTCTGCCCCCCCCGCCACCAGCGCTTCTGCCTGCCCTGTTTCAATCGCTTGAGCCGCCATCGCGATCGCCTGCAACCCCGAAGCGCAGCAGCGATTGACCGTACAGCCCGGAACGGAGTCCGGCAATCCCGCCAGATGGGACACCACGCGGCCCAAGTTCATGCCCTGCACCCCTTCAGGGAAGGCGCAGCCAAACACGACATCTTCAAGTTCATTAAGGTCAAGATTGGGAACGCGGGCGATCGCTTCCTTCACAACTGCAGCTCCCATTTCGTCAGGTCGCATGGAGCGCAGGCTACCGCGAGGGGCTTTACCGACGGCAGTTCTGACAGAGCTGGCGATATAGGCATTTAGCATTGTGGGTCTCCGGGATGCTGGTTTTTTGGGCGGATAAGTGAGGGGAGGATTGGTGGGGATTTGAGCTAATGAACGGTCGCCAATCCCTAATTCCTCAGCGGCTTCTTGTGCCTTAACAAATACGCCATCCGCTCCTGAGTTTTTGGCTCCGCCAGCAGAGGAACGAACGCTTGCCGTTCTAAATCCAACAGGTATTGCTCGTCTACAAGGGTGGGGGTGGACAGATCGCCGCCGGTCATGGCAAAGGCCAGTTTGTTAGCTAAGACTCGGTCGTAATCGGAGGCAAACCCCGCTTCATGCATGGTGTAGGCAGCGTGCTCCATGAGGGCTCGGGCGGAGCTGCCCATCAACCAAAGGTTATGGTTTTTAGCTGGAGGGATGTAGCCTTCGTTGGCGAGCCGCATGACCTCTTGCTTGGCAACATACAGGCAGCGATCGCCGTTCATCACCACTACCGCGTCAGTGGGGAGAAAGCCCAACTCGATGGCTTCTGCAGCGCTGTTTGAAACCGTAGCGGTGGCGATGGTTTCAAATGCCTTTTGCAGCCAGGGCTGAATGTGGCTGGGGGCCTCGGAGGGGGCGCGATCAACAGCACGGGTAACCATGCGCAGCATGCCGCCGCCAGCAGGAACTAAGCCAACGCTCAGTTCCACCAAGCCAATATAGGTTTCGGCGGCCGCCACCACATGCGGACAGGCCAACACTAATTCACAGCCGCCCCCCAACGCTCGCCCTTGCACCGCCGCCACAATCGGTTTATGGAAATAGTGAATCCGCTGCATCAGCGTTTGAAACTGCTGAATTAACCCAGAGATGGCTTCCGCGCCCCCTTCCCGAGCAGCATGGGCCATTTCTTTGAGATTGGCGCCAGCCGAGAAGTTTTGTCCGCCATTGCCAATCACTAAACCGCGATAGCTACTGGTTTCCAGCAGGCTGAGGCTGGCATCTAACCCAGATAGGACAAGATTGCTGAGGGTGTTCCCCTTCGAGCGAAACTCATACAGCAGTACCCCGTCCCCCAGATCCAGCAGGGCGGCCTCTGGGTTTTGCCATACCGTGCGTTTGGGGTCGAGCTTGAGCTCCTCCAGGTCGATCTCGTCTGCATGTGTTTCTAAATCGGTATAACCGCACCCCCCCATGCTGGGGTCGTAGCCCTGCCCCGTTCTGGGCTCGTCGCCGGCCTCGGAAGCATGGGTATAGAATTTCGTAAACCCTGATTCCAGCATGAGCTCTATCCAGTCGGGGATTGCCAGTCCTGCAGTCAGCATGTCATCCAAGACCATTTCCACCCCCAGTTCGTCCCACAGTTGGAACGGTCCTATCTCCCAACCAAATCCCCACCGCAAGGAGCGATCGATATCCAGGGGGCGATCGGCGATTTCGGGAATCCGGTTGGCGGCGTAGGCCAAAATCTCCAGAGTGGTTTCACGGAAAAAAGCCCCCCCTCGTCCCGGATCGTTATAGAGAGCACGCAGACGATCGCCTAATGCCAGCTTGCTGAGACTCTCCAGGTGATCGAGATCCATCGGTTTAGCGGCTTCGTAGGCCCAGGTTTCTGGGTTGAGGGACAGAATTTCCCGTTTGACTTTTTTGTAAAATCCCTGGCCGGTTTTGGCCCCCAGCGTGCCGGTGGCCACGAGATCCCGCACAATCTCCGGGATAGCAAACACCTCTCGACTCTCGTCGTGGGGAATGGCGGCATACAAGTGCTCGGTGACGTATTGCAGCGTATCCAACCCGACTAAGTCGGCTGTCCGAAATGTGGCCGATTTAGGTCTTCCCACCAGGGTGCCGGTGAGGAAATCGATTTCTTCAATCGTGTATCCCTTGTCCAGCCACCATCTCAACCCCAGCATCGTGGCAAACATGCCCACTCGGTTGGCGATAAAGTTGGGGGTGTCTTTGGCAACGACGACTCCCTTGCCCAGGTGCATGCGGCCAAACTCCTTCATCCGCTCGACCAAAGCTGGGTCTGTGTCTGCAGTGGGAATCAGTTCCAGCAGCTTGAGATAGCGGGGGGGGTTGAAGAAATGGGTGCCCAAGAAGCGACGGCGAAAATCGAGGGAGCGGCCTGCCACTATGTCACGGATGGGCAAACCGCTAGTGTTGGTGGAGATGACGGTGCGATCGCCCACCACCGATTCCAGCCGTTCCATCAGCTGCTGCTTAATGTCCAGATTTTCCACCACCGCTTCAATGACCCAATCCACATCCACCAGTCTGTGAAAGTCATCCTCAAAATTTCCGGCCACAATTCGTTGCGCGCTGGTTTTGGTAAAAAATATCGGGGGCGATTTCCGCGAGGCTTTCTTTAACGATGCTTGCACCAGGGAATTTTTTTCTCCCGTTTTTGCGGGCAATTCAAGCAGATGAACGGTTAGTCCGGCATTGGCTAAGTGGGCGGCGATTTGGGTGCCCATTACCCCTGCCCCCAATACTGCTGCGGTACGGAACGAGCGCATCATGTCGGAACCCTCACAAATTTAGGTGTGCATTGGAAAATTTGGATAGAGCTGGCTAGCTCGGTAGAGCAGCATTGAAACTGGTCCGGCGATTGCCAAAGCAGGGTTCATCGGTCCGGAATACATGGCTTCGATCGCGGCAGTGAAGCTCGTTGCGTCTACAGAACATTCCGCCCGACGCTCGATTCGTGTGATATCGCAATGGAGAGCCAGCTCCGGATCGATCAGCTGAAAGCGCTTGGCCCGAGACCAATAGGGCATGCATTCATTCGCTTCATCCACCAGCGACTGGTACAACTGCACCACCTGCGGATGCTCCAGCAATTTCTCGATTGAAGCTTCAATCCCCTGTAAGATGGCCCAGTCTTGCAGCTCGTCAGGGTTGGGGAAAATCACCATCGAGCAAAACTTGCGCCGAGCTCCAATCGCGATCGCCCGCTCCACCAGCGGAGAATGCATTAAATACCGTTCCAACGGTTGCGGGGAAACGTATTTGCCGGTAGAGAGCTTGAACAGATTTTTCTTGTAACCGAAAATCTGAACAAAGCCTTCCTCTGTCAGTTCCCCCATATCCCCCGTATGGAACCAGCCATCAGTGTCAATGACTGCCCGTGTGGCTGCTTCATCGCGGTAATACCCTTGCATGACGTAGGGGGCGCGAATCAAAATCTCACCGTCGTCGGCGATCGCCAATTCCACCCCAGGAATTGGCACCCCCACCGTACCGGCCCGATTCCATTCCCCCCGGTTGTAACAAACCACCGAACTGGTTTCGGTGAGGCCATAGCCCTGCAACACAGAAATGCGAGCGGCGCTAAAGAAATTGGCCAGATCCGCACTCAGAGCCGCCCCCCCACAGATCAGGACTTTCAACTGTCCCCCTAACGCCTCTCGCCATTTGGGAAACACCGTCAAATTCGCCAGCCAGAGCTGAAGGGCATACCACCCCCTAGGTTGTTTACCGATTTCAAACCCATCTGCTAGCTTGAGGGACCAGCCATACAGCCAGCGCTGCCATCCCCTCAGCTGGCTGCCGGTTTTCAGGATGTGTTCGTAGGCTTTTTCCAACACCCTCGGCACTGTAATAAAGATGGTCGGTTTCACTTCCCGAAGGTGACGCCCCACTCGCTCTGGAGTAGAGAAGTAAATCCTGTGGCCGAAATATAAATGGCCGTACAAAAAGGCTCGCGCAAAGATGTGGGTCAGGGGTAGGAACGATAGGGCTACCTCCGGTTGACCGAGGATAAGGTCGGGGTGACTGGAGAAGGCGGACAAGATGTTTGAAGTGATGTTGCCATGGGTTAATGCCACCCCCCTCGGTACGTCACAGCTGGGCCCAGTGTTGGGGTTACGGCCCCGCAGCTGTTGGCGAACGGTGCTAGGGGGCTCTGGCCATCCCTCGATAGTGATATCGCTGACGTGCTCGGTACTACCGATGACGTAAATAATGGTGGCTAAATCATCAGGGGAAAGACGAGATCGCAGCTGCCTGCGTTTCCCTACGGAAAACCGTTCGGTCCCTCGGGATAGAATCTCCTGGAATGCTACGTACTGACAGTGAGGATGAGGGAGGTTGAGTGCACTGGGAACCGGCTGCTGTTCTACCACCACAATCGTCGTTAAATGTTCGCTCAACGAGATGGGCTGTGCAATTTTTTCCAGTAATTTCCTACTCGAAACAATCAGCACTTTAGACTGTGAATGATTCAAGATATAGCCGATCGCAGAAGGGGCTTCCGACAAATCGATAGGTACATCGACCAACCCAGCCGTCGCGCACCCCAGATCGGCGATCGCAAACTGAACATCGCTGTTCATAAAGAGTGCTACGCGATCGCCTTTTTCCAACCCCAAACTCAACAGACCAAGGGCAAATGTATCTGCAGAAACGCGCAGATCTTGTAAAGACGTACCCTCCCAATTTCTGTGTAGATATTGATTGAGCGCTCGTTCGTTGGGCCGCAGATCGCAAGCTTCGTCAAGCAGTGCGGGTAATGTACGGCCTGCAAAAACCATCCCTCCTTGCGCAGGGGAGACCACCGACCGATGGATATTCATTGGATTATTGAAGAACTCCAGGCTCTTCCACTCACAACCTTATGACTTGCAATTTTTATGCGCCGACTGCCAGTCTGAATTTAGCGCAACTCACACCTTAATACGTACACAAAGCCAATAAAAACAATCCGATAGAGCAACGCATGTTTAGTTTTATTGGCTGTTTGGTCTATTTACTAGTATACGGCCGTAAAAAAGTGACACTTGGGATTGGCAACAAAAATAAAGCTCTACCCAAAATAATTCTTTACAGATTTAATGCCCCATAAAAAGCTACGCGGCCCATAAAATAGGGACGCACCACCATGGTTCAGGCAGTTATAGATGCAGCATGGAAATTCCTGGCGGGGCATCTTTTCTAGAATCTATAATTTTTTCCTATTTCAATTCTAGCTGTTTCCCTCTCGGTTAGGGCTACAGAATTAATGCCCAGTAAAGGATACTGCCACTTAACGGTCACAATTGGACCGAGAGATTAAAGCTCAGCCCGTGTTTCAACTGATCGAAAAACCTCGGCAAGATAGCAGTCAGGATAAACGTTGACCCATAGTTAAAGATCGAACGCCTCAGTTATAGAGGCGTCCATAGATCCAGATAGTTAATTAACGAAACCGTTCTAAGTGGCTAGACCGCTGCTGTAATTAGGCCTCGCGGCGGCGGGGTCTGCGACTGCCTTGGAAGTTGCGGCGATCGCCGCCACCACGAGGGCCTCGGTCGATGGAAATATTTGTGGGCTCTCCGCAGATGCGGACTTCTCTCAGGTGATTGAAGGTTTCCTCGGGCATTCCCTCGGGCAGATCCACAACGCTGAAGCTGTTAAACAGACGAATTCGGCCAATATGCCGGCTTTGTATGCCCCCTTCGTTAGCGATCGCCCCCACAATGTGTTTGGGGGTTACACCGCGATCGCGACCAATTTCAATCCGATAGCTGACCATCCCTGCTTCAGGACGGTTGCCACGATTACGATCGCGGCGCTGAGGACGATCTCGACTGTCGGGAGTATCGTCATGAAACCTGGGCTCGGGCTCTTTAGGGAGCTGCAGGGGGCGCTCCTTCTGTACTAGGTAGGTGAGAGCTGCAGCTATTTGTAGGGGGCTAAATCCCTTTTCCTCTTTTAGGTTGTGCACCAAATCCTCGAAGAATTCCATTTCCTCTTGGTTGGCAATCGTCTCAGCCACTTTGTCCTTGAACTGAACAATCCGACGGGCTGCAATATCGATGTTGCTGGGTAACTGCATAGGGTCGATTTGCTGACGAGTGGCCCGCTCGATGTTGCGCAGTAAACGACGCTCGCGGCGATGGACGAATAAAATAGCGTCCCCTTTGCGTCCTGCTCGACCGGTACGGCCAATGCGGTGGACGTAGGTTTCGGTATCGAGGGGAATATCGTAGTTGATGACATGGCTGATGCGTTCTACATCCAAACCACGAGCAGCAACGTCAGTAGCGACAACAATGTCGAGGGACCCTCGCTTGAGACGTTCGATCGTCTTTTCACGCAATACTTGGGTGACATCGCCATTCAGGACTGCACTGGCATAACCGCTGTTTTCCAATAGTTCTGCCAGCTCGGCGGTCATGGATTTGGTGCGGGCAAAGATAATTGCAGCATCAAATTCTTCGGCTTCAAGGATGCGAACTAGTGCGTCCTGCTTGCGCATCCCCTGAACGGTCCAGTAGCGCTGAGTAATGCTGGACACCGTAGCAGTCTTGGCAGCAATCTTGACCTCTACAGGGTCAGTGAGGTGTTGGCTAGCTACCTTGCGAATTTCCACCGGCATTGTGGCGGAGAACAGGACCACCTGACGGTTTTCGGGAGCCTGATTCAGGATGGTTTCTACATCGTCGATGAAGCCCATGCGCAACATTTCGTCTGCTTCATCCAGAACGATCGCTGACAAACCGCTGAGACTTAGAGTTCCGCGACGCAAATGATCCAGCAGTCGACCGGGAGTGCCCACAACCACATGAACGCCGTAGCGCAGATCGCGGATTTGCTGGCCGATGCTCTGACCGCCGTAAAGAGTCGTTATTTTAAATCCAGACAAATGACGTCCGTAGGACTCCATTGCGTCTGCAACCTGAATGGCCAACTCTCGGGTGGGGGCCAAAACTAAGACTTGAGGCTCGCGGCGGGAAAGGTCAATGTTGCTCAGCAATGGCAGGGAAAAGGCAGCGGTTTTTCCGGTGCCGGTTTGGGCTTGGCCAACCATATCGCGGCCATCCAGTAAAGGGGGGATACTTTGAGCCTGAATGGGTGAAGGAGTTTCGTAACCAACGTCGGCGACCGCGCGCAATATAGGTTCGGCTAAAGGCAGCTCGGCAAACTGAGGTGCAGTAGCTTGGGTCATGGATATTCCTGTGATGAAGTTCCGGCAACCCCATCTGTCGATCTAGATCTTTCTAGGGGATGAATGGAGATGCTGGGTGTTGGATATGCGAGAACGGAAAACTTTCCACCGTAAACGCAACAACTACCCAAAACGCCCAAAGAATGGAACGATGGCTGCACGAACGGCTCAGTTTTATAACGTGCTCGGAAAAGTCCCTAGTTTAGTTGCTATGGGACTCTGTAGACTTTAACACTTTGTTACAAAAATAGACTAGGGTAATTTCCCCGAATGGGTGGAGATCTGCGTGCGCTCCACTGCGTTAAAGTGCATGCCTATGCCTAGCTTAATTGGGTAATGCTCGTGATGCTAGTGCAGCACTGGCTACCAAAACACTTGCGTGGCTGAAACTGGGGCTAGTCATGCATAGCTTTCAAGGTACTCAATGTTCTGTGATTCAACAACTTCTAGGCATGACGAGCTTGCCAATACCTGAATCCTCGCGCGCAAAGTTCTCAAACCTTGGCATGCTGAGAGGGGGGATTATTGCTTCGGGAGAGCCACGTGGCTGCAGAGTACGACGATAACGCCTTCGATCGCCTGTTTATTTGGTTGTTTTCGCGCAAGATGGCGGCTGCGGTGGGGGAAGACACTCAGATGAATGGCTATGACGGATTTGTGGATCTGTCCCAAAAAATTACGCGGGGGCGATCGGCGATCGAGCAAAGGCAGGTGGTAGCGCAAGTGCTCAACTCTCTAGTTCCTAGCTTTGCCCTCAGCAATATTCGCAGATTTTTCTCACCCACGCAGCTGGTTTGCGAGCTAAATGCTTGGTTTGCCACTCAAATGTTCGAGTGGTTGGTGGGACCTTGCGAAGTGATTGAGGTGGATGTCACTCTGCCAGACGGTACAGTCAGGCCACAAAAGAGCGGCGTACATATTCTGAAATGTCGCTATCTCGAGCAGAGCCAATGTGTGGGTACTTGCGTTAATTTGTGCAAATTGCCCACCCAAGACTTCTTCACACAAGAATTTGGTATTCCCCTAACCATGATCCCTGACTTTGAGGACATGAGCTGCAAGATGGTGTTCGGTCAACAAGCTCCTTCTCTCGAAGAGGATCCGGTGTCGATGGAACCCTGCTTGGTGGATCGGTGTGTACTGGCCAATAACCAGACGGGGAATTGCCCGAAAGTTGGGATGGATACTGGTTCTGCTCAATCCTCTTCTGTGCGGATATCCACCCATTAGGTTTCTGAGGAGATCCTCAAGTCGCTAAGCTCATCTCAGGATGCCCGTCCCACTCTCCTCAACCGTGAATCCAACGAAATTGTTAGGTTGAATGATTGTGTTACGAAAGTCTAAGGCAAACTAGAGGTATCTTTTCCACTTGTGACTTTGCTTGGTATGACAGTTCAGCCAAACGCCGAACAGCAATACGATGGCTGGTCTTTGGCCGCCCGCGATCCCAATACGATTAAGCGCTTCTTGCCGTTATGGCAGTGGCTATACGCCAATTATTTCCGGGTGGAAACAGATGGCTGGGAGCATATCCCGGCAGATGGGCAAGCGCTCTATGTGGGGTCCCACAATGGTGGGATTGCCAGTCCCGATTTGCCGATGTTTATGGTGGATTGGTTCCGCCGCTTCGGATTCGATCGCCACATCTACGGCCTCATGCATCCGTCGGTTTGGAAGCTATCTCCGCAGTTAGGGGCCTTGGCCTCTCGGTTTGGGGCGGTGCAGGCTCATCCCAAGATGGCGTTTTCAGCTTTCCGCCAAGGTGCTAGCGTGCTGGTGTATCCGGGAGGAGCGCGGGATGTGTTTCGTCCACACCGCATGCGCGATCGCATTCATCTGGCCGGACATACTGGTTTTGTAAAAGTCGCTCTGCGGCAGCAAGTGCCAATTATACCGGTAATTTCTTGGGGAGCACACGATACGTTTTACGTGGTTGAAGATTGCTACGAACAGGTAAAAACCCTGCACGATCGCGGTGTCATGCCCTGGCTGTTTGATGTGGACCCCGAGGTATTTCCCATTTATCTAGGGTTGCCTTGGGGATTAGCGGTGGGACCATTGCCCAATTTGCCTCTGCCAGTTCAAATTCGTACGCGAGTATGTCCCCCCATTGAGTTCGAGCGCTACGGTATGGATGCGGCTCGCGATCGCGATTACGTGCGGCGCTGCTACGAGCAGGTGGTTACCCAAATGCAGCATTCCCTGAACGATTTGACGCTTAAGGCTGCTTGAGGGCTGGACTCCTGTTTCCATGCTCGTGCGATTGCGTTGTGGGTAAGCGCTGACCCCTTGTCCTAGGTCTGTTCAGTATCCCCGGCATTCATCCATTGCTGCATTAGCTGCACTCCGCGCGAGGTACCCAGACGGGTGGCGCCAGCTTCTACTAAGGCGATTGCCCCCTCCACCGTTTTGATGCCCCCAGAGGCTTTGACAGGTACTTGACCGCGAGTAATCTCCCACAATAATTTCACATCTGCGACGGTAGCCCCCCCTCGCCATCCGGTGGAGGTTTTTAAAAACGCCACTCCTGCATCGGCACATATCTCACCTGCCAAACGCTTCTCCTCCTCTGTCAAAACAGAGGTTTCCAAAATGGCTTTGATGGGGAGGCCGGTTTCCTCCACAATGTGTGCCATTTCCGAATGAACGCCATCGCTGTTCCCCGCCTTAAGCCAACCTATGTTAGTGACAACATCCAGCTCCTGTGCCCCCGCTTCGCGGGCCAGCATTGCTTCGTACAGCTTCACCTCCGGCATCGTGCCCCCCAGCGGAAACCCAATCACAGTGGAGACTTTGGGCGGGCGATTATGAAGCAAGTCAACTGCTTGCTTAATGTTGCAGGGTAGAACGCATACGCTAGCAAAGTTGAAGCGATCGGCTTCTTTGCAGAGGCGATCGACCTGTTCGGGCAGTGCAGTGGGGTCGAGCAACGAATGGTCGATATATGGCGCTAAGTCTAAGTCAGAGGGAAATTCAGGCACAGGTAAGTTCGCAACGATCCTTTGACTAACCTACAGCGATCGAGCGAGCATGTGGCGTCTCGAATATACGTTGGTAACAGTGACTGCTTTAGCTTGTTCAGTGATGGATGAAGACAGTTATTGTCAGTGGGGATTGCGAATCTCCCGAGTAGGGATAAGTTACTGCGAGTTCCCAGATCGATGGGCAACGGCTGTTTGTCCGTTACGTTTACTATTGCGCCCGGATTTCTTAGAATTGCAAGCAAAAATACGGCGATTTGCAGATCCTTAGTCTTATCCCTGACTCAGCAATACGCAAAGCTATTTTACTCCTGGTATTAATGGCCACTGCCTTCGGCTTTGTAAGCAATTCAGAATTGCCACTATCATTCGTCTCTAAAAAGGCTGGTGTCAGCGAGCAGCGACTAGAACAAGCTTTGAATACTCGAGCAAGCGAGCTTCATATCGAAGGTCAAGATTACGGAACTGAAGCCGTGCCGGATTTTCCGCATATTTTTGTGGATACGTCTCGGTGTGCCGAATGAGCTGGATTCAGCCCTGACAGTGGGCGATCGCCCGATCCAAAATTTCGATTGCTGATTCCACCGACTCGATGCGACAGAGCTGAGGGCGAAACTCGGCAGCCTCCGGAATAGCTTCGATGTACCAAATCATGTGTTTGCGGGCCTGCAAAATCCCCCGCTCCCCCTTGTCTTCCCACAACCAGCGCACGTGATCCTGCGCCACCCGCAGTCGCTCTGCTGCCGTCATTGGCTGCGGATACTCACCGGTTTTTAGATAGCGATCGATCTCCCCGACCAACTCGGGGGAACCCAAAGTCCCGCGGGCACACATCACCCCATCAGCCCCCGTTTGTTCCAGACAGGCGATCGCGGCGTGTAGCGAATGAATGTCCCCATTGGCAATCACAGGAATCTCCAGCGCTTGCTTGACCCGCGCAATCCATTCCCAGCGGGCTTGCCCCTTAAACCCCTGTTCGCGGGTACGTCCGTGCAAGGTTAGCATTTGTGCCCCTGCATCCTGCAGCCCACGGGCAAAATCGACGATTTGGATAGAGGACTCCGACCAACCAATCCGGGTCTTTACCGTTACGGGGAGGCTGACGGCGGCTACTACCGACTCTACGATGGTTTGAGCCAGCTCCGGTTCCTGCAGGAGGGCCGAGCCACCCCCTTTGCAGGCAATCTTGCGCACCGGGCAGCCCATATTAATATCAATCGCATCCGCCCCCGCTGCCTCTGCCTTGCGGGCAGCGTCTGCCATCATTTGGGGACGGCGATCGTACAGCTGCAACCCAATGGGCTTGTCTTGTGGGGCGATCGTAGCGATGCTGGGTTGCAGCTTAGCTTCTGCCAACCCCTGTGCCCCAATCATCTCCGTATAAAGCAAACTGTGCGGCGCAAAACGCCGCACAAGTCGTCGAAATACTGTGTCTGTCACCCCCGCTAACGGAGATTGCAATACCCGACTGTTAACCTGAAACCGACCAATCTGTAGCGGCTGAGAGAGCCGTTGTTGCAGCGCCGCAGATAATAGATGCGGGCGGCTGGAGATCGACGTTAGGACGGGCACAGTGGGCATTAACCCTCTGCGTTTAAGAAGGGCAATAAAGCCATAGTACGGGAGCGCTTGATAGCAACGGTCATATCCCGCTGTTGCTTAGCAGTCAGGCCGGTGATGCGGCGGGGCAAAATCTTTCCGCGCTCGGTGATGAACTTCTTGAGCAGTTCGGTGTCTTTGTAATCAATAGGGTCGCCGGGCTTGATGGGCGACATCCGCTTGCGGAAGTAAGGCATCGGTCTCTCTCAGTGGAATGGGGTTGTATTGCTTGCGATGTAGGCCATGGGCGAGTGCATAAGACTCGTGGGGCAATCGCAGGGAAATCTGTAAAGCTACTTGATTTCCTTATGCACCGTATGGGTGTTGCAGTGGGTGCAGAACTTTTTAAGTTCTAGCCGGTTGGTGGTGTTGCGGCGATTCTTGGTGGTGGTGTACCGGGATACCCCGTTAGACCGCTTGTTGGAATTCGTGCGGCATTCAGTGCATTCCAGGGTAATCACCAGGCGAACGCCCTTCGCTTTAGCCATGGGTTTCTCAGTTTTTAGACGCGATCACAGATTATCTAACTTATCCTGAACATTTTCAACCCAATTGCGCATTTGCTTGCCCGCTTGTTTGCTCATGGATCTGGCATTTTTGCTGACATCGCGAATGGCATCATCCTCTTGGGCCTGCGAAACTAGGTCCCCAAGAGCTCCTTTGATGTCCTCCATCAGCTCTCCCCCTTCTCCTTCTTCTAGGAATTCGGACAGCTTTGCGTCCAGTTGATATCCTTCTTCGCAGTCGATCACCTGCGTACGGGCAGCGCGATCGTGCAGACTTTGGCGCTTCTCTTTGTCGAAGATTGCAAACAGGCTGTCGGCCACAAGGGGAACTCCCAATGCCTCGGTGGCAATCAGCAGAGAAGAAACACCTTCGCGTGCAACAGAGCGAATTAGGGAGGGAGGCTCGTCGGTTTGGGTGTCGACAGTCTTAATGTTTAAGGCCCATTTGCCGATGCTCTGGCCGGTTCTGGACTGACCGTACCCACGGTTGATCATCCAGGTACCGAAGAAGGCACCGTAGCCCATCATGGCGATCGCTTCGGGACCGCCCCCAAACATGGCCACGAGACCTTGGGCGACGTAGGACACTCCCAGGCCAATGCCAAAGTCAATGGCGAACGCACCGGCGCGCTTTTTGAAGCTGGCCAGATTGCCCTCAGTAACCGTGTCTGACTCTACTTGGGTTTGAGTCGCGGTGCGGGGGTAGGCGATATCGGGGGTGGGTAGGGCATCAAACCGCCGCACCTCTTTTTCTTTAAAATCCCGCTGTACGGGGTCCGGCTGCCGCTGCTGCATGGGTTGCGGCTGGTAGGGCTGCTGTCCCGGTTGGTAAGAGCGGGGAGGTCGCTGTTGAGGGGGTTGCTGCTGGGGAGCCCGCTGCTGGGAGGGATACTGCTGGGGAGGATATTGGGGGCGACCCTGACCAGATTGAGGCGGTCTAGGCTGCTGCGGAGGTCTGGGGGGTTGCGAACCCTGTGGATATCGGGGTGGCTGAGATGGCCGCTGGGGTTGGCGAGAATTAGGATCGCGTGGATCTCGATTCGTCATTTGGGTAACCGCGCTAGAGCCTAGGCTGATGTACGTTACTTCTATGTTAGCTGCCCATCGAAACAGTGTTTCTGAGGGAATACCCCTCATCGCCTTGCGGGATGGCCAGTTATGCAAGTTTGCACAAGAATTCGCCGTAGCATAGCAGATTCCCGATCGCCTTGTAATTCCGTGGGTTGAGAATAGGGTTTATCCGTTGTCCGAAACTCTTTAGGGAGGTGTTGGATCTGCAGAGTAATCATGCAAACTGTCGCGATGCTTTAGACTTGCTCTAAATTGGACTATCTCTAATTTTAGAGTGACGAAGTTTCTAATTTGGAGTAACGCAGTTAGCTTGAGCTGCCGATAAGGTGGTGACAGCGGGACTAAGCTTGACGATGCCTGTCACTCTGCGGAAAGGAAAATGCCGCTGTATTTCAAACTGGCAATTTACCTGGCACTCTTCGGCATCTTTGTCGGCTTGCTGGTGTGGCTGATTCGCACCTTTCTGGATCTCATTTATGCAGTGGGGTTCAACCCGATTCTGCGCAACCTGCTGGTTGGCGTTTTAGTCATTCTGCTGCTGGGGTGTCTGCTGGCAGCCGGGTATTTTCTAATAGCTGTCTTGCGGCAGCCCGGCGATGTTAAGCCTACAGTAGTTTCTTCAGAACCTAAGAATGCAGCTGAGAAAACATCTGCTGCTAGAGATCGATTGGCAGAAGTTCGCCAGCAGCTAGAGACGATTGAGGATGAGGTAGCCCGCGAGGCGATCGCCGCTCAAGCCGCTGAGATCGATAAAAACCTTGAGAATCAGCGCATCAAGATTGTGGTATTTGGCACCGGTTCTTCGGGAAAAACCTCCACGATCAACGCGTTGCTGGGAAAGCAAGTCGGCACGGTAGGGGCTGCGATGGGCAGTACCGCCACCTCTGCCCTTTACCGCTGGGAACTGCCGGGAATTAGTGACCCGATTGAAATTTTGGATAGTCCTGGAATTTTAGAGGCTGGGGCAGCTGGGGCAGAGCGGGAGGGGGAAGCGCAAGTGCAGGCATTGTCTGCAGATCTGCTAATTTTTGTTGTGGATGGGGATTTGCGCCAGTCGGAATACGAGCCCTTGATGGCGTTGGCGGAGTTGGGGAAGCGATCGCTGCTGGTCTTGAATAAGTCAGATCGCTACACCGAACTGGAGCAGAATCAGTTGTTGGCTCAACTGCGGGAGCGGGTGCGCTACACTATCGCGTTTGAGGATGTGATTTTAGCGGCGGCTCGCCCCACTCCCATTGTGGTAGCCGGGCAAAGCTACCCGATCGAACCTAAGATTCAGGAGCTAAAGCAGCGAATTCAGGAGGTTTTGAAGGCGGAGGGGCGATCGCTGATTCTCGATAACGCCCTGCTGCAATCTCAAAAATTGAGTGCGGAAGCCAAGCGAATCTTGGGCAAACAATTGGAAAAAGAAGCCGAGAAGGTTGTAGAACGCTTTCAGTGGATAGTTACGGCCGCGGTCTTTGCCAATCCACTACCGGTGGTTGACCTGTTGGCCACCGCAGCGATTAATGCCCAGATGGTGGTGGAGATCGGCGGCGTTTATGGCTGCAAGCTGAATCTGGCGCGCGGGCGGGAGCTGGCTTATTCCTTGGCCAAGACCTTGGCAGGGATGGGACTGGTGGAGGGTAGCATTCAGCTGATGACGGGGATTATGACGGCGGTGGCGGAGGTAACCGTCGTAGGATTCATCGTGACGGCCCCAATTCAGGCTGCCAGTGCTGGATACCTGACTCGCATTGCGGGGCGAAGCTTTATCGAGTATTTCAAGCGGGATGGTAGTTGGGGGGATGGCGGGATCGAGCAGGTGGTCCAAGAGCAGGTGGAGCGCACGAAGGGGGAAAAGCGCTGGACGGAATCGTTTGTGCGGGAGGCAATTCGCAAGCTGGATATTTTGTAGTGGCAGGCCGATCTTTATAAAATTCCTGAGTGTGGAGTTCTCTGTATTGGGGGCGTTGTTTGCCGAATGCTCAAGTAACGCTGGCGATGGACCTCGCCTGCAAATTCATCAGATTAGTCGGACAAATCGTCATACAAGATGGTCTGAAAGACCTCCGGTGCCATGAATCCCCCCCCCCACTCATCGTCTAAATCGGCGGTGGGATCGGAGGTAATAAACTCGTCCAGCGTCTGACCGTCAGAGATCGCCTCCAGCGTGCGCTCCCGAACATCCACCAGCATGTCTCGATAGACCTCCAGTTCATCCACTGTGGAAAGTTCCCCGTGACCGGGAATGATGGTGGTATCATCATCTGCCAATGCCAGTAGCTGGTCGGCTGCCGCGATCAGGCCTTCAATCGATCCACCGCTTTCAGCATCCACAAAGGGATAGGAACCGTTGAAATAGGTATCTCCCGCATGGATGACATTGGCTTCGGGGAAATACACTACTGCGTCGCCATCTGTATGGGCAGCAGCGACGTGAAACACCTCCACCGCCTCGCCATTAAGGTGGAACGTGACGGCTTCGCTAAAGGTAATGACAGGTAAGGCCCCTTCTGGAGATGCAGGAAACTCCATGCCGATGGCTTCCAGAACGTTCTCGACGCTCATGCGTTCTCGAACATTATCGTGGGCCACGATGAGGGTGCCACTTTCCCCTAGAACTTCGTTGCCCCCTGTATGGTCAAAATGCCAGTGGGTATTAATGACAAACTCGATTGGGCGATCGCTCAGTTCTTCCACTGCCGCCTGTAACTTCTCTGTCATGGGGGCGAGGCTGTCGTCAATTAAAAAAACCCCATCCTCCCCCACAAATACCCCCACGTTTCCGCCACTTCCTAGCAAGACGTGAATAGCATCTGTGATGGATTGAGTGGTAAAGGCGTCCTCATCTTGGGCAATAACTTTGCTGTCAACTGCTGCTATTACCCCAATGGCAGTACTCAGCAGCAAAGCCAGTGAATGACGAAACATAGACCTTTCCTAACGTAGTGTAGTGTGATCGCCGCCAAGCCACTGAGGACATTTCGTCAGCCCAGCCTCCCGATCGGATGAGATCGCCGTCTAAAGCAACACGTCCACAACTATAAAAAATACGCCACCTCTCTGGAGGAGGCTCGCGATCGAGGGCTGGATAATATGAGAATGTTCTCAGCGAGTGATTAGCCTAGCTTGAGATTGAGCCATGGCGGTAAACCATGGTAGCTGCTGACTGATCGGTGGGCATGACGATGACATCGGCAATATTGACGTGCGCCGGTCGATTGGCGCAGAACACTACAATCTCCGCCACATCGTCGGCCGTGAGCGGGGTCATGTTCTCGTAGGTCTTGGCAGCCCGGTCGGTATCGCCATGAAAGCGAATGTTGCTGAAGTTGGTTTCCACCAAACCGGGATCGACGGAGGAGACGCGGATGGGGCTGCCGTGAAGATCTTTTTTCAGAGCTTGCGTGATGGCTTTGACGGCAAACTTTGTCGCGCAGTAAACGCTGCCGCCCGGATAGGCTTCGTGGCCGGCGGTAGAGCCAATATTAATTACGTGACCCGAACTTCGTTCCAACATGCCCGGCACCACTAAACGGGTAACGTACAGCAACCCTTTGATGTTGGTGTCGATCATCTCTTCCCAGTCCCGAACGTCTGCATCCTGCAGCTTGTCTAGTCCGCGGCTGAGTCCGGCATTGTTGACAAGCACGTCTATCTGGCTCCAAGAATTTGGTAAAGCTGCCAGCCCCGCTTCAACAGCGGGTCGATCGCACACATTCAACTGAAGCAGATGCGTTTCGCATCCAAACTCGGATTGAAGAGCTGCTGCCAGTGACTCCAGCTTTTCTATGCGGCGGGCAGCCAGAATCAGCTTTGCCCCCGCTCGGGCAAATTCACGCGCGCAGGATTCCCCAATACCGCTACTAGCGCCAGTAACCAGCACAATCGAGTTTTGCAAACGGGACACAAGGACTTCTCCAAAGTTTGCTGCCGTTTTCGAGCTTACTCAATATTCACTTTTGATATACACAGATACTCTGAGAGCATTCTCCCTTGCTAGAACTGCACGTTGAGGGACCAGTCGTAATCAAAAAACTTCACTTCGTAGTCCCCTGCTTTTAGATAGTCAATATCGCCTTCGTCTGCATACTGACTGACAAAATTCAATACTGCTTTCTGGGCGCTGTTGCCGGTAAAACCCTCTTCAACACCGTAGCTTGGTTCCCAGTCGGACGTGAACCAATCAAAAATCTTGGATAAATAGACCGTGTTACCCTCACGATCAATGCGGAATCCATCTGACTTAGCCAGCCATTGTTCTACCTGCTCGTCCAGTTGCGCATCAAGGAGCTCGCCCACGTAGGGTTCGGCGCGCAGCAACGGGCAACTGAGGGCTGCGCACACCAATGCCGCATGGACTCGAGGTTCATCGTAAAACTTGCGCAGGATGCCGTGCTCGATGCCATCCAGGGTTTTCTCGCCGCCATAGACGGCGTGGCGGCGCACCCGCCATACCCCCAAGATGTCTTTGATGCTGGGCTTGATGGGATCTTGGTCGATAATCGACATGAGCGTGATGGCGTTGTAGGCATTCACCCAATAGGCAATTTGCTCGTCCTCGCTCCAGCTGTTGTAGGTTGCTTCGTCCAGCGCCGCTAAGTCAGCCAAATACGTATCTAAAGGTTCTCGGTTGGCCTGCAATCCTTCGTAGTCCACCAATCCCCGCTCGTCCACGTAAGTTGCCAATACCTCTGCATACAATTCCGTGCGAATGGTGCCGGGCTCTACCGCCTCCTGCACGGCGGGTTCTGGGGAACGGGAGACAATGGCACCGCAACTGGCGAAGAAAATGGAAGCGGCGATCGCCAGCGACCAGTGTTTGAGCCAAGTCAATTTCGTACGAGCTCCGAGAGCGTTAGACGAGGACGAAGTCATAGGGTAGGCAACACAGCGCAACTCTACTTATGGAAACTCTTCAAGCTGAGCTTTTCTTTAGAGCAACTCTAATGTTTCCTCATGCTCGGCTTGCGCCACCCGCCTGCGATCGGCAGCCCAAGTTTTCCAAGCAGTAAGGGCGATACCGAGTACAAACGGTAGCCAGAGAACTAAGCGTTCGCGATCGCTCAGAAACCAGCTGGGGTCGCTTAAAAACTTACGGTGGGGCAACAGAAAATACACAAACGTTGAAAGACTCACAAAAAGACTGCCCCAGTTACGGCTGGCAGCAGCAAAGGGCATAACCCAGGAGAAATACCACAGATGAATAATGGGGGAGAGTGAGAGCAGAATTAAAAAGAATTTTTCTGCAAAGCCTAGGAAATGGCGGCAGTTCGGTATCAGAAAGAGGGTAGCTGCAACCAAAGGGGGACCGTAGATCCAGTTTGCCTTAAGTGTGTCTGGCCACAGCAAACTGGCGAGGTAAGGAATAAATTCCGCACTGCGGCCATTGGAGACAAAAGAAGAACTGATGGGGATTAGGTGGCAGCTACCCTCCAAACAAAAGGGTAGTGCGGAGATGGTCACGGGCAGAAAACCGACCAGAAGAGTTAGAAGGGCAAATCCCAGATTGCGTTCGCGCCAAGCTTTCCAGCCAACAAATCCTAGCAAGGGTAACGAAACCCATTTCACCGCAATGCTCAGCCCCAGGCAAGCCGCGACCCCTAACCAACGGAAGGTACCGTGAGCCCGATCGGCGATCGCCCATGCAAGCACGATGGGGAGCATAAACCAACTATCGTAATGCGCGCCCCCCGCAAAGCTATAAATAATCACAGGATTCCATGCATAGAGCACTGCATTACTGGCTCCAAACCAGTGCAGAAGCAATCCACATATCACCAGATCGGCTGTCACAAACCCGAGTTTAAACATCAAAACAGAAGGTTGTATCCAGGCCAGAACTCGAAAGCCCAACTGCGATAGGGGAGGGTAAATCGCCGTAACTCCAGGGTGATTAATAGCACTCCACCAAGGCGTTCGCAACGGAGTTAACTCCGGAGCATTAGGAGGAAAATCGTAGGGACTTAACCCCTGATTTTGCAGCAGTCCCTCCCATAAATACCTCCAGATGTCGTCTCCAGGAGCCATCCTCAGCAGAATGAAACGGGTGGCGATCGCCACAAGCCAAAACTGCCATTTCCCACAGGCGCCATACTGCCAACTCAGGAAAAATCCCGCCCCCATCAGGATCGCTCCAAACCAGAACGCGGGTTGCACCCCTTGGAGGTAAAAATCACCGTTTGGTGCCAGGACGATCGCTCCTAGAATCAACAGAACTGCACTCAGCGAAGAGCCCCACCCTACCCATTCGGAATTGTCAGACCGATCGAGATGAATGGCCTGTTTTCGATTGTCTAGAAGGTCTTGCTGCCACCACCTTCGCAAATACAGTCTTGCCAAGGTCCCCAAAATGGCTTTGCCAGCTCGAAAGCTACCCAGGAGAGAGCCAGAAATTTTTGACACTCCCCCTTGGCGGGATTTATACCTTACGGGAATCTCGCAGATCGCTAGGTTCTCTTCCACTGCTCGGACTTGCATTTCTAAGGTCCAGCCAAAACTGCGATCAACTAGCTGCAATTTTTCCAGAGCAGTGCGATGAACGATCCTGAAAGGACCTAAATCTCGGTAGCGATACCCCCACCCCCATCGGATGAGTGTGGTTGCCAGCCAGTTTCCAAAGCGCTGAACAGAGGTTAAGTGCTGTCGACTGGAGGCCAGGCTTGAGCGATCGCCCAGAACAAAATCCGCCTGTTCGCATGCCGTAAAGAAGTCCGATAAGTTGGACAGATCGTCGCTACCATCTCCATCGCAGAACAATACCCATTCAATATCGGAGTTGATGTTTTGAATTCCTCTCCAACAGGCTTGTCCGTATCCTGGAACAGGCTCTACAATCACTTGAGCTCCAGCCGCTTTAGCCCGTTCGGCAGTCCGATCCACACTGCCATTGTCAACGACACGAATGGCTTGAATTCCCCGTGCGCGAAGCGCATGTACCACACCTTCAATCGTTTCTGACTCGTTGAGGGCGGGCACGACAACAAGTGTTTTAGTAGCAATATTCTCCCAGTCGCGTTTTTTTGTTAAGGGAGTTGACAAACAGGTACGATCAATTTCCATACCGGTAAGACTGTTGCCTCTCATTCCTAGGCATTCATCATGGAACCGGGCTTAAGCAACCTCCTTAAAATTTCATAAGGATGCCATGAGAAAGACAGTGGTTGTTATCTAGGCAGTCGTTAACTATGGATCTTGACATTTCAGTTAAAACAGAAAGAGCTATGCTCAGCCAGGGATTTGGCTAGCTAAAATGGCCCAAGTGACTTGACGGTCACCATATCAATTCGCTAGGGCTATCTCAGTCATCTTGGACTATTGTTTAACAACTTGATTGCCACGTGCCTGACATGGCAACAGCGATCGACAATCCGCACCGTCAGCGCTTACAAAGCAGCGGTCTCCAGCATCAATTTGGTGCGCTTGAGGGGATCGGGGATAGAGATAGGGTAGTTTCCGGTGAAGCAAGCGGAACAGAAACTCTCGGGATCGCGGCCGGTAGCCTTCAGCATGCCTTCCCAGCTCAGATAGGCGAGCGAATCTACCCCGATGTGAGCTTCGATTTCCTTGACAGACTTTTGGGCGGCAATGAGTTGTTCTTGGTTGTCGGTGTCGATGCCGTAAAAGCAGGGGTGGGTAACCGGCGGACTAGAAATGCGCATGTGGACTTCGCAAGCTCCAGCATCTCGCAATGCTTGAACGATTTTGCGGCTAGTAGTGCCCCTCACAATCGAATCATCCACCAAAACAATCCGCTTGCCCTTTAGAACATCTTTGAGTGGGTTCAGCTTCATGCGGATACCCCGCTCCCGCATGGCTTGGGTGGGTTGAATAAACGTCCGGCCCACATAGTGGTTTTTAATCAGGCCATCCATGTAGGGGGTGTGCAGGGTATTGGCAAATCCGATGGCTGCAGGGCGGCCAGAGTCGGGGACCGCCACTACGTAATCGACGTCCACCGGAGATTCTTCCGCTAGTATTTCCCCTAACCGCGTCCGGTAGGTATACAAGCTTTCGTCATGAACGGTACTGTCTGGGCGAGCAAAATAAATCATTTCAAAGACGCACAGCTTAGGAACTGCTTCAGCCCAACGATGGGATTCCAACCCCTCTTCAGTAATGACGACCAGTTCGCCGGGCTCCACCGATCGCACGTACTCAGCCCCAATAATGTCGAGAGCACAGGTTTCAGAAGCCAGCACGTAGCGGGGAGCGGTGCGGTCACCGTTCATTTCGGGATGGCTAGCAGGCAGGATACCAATCACCAAAGGACGAATACCGTTAGGATCGCGTGCGCCCATGATGGCGTGAGGGGTGGCGATCGCCAAGCTAAAGGCTCCTTGACAGCGTTTTAGAGCAGCAATGGTGCCGTTTATCCAGTCATCTCCGTTATCGATTTCCTGGGCAATGACATGGGCAATCCCTTCTGAGTCAGTGCTGCTCATCAAGTGGTGACCCGCCTGCTCCAACTGGGCGCGCATCTCGCGGGCATTGACCAAGTTGCCATTATGGGCGATCGCCACACTGCCCAAACGCGTGGGCACAATCACGGGTTGGGCATTGTTGACATGACTGGAACCAGTGGTGGAATAGCGAGTGTGGCCGATAGCGTGGGTGCCCACCATTTCTGCCAAGCGCTCGTTATCGAACACCTGAGATACCAAGCCCATATCTTTCTGGACGTGGACTGTGTCCCTGTCAAATGTGGCGATGCCCGCAGATTCTTGGCCACGATGCTGCAAAGCAAACAGGCCAAAGTAGGACAGCTTTGCCACTTCCTCTTCGGGGGCAAGTATTCCAAAAACGCCGCAAGCCTCCTCTGGTTTGTCGGATGCACTGGCCACATCCGCGAAAAATACATCGTCAGCAGCAATGGTAGTTTGGGGGGCTGCGTTTCCGGTTCCCATATTGATGATGTTCCTCGTGGAGGGCGGCTGATTGGTTTGCAAGAAAACTTTAAGGTTAGTTTAACTTGGCTGCGCAACCTGATTATTGATGTGCGCTCAAAACAGGCGAATGAGCTGCGTCAGCTAGGACTGAGGAATAGCTTACTTTCAGGGTAACAGCAATAGATTGGGCCATACGTCACGGGATTGCCTCGAGAACGCTCTATTGTGAAAGACAAGCGCTGAATGCGGCTGGCTTGGTGAAGCGTTCGTCGCTCTGGCCGAGCAACAAGTGCATATCTCGACCGCTAACTCTCTTACGATTGAATCGTGGAATTGGCCATATGGACATCCACATAATTGCAAAAAAGATCGATACGCATCTTAAAAAGTCTCAGTGGTCTCAAGCCATTGCAATGTGTCAAAAGACCCTGGAACAGGCCCCAAACAACGTGCAACTTCATTGCTGGTTAGGTCAAGCCTATACCGGCCTTGGAGAGTATGAGAAGGCACTCTCTATTTATCGCAAAGCCTGTCAATTGCAGCCCAGCAGTGCGGGTATCTATGGAGAACTTGGACAGCTCTATCATCAAATGCAACAGTGGTCTCAAGCCATAGCCTGCTATCAAAAAGCGCTATCCATCAATCCCGACTGGGCTGAATTGCATTACAACCTTAGCCTGATCTTTTACGAGTTAGGGGATTGGGAGGGAGCTCTTGACCAAGTTCAAGAGGCAATTCGCCTCAAACCAGATGGAGTTAATTCGAGATGCAATTTAGCATTTCTATACTCTCGGATGGGGAAACGAGCTGACGCGATCGAGGTCTATCGACAAGTCATCGCCGCCCATCCAGATCGGATTTCGGTCTATAACAATTTGGCCGATCTCTTATTCCAATCTAAAGACTATACAGAGTCGATCGAGATTTGCCGGCAGGGCATAACGGTTTCCCCCGATCCTCAACTGCTCGGTAATTTAGGACAAGCTTACTTGGCCACGAATAATTTAAGTGAAGCAATTCAATGCTTCGAGCAGGCGATCGAATTAGATAGAACATCAAGTTTTGCCCATCATAATCTAGGGCGTATATGGTATCGTTTCGATGATTATCGGAAGGCAAAACAATTTTTTGCCAAGACAGTTGAACTGCTTCCCAACAACGCAGAAGCCCTCAACGACTTTGGAACGGTCTCGTTCGACCTAGGAGAGTGGGAGGAAGCATTTTCAGCTTTTCGAAGTGGGATTGCTCTACAACCTGAATTCGTAGATTACTATTGTCGTCAAGACCTTCGAAAGCCATCTCAAAACGAGCGGGAGCGGGCTCAGTCGGTTTGCAGGGACTTTCTTAAATCCCTCGTAGAAGAGAACAAGACCGCTGCAATCTTGAATCGGCTAGCTGAAGTCTATCGAAACCAAGCAGAGATTTCTTTCTCGTATGGTGCATTAGCCAGAGCCGAGACCTTTTTTCAAAAAGCCATCAGGATTCAACCGCAGAGAAATGAGCTGTATTCTCAGCTCGGCAATTGTCTAGAAAAACAAGGACGATCGGATGCGGCTGTCGCTATCTACAGTATGGCTAAACTGCTCAGGTCGCAGGAGTGGCAGCAGTCCTCACCACTGAGCCTGCTATCGAAGAAATCTGCAGCTAATCTCACGAAGAATCGTCAACAGACCTTTAGAGTCAATTCAAAGATTACGAAATCACCCCTTAAAGGCATTTATGCCAATACTGAAAACTGGGTGATGGCTACTCAATCTGCTGAGGTAGAGTTATTTCCCATTAGCTTGCAATCCAGCAATCCCGAGTTGCACGAGCCAGTCATTCCCCAAGCGTCAAGCTCGACTGCGAAGGTGGACGACTGCGGCGGAGTTACCTGTCGATCGTGTATGTCTCGGTTGATTGATGCCTTTCAGCCCAGTCAACTAGGGCCTCAGGTTTATAAATGCAACCCCCCAGCTTTTGAACTGTTTTCTACGTTTTCCAGATTTGTAGTGGTCATTCCTCGCGGTAAAGCTTGGATTACACCTCAGAAAAATGACTGGTTAATTTGCAAAGAGATCGCCATTACAACAGAAGATGGGTATCTGTTGGGAGATATTTCAAGGTTTTATCCGTGGTATTTACCAGGTTGCACTAGGCACGATCTCGGTCAACATCCTATCTTTGAGATGTCCAAGCTCCCGGCAGCGCAAGATTTAGACGGAACGGTTGCTGTCCTTTCAGGTTTGTCGGGACATATTTACTATCATTGGATGATGGATGTTCTACCTCGCATAGGACTCTTGTCTCAAGCTGATTTCGATTTAGATTCTATCGACTGGTTCGTCATCAATAGTCTTGACAAGCCTTTTCAAAAAGAGACCTTGAAAGCTCTAGGTATCCCACAAGAGAAGCTGATACAGTCCGATATCATCCCCCACATTCAGGCCGACAAATTAGTGGTGCCATCATTTCCTGGAGAGCTGGACTGGGTTCCTCAGCATACGATTGAGTTTCTGCGTCACCATTTCCTAGAGACTTCAACATTACAGGCAGATAAACGTATTTATCCTAAAAAAATATACATCAGTCGTGCCCATGCTCAATATCGTCGACTCGTCAATGAAGAGCAGGTTGTTGAGTTATTACGTGGTTATGGCTTTCAGACCGTTTATTTAGAGCAGCTGACGGTTGCAGAGCAAGCCAAAATGTTTTCGGTTGCAGAGGCAATTGTTGCCCCCCATGGGGCAGGATTGACGAATTTGGTCTTTTGTCAAGCCGCAGCGAAAGTGATCGAGATTTTCTCCCCCGACTACCTCCGAACCGATTACTGGATGGTGAGTCAGCAGCTATCCCTAGAGCATTACTATGTTGTAGGTAGGCCATTTGAGGTTAGATTTATCGCGAGTTTGATGTACGAGAGTCCTTTGACGGAAGATATCCTGGTTGACTTAGACAGTCTTCGGGCAGCAATTTACGCAGGTAATATGCAGTAACACATTGTTTTCGTGGTATGCCATCCTTGAAAAAGTAGACACCTTCCAATGGGGGTACATCTATATGGTGAATATTCTGAGAAAAACAGGAGGAAGGTCAAAAACAATTGCCTAGCACCAGCCTTATCAGTGATTCATTAAACAGTGTCCTTCAAAAGCAATATTCCCCGAATTTATGACTATGATTGGCAATTATGATTTAGATATATCAAGTTCAACTCGCGAGGGGAAAATAACTCGAGCAGCCATGCTCGTGGGGAGCGAACGAACTGGAACAAACTATTTGTGCAGTTTATTGAATAATCATCCAGAAATTGAGGCGAGATACGAAATTTTTGCCAATGTTGAAGCGATTTCTTTGAATATTGAAGACATTTTTTTGATTTCAAGGCTAGCAGGTCAAAACTTTCTCGATCGCAAAGATCCGCATTTGATCGCTTACCTAAAGCTAGACCCCATAGCCGTCATCGAATTACTGCAAAGTCGATTACCAGAACGAAAGCAAATTCTTACTTTTAAAGTGTTTCCCAAGCATTTGTCGTTCGATTCCATGGAGGCAATGATTGCAAGGTATCAGCCTATTTTTACCGATAGAAGGGTGATTGATTCGTATATATCGTTTGTGAAAGCATTACAGAAAAAAGTTTGGATTCGCGAAGATACCACGAGCTACAAGCCTAACCTTAAAATCAGGCATTTCCTGAACTGGTACAAGCGAAATAAAGAGTTTTATGATTTCTGTGTTGATAAGTATCAGCAATACTATCCTTCCCGATCGCTTTCTGTGTTGCGCTACGAGGAGTTCGTTCAAGGGACAGACATCGAAAACCTATCGTATGCCTGCAAAATAATTGGTGAGGCAACTGCGACAGAGATAAATCCGGCTGGTATTAAACCTCAAACATCCTTTTACAAGCAAGATCGAAATGTTAATGTTGCAGACAAGGTTGAAAATTGGCCTGAGTTTAAGCACCAACTGCAGAAGCAAAATCTTCTAGATCGAGCTTTTGGATATTTTGTCCAATCAAACGACTAGCCTGTTATGTCCACCTCTGCTCTTGTCAGCGTTGTCATTCCTGCCTACGAATGCCAGCAGTTTATTGGTGAGGCAATCCACAGCGTTCTAGCACAGAAAAATTGTGATGTTGAAGCGATCGTTGTCGATGACGGTTCCACCGATCGTACCGGTGAGATTGTGTTTGAACTGCAAAGGACACTATTGAACAGTGGTCTAAATTCACGCTTACGGTATGAATATCAGGAGAACCAGGGGGTCTGTGCTGCTCGCAATCGCGGTATTCAATTGGCTGCAGGTGAGTTTATCGCGTTTTTGGATGCTGATGACTTTTTTTTGCCCGATAAATTGGCCGCTCAATTGTCTGTTTTCGCAGGGCAGCCAGAATTAGGGGCAGTGCACAGCGGTTGGAGACGGGTGGATAGTAACGGGCAGACTCTTCAAGACGTTTGTCCTTGGGAGATAGTTGAAGAATTGTCACTAGAAAACTGGCTGAGGTTCAAACCGGTTCTACCCAGCGCCATGATGTTTCGGCGATCGTGCTTAGAGGCCGTTGAGGGATTTGATGTTCAACTGACAGCAGCCGAGGACGTTGATTTGGTTTGGCGGTTATCACTATCGGGTTGCTTATTTGCTTGGCTACCTAGAGTTACGGTTGCTTATCGCCAACATCCAGACAGTGCCATGAAAAATGGTTTAGCCCAGGCAAGAGATTTACCCAAGGTCCTGAACAAGTTTTTTAGTCGAGCACAACTGCCTGTTGAGATTCGCTTGATAGAGCGAGAGGTGCGCTACAGCACCCTGGTATGGCTGGCGTGGTTTTTGTATTCATCGGGACAAATGAGCTACATGCTTGACTTCCTAAGCCAATCAACAAAGTATTCTTCCTTGTCTGCAACTGAACTAATAGTGGATTGGATTGAACGATTTGTCATATTCACGCGAGACGTTGGCGATGATTTCAATGCGCGAGCTTTTGTAAAGTCTCTTGGATGGCAGCAATTACTGCAGCGGATAATGCCGTACGACAACCGCTAAAGCATCTATTTTCTATCTCAGGGAGGATTGCAAGATCTTAAAGAAGTAGGGGATCTTGCTTGCTGAGAACGAAGGCAATTTGGCTGTTACTATAACGGAACAAAAAAATTCACCCGCACTACCCCCTACCAGATAGGGATAGGGCGTAATGCGAGCCGATGGCCTCGAATTAGCTTCAGAGCCTTAAAGGAAATTGAGTACCAGGGACTTAACCCTGGTCTCTAAATACGAACTTTAGAACAAGTCGAACAGTTCATCGGATGGTGAAGTGAAGGAGGTATTTTCGACGATGATGTCTGCTCCTTGATTGGGGCCACCCACCGTTAAATCTAGCCCTTCAGCTAGTTGAGCAACCGTCTTACCGTTGACAGTAATCGAACCACTACTCACGTCGTAGCTCACATCGGCAATATCAAAACTGGTTTGAATGACGACTACATCTTCACCTTGAACAAAGTCAACGATTTGATCGACCTGAGTTCCATCCTCAATAGTTTCTCGGATTAAGAACACATCGGAGCCTCTGAAACCCTTCAGGGTGTCGAGTCCGGAACCACCGTACAGAACATCGCGTCCTTCGGCACCAACTAAACTGTCATTGCCTGCACCTCCGATGAGGATGTCATCATCATCACCCCCTTTCAAAACATCGTTACCTTCACCTCCAACTAAAGTATCGTTGTTGTCTCCCCCTTTGAGGGTGTCGTTTCCAAGTCCACCCTCAAGATAATCACTATCGTTATTACCTTCCAGAGAATCGTTACCTTCTCCGCCATTAAGGGTGTCGTTATCGTAACCCCCGATCAAGGTGTCATTGCCGTCAGCACCTTCAAGGCTGTCAGCCCCCTTGTTGCCGTAAACAATGTCATCACCACTGTTTCCGAACAATTGGTCTTTGCCGGTACTACCTTTGAGGGTGTCCTGACCTTCTCCACCGGTGATGATGTCATCGCCAGGACCACCTCTCAGGAAGTCATTCCCTCCAGCACCAATTATGGTGTCATCTCCAGAATTACCATCTGCCAAATCGTCCTGGCCAAACAAAACAATCAAATCATCGCTGGTAGTACTGTAGGAGACTCGATTAGGAATGTCGGAGAAGCCTTCAAAAATAAATCCATCACTAGTACTTACCGTACTTTTTGGAGTAGTAGGATCGGAAATGGTTGACATGCTTGTTACCCCAGTTGCAACACACAAAAACTAGAGCCAACATATTCTTAATAAATTAACTTGTCTAGTAATCTTCGATACATTACCAAAATTGATTTTAGTTGTTATGGCTCGCGTGAATTACAGCAGAGGCCTTACAATTCATAGCATATGGGACATATCTTTAGGAAGATTTTAGTTTGAAATTTAGACAGAACTACAGTTGAGTTTTGAGCATTATTTACCTCTCAACACTTAAGTGTTTTCTGCTGTAAGTGTGGCCCCAAGTTCATTTCCTACCTGAGCTACAGAATGACTGCAATAACTAGCTTCTGATGACACAAGAATCCCACCTTTGGGTGCATACAGAGATGGATAGCAGGCTAAGACACTACCTGTAGTTGTATAAAAATAAATTTGCAACCTGGCTAGTATTGCAGTTGTCGATCGCAAATCATCATGTTAGGTCGTATAGCAAGCTACTCGTAATCCTAGATTCAAGATGTGATTTCAAAGATGAACGGAATCTTGTATTTGCATATTTAGGTTGCTACTGATACAAAGCCCTATCGAACATCGAAATAGCTATTATTGCTGAGTCATATTCACAAAGCTGAGCTCCTATATTGCTAGTTTTCACTGTTGTTCTTTTTTGTGTAGAAGTGATAAAAGTGTGTGCAGATTACCATTTCCGATGCTGTTTTGGAGGTCTGGCTGGGAAAGCAAGATGCTTCCTTCAACGGATATTAGAGGAGATTCTTGTTCCCTGTGCCCAGATATAGTTAGGTGCTTTCACTATGACTAATATGACGGTCGATAATAGTCGTAAGGACTCCGCTGAAGATCATTACGATTTGGGGGTCAGGTTATATGAAGAGGGACGATTGGAAGATGCGATCGCCTGTTTTCAGATTGCCCTCAAGCTGCTGCCCAACCACGAAGCAGCTTTGTACGGATTGGCTCAGGTGTCCGAGAAGCTGGGGAATTGGGAAGAAAGTATTCGTTGCTATCGAAAGATTCAGGAATTCAATCAGAACTCAGCATGGATATACGTCGCCATCGGTGACATCTACCTCAAACAGCAACAGGCAGAGTTTGCGATTCAGTCCGTAAATCGGGCAAAAAATAACTGCAACCCAGTTTCCTCCGAGGTGTACAGGCTCCTTGGGGATGCTCTGGTTCAGAAGGAAGATGTAGAGCAGGCCATCAAAGCGTATCAAGAAGGACTAGCTCTAGAGCCAAACTCAGGAAGACTGCTTTTCAAGCTTGGAGAGCTGTATAGGAAATGGACAAACAATCTTGATGAAGCAATGCATTGCTATCAAAAAGCGGTGGATGTAGACCAGGCTGATGCGTGGACATACTATTGCCTGGGGAATTGCACAGAGAAAAAGGGTGATGTTGAAAAAGCCATTCAACACTATCAAACTGCATTGACACTCAAACCCGAGGCAGGGTGGATTCATTTTTCGTTGGGGCAGGCACTGTTTAAAACAGGGTCTTTTACTGAGGCGCTGGAATGCTGCACCAAGTCAGAGACTTATTTAGATAGGGTATCCCCGCAATTGTTGAGGCTGAAGGGAAAAACCTTGTACGAACTGGATAGGTTGGATGAGGCTGCTGAAAGCTTTCAATCGGCGATCGCCGTCAAGCCTGACTTGGGCTGGGCATACGCATGGCTTGGAAAGGTGTATCGGGATAGGGAACTACCTGAAGTTGCAATGGATAATTTTAGAAAGGCAATCCAAATGAACTTCCGTTCCCCATGGATATTGCATTCGTTGGGGCAACTGCTTCATCAAGCAGGAGACTCCGAACAGGCGATGAAATACCTTCGAGAGGCGATTAGCAAGAAATCTAATTTTCCTGCAGCCCAACAATTGCTAGAAATCATCAAGGCAGAATTTAGTCGGCCCACACCAGCTTATGCAGCAATTTCAGAAACACAAGTGAAACAGGCTAGAACGCAGAAGCGTTCGGGAATTGGCTTGTTATCGAAGGTGTTCTCCTTCTTAAGAAGGGATTGAGAAGATAGAAACGGTTGCAACGAAAAGTCATTCGGAATGTTGAGAGGATGCAATGTTTGAGAAAAGATATCAGAATATCATGAATAAGGTAGACACTCAAGCCTCAGACAATAATTTTATCGAGGAAGAGCGAAGAGAACAGCTAGAAACTACATTCAAACAGTCACACAATGGTGAAAAGTCAAGCACTATTGAGCAAGCTGAAGGGAGTAATGTAAGTCTAGTGATAGAGAGATCAAAAGAGATTGTTGAACAGCCTACAAATACATATCCTAAAGCATCCACTGATGGGATAGGAATATCGTTATTTATACGGTTACAGAAATTATTAACAGGTATTAGGCAAGCTCAATCACGCCCTCAACAAACGGTAAACACAGTTGCCAGCATAGCAAGCTCCGAAATCGTATCTTCGACAAGTAGTTTGGAAAAGAAATCAAACTCAGCGGGCGTGTCGCATCATTCTGATGCGATCACAATTTATTTGGATCAAGCACAAATATATTGCAATCAACAACAATGGAAGAAATCAATTGGAGTATGTCAGGAGATATTGAAGACCCACCCAGAAAATGTCAGTGCCCTGAAAATGTGGGGGGATATTTTGCAGAAGATGGGTCACGGTGCAGATTCAATGGGGTATTACGCTAAAGCGCTCCAAATTCAACCCAATTCACCTGAAGTGCATGCAAATTTAGCAACACTGTACGCAAAACGGAAAAAATGGAATAGAGCAGCTGAGCACTATCAAAAAGCGATAGAGGTAAATCCAAGCTTTGCAGGAGCATACCGTAATTTAGCAAAAGTATATAAACAGTTAGGTAAGCATCAAGAGATGAACCAATGTTTAGTGAGGGCTATGTTACTCAAACCTGAATTAGGGACGGTTGAAGAGCTATGCAAAGTCGGTCATACCCTAACCGAAGGTAGTGTAGACGAAGCAGTCAAGTGTTATAAAGCAGCTATAAAACTGGAACCCAATTGTCTAGAAGCTTATCAAGCATTAGGCAACATATATGACAATCAGGGTGAGTGGCAGAAAGCAGTGAATTGCTATCGCAGAGTATTAGATTTAAAGGAAGCACGTGCGATCGAGCATGGAAATAAAGGATTGCCAAGTCAAACTGTAAGAAAGCATAGCTTACCAAAATTAAACGATCTTCGGAAGCTGACAAGTAGTGAAAATATAGAATCAAAGTCGATTTCAAACAAAACTATTATCGATTCGCAGCAAGAAAATAGAGATGTAGAAAAAAGTCTGCTGCAAAGGACAAAGCTACAAGTATCGAGTGAAAAGGTTAAAAAAACACAAATTGAAGCAGCGACTGTCAAGAAATATTCAACATCCGGCATAAAGAAAAATAATACAGCTGCTTCTGCAAAAAACACTATAAAAGGTGAAAAAGAAAGAATCAAAATACTGTTAGAGAGAGAAAAGGAAAGGCCAGAAGAAGTAAGTATACAGTTAGAGTTAGGCCATCATTATCTAGAACAGCAAGAGTGGGAAAGAGCTAGAATACATTTTGAAAAGGCTTTAAAATTAAATCATGTATCTGCTGCTCTATACCGAAATCTTGCTAAAGTTTTAAATAATTTAGGAAAGAGAGAAGAAGCAGCAGAATATTGGTACAGAAGCTTTCAGTTAGATCCTGAGTGGGCTTCAGCAATGCACCATACGATACTAGGCGAAGAGTTGCTCAACCAAAAAAAGACAGATAAAGCAGAAGTTTGTTTTATAAAAGCTATTGAAACAGATTCAAAGTTCAAAGAAGCATATGAGAAATTAGGATATTTGTATGAGAAACAAGGCACAATCAACAAGCAAATAAACACATATGAAAAATTTAATGGTGAAGTTCCTGAGGATAGTCAGGCAAAAATAAAGTTAGCAAAACTATTAGTAGGTCAGAAAAGATATCCAGAAGCGGAAAAAATACTATTGAAGGCGATCGAGCTAGCACCTGATGATTGGGAAGCCTATCATATTCTTGGAAATACACTGACCGAGCAAAAGAAATGGTCTGAAGCAGAAAAATATTTGTATCGTGCAATTGAGCTCAATAAAATGTATTCATGGTCCTACAGCAGTATTGGTGAAGTATTAATCCGGTTGGATCGGCAAGAAGATGCGATCAAATACTTATGTAAAGCTATAGAGTTGAAACCAGATTTTTGCTGGTCACACTACAACTTAGGTGATGCGTATTCAGATTTAGAAATGTGGGGTAAAGCACTTGCTTGTTATCAAAGAGCAAATGAAATAGAACCAGATCTTCCACAAATCGAAGAAAAATTGGGATATGCAATATTATGGACAGAAGAGAATCCAGAGAAGGCATTAGAGCTGTACAAAAAAGAAATTACCAAAAAACCAGAAAATGAATCTAACTATTACAAGGCATTAGAAATTGAGCCCTATAATCTTGGCTTGTATATAGAATTAGGAAATCTATTTGAAGTTAGACAGGAATATGAAAAGGCAATTGCATATTATCAACTAGCTCTAGAAATTGAACCAAGCCGTACAGATATAATTGCAAAGCTTCAAAAGATTGAATCAAATAAAATAGAAAAGTTGAATCCGGTGTGAAACCTTAAGGCAAACAAGAAATAGAGTAAGAACGAGAAGCAAGCAGTTCAAAAGTTAAGTAGTAAGCAATAGCAAAGGAGTAAGTATTGTGGAAAGCTTAAGTATAGTAATTCCTTGTTATAATGAATCTGAATATATTGAGAAATCACTGGAGAGTGTCTATGCACAAAGTTTTAAAGAGATAGACATTATTATAATAGACGACGGCTCAAGTGACGATCTAAAGAACATTATTAATAATAAATATTCTGGTAGAGTAAGATATTACTATCAAGAAAATAAAGGATCGGCAGCAGCACGAAATCGAGGGATCAGAGAATCAAGAGGTCAATTTATAGCATTTCTAGATGCTGACGATGTTTGGCTAGATAGTAATAAACTAGAAGAACAATATAATCTTCTTAGAAACGATGCTTCATTAGGATGCGTTCAAACAGGATGGTGTACCCTAGATGAAAATGGAAATAAAATAAATAGCAATAAGTTTTGGGAAAGATATCCAGAATTAGATACTGATACATGGCTGTCATCGAAATGCTTCCTAACAAGTGCTAGTATGTTTAGACGTAGTTGGTTAGAGCGAGCAAATGGATTTGACGAAACATTGAAGCAAGCTCACGATATAGATTTAATACTACGACTTGCACTAATGGGATGTCAGACTAAATGGTTAAAAAAAGAATGTGTTGGATACAGAAGGCACAAGCATAATACGACAAATAATGGAGTTGATCAGTCAAACAGTATCATCAAAGTACTCGACAAGTTTTATAGTCAGCCAGATCTACCTTTAAAGATCAAAGCCAATGAAAACGAAATAAGATATAGTACATATGTTTGGCAGGCTTGGTGGAATTGGTGTCAGTTAGAAAATGTATCAACGGCAGTTAAACTGCTAAAACTATCATTAACTTATACAAGTAGACTCAAAGCTGAGATCATAGGAAATTGGATTTCTAGTTTTAGTCATTATTCAAAAGAACACAACATTAGCTTTAGTGCAAAGGATATTACAGATTCACATAACTGGAGACAGTTAACAAGAGAAGTATGTCTTGGAGAAGACGTGAGTCATAATCATCATCAAGTTCTTCAAGAAAAGATTAAGAAGAGAGAAAACAATGTTGCTGTAAATGCAACTCAAAATGCGGGTAATGAATTAAATAAAGCAGAAAAAGTTGATAAAATATTTAAAGAAGAATTAAAACTAAGAAATGAAATAGAGAATTATCGCAAAATAAATGAGGATCTTAAAGACGAGCTTGCTGAAATCAAGAATGGATTAGATTTACGCAAACCATCGAGCAAGAACAGTATTGCCAAAATAGAACATAAATTCGAAAACAATAAACAGCTAAACTTAGAGGCCACTGAAGATGTAAGGGAGTTGCTAACTCAAATAGATGAACAACAGAGTTTGATTTTACAACTTGAATTTGAAAAGGAAATGATACAAGAAGAAAAAGAGTTAATATTACTACAATTTTATCAAGTACAGGAGGAAATAAGAATGTATCTTTAATATTCAGTAGTTATACTTAAAGGTAATCGGTAAATCAATGCTTAAAATGGAAGCACATTTTAATAAAAATAATAAGGATATTCAACAGCTGAAGTCACAGCTATTGAATATTAAAAGAAATAATAAAAGTGATACCAGCAACATAGAATTATCTGAAGTTTGTACAGATGTTTCCAAGTTTATGCAAAAAATAACAGGAGAGTCTGAATTGCTAGAAATAGATACTAAGCGTTTCAGATACAATCAAGATGTGTACAATATTTTGCACGTAAAAGAAGATTATATTCCGTATAGAATAGAGAAAGATTTAGGATTTTACGAACTCAATTTTCTAGAAATTCTCCAGTTTTTTCACGAAAAGAATCAAGTTATTATAGATGTTGGAGCTAATATAGGAAATCACACAATCTTTTTTTCTAAAGTAATGGGTGCAGAGGTAGCAGCTATAGAACCAGAGCCACATAACCATCTATTGCTGTGGTCCAATACAATCATCAATGATATTGAAGAAGACGTGCATCTCTATAGATATGCAATAGGAGAGGAAGATGGCTCAATGACAATCGAGATGAATGTAGAATCAAATTTTGGATCCTTCACCAGAGACGTGAAAGCAAACCCCAACGGAAAACAGCTTTCGTTATCTAGAAAAGTATCAGTGCCAGTCTTAACTTTAGATAAGACGTTAATAGATATTACAAAGAACAAAAAAATATCGATTATAAAGATTGATGTTGAGGGTATGGAGATTGAAGTCTTAAGAGGAGCTAGCCAGATTATAAGTTCCTCCTTACCAATAATCAGCGTCGAGTGTTTTAAAAAGGAAGATCTACTGGCGGCAGAAAATATTCTAAAGCCATATAATTATTTCGTGTTTGAATCTGCTAATGCAACTCCAACATTTATCTTCGCTAGCAGAGATAACAATAGACATTTAGAATATTTAAATCAATATCTAAGATTTAAAGCAATGAAAAAAGTAGAAAAGCAAATGTATCGCTTTAATTAGTTATTATTGCTGTAAACTCACTCGCCTGGATCTTTACTATGCTCACCACTGATTTTAAGATTGCAAATCTGACTAGTCAAGAATACGAAATGGAAGCAGAAATAGATTCAATTATTGTTTATACTAGTGAGAAAATCTCAGAACAATATATTGATGGCCTAGCACCACATATATTCTTTCGTCAAAGTCATGCATTGACTAATTGTTTGCATGTTTTTTGGAGTGAACAAGAAACCTTAAAAGAGTCTATAACTAGTAATAAAGCAAAAGAGTTGATTACTCTAGCAACAGCTTTACAACAACGACCAGATCAAGAAATACAATGTCCAGGTGGGAATATTAAAATTAAGTTTGTGGGATATAGAATTGTTTTACTATCAATTTCACTAGAGGCAAATAAACAGTTAACAAGAGAAACTATTGTCACACATATAAATAATGTAGTTAAGTATTACAAAGAAAACCGTTTTGATATTCTTGCACCTTCCTTAGAGAGATTGGCTGATGAAATTTCATTTGGCACATCTACGCATTACCTACAAAGTATAGAAAATTCTATTGTAGATATTTTGGATTATTTAAGTAAATATCAAAAGCTTCAACGTAGAATGATTGGAAAGATACTAGAAGTTTTAAATTTTCATTCTTCTCCCTCTTGTGTACATAATATTCTTCACGAATATCTTAAGACTATACTAGCAAAAATTAGAAAGAGTAATTCAAGTGACTTTTTAGATGTCTATTATCGACGTGTTGACGCATGCCTTTATTTAACATTTGAACTTTCAAATAAGGATTCTATACCCAGAGTTGCAGATATATTTAAGGAAGCTTTGGATACATTAATAACAAACAAAGTTCCAGTTCTTCTTTTGTGTAGAGGACTTCGACATAGTTTTTTAAAAGCGATTATGCTAGCTAATATATTGCCTGATATATCTAGAGTTGCTTTGCAAACTACAACAGATGATGCAAAAGGTTTCTTAGTTATTCTAAGAATCTTTGTAACAGAGCTGAAGATTCCGGAGTTCTATCAAAGTAATCTACATGAAGAAATTTTTTCCTTGCCCAAAAGTTCCCTAATTGAGCTAAGCAAGGATTTACGAAGATCGGTACCACAGAAATTAATAATTGAAGATAAAGTAACCCGAAATACTTTAATTGAAGAAATAAAACATGAACTTAGTTTAGGCATGTACGAAAAGAGAGATGCAAAATTATGGATTTCGAGAATTCTACTTTTATTATATTCAAATTTATTAAACATGGAAACCTTCAAATGGATTTTGAGCAATTATATTGAGTTTGGATTAAACCGTAATCAAAGAGATAGTCTAGCAGCAGTTGCTGGTTACGACATTCCGTATTTCATTAGCCTGAATATGCAGCTAATTAAATCAGGTTTTCAGAAGCAAGTATTGTGTCCGTCAAAAGCTACAACTATTTCTGATTACATGAAGTTATCCTTGAAGCAATGGTCTGAACAAGACGATCAAGTTTCGGGTAATCTTCGCTTCTCAGATCGACTTGTTGAAGTATTACCAACTGTTTCTGTTATCGTCACCACCTATAATCCTAATGTTGAACTGCTTGAACTCTCTCTTCAGTCAATTATTTCCCAGTCGTATCCTGCAGTTGAGGTTATAGTTATCGATGATTGTTCTCAGCAGCAAATAAGTGAGAAGATAGAAACTCTTATTACACAGTTACGTCAACTTCATACATGCCCAATATCTCTAATTCGTAATTCAGTGAATCTAGGTCAATATGCTTCTAGAAATTTGGCTATTTCTAAAGCTCTAGGTGACTTTGTTGCAATTCAAGATGATGATGATATATCTCATCCAGAGCGCCTTAACTTTCAGGTTCGACCAATGCTAACAGATTCTGAACTAATGGCTACGCATTCTATGCACATAAGAATATCAGAAAATTCGCGCATTATGATTGATGGTGAGGACATAGGTCAGATAGAGGGAGATGCTCCAGTTTCATTTGTATGGAGAAGGCAAGTTTTTCAAGACATTGGCTTATTTATTCCTACCAAAACAAGAGGAGATATTGAATTCCGAACTAGAATGAAACGATTTTACTCTGATACTTCAATTAGAGCATTAAGCATTCCATTGGTTCTTATGCGTGGGGGATTAGGGACTATATCAGCCAGCAAAGAGTACTTTTTCAACAGTGCGATCGGTTCCCTTCGTTTTATGATGAATCATATTCCATTAGATGCGAAGAGTGTTGATAGTCAACAGATTCAATCTTGTATTCCTTACAACCTTCTGTAACGTCTAACCTAGTATTGTAAATGGATAAATTTTATGAATAAGACTATCATTATTTCACTAACAACTATTAGTTCAAGATTAAATCAAGTTCATCATGTCATTCAATCTCTTCTAAATCAGAATATCAATGATGCTCAGTTTGAAGTACGTCTTCATTTGTCAAAAGAAGCATACTTACTCGATGAAGGTTGTCCAACTCTAACTGATGAATTATCTGAACTTTTAAGGAACAATATAGATCAATTTACAATACAATATGTTCCTAATTCTGGTCCATATAGAAAAATCATTCCAGTTTTGAATGAAGTGTATGATTACCAATACACTCGCTTTATAAATACCTTGATCGTGACTGCTGACGATGATACTATTTACCCAAGTTGGTGGCTAAAAAAGCTGTATGATTCTTATCTGAAATACAAATGCATCATTGGTTTTCGAGGTCGGGCAATGTCATTTTCTCAAAATCGTCTATTGCCCTATCGAAAGTGGACTAAAAATATCTCAGAGAATCCTTCACTTAATATTGTTCCTACCGGAAAGGATGGTGTTCTTTATTCCCCAACTCACCTTCATCCTGACGTTAGAGATATTGATACAGCTTCAGCTATTGCTCCAAAAGCTGATGATATCTGGTTAAAGGCGCATTCATTACTATTAGGTATTCCAGCTGCGCTTATTCATACTTCCTTGGAAGAAGAATTTCCATCAGTCAACGACCGCGAACCAGAGATTTCTCTGTATCGTTCATTCAATAAACGAGGAGGAAACGATGAAGCAATTGATTCTTATGAAAAGTTAGTTCTTGGGAAGCGCAATCTTAGTTATTCAACTCTCTGTTCTAATTCTCATGAAGATAAGAATAAACTTCATTATAACTTGTGTCTAGATATCCGTAGAAAACTGTTTTAACAATTTACAAAGCTCTCATGAAGATTTACCTGCACATCGGTACACACAAAACTGGTACTACCTCGATACAGCGCTTCGCTAGAGCTAACGAGGATGAGTTCAAAAAGCAAGGATGGATTTATCCTGACTATAGCATTATCAACAAAAAAGGCCACTATGCTCATCACCATTTTGCTCATGCATTGGCACTGGAGAAAAATAATCGTTTTGGTCCTGAAACGGCTTTAAAATTTATAAAGAAAGCAATTATACAGGCTGAAAAATATAATGTTTTGTTCCTTAGTGCTGAACCACTATATCGTCACTATCACGGCGATCACACCTGTTTAAGACGTCAAGATACGTATTGGTCTGCACGTAAAAGTTTTGTTCAATGCGTTCGTGACTGCTTCGTTAATCATGATGTAGAAATTATCATTAGTATTAGAAGGCAGGCTGATTTTGCTCTTTCTGTCTATCAGGAAAATATTAAGGTAAGAAAATATGGAAGGGAGTTTACTAGTTTTTTGTACGACCAATGGTTCCTTTTTAAGTATCTACAACAAATTCGACTCTGGGAAGATATATTTGGAAAAATTCATATCTTAGTTTTTGAAGATCTTTTGAAAGATAGTGACCTTGTTAAATCCTTCTTCTCATCTCTTGGTTTAAATACTGAATCATTTCCTAAGCCGCAAGTAGTAAACGAGCGATTATGCCCTGATTTCATTGAGTACAAGCGTCGTATGAATTTAACATCATCTGATCCCGAGTTTCTTACACGACTTAGAAACTTTTTGCAAGAAACTAATTCACAATGGATTAAAGAGCATGACATTAATCCAAAAGAATTAATTGTTTCAAAGAATATCCTCAATTCCTTCCAGACGCAGTTTATTCAAGAAAATGAACAAATTGTATCTCGCTATTTTCAAAATCAACGGAATTCACTTTTTCCCAAAAATTCTTTTTTAAGCGCTCGAATATATCAAGGTCTCACTAATCAAAGGTCTGATGAAATCACTGCACGTTTTATGCAGCATATTCAAAAGCATTCCTAATCAATATCATTTTATAACTTTCTGTTATCTATAATTTTCCTATCGATTGCTGCCTATTAAATTAGTTTAATTTATTATTATCTACGTAGATTTTTCATTTGTTTCTCTAAACTTCTCTAGTTTCTATCTTTAATTGATTTTGGAGCTCAACATGTTAAATGGAAAACTTTTTAAAGGGAAACCTAAAAAATATAGAGCAGATAAACCTCTTCAAGGTGTAACGCAAGTAAGTCGCAGGCATATGGGTAGAGGTTTCTACTCTGAAAAAGATCCTACACGTTTCGGTGAATGGACATTTAGAAGGTATTTGTCTGTTATCCTATTATTTTCAATTCCCTATCTGTTTATTGTTTTTGTTCTTTATTTTAATGATTTACATCTTCTCTCTTTAATTTTATTATGTGCTATCAGCCTGATAGGCTTTTTTGCTTGGTATCTAAGAAATAGACTATAAACTATTTCTTTTCTTAGTCATCTATACGCGAGCCAAAGTTCTAATCTCAAAGTAAGTTCTATGAATAATTCGCACACTTCAAACAGAAAAGTATTTCTTCATATTGGCACAGCCAAGACTGGTTCAACTAGCATTCAAACATTTTTATCACATAATAGAGACCTTCTATACAAGAACAATTATCTCTATCCATCTTCACCTGGAAAAAAGAACCATTTAAAACTAGCCTCTTTCGCTCTTGATGATAGTAAAATGCCCCATGTTCGTAAACTATGTGGGATTAAGTCTCGTGATGATATAATACCTTTTCGTGAGTCTTTTACGAGCGATATTCTAAATGAAGTTCATAGTTCAAAAGCGACCAATATCATTTTTTCAAATGAGCATTGTGACTTATTATTGCTAGATTCTGAAGTAAAACGACTTCACGATCTTATTTCACAAATCTCAAGCGATACGACCATAATTTTATACGTAAGACGTCAGGATGACTTCTTAACTACTATGTATTCTACCATGATTAAAAATGGTAAAACAACTAAGTTTTCTCTACCTAGAAAAAATGATAGATATAATTTCTATGCACTTGCGAATAGATATGCTAAATATTTTGGGAAAAATAACATCAAAGTCCGTTTGTTTAAATCCGAATTATTAAAGAATTCCGATGTTGTTGATGATTTTTTAGATCTTGTTGGAATACCAGACATTAATCTTTTAGAAACAGTAAATAAATCTAATCTTAGTCTTGATGTTAAGCATCTTGATTTTCTTCGACGACTCAACCAATATGTACCTCGTGTCCAGAATGGATCTTCTTTTAAAGAGCGTGGGAATCTTGTTAAGCTTTTAGAGAAATTTTCCACCGGACCTACAGTTACTCTTGATCGAGAGAGTCTTGACCTCTTTATGTCAAATTTTCATGAAAGTAATACAATGCTGGCTAAAGAATATCTATCTAAAAATGATGGTAATCTTTTTAATTTTCCCAGAAAGAGTAAGAATGTAGATTTTCCTGTTGATATTGATATTGACTCAGCTTTTGAAATATTTGGACAGTTATGGATTGAAAAAGAAAGAGAATTAATATCACTGAGAAAGAAGATAAAATCAAAATGATTTAGTTACATTTTACTTTACTGCATGACAGAAACCTCTAGTATTAGGATGCAATTAAACTTTCTCTCTAAAATGACATTTGTATCTATACTTTACTAGCGTTATTTGTATCATTAAATGATTTTCAGTATCTTTATTCAGGATGGGGTAATCCTTGACAAGTATGGATGCATTGTAGTTGTGGACAAACATCCAGATAGCTCCGATATGATTCTCGAGCTTTTTGGAAAAGGAGAGTGTTTTACGTACCAATCGTGAAACTCGCTGGCGCATCGTACAGTTGGAGCGCTCGATATTACTGGTTTTGCCAGTTTCTTTGCCCACAGCTTTGTGGCGTTTCTGAGGAAAGATGAGAGCATAAGCATCCCAAAAATCGGTGTAAGCTACCGCGCATTGACGGTAGACACCCGGCAACGAATTCCAG
>JBFRWN010000142.1:0-98008 GCA_051439605.1 Synechococcus sp.
GGATCCCATCAAAAAAGTGCTTCCTATGGGGAAGCACTGATATGAACAATTAATCCAGGGATAGAGATTTAACCAATAGAAGGAGCCTCCATTGCAGTAGAGATCGGAATGGCTTCGCCACTTGCCAGTCTCAAGGGGAAATGGTGCGCGTTAGGAGAGTGCATCACCTGCAATCCCATCGTTGCTCGATTAATCAGGTCGGCTTCCGTACCGATGTATCGTCCGCTGCTATCCAAGATTGACCCGTTGAAATTAAACCCGTTCAAGTTGAAGGCCATAGTACCGATGCCCAGAGCGGCAAACCAGATTCCGACAGTCGGTAAGGTCGCCAGCAACATGTGAATTGAGCGCTTGTTTTGGAATCCCAAACCCCGGAACACTATGCGACCGAGATACCCGTAGTGGCCGGCCAACAGATTGTAGGTTTCTTCGTGCTGCCCAAAGCGGTAACCCTCATTTTCCGATACGAGATCGGAGGTTTCGCGGATCAATGACGAGGTCACCAGCGAACCGTGCATGGCTGCTAGGAACGCTCCTCCGAATACACCGGCAACTCCAAGCATTGCAAACGGGTGCATCAGGATATTATGGTCGGCTTGAAACGCCAGCATAAAATGAAACGTACCGGCAATCCCGAGAGGCAGTCCTTCCGAGAAAGACCCTTGGCCTATGGGATAGATCAGTAGAACTGCGATCGCCGCTGCGACCGGTCCCGAGAAGGCCACAGCGATCCACGGGCGCATCCCCAGTCGGTAGGACAACTCCCACTGCCGTCCCAAATAGCAGACAATCCCAATGAGAAAGTGCAGCACAATCAGCTGGTAGGGACCGCCGTTATAGAGCCACTCCTCCAGAGACGTAGCGGCCCAGACGGGATAGAAGTGCAATCCGATCGCCGCAGAGGTGGGCACAACCGCCGCCGTGATGAGATTGTTGCCACCCATGAGGGAACCGATGACAGGTTCGCGAACCCCGTCCATGTCCACTGGCGGCGCACCGATAAAGGCCAGGATAAAGCAAATGGAAGCGGCTAGCAGAGTGGGAATCATCAGCAGGCCGAACCAGCCAATGTAAAGCCGGTTTTCGGTACTGGTGACCCACTTACAGTAACGATCCCACATGCTGCCGAGCTCAACTGGCCTGACTCGGCGTTTAGAGATAACAGTCATAAAGCAATCACCTCTCTCAGAAGGTCGATGATGTTCGGTATCCAGACCGAGTGCTTAGACAAGGTTTCAAAATTCAAATCGCAGGAATTAGAAACCGATCCGTTCTAATTCCCCTCCAGCTCTCGAAGCCGTTAAACACATTGAGGCAACACAAACGATGCAAACATTTAGAAAATTCGACAAGTTAGAAAATTCGACAAGTCAAAATAGCAAACGCAACCTAAGCATTCGATCCCTACAATTCATGGTAACAGAGGCAAACGTCAGCGATAACGACATCTAAATGTACGTTGACAAAAGAAACTTCTCATCGATTCGCGGATAGATAATGTAACCTAAATTGGTGGCTATACATAGTAGAATGAGAGGAGCATGAATTCATTTTAAATTGACTGCAATGGAGAACAGACCTGAAACGTAGGCCCGTCGGTCTAAGGTATTTAACGTTCGACAACAGGCAGATTTCTTCTGATTAAGAAATTTATCTTTTGATAAAGCATTTTCTCATTCAGATACCAAGAGAAAATCGTCTAGAAGTGATTTGCCTGAAATTAGGAATGCTTACGCGAATGATTCTACCTTGACAATCTATCAGTGAGTAATACAGGCAACTCGACTGGGTAAATCGAGAGAAAAAATATATCTATCACCGCACCAATTCCTGTCATAAATATTGATGTAGACCAGTGCGAGGATTGCTCTGCACCACCCCGAATGCCTAGCTTTTATAAAATTCAGTTGAAAGCAGCTCGCAAGCTGTGTACTTTAGGCAAACACTGACCTGGAGTTTGAGGCGTTCGCCCGGCGTGGCACCAGGCAATTTCCGTGCAATACCGATGATTGGGTCGCGCTATGGAATCGATCGCCCCTCTATTTCGACCTCGAACTGTGGTAGTCATTGGAGCCAGCCGCAATCCCGAGTCGATTCCCGGATGCCTGTTCGCCAACCTGCATCGATCCTTCTCGGGGGTTGTTTATCCCGTAAATCCAGCAGCTCCTCAAGTCCAGGGGGTTTCTGCCTACCCTTCAGTGTTGGAGATCTCCGGAGAGATCGACTTGGCCTTTATAGCGGTACCGGCTGACAAAGTCCTGACAGTGGCCCATCAGTGCATCGAGAAGGCGATTCCAGTCCTAGTCGTTGTCTCGGCTGGATTCTCAGAAACAGGCGAGCTCGGAGCGGCTCGGGAACGAGAGCTTGTGAGGTTGACCCGCTCTGCGGGAGTGCGCCTCCTCGGTCCCAACTGTGTTGGAGTCTTCAATACCGATCCGGCAGGACCGCTGAAGGGCATTTTTTCTCAGGTGGTAGCCATTCCAGGGAATGTCGCTCTGGGGGCGCAAAGCGGAGCCTTTGGGCTGGTGATTCCCGGAGCATTGGCGGAGCTGGGAGTAGGGATTTCCAGCTTCGTATCGCTGGGCAATAAGGCAGACATTACCGAAAACGATCTGCTCGAGTACTGGCAAGGCGATCGGGCAACTGACTGCATTGCACTGTACCTGGAGTCCTTTCAGGAGCCTCGCAGCTTTCTTAAAATCGCCCGCCAGGTGGCTCGCCACAGGCCCGTCGTTGTCTTGAAAGGGGGACGGACTGCTACAGGCAGGCGGGCAGCCAGCAGCCACACAGCAGCTCTGGCGAATCCGGTTACAGCTGCAGATGCATTGATGGCACAAACGGGGGTTGTACAAACCCACACCATTGAGGAGATGTACGAGGCTGCTGCGTTGCTCGCAACCCAGCCCGTTCCCTGCGGAGCGAGAGTGGCCGTCATTAGCAACGCGGGGGGACCCGCAGTGTTGTGTTCTGACGTTCTAGAGTCCGAGGGTTTGAGGGTTGTTGAGTTTTCCCCCAAACTGCGCACCCTGCTGCACCAGTTTCTGCCACCGAGAGCGAGACCTGACAATCCTCTCGATCTGGTTGCCTCGGTCGATCCGCAGCTCTATCAACAGTGTGTCGAGCGCATCCTGGCCAGTGGAGAAGTGGATGCGGCGATCGCCATTTTCGTTCCTCGGGTGTTTGGGACAGCACCCGATGTGGCTCGAGCTATTCGTACAGCAGCGACTGGCAGTTCGAAGCCGGTCTTGGCCGTCTTTGCCCAGACCGATCCTCCCCTGCAAGAGTTAAGCAGCATCGACCTCTGCGTTCCCTGCTATCGCTTTCCCGAGCCAGCGGCTGTGGCCTTAGCCCGAGCAGTCCGTTACGGTCAGTGGCGGACGCGTCCCGCAGGGCATATTCCCCAATTTAGCGACCTCCACCTCGATAAGGTTCTTCGATTGCTGACAAAGGTTCGGGAGCGTCTCGGCGATCGCGGCGGCTGGCTGGAGCCCATAGAAGTTCAGCAGGTTTTATCTGCAATCGGATTGCCGCAACCCAAGGCGGCTATAGCACTGACCGCTGACGAGGCGGTACAGGTTGCGAGGCAGTACGGCGGTCCGGTAGCCCTGAAGGTCATCTCTCCCTCAGCGATTCACAAATCGGATGTGGGGGGCGTCGCGATCGCCGTTGAAGGAGACCTTCCCGTGGAGGAAGCCTTTCGGCGAGTCACTGCTGCGGTTGCAGATGCACGGGGGGCACTTGTGCAGCAAATGGTCCCAGCGGGAGTGGAAGTTCTGATCGGCATCAATCGAGACCCTTTGTTTGGCCCGCTCGTGGCTTTTGGACTCGGCGGCACGCTGGTGGAACTATTGGAGTCCGTGGTAGTGCGGTTAGCTCCACTGACCGATCGCGATGCAGAAGAGGCGATCGCCGCAGTTCGTGGCAACAAACTGTTGGAGGGATATCGAGGAAGTCCGCCTGCTGATGTGGAAGCGGTGAAGGAGGCTTTGCTGCGGGTGTCGGCGATCGCGGAGGCAGTGCCGGAGCTGGCGGAAATGGATCTGAATCCGGTTAAGGTTTTGGCACCAGGTCAAGGAATTACGGTGGTTGACGCCCGCATCCGGCTGCAAGCGGTAGGCTTGAAAAGCTTGGCAGCCAAAGCAGGAAGAGGGTAGGCGGTGTGAATCTCCAAGGACAAACTGTTTTAGTACTGGGGGGAGCGGGGCTGGTTGGAACCGCGGTTTGTCGCCGCCTGCTGAAAGAATCGCCAGCCCACCTCATCGTTGCAGCGGGCCATCAGGCCAGTGCGGAACGCGCGGTCAAGCTCTTGCGGACAGAGGCTTCACCGGGGGCTCGGATCGATGCCTGTTGGGGAAATATTTTTGTGCGGTGGGAGTACAAGGATTTCAGTTGGGGGGAAATTCTGGCCGATCCCGGCAAGCGGCAGCAAGTCTTGAAAGATCTGCTCGATCCTCTGGAGAACAAGCGCAAGGACGAGATACTAGCCCAATCCACCCTGGCTCGCACGATCGCCCAATACCGACCCCACGCGATCGTCGATTGCATCAATACCGCTACCGCCTTTGCATACCAAGACGTCTACGAGAGCGCGCGCGAACTCCTGGCCTCCCTTGACGGCCCTCCCGAAACCTATCGGATGGCGGTGGAGCGGCACTTGGTCAAGATGTACACCCCCCAATTAGTCCGCCACATGCAGATTTTGTACGAGGCGCTGAGCGATGCCGACAATGACTGGCCGGGGGTTCAAGCCTACGTCAAGGTGGGAACGACGGGAACCGGCGGCATGGGATTGAATATCCCCTATACCCACGGCGAGGAGAAACCTTCGTCAGTGCTGCTCTCCAAAACTGCCGTTGCGGGAGCCCACAGCCTGCTGCTATTTCTCCTGGCTCGCACGCCGCCCGATCGCCCTGCCGTGAAAGAAATCAAGCCTGCGGCGGCGATTGGCTGGGCTGAAATCGGATACGGTCCCATTTCGCAAAAAGGACGCTCCGTTGCCCTCTACGACTGCCCGCCAGAATTGGCCTACGACCTTGCAGATGCAAGTGTTCCTACTGGCGAGTTTGGCATCGAGCTTGAGGGAAAGTCTTTGGAGAACGTCTACATCGACACTGGGGAAAACGGCCTCTATGCTCTGGCAGAGTTCTCCACACTGACGGCCCTGCGTCAGATGGAATTTATCACGGCGGAGGAGGTGGCCGAGAACGTGGTGTTGGAACTCAAAGGGGGCAATACGGGATACGACATGATTAGCGCCCTAGACCAAGCGGTACTGGGTCCCTCCTACCGAGCAGGTTGGTTGCGCGGCCAGGCGATCGCCCGCATGCAACACTTGGCTCGGGAGAAGGGGGCGCACAGCATAGCCTTCGAGGCCCTCGGTCCCCCGCGCCTCTCGAAACTACTGTTCGAGGCGTACTTACTCCAGCAAGTGAGCCAAAACAGCATTCAACGGGTAAAGGGGATAGACCCCTTGCAGCTGGCGAGAGCCTGTTACGAGGAACTGGTGACAGTAGGGGAGTTACGCACACAAGCGATCTCGGTGGGCATTCCCATTCTGCTTCCGGAGGGCGATCGCCTCCTGCGCGGTCCCACCATCAAAGCGGGCAAAGCAGAACAAGGCTGGATAGACTTGCGCCCCGAAAACATGCGTCTTTGGCAGGAGCGACTGGCGAAAATTTTAGAATTGGCGACTGCGGAACAACAGGCGGATGGAGGAATGTATGCTTCCCGTTTCGATCGACTCTTTGTCGATGCCGCTACGGGTCAGATTCGAGACAGTTTTGACATCGGCACTGTTGTCGGATGGCTGTTCTCGGATGAAGAGCAGGGATTCCGTATGAAATCCTAGCTCATACGGCCTTGCACCCAGCCCTCTGATTCAAGTCGATTGGGCGGCAGAGATCTGAGAGACACTGACTCCTTGCTCTTCCTCTCGATCCGCTGACTGCCAGTAGGCATCGACACGTGCCTGAATCTGCGCTAGCTGCTCTTCCTGAACCGTTGGCTTGAACAAGTGGCGGAATCTGCGCTGCGGTTCCAGATACTCGCGCACTAGGTGCAGATGGCTGGGAATGTAGGTGTGCCTTACCTGACCCCGAATCGCTTCTTTCAGCGGCCAAACCCCCGTTTCAATAGCCAGTCGGGCGATTTCGTCGCTCAGCGCTGGGTCAAACCCCCATCCAGTCGGGCAAACCGCTAACGCAACAAATAACTTCGGCCCCCGAAAATCCATCGCTCGCCGCACTTTTTCAGCCAGGTCCACCGGCTCGTGGGAGGAAACAGTAGCAATGTAAGGGGGCTTCTGAGCTCGCCAGATCTCGAAAATATCCTTCTTGGTCTGCTGCGTCCCCTGCCGCGACGTTGCTGTTGCGGAGCCGAATGGCGAACCCGCCGAGAGTTGAAAGCCCGTATTGCCATAAGCTTCGTTATCGTAGCAGAGATACCAGAAGTTCAGCCCCCGATGGATGGCTGCCGAGGTGGAGGAGAGTCCCATGTCGTAGGTGGACCCCTCGCCAGCCAGGACCAGGACGTGCAGGGACTCTTCGGGAAGAATGCGTCCTTTGGCCAGCAGCACGTCTAGGGCATCCCGAATCCCCTGTGCCCCCGCCGAGGGACTGGCCATGGTGGTATAGAGCCAAGAGGAACGCAGTGGCGTAAAAGGGTAGATGGCCATCAGAGTCATGCAGCCAGCCGCATCCACAATGACCACATTTTCTCCCAGGATCTTGTGCATCAACCGCAGCGTCGCCAACCCACCGCAACCGGCACAAAGTGGAGACCCCGGTGCAAGATACTCTTCCGTCGGTAGATCCTTCAAGCTCTTGTAAAATTCCCGCTTAACCTTCACGGTTGCTCTCCTTCCGGCCGCTTACCGGCCAGCACTAACTGCCGCTGTACCGTGTCGCGATCGCCCTCCGTAAACAGCAGCTCTGGCTGGCCGACATAGGACTCGTCTCCAACAGTCGCGAGCCGTTCCAGAACGAAATCGAATTCGGCAGGCGAGATATCTTTCCCCCCTAACCCACCAACAAAGGATCTCAACACTTTGGGGCGCTGTGGCGAGCTCGCCAGCACGGCGGCCACTTCGCGGTAGAGGATGCCCCCCAGACCCGGCGAGAGATTTTGGTCCAGCACGGCAACGGCTTGACGGCCCCCCAACACCTCAGCCAGTTCTGCCGCCGGCCAAGGGCGAATCGTGCGCAGCCGCACTAACCCCACCCGCTTGCCCTGCTCTCGCCAGCGACGGACCGCCGCCTTCCCTTTCGTGGAAAACGAGCCGGCCATGACCAGTAGAGTATCTGCATCGTCGGCATAGTAGGGGTCGATCGCGCCGTAGCGACGGCCGAACCGCTCGAAGAATTCATCAGCCACTTCTGCGTGCACCTGTGCCGCATTTTCCACCGCCCGATGCAGCTGGTAGCGGAAATAGCTGTAGGTGGCTCCCTCCAACACGGCTACTCCCTGTGCCACAGGCTGAGAAGCGCGAAACACGGGGTGCTTTGGTTGAAAGGCAGGTAGGAAGTCTCGCACCTCGCTCTGGTCGGGTATGTCCACGGGTTCTCGAGTAAACGATAGATAGAACCCATCCAGATTCACCAATACGGGCACCCAAACCCTCGCGTCTTCGGCAATGCGGTAGGCCATCAGGATCGAGTCCAGGACTTCCTGACAGGTTTCTGCATGGATCTGGACGAAGCCGGTATCCCGTGCAGCCAGCACGTCATTGTGATCGGGACCGAGGGTGATTGGGGCCGACAGACCTCTGGAGACGTTCACCAGCACTAGAGGGACGTGCCAGCCCGCGATCGTGTAGAGGGCTTCCATGGCATACACCAGCCCCTGGCTGGAGGTGGCCGTGAAGGTGCGCACCCCCGTGGCCGCCGCCGCCCCAGCTGCTGTCATCATGGAATGCTCGCTGTCGAGGGTGACGAACTTACCACTCAACGTCCCATCGGCAAACCACTCGGCCAGGGATTCGATAATCTCGGTTTGGGGGGTAATCGGAAAGGCCGGGACGTAGTCGATGTCTGCCAGTCTGGCCCCCCAGGCAGCCGCCGCGTTACCGGTCAATAGTTTCCTCACCATGCCCGCACTTCCTTCTTCCTGGCGATCGCCCGCGCGGGACAGAGCGCCCAACAAATCATGCAACCCTTGCAGTGCTCGTAATCGATAATCGGGTAGCCCTCTTCGTCAAACGCGATCGCCCCGTCCGGGCAGCGGGCGAAGCAAAGGCCGCAGCGGGTGCAGAGATCGCGATCGATCTCGGGACGCTCCACCCTCCAAGAGCCCGTTTGACGTAACTCTGCATTGCCGGCGGTCAGAATGCTCGGCGTACTGGCCAGCAACCCTTCGTAATTGACAGGGGAGATTTTCGACCAATCGGGCACGTCTCGCGACTGCAGTTCGAGGCTGGGCAGCCCGTCGAACACCTCGCCAGCCAACGCTAAGTTTTTGGCGATCGCCTCCTGCGCAACGTGCAGGTCCTCCAGTTCTTCGCGCACTGCATTGAGGAGGTTGTCTTGCGCGATCGCTCCCGTCAGCTTTGCCGCTGCCGCTGCCAAACCTGCACTGAGCGCTGACGCGGAACCCAGAATTTCCAGAGCGCGGTTGGTGATGTCCCAAGCGATCGCGCGCGGGCGAAGCGCGTATTTTTCCACCAGTGGGTGCGCAGACTCAGCATTCAGGAAGATCGCTCCGGCTAATTCCTGACCGGCCAGCACGCCTGCTCCCGGATCCTCCAGCAAGGTTTCATCGCCAACGACAATCAAATCCGGGCAAGCGATCGCCCCCCTTTCCAGAATGGGCTCTTGAGCAATTCGCGTAAATGCAACGACTGCCGCGCCACGCCGCTCCGCACCGTACACAGGGGAGTCTTGAACCTGATAGCCCGCAAAGAAAGCAGCAGTACCAACAATGCGACTGGCAGTCTTGATACCGTGTCCCCCACGGCCGTGAAAACGAATTCGAATCATCACTTTCTCCCTGCGGGAGGGTAGACCGAGCTACCTGACCGAAGCGTATTTTGACTCCCCTATCACTATTGTAGGTTGCGACTTTGGTCGGTGGTTGCAGCGGGATCGAAGCCTTTGATGGCAAGCAAAACGTTCTATTTTTTGTCAAACTCGATACATTTGGAGCGAATTCGACCAAGATAGGAATCAAGAGACTCAAGGGTCAAAATCGTACTTTGAGGCTCTCTGCAATCAGTGGGCAATAGCGCTTTCGAGACAAAACCCTCTGTCGAATTTGGAGCCTTCCATATGACGAGACTGAGAACAGATCCTGAGTTTTTTTTAACGCAAAAGCCATCTTTTAACGAACCGATGCAGACCGAAAGAGAGGTGGAGCGATCGCTGTCCGCAGACACCTCCTTCCGGTTTGCCGATGAGTTTGGACCGGCTAAGGTGAGCCACATTTACGAACCGCTCACGGGGTTAAAGGCTATTCTCGTCGTGGACAACGTAGCTTGCGGTCCATCCATTGGGGGCATCCGCATGGCACCGGACGTCACCACCGAAGAAGTTTTTCGGCTGGCCCGAGCCATGACCCTGAAGAATGCTGCTGCCGGACTTCCCCACGGGGGTGGTAAGGCAGCTATCTTAGCCGATCCGAAGCTACCGCTATCCGACAAAGAACGGTTAATCCGTACTTTTGCCCGCGCCATTCGGGGCGTCACCGAGTACATTCCCGGCCCCAACATGGGCACCGACGAGTGCTGCATGGCCTGGATTCAGGACGAGATTGGTCGCGCGGTCGGGCTGCCTCCAGAACTGGGTGGTATTCCCCTCGACGAGATTGGGGCAACGGGGTTCGGCCTCAGTATTTCGACAGAGGTCGCCAGCCGGTTTTGCGATCTCGACCTAAAAGGAGCCCGACTGGTGGTGCAGGGGTTCGGCTCGGTGGGCAAGCATGCTGCCCGCTTTTTACAGGAGAAAGGGGTTGTCCTGGTGGGAGCGGCAGATTCTCAAGGAACGCTGTTCGATCCCCACGGCATCGATCTCGATCGCCTGATATCGCTCAAACGTGCCGGTAAAAGCGTGGTTGACAGTCCGGCAGGGGAGAAACGCGATCGCGATGCAATTGTCGATATCGAATGCGATATTTGGCTACCGGCAGCCAGGCCCGATGTCATTTCTCAAGACAATGTGGCACGGTTGCAAACCAAGCTGGTGGTTCAGGGGGCAAACATTCCGTTTACGACAGCGGCAGAGCGCATCTGTCACGAGAGGAACATTCTCATCGTCCCCGATTTCATTGCCAACGCTGGCGGCGTGATCTGTGCTGCTGTTGAGTATCGAGGGGGCACTCAAATCCTCGCCTTTCAGACCATTAAAGAGAAAGTTCGCACCAATACCGAACTCGTGTTGGAGAAAGCTGCTCGGACAGGCAAACTGCCCCGGGAGGTTGCTGTCGACCTTGCCGAACAGCGGGTCCGCACTGCAATGGGTTATCGCCACCCGATCTCTTGTGCCTTTTAAACGAGAGTGGACGTAAAACAATCGCTCAAAGACAGAGTTATGCAGGCCATCCTCATCGATCTGGACGGTGTAATTTACCAGGGAGAGGACGTCATTCCTGGGGCTGCAGACACGATTGCCTGGCTGGCAAAGAACCGGATTCCACACCTGTACCTGACCAATACAACCTCACGTCCGCGCAGCGCCCTAGTGCAGAAGCTAGCTGGCATGGGCATTGCAATCAAAGAGCAACAAATTCTCACCCCTCCTGTCGCTGCCGCGCGATGGCTCGCCGAACATGCACCCGGTCCTGCTGCCCTGTTCGTGCCCCAGCCGACGCTGTGTGACTTTGCTTCCCTGACCCCCTTTACCGACGGGGACGATACGGCTCCTGCCAGCATCGTCGTGGGAGATTTGGGGGAAGCCTGGGACTTTGCCACTTTGAATTGTGCTTTTCGACTGTTGATGGCAAAGCCAGCTCCAGCGTTTGTGGCTTTGGGGATGACACGCTATTGGCGAGCTCCAGATGGCTTGAGACTCGACGTTGCGCCCTTTGTGGCAGCCCTCGAGTGTGCCTCGGGGCAGCAGGCAGTTGTACTGGGGAAACCAGCGAAGTCCTTCTTTGAAGCAGCGTTACTTTCCATCGGTTCCAGCCCATCCAACACAGTGACAATTGGCGACGATATCGTAGGCGACGTTCGAGGGGCTCAACAGGCTGGATTACAAGGCATCTTAGTTCGCACCGGAAAATTTCTGGAAACCGATCTGCCTGGCCCCATCCAACCGGATGCCGTTCTCGATTCAATTGCACACCTGCCTTCGTGGTGGAGGCAGCAAGAAGCCACTTAGCCCCGAAACGCGATTGGCACGAATTCTCCTCTAGCACTCATCTCCACGAAAAGCTCATCTTTGCTTGAGATAATAAATAAGGGACCTCTGCGACACTCGTTGGAGGGTGGAGATATGAATACAGCCGAACTGATGGAACAATACACTGCCGGTAAGCGAGATTTCCGGGGAATTGAAATCAGTGAATCCGAACTGAGCGGGGTGGATTTAAGAGACTCGAAACTTGACCAGTCGGATTTGCACGGTACGACTTTTATTCAGGCAAATTTGGCTGGGGTCAGCCTGAGAGCCGCCAATCTGAGCAGGGCCAACCTGAGCGAGGCGAACCTCAGAGATACCGATCTGAGAGGCAGCTACCTCAGGGATGCCATCCTGGAAGGAGCCGATCTGAACGAGGCTGACTTGTCCGATTCGTCTTTAGACGGAGCTGACTTACGAGGTAGCGATCTGGAACTGGCCGACCTGACCAATGCCAGTCTCTGCGATGCCGACCTCAGTGGAGCCAATTTGAGCGGTTCGATTTTAAATGGTGCAGATTTAATCGGTGTAGATTTACATCACGCTCATCTTGAAGGAGCTTGCTACAACAAAGACACGCGCTTCAATCCAAATTTTAATCCGACTACTGCCGGGCTGAATCGAGCCAACTAGTATTGGGAACAAGACAATCTGCAGGGAGACAGACGGTGGGCTCTAGTAAGGGTCTCAGCCAGAAGCTAGTCCGATGAGGGATGGCTTGTAAACAGCGGTAGTTGGATTCGCTTAACAGCCGAGAAACTTAGCAATTTCAGGTCAATGAATATTAGTTGTCGATCTCCCAATGGCAAACAAGTTGACCGTCGCAAAGTATCCATCGTGCTCGGGGTCGATCTTTCTCGGTCTGTTTCCCACCATCAATCACTTGCAATCTTTGAACGAGATGGACAGGCAATACGTCTTACTCGTTGCGAGCGAGGGAAATCGAGTACATTTGTCTCACTCCAAAGCAACTTGATGAAATTTTGTTTGATGAAATTGATTCGCTTGCTTATGCAGTAGCCCATCCAGCGATATCGAGGATGATGTTTCTCTCAAGGGTTGCTGGGGTGTGACGACCAAAGAACTGGATGTCTGCGGGTAAGGTCGCGGGGGACTTAACCGGGCTGATGACGTTGGCCTTACGACCAAGAAATGTTGCTTGCTGTTTGGTCTCAACGGTTTCGAATGCAGATGCTTGGCAAGCGATGCCGCGGTAGGTCAAAGAGGCCATGATGTCTTACTCCAGTAGTGAGTGGGCTGCGCCCTTTGCTTCGATATCCTCAGTATCCCGAAACCTCCGAGCAGAGAAAATCCCGAAAAGTTCAGGAGAAAGTTCAGGTTTGTTCAGGTGCTGAACGAGGATTGACTATTGGGTGGAGTGGAACCGTCTTTTCTCCCTCATAGGTGTAAGTAATTGAGCTGTTGTGTCGAATGCTTTCTCCGAAGAAGTCAAGGGGGACGGGGACGTCTGAGGCTCGGTCAATTGAGGAGTTTCCCTCGTTAGAATGGGACCAACGATCGCCGTGATAATGGCTGCCACAACTGTAGCGATACCCGTAATGATGGCTACCGTCACGGCGGGGTCTCTTTCTCTGGAAGATGTGGTCTTCTCCGGGGGTCGATCGCTTTTAGATGGTTTTTTGTCTGTCATGAATCATCGCTCCAACGCTCGCTTATAGCGAGACTGCGGTCAGGTTTGGATCGGAGTTACGCGGAAAGGGCGGGGAAGAGGTGCTGCCACTCGGAGGGCTTTATGCACATTTGACGCACCAATGAAGTACCATTTGATTATAGTTACATAATTCAAATGGATACGCCACCATGAAAAATAAACACGGCGGAAAGAGGTCCGGCGCAGGGCGGCCCAAGGGGACAGGCCGCAAATTCAAAGAGCCCACCGTGGTGAAACGGATCCCCCAAAGCCGCGTACCGGAAGTTGAAGCGCTGATTTCCCAGCCCCAAGAGCAGTTGGGCATAAATTCCAATGGGCCGAACATCAACGTGGTGGATATTCGGGTGGCTGCCCCCTCTCCTGGCAAGCAGGAACGTCCCCTGTTTGCCTCCCGAGTACCTGCAGGCTTTCCTTCTCCAGCAGATGACTATATCGAAATGCATCTCGACCTGAACGAGTATCTCGTCGACCAGCCGGCAGCCACCTATCACGTCCAAGTCAGCGGGGATTCCATGGTGGGGGCCGGAATTATGGATGGGGACATCCTGGTAGTCAACCGGTCGCAAGAGGCTGCCCACAACGCAATCGTGGTGGCGATCGTCGATGGCGAACCCACCGTTAAACGCCTCTACTGGCAGAATTCCGACATTGAACTGCAACCGGAAAACCCCGCCTATCCGGCGATTCGGATTTCCGCAGAACAAGATTTGCAAATTTGGGGGGTGGTCACAGGTGTCGTCCGCAAACTCTAATCTCCGTTCCCGCCGCATCGCACTGGTGGACTGCAATAACTTTTACTGCTCCTGCGAACGGGTGTTTCAACCTCAATGGGCGCATCGACCGATCGCCGTTCTCAGCAATAACGACGGATGTATCGTGGCCCGCTCCAACGAACTCAAGGACCTCAAAGTCCCGATGGGGGCCCCCTACTTCAAGTGGAAGACCTTTCTCAGTCGCCACAACGCGGTGGTGGTGTCCAGCAACTACAGCCTCTACGGGGATATGTCCGCCAGAGTGATGAGTACGTTGGGTCGCTTCACCCCCGATATGGACATCTATTCCATCGACGAGGCTTGGTTGGATCTGACCCACTTCAATCCCGCGAGTCTAGATGCCTACGGTCGGGACATCGTGCTGACCGTGAGGCAATGGACGGGCATCCCCGTCTCAATCGGCATAGCCCCCACCCGAGTCTTGGCAAAAATTGCCAACCGCATCGCCAAGAAGCGCAAGATCTCCGGTGGGGTGTTCAACTTGGGTGGGGCCGAGCATCTAGAAGACGTTTTGGAAACGATCGCGGTGGAGGATATCTGGGGCATCGGCCGTCGCTGGGGTCGGCGCTTGCGCAGCATCGGAATCCAGTCGGCGCAAGAGTTACGGGCAGCCGATCTCGAGATGATCCGCAAGCGTTTTGGGGTGGTGATGCAGCGGATTGTGTTTGAGCTGCGAGGAATTAACTGCATCGAAGCGGAGGCGTTTGCTCCCAAACAGCAAATAATGTGTTCCCGTTCCTTCGGCCAGCGGGTGACGTCCCTGGAACACCTACGGCAGTCGGTCACGATGCATGTCAGCCGTGCGGCTGAGAAGCTGCGCTCCCAAAACTCCATTTGCGGATTGGCCCAGGTGTTTATTCGCACGGGACTGTTCAATCCACAAGAACCTACTTACAGCCAGCACGCCATCGTTCAATTCCCCGTTCCTACCTCAGATACCCGTTCTATAGCTAGTGGAGCGTTGCAGGCTCTGGATTCCATCTATCGCGAGGGATTCCGCTATGCCAAGGCAGGAGTGATTCTGATGGATCTTTCCTCATCCGAGGGGGTGCAATCGGATTTATTTCACCCTGCCGACAGCAAGCGATCGCAGGTGTTGATGCAAACGGTCGACTCCATCAATCAGAGAATGGGACGGCGATCGGTGTTCTTTGGAGGGGAGGGGACGCAGCGGGTCTGGTTGATGAAGCGGGGGATGACGACCAAAGCCTACACCACCCGTTGGTCTGAATTGCTGGTGGTACGGTGACGGGTCGGGTAGCAGGCTCGTATTGCTATCCGACCCGTTAGAAGTCCGCTAGGAGCAGGAGTGGTTAACGAACACGTTCACCGTGCGGGAGTTATTTGAGGGGTTGCTATCCCCATCCGGTGTGACAGTGGCGTTGAGATCGTAGCTAAACACCTCGGGGAAATCGACGGTCGTAAATTCAATCCAAGTGTGTTGACCGGCTGGAATGGCACTAAAGGATCGGGTGTAAGTCACATCGACAGTCGGAGCGTTGAAATAATCGGAATCGTCGATGGGTTCGGGAACTGTAAGAGTGACAGTACCGTTGGGGCCAACCGTTTCGCCGATGTTGCTGACTAAAACTCTGACGACATTATTGCAATTACCGTATTTCCAAATCCCTTGGGGACCGCTGGTGGGAGCACTGGGAGCAAACGCTTGATAGTCGTAGCCACCGCTATTGTTGAGGGGCTGAACGGTGTTGGAGCGTTGAGGTTGCCGGCGAGGGATAGTTCGCTGCACCTGTAATTGGGAACCTTGGCGCAGGGATTGGGTAGAGAGGAAAGGACGGGCTTGGACGATGGGAGTAGCTAAGAGGCTCAAACCAATAAAGGCGAAAACCTTAGATGCGGTGGAGTGGAAGGTCACGGTCAATCTCTCAGAAACTTCATGAATTCAGCCTATTTCGACCGCCCACAGAACTCAGCGATCGCAATCTACAGCCGCCTGCGATCGCGATCGCTTGACCTCAATTGAGAAGATTGGCCCGTTGAGCTTGAAGGAGAAGAAGAATGAAAACCATCGATTTAGACGGCATGTAACTTCTCGATGGATTGCGCTGACATGGGGGGTCTTCAGAGGGTAAGAAAGGCAACGATTCTGGCGAATGAAGCAGAGGATGACGACGCCAAGCCTACACAACTCGCTGATCTGAACTGCTGGTGGTACGGTGAGCGATGTGTCACCTATCCATGTGGAGTGAAGCCAGTGTGCGGTCGCTATTCCCTGACCAGTTCTGCAGAGGAGGTGGCGGAACATTTTGGTTTGGAGCAGCTGCCACCCGTTCTGCCGCGTTACAACATCGCTCCTTCCCAACCCATTGCAACGATCCGCAGCAATTTGAGAGGAGAACAAGAGTTTGCGTTTGCCCTCTGGGGGCTAATTCCCATTTGGTCGAAGACTCTCGATGACAAAGGGCCGCGTCCGATTAATGCTAGATCGGAAACGATCGCCGAGAAGAAAATGTTTAAGGGGATTCTGCGCCACAGACGCTGTTTGATTCCGGCGGATGGCTTTTACGAGTGGAAGAAAGAAGGGAAGGTCAAACACCCGTATCACATTCACTTCAAAGATCGGCGACCCTTTGCGTTTGCTGGGCTGTGGAGTTTGTGGTCCGGTCCCAATGGTGAGGAATTAGAGTCCTGCACCATCATGACTACTGCTGCGAACAAAACGATGCGGGAAGTTCACGAGCGAATGCCTGTGATATTGGCTCGGGAGAGTTACGGCGATTGGCTAGATAGTCAGCGACAGAGTACTTCTGAAGCCGCCAAGATACTTCAGAACATCGAGCGCGAACCGTTGGTGCTGACGGAAGTGAGTAGTCTGGTGAATAACCCCCGCAACGATGTGGAGGGGTGCTTAACTCCGGTTTCTTGAGGCTATTACATAGAGGGTGAACGAAACCGGAAGAATCCATATATGGCAAAGCGATAGCGATAGCCTTGGCGCAGTTTCCTGTCCTAAAACTAGTTAAGGGTTTCCTTCAACTGCGCGGATAGCTCTAAATATTGCTGATAGTAGTCAATCGCTTCGCGGTATCTCCCTAGTTCTCCGTAAGCAGCTCCCAAATTCTCTAGAGCAGTCGCTTCCCCCTCACGGTCTTCCAGCTCTCGGAAGAGCTCTAAGGCTTGCTGAAGGTAGCCAACTGCCTTTCTATCGTTCTCGAGCAATCGGTTAGAAATCCCCAAAGTTCCAAGGGAATTTGCTTCAATCTCACGATTGCCAATCCTACGAGCTATTGTCAGAGCCTTTTTTGTCGATTCGATAGAATCTTGGAACTGAGACAGAAACTGGAAGGCAATCCCCACATTCTTTAATGCCCGTGCCTCCATCTCTTCATTTTCAACCAGGGAAAATTCCTCCGCCGCTGCGTTACATGCTTCAAGGGCATAGTCAGCTTCACCATCCCTCAAATGCTGCCTACACAGCTCAAAAAACTGCTCTCCTCTTGAGGCCATAGCCGTTTGTGCAGTCACCTCCCCAGTAAGGAAAAACTGCAGAGGCAGAGGATTCAATAAGGCAAAAGACAGGAAAAACACCAAAAACCTTTGAGCCGTTAATCCCTTAAGCCAATATCGCTGCTCAGAGAATGCCTTCATGTTAAAACACTCAAACAAATCAGATAAATCATGAAAGAAGGAACGGAACATCGAACATTGTGTGAACGCCCCAAACCGATACAATCCAATATAAGCCAATTAAATAAAGCCCAATTTTCACCTCTTTATAGTGAGTTTGTATCGACCCATTTAACCATTCCTGTTCTATCCTTAACTTCGTTGTACATATGAGCGGTCCCCCCAGGACCGTCTCCACCTTCACCATTCCAAAGACAAATAAACCTAACTTTCTCAGTCCCAAATGAGAGCGTAGTAAAGAGCAACCACAAGTTGCATCGTTCGTAGGAATAATAGGCTCCAAATCTGGGCGGAGTAGAGCCAAGACTTTGGGGCGCCGAGCGAATCGGTAGCTTCTCTATATCCAGTTTTTCCTTGGCAGCAAAATAACGATCGCGCCATTCCGGACCACCGCGATCTACTGAACGCTGGATAAACTCCGGCTCATCAAAGGGTTGCATCCATTGGACCTTGACACCGAGCTTTTGGCAGGCTTCAGTAAAGATTAGATCTCCACCACAAGCCCCTTGTGTCAGCGCAAGATCGTTTGGCCCTGCCCCCATTTCTACGAGGGCTTCTTCAATTTTACGGAAAGCGATCGCAGCTTTTTCATTAGGAAATCTCGGTGTCTTGCGATCCTGCTCATCAACCATATGTCCGCTAAATAGAAAGACTTGCTTGGGTTCCCATCGCTCCTCTGGTTTAGTCAACCGATTGATGGCTCGACTCAATGTCTCAATCCCCGCGTCAACGTTATCTGGCCGGAATCCTAGGGTTTTCAAGAGTTGGAGTTGAGAACGAGCGGAATCAAGATTAAACCAATTTTTTCCATTGTTAGCGATCGCGTCACTATAAGCTCTCTTTACCGTTTGCGGCGTACCAACCAAAACCTCTAAATCTCCAAGGGTTACCTTAGCCCAATAGAGTCGAGCGGCATTAGTTTCACATGTAGCAGAAAAGCGAACAGCACCCTGCAACATATCCATTCGATCTTCATAGTCTGCTTCCGCAGTTAAATCCTGGAAGAGATGCATCAAGGTCAACGCACTAATCCCAGAATAATAGTATTTAGGTTCCCGAGAATATCCCTGGTAATAGCTTTCTATAGCCGATCTAAGAAGGGCATCTTCTTCAGCAGCTTTCGCTCTCCTCTCATTTATAGAGAGATTTGGCTCGCTCCAAGATTCAATCCAAACATCTTTATCAACCCGAGCGAGCAATGCCCAAGTTTCAGAATCATTAGGATAGGTTTTCAACATTTTTTGATAGTGCTTTTTCACTCTATCAATGCTATAATTTTTCCACTTTTTTTGAGCTAGTTTTTGAAGGCAAATGCCTTTCTTTTGAAGAGCATTGAGACAATCAGGTTCGATATCTAAACCTCGCTGAAGCTGTTCTAATGCAAAGTCATACTGTTTGGTATTCAATAATGCAACTCCTGCTTGAATCCAAGCATCGGCTTGGAAAGCTGCAACGGGAGCTTCCTCTGAGAGGACTAAGATATCGCCTACAAGAGGTGGTTTGGATTTCCGTGCCAGTTCCAAACGATTTTCCCAACGGTCATGATTTTTCCAGTACTCACGCGCATCACCTACACGGAGTGACTTCCAGTCAGGCTCCTGGAGGTGAGGCATTAAATTAAATACGGGGCTGATCTTACGGCCTTTCCAGGACTCCAAAGTCTCTTTCACCATCTGGGTAAGAGCCACGATGTCCTCATTTAATGTATCTGGATTGGGTTCAGAAATATCTGGATGAGTCACACCCTTTACAAGTTGATAACGCAATTTATGCTCGGATTGAAGATCGAAGGCTGTCGTAATTTTGCCACCACATACAATGACAACCCCTCTAGCTCGTAGCGCATGGCGTACCCCTATTTCATACCAAACATTAGGATGGTTAATGGTCAGATCGGCCACCACGAGATCGGCCAATACTAGCTCTTGAAACATATCCTTACGGATATCTCCTGCTCGTTGTTCTCGCTCTGCACAAATAACCTCAACGTTCGCAGCAACTAACGCAGGTTCGATATAGTTTTGATACACCTTATCAAAATCAATCTTGCCTCCTCTAGAGTCATCTTTTTGACCAAAGGGCATTGCCACAAACACATGGGGTTTCATGCCTTTTTCTCCTGACTAGAAGGTTTATAATGCCCTTTGATGTCATTCAAGGCATCAAACAAGCGAGATTTAAGGGCGAGAGAGCAGAGTTGACACTGGGAATTAACATCTGTAGTAGTGAGTTTCCAAGACCTAGGAAATTTGATATTTTGAGGCCACATCTATGAATACCTTTTTAAAATCACCAACAAAGAGTAATTCATTATTAGCCAATAATACATAAGTCTTAGAGAACGACGAGTATAGTAACGCTGCTCTTCACGACGAATCAACAAAACAGAGATCTGAACTAAAAACAAAAACAACAGTTACGATCCAACATAGATCCTAGTCAGGTTAACGGTTGCTTACAGATATTGAGGAAAGGAGATCGCCTAGATTATGTTGATAAAAGTAGAACAAAGTCTTCAAGATGCTCGGATTATATCTAGTTCCTCGCGATTGACTGTTCGATTTGATAGAAATTGCCAAGATTTAAACGATCTCCCAAAATAGGTATCAATGAACCATTTGATTCCAACAAATAATCCAAATAGGCCTGACATCAGCGTTATATGTAACGAGGATAGCGAGTCATATTCTCAGAGGGACTCCTGCTTCAATACACCGAAATGTCTCGGGCACAATTTACTAATTTTTGGGCCAATTGAGCCTCCCACTACAAGCTCAATCTGTTCTGTCTAACCTTGGAATCACCTTCTTTTCCCTATTCTTCACTCTCACAATTAATCGATAGTCCGTATCAAGTCGTCCATCTCTGCTGACTATGCCTCCTTTGTGATAACTGATTTCCAGCTGATAATATGCCCACGAAAGACATAAACGGCAGCGATATCAACACAAAGAACCTACTGATTGGTTGTTGTGTCAGTCCGGTCTTCAAAATAGAGGATGTCATCCATAAAGTAAGAGCGGTGTGTACTTGTCGATAAATGGGGGAAAGACGCCCAATCAGGTTTATAAATTCCATGTTTAACAAAGGGGGCAATGGAATCGTTATACGTGTTAGGTCCTCGGCGATCTAGCTCAAGAACGCCATTCCTCCACATCTTGAGGATGCCGTCACCTCGGTAGCTCCACTTAATTTCAAATTTCCACTCAACCCATTGTCCTTTGACTAATTTGTCCTGCCAAACATTCCAGCTTCCGTTAAGGTTTTTACGATCGGAAATGCGATTTGCATCCCACCACACTCCAAGCATCATGTTGTTACCCTGAATATTCAGTGAGACCGGAGGTCTTCGCCAGGGTTCACCTAAGTGAGCATCAGGTGGGCTGTGCCACTGAGTAATGTGTTCGCCCGACCCGTCATTCTGCCAATCTTCGGGAATATAAGTGCGGAAAGAATAGATATAAGTGGTACCGAACTGGATATCTTCTCTGGGGATTTTGGGCACAATCTCGGTCCTGTGAGATATCCCAGCCCATAGGGGGTCGGTTCTGCGTAAATCAAATTGGACAACTCTACCGTTCCCTTCGGGATTCTCGACAATGTTAATACCGTGATTGGAGGTAGTTTGGAGACGGAAATCTTGGAGTTCGCCACTGTTCAAGTCTGAGCGAAAGATTACCGGAAGGAAAACGGCATTCTCAGACTGAGTAACAGATTCGTTGAACGCATCAGCAGCTACAGGGTATCCGCTAAAGCTCATGTTCGACAATTGTGTGCGAGGATTGCCTGTTTGAGAACGTCCCAAAGAGGATTCCGCTTGGAAATCAGATTGCCTATTAACTAATGAGTAGGTTGCTCTAGTAAAACAAAAAACACTCAATAGACTGACTGCACTTGCCAGTCCTATCCTCAACACCTTCAACAATGCTATCGAGCGAGTCACGTTCATCGATCGAGTTACTTCCGTATTCAAGACTAATGTGTTCTATGAATCGATGCTCCTAGCTGTCGCTACTGCTTGAATCGTGACAAACACGCCGACCCCCCTTATAAAGATGAAGCAGCAAAGATTCACCGGAAGTCAGAAATCGTGGCTGTTGTTACAGAAAGGCAGATAGAATCTCACCCCTGGGCATTCTCTAAAACCCTTTCTAGTAGCAATGTATTGAAGTGGAACTATAGATATTCTATTAAGGGCTCGAGGCAAACGCACACTCAATCGGAGAGTACGAGCGAAAGATCGTCACTGTCATATCCTGCCTTGAGGCGTTTGGCTTCGATCCGCTCTTTGGCTGAGGAGTCCTTAAGTAAGAGGATGAAAGTCATATGCCGCCAAATCAAAGCTCGATTTTCATGTGCATTGTCGTTACGAACACCTGATGCATTGATTGAAAGCTTGCCATACTTGTCTTAGCGCCTGAAGTTGTCTAACTTCAGGCGCAGCAGAGCTACTAGACTGAAGTGACTCTCATCCAATCGATATTGGCTGAACCATTACCAAGGCCTTCAAGCCTGATAGTGTTTTCACCAGCCTCTAGATACACTCTTTGGCCCGTTGTTCGCCAATTATTCCAACGCCCAGTATTGGAGAATGCAACGTTCTCCGAGCGGTCCCCGTTCACGAATAGACCCAAAGGAGCATTACGTGCATAACCCCTTGCGAGTGCATATCTCCAATCAAGCTGATAGAAACCAGCAGTTGGGACGTCGATGCTCCAGTCCAGTCCATCTCTCTGGGATCTGGATGTCGACTTCCACAAATGTGCGTAACGCCCGCTAGCATTGAATCCACGTTTTACAGAAGCTCTTTGTCGATCGGCGTTCTCGGCCTGGTAAATTCTTTGAAAATTGCCACTGCTGACAACATTGTTACTGCTAGGCTCCTCCTGAATGGGTGTCGTGGCGGTGTTAACGGTAGGCTCCTCCTGAACGGTTGAAGGGGCCACCGTGCCTCGAAAATGCTGGATGTCATCCATAAAGTAATGGCGGCGGTTAGTAGTCGACAGTTCGGGATCGTCACTCCACTCAGGCTTGTATAGGCCATGCTTGACAAAGGGTCCGTTCGAGTCGTTATAGGCATTCGCCCCCCTGCGATTTAATACAAGCTCGCCATTGCGCCACGCCCTGATGACGCCGTTGTTATTGAAGCTCCACGTCATTTCAAACTGCCATTCTTCCCATCTCCCTTTGGTTAAGTTCCCTGACCAAACAGTCCCCCCGGTCATACTTCTGGTAGTTGAGATACGTCTTGGATCGGAGAACACATCGAGCTGGAATTGGTTACCCCTCACGTTCAGTGAAACCGGAGGTCTGCGCCAGGGTTCCCCTGAGTCGGGTCGAGAGTGCCACTGGGTAATGTGTTCGAGCGTCGGATCGTTCTGCCAATCTTGGGGAATGAACGTGCGGAAGGTGTAAGTGTAAGTTTGGCCGTAATTGATATTCATACCTCTGGGCACAATCTCGGCTCTGTGCTTCCCATTCCAAAGGGGATCGTTTCTGCGGAGATCGAAGTGGATAGCCCTACCATCTCCTTGGGGGTTATTGACAACCTGAATCCCGCGATTGGTAGTGGTTTGAAGGTTGACATTCGAGAGTCTGCCAGTTTCGGTGGTATCGCTAAAAATTGCCTGGGGCAGAATGGCGTTGTAAGACTGAGCAACAGATTCGTTGAACGCACCAGCAGATTCAATGGGGCCGTTGGAAAATTCAAGCTCCCAATCCCCTCCGAGTGAACTACTGCCAGTCAGATCATCGGAGGCTGCAATATCTGCCCCCGTAAGGCTGCTCAACTGATTCAGAAACTCTATGCCCTCCTGACCTGCGGCAATGTCGCATCCGTAAAACAGAATGTCTGCATCCTGCGTAAGGGACTGCTGCCAGGACTGTAACTGAGTTTCGTAATTTGCCAGTTGGCTGGCATCGAGGGTGGTAGTGCCTAATTGAAATGCACCCGAGGCGCCATGAGACACAAAATGAAGGCTAGAGATATTTTCATAGTTGGCCAGAGTCTCTGTAACTTGAGCGATGCCGTCGAGGCTGTCATCCAAGACAATGACTTCAATACCATCCTTAACTTCGGAGACAAGTGCATCGAGCTGCTCCACGGAGGAATCCACAAACATCAAGCTTACGCCCGACGATTGCGTCAGGGCATTGTCTTCTTGGGAGGTTCCTAACGAAGATTCCGCGTAGAAATCGGATTGCTCGTTAACTAATACTTCCGGAGTCATAACCAATGTGTCCTTTGACTAAATAATTTGCGCTACTGAAAAGAGGTAAATTGCGAACAACGGACGAACGGATTGAGCAGACAAAAGGTCTGCAGCGAATGCCTATTGATGACTAAAACCCTTGTCTACACAGTGAAACCAAGGGAAATGAAGCAGCGGGTGCCTCACTTCCACAAGGGGTTCCCAATAGATAGCGGGAGAAAAGCGCTAGGCGCAGAAACTCGAGAAAATAAGCTGCTTGTAGTACCTGTTCAACAAGATGTCCCTACAAATTCCCGTTCAGATGTGCGTGTGACATCCGCACAAAGATGCACTGGCCCAATGGCGAGGGTATCCGGCAATCAAAACAGGGGCTTGGGAAACTGGGTTTGCCGGGTTCTACAAAAAATTGACCGATGCTATCAGTATCGAAAGGTAGAAGTTGCGATTGATTCAGTAGTTAGAGGAACGGTAGGATAAAGTATGACGTTGTCGTAACGCGAACATTGAGTATTCGCAGTTGAGATAGCGTCACCTAACTGATTGATGGCTGTCGGGGGCCTAATTACGTATAGATAGAAGCTCATAAACCTGATGGATCTAGGTGGGAACATAAATGTCTGTGCGGCAATGCTTGCAAAGACTGAATCAACTCATAAACAACGAGCAAATCCGCAGAACTTAATGCGCACATAAGTATTGACGTAAATTGTAACGCTTTTGTTTCGTGAACTAACACTTGTTCCCTTATTCATGTAGCCTGTTTATCTCCCATATGCCCGACTTAGTATCGTGGGGTCTCAGCATATTCAATAATTTACAAGCAGATGCTTTCCCTCGCCCAGAATGCAGGAATGATAGGGGCTGCACCTGTTGTTGATTGAGAGACAGACAGTACAGATTCATCCGGTTAACGAACACAATCCACTCAATCCACAGCCCCCTAAGAAGGTAAAATATTTACGAAAGTTTGCCATTACACTACAAGAACGCTTAGCAAAGTCGTAAGCAATATTGCGCTTGTGCGTAAACTAGTGTTTGCCTGACTGCAATCAAGCCTACAAGGTTCACTTATGCCCCCCTCATAGAGTCCAGATTTAGCTAGCTTGCCGAAAATGACAGTGGTTATGCTTGCTTAACTATATGTGTATCTGCTTATCTAGGTTTTGATTGGCCAAATCTACCGAGACTTACTCTATCTAACCCAGCCAGCCAGTGACCCGCTCGATGGCCTGCTGCTTTCCAGTTTTTGTCTTCACGCTGCCGCTGGTAAGGGCATTGAATCCATGCACGAGTCCTTTCCCCCCCAAAGCCACCAAGGTAACGGAGTGAGTTTGCCCTGGCTCGAAGCGGACAGCATTGCCAGAAGGAATATTGAGGCGCATGCCAAAACTTTGGGAGCGCTCGAAGCGCAACGCTCGATTAACCTCAAAAAAATGAAAATGGGAGCCCACTTGAATAGGGCGATCGCCTGTATTGGTAACATCTAACGTCACAGTAGGGCGACCGACATTGGCTTCGATCGGTTGGGACTCGACCCATATTTGACCGGGAATCATCTGCTCTGACTGAGGTTGCGTGCCTGTCTGTTTACTTCCCGCCATGCCTTCATCCTGCGAGCAATTAACGCGATTAAAGCACGAATTTTTTTGCCAAGACAGTATTGTGGGTCCAAAACTGGGGGGGGCTCTTTCGCTTACCCGTGCACCTAGACTAATGTGATAAGTAGAGGCAATTGCTTGAAATCCCTTGAGGAAGGCAGTTGCACGTTTACAATTTTATGTTTGCGCCACTGCTTCTATGGAAACTGACATCTACGTATGTGTTGAGGCGGCAACCCTCACCATCATTGCGATTGAGATTGAGGCGCGTGGCTACGTGCGCAAGGACGATCCTTACTTCAACCGCGGCAGCAAAGCCTATCTCAATCAGGAATTTTTCCCCATCGGTACGGTTCTAACCGAATCCCAACTCGCAGAATGGGAGCCGTACAAAACGAATGCCAACGATCGCGACATACTCTACAAGTTAGAGGGGCCAAAGATTTCCACTAGCGTTCATATTGATGGATTCAAAGCCTAGCCGCCCAATAGTATTGGGTGCTGGTATCGGGGTTGGCTCCCCAATCAATTGCAGCCCTAGTGATGGCAATAGCTCTAGCTCCACTGCCTAAAGCGCCATGGACGCAGCAAGCAATCGCAGATTTTGACAAGATTGATTCTAAACACCCTTCGCTCTAACTGTTTTGAACTGGCATGGGCAAGCGCTAGGGCTGTTGCACATGCATCCCAAAAAATGTGAAGACAGATTTAGGATGCAGCCCGATGCAATTGCAGCAGGAGATAAGCGATCGTCGCGGGAAAGGCGGCCACCAAAATCACCTGCGGCAAGATTTGCATCACCCCTACTAGGGCAGGTCCCAACAAGAAATATGAAGCAATCGACACCGAGAGCGCCCAGGTGCGCACCAGCTTACCAATATTCATGATTCACAAGATTTAGTTTGAGATTAACTGTGCTGAAGTCTGTAGCACCGACCAATGTAAATGCAGATTGCATCAACTTGAACAAAAAAGCCACTACTAAAGCTATAAGTAGTGGCTTTGGTTTGACATTAGATTGGTCGAATTAGCCTCTAAACATAAGTTGCCCTTTTTTATATGAAAATTACAGTGGGGTCTGTTGAAAAATAGTTTGCGCAAAAGCACAGTCGTTTCAGGGTTCTCCCTTATAAAATCCGCGAATATACTGGATAATGGTTGGGGAGAAATGGAATGCTGGCAGTCAAAAACAGAAGGCAGTCAAGGTTTATCCCGAGTCAGGCTCAATAGTCCTGCTACAAGATTAGCAATGCTATCGAGTTGCTCCTGTTATCTTTCCCTGGTATTGGTCGACACCCAATCCTCAAAGATCGATATATTTAAACTTATTGACGATTGCCATATATCGATCTCAGTTGTGGCATTTGGATATAAATTACAGGGATAGATATAGATGTTGAACGGATGAGATAGGCGGAACTTGTATTCTTGAGATGAAGGGGTTGACTGAACAACCATTTAAGAGAGTTAGTTATCTCTCGCACAATGTTTGGCAAGAACTTTTTGTGGCCATAAATGGCTATCAAGCCCCTCGAGATATGTCATCCTCGAACTCTACAGCGTTCGTCAAGTCGGCTAGGACATCTCAGCACACCAGCATCCTTACCGTGCAAAGAACTTGCTGCCCTAACTAAGACTAAATTAGCTATATCTTGAGTATTGACCCACGGCCCGAATTAAACTTTTCGCTGCCGAAAGTTACACTTTCTCTAAAATATAGTTTTCCAGCGAGCGGGCGATCGCGACTGCTGTTCGTTGCTGGTGCTCAGGGGAGGAAATAAGTTCAAATTCCTGAGGGTTAATGGCAAAGCCTAACTCCAGCAAGACCGAGGGACAGGTGCTAGCCCGAATAACCGCGAAACTGGAAAAGAAATGACCGTAGTCTGGCTGTCCTAACTCACGTGCAAGATCGAGATGGAGCGCGGTAGCCAGAGGTTGGCTGTGGGGAAAATACCAAAAACTACCAATGCCGCTGGTGTTTTCGGCATCGCCATTATCCGGAAGGGCGTTGTAGTGCAGGCTGACAAATAGGTGCGGCTCCTCCTCCGTCTGTATCTTGGCGCGATCGGCTAAGGGCACAAACGAATCGTCAGTGCGGGTCATCAGCACCTCTGCCCCCCGCTGACGCAACAGATCTGCTAACTGCTGAGACAGGAGCATCACCAAGTCTTTTTCGGGAACACCGTTGGGCCCCCGCGTTCCTAAATCTTGCACACCACCGTGGCCAGGATCGATCGCCACCTTCAACCCCTGCAACGGTGCACTAGCATCCACATTAGGGCTATGACGGACCCGCAACACCAGGGTCGTGCCCTCGTAATTGACGTCATACCCCCAGGCATAATCTCGCGTCAGATGCAAAATGTACCGGACGCGATCTTCACTGAGCTGCGACCAACTCACCGTTTTCACCAAAGGATTTTCTGGGTCGAGCTTAAAAAAGTCCGTCTGCAGCTGGGCCCCATCCACATCCAAAACAATGCGCCCCGGCTCCTCCATGACGTTGTAAGGCAAACGCACGGTCATGGGCAGGTGTAGCTCCGTCCACTCACCGCGACGACGCAATTCGGTACTGCCAATACCACTTGAAGGAGGCTCGGGAGCCGCAACAATATCCGCCTGCGAGCTGGCAATCCAGCGTTCGGAAGCTGTGTGCAACCAATCATTTTCCCGACCCACAATGGCCGATTGCGTGCCTTTGGGCCAAGGGGAGTAGCGAATGTAGTTGCTATTGGGGCCGTTGCGGGCGATCGCGTTGTCAGTATTGGCTTGTGCCACCAGGATCGTGTTTAGGTCGAGAACCCTCAGGGGAGCTGTGGGCTTTACAACCTGGATACCCTCAAACTCCAAAATTAGCTGAGGAATCGTTTCCTTGCCTGCCAGATCGGGAGAAAGTTGAGCACAGCCCCGATATTGACCCAGCTGAGCCAGCACACTGGCCGCGGCTGGCCCCGTCAAAATGGCATTGGCTGCAGGCAATGCCGCTTGACTGGTTTGCTCGCGTAAAGGAACCGTTTCCCCCCATAGCTGAACGGTCACAGTGGCATCGGGGGTACCGATGGCCTCGAAACAAGCAATGTCCCCAGGCGATTTCCACAGTTCCGTGCTGGGATGAATGGTGTCTTCCAAGATGTTGGCCACCACTGGTGCCGTCCGCACCGGACTGCGGCGGGTGACTTCACGGGTGAACTGCTGGGTTTGGCCGGTGGAGGAGCGAAGACCAATCGTAAAGCGGTTCTCCCCGATCGCCAAAGGAAAGCTGGGGGCAAAGTGCCCGGCTGGACTGCGGCGCACTGTTTGACCGTTAATGGTGACCTGGGTATCGGCCGGCGCACTGCCAATCATGAAAATAGAAGGGGCCAGGGTGGTGTGCCCCTCAGGAGGATACACAATCGGATCGGTCTGAGTGGGAGAGACCTGAGTGGCAGGGACCGGCGGATCTGTCTGAGCTGTAGTGAAGGAGGAGAACAACAACCCAACCAGCACCACAGCGAGGGCTACCAGCCACATCTGCAATTGTCGACTTCGAGCTACTGGCCAAACCTTGTCTTTTTTCATCACCCAGCATCACCTTTATGCCTTACTGGGTACGGTTTTAGCGCGATCTGAGGCAATCGGCTAGAGCACTAGAGATAGATTCTCGCCATCAGGCAACCGTCAAGTCGCTATATGCGCGCATGCTTCACTAGCCGTTCAGTTGCACTCGAACGAGAGATACATCGTCTTTCCATCCATCACTGTGTGTGTGACGCACCCGCTCTAACCAGCTGGATAAAACGCGATCGCTCGATTCCTGTTGGTGAGCTGCAACCAAAATTTGAGTTGAAGCATCGGATGGTTCCCCCGCTAGCAGTCCAGCACTATGGAGATAGAGCACGTTACTTGGCCCTACCTCAAGGGAAACTTGCTCGTACTGGGTGCTGTCGTCGCTGCCAAGAGCTGGATAGGGCGTGTTGAGTGGCTGCAAGCCATCACCGTCAAGCAAGAAGGCTGGTGGATGACCTGCGCTGGCATAGGTAGCGGTCATGTGATTGAGGTTGTACACCCCGTACCAAATACTTGTACGGCGAGCGCGTTCTCGCAAATAGTGATGTAAAGCCTGCAGCACCTGAGCTGGCTGGACAAAGTCAATATCCGCTAGCGATCGACTCTTAAGGAGATCCATCAACTTGGCCGCCTGCAAAGCCGACCCAATTCCATCCCCTTCTACATCCAGCATGAAGACAACAAATGTATCGTCATCTAGCCAGTATCCTTGAAAGCCATTCCCCCCTAAATGCGGTGTCGGGAGATATTCCCACGTCAGATCGATCCGGCCCGACATCGGCACGGGCAATAGCGATCGCACGTAATTTGCAGTTTCCGCCAACCCCACTTCCAGAGCTTTAGTTTTCGCCTGTAACCCCCGCTTGAGTTCGTAGGAACGACAGCCGGTGCGAATGCGAGCCTGTAATTCTGCGACGTTGGGGGGCTTCGTCAAAAAGTCATCTGCACCAGCATCTAGGCCATGCACGAGATCCTCAACGGTATCGAACGCAGTCAGCAAAATAAAAAAGCTGGCCGAAAGTTGGGGGATGGCTTTCACTCGCCGACAGACCTCCGGCCCCGACAGACCAGGCATCATCCAATCGCAAATAATCGCCGCAGGTTTTAAGGCAATGGCTCGCTCTAGACCCGTTCTACCGTCTGCTGCGATCGCCACTTCGTACCCCTGCTTTCGCAAAAGACGCTTCAGTGTGAGCTGAATTGTGATGTCATCATCAATCACCAAAATTGTATGCATGTCCCAGCAAAACTCTAGATCGGTGCGTTAAACACTGTACTGTCCCAAAAAAAAATGCTGCAGCGACACACTATCGAACAGCATTTTAAAACGGATGAATAGTGCCAATAACCGTACGGATGGATCGGAAAATCGTTCCAGAATTCACCCCAACAGTCACCGACTCGGGTATCGGCAGCCATTTTGGTTACAGGCTTTGTGGCTAGGCAGCCATTTCACCGTTGTCACCATCGTTGGACATTGAGTCTGGCTCGGAAGTCACTGAAGAATCGTCAAGGGTGTACACGGTCGAGGAAGGTTTACGGTAGTCGACAATCTTCCCGCGAATTGCTTGAATCAATTGGTCGGTTTTCTCGTTTAAGTTTTTTTCGTAATACAGCGCATTTGCTTGCTTACCTAGCTCTACTGCCTGGGTGCCAGTTTCATTTAGCCAACGGAACAGTGCGACCGAAGACTTGCCCGTGAAGTAAACAATCAACGCCACGATGTCAATGACACCAGCAACATATTCCGTTGTTTTAGAAACCGCTTCAGCATAGGCCGGATCGGCTTTATAGTCCCAGAGATCCTGGGTTGTGCTGACAATAATGTTTCCGCCTTTTCCGTCTTCGCTCATTACGCGCCTCAACAATCACTCTGTTACAGCTTGATTCCTAGTCTTTTTCCCATCTTCTCCGACCCATGCAGTTCGGGCAATGGGCGGGGTAGACCTCGACAGAGGTATCAATAGTGATATCCCTGAAATTGAGGGTTACATTACACATGGGTAATGTCCCCCCCCGTAGCACCCAAATTCTAACGTGGTCATGAAGAATGACACCAACAATAAGCTCAAGATCTACGGTGTTTCTATTATCCAAGGAATTTAACAATACGGCGATTTCCTGAAGGATGCCTGAAGATTTACCCAAGATTCTCTTTACGAATATTCAGGAGGGCAGGTGCTGGGATTGTTTTACTAAAAAGGTACGCAACTCCACTCCGTACGATCGCTGCCCTTCCTTGTTGGGGCAGCATTTTCTAGCCCCTAGGCATAGTTGCATGGGTTTCTGGGCCCCACCCCCCTCCCCCAGGGGTGGCAATCTCGATGATGTCTCCAGGCTGAACTTCCACGCGATCGCAACTGCGCAACACCTCGGCCGTGCCATCGTGCCTGATTAAGCGCGTCCGCCCCACAGAACCATTCCCTCCACCCGCCAAACCCGGAGGCTCTACTAAGCGATGCCCAGAGAGGATGCCTGCTGTAGCTGGCTGCAAAAACTTCAGTTTGCGCAAGACTCCATTTCCTCCGCAAAAATGACCCTGACCTCCGCTATGTAGTCGGATGGAAAACTCTTGCAACAGGACCGGAAAACGCCATTCCAACACTTCCGGATCGGTTAGCCGCGAATTGGTCATGTGGGTTTGAACGGCATCGGTACCATGAAAGGTAGGGCCTGCGCCAGAACCGCCGCAGATGGTCTCGTAATACTGGAACTGATCGCTGCCAAACGTGAAGTTATTCATAGTTCCCTGTCCTGCAGCCATCACCCCGAGTGCGCCGTAGAGGGCATTGACGATCGCTTGCGAGGTTTCTACATTGCCCGCCACCACAGCAGCCGGATAGTGGGGATTAAGCATGCAGCCTTCTGGAATAAGTAATTTTAAGGGGGTTAGGCATCCGGCATTGAGGGGAATATCGTCGTCCACCAGAGTGCGGAAAACATACAGCACGGCAGCTTTGGTGACCGCAAGGGGGGTATTGAAGTTGGTAGGTAATTGGGGGGAAGTACCGGTGAAATCAATTTGGGCCGATCTTGTGGAAGCATCCAGCTTCACTTGTACTCGGATCCTAGCGCCGCCATCCATCGGGTAAACATATGGTGGAAAAATATGGGTTGGAACTGCGCCATCACTTTGCTGTTCCTGTTGGTGTTGAACAGCTTGGTTTGGCAAATTTTGGGCCACCAAGGTAGCGATCGCTCTTCGCACGGATTCTTCTGCGTTGGCTTGCACGTGGCCCATATAGACCTGCACGATGGAGAGGCCCAATTGCTCGATCGTGCGTTGCAATTCCTGTGCCCCTCGTTTGTTAGCGGCAATTTGGGCTTGTATATCCGCCAGGTTTTGGGCGGGATTGCGGGCGGGGTAGGGACCGGATGCAAGTTTCTCCAGCAGCTCCTCCTCGCGAAACTCCCCCCGAGATACCAGCAGAAAGTTATCCAGCAAAATTCCTTCTTGGTCAACGGAGGTGCTGTCCGGGGGCATAGAACCGGGGGTGGTGCCCCCAATGTCGGCATGATGCCCGCGGGAGGCCACATAGAACAGAACGGATATCCCTTCCGCATCAAAGATAGGACTAATGACAGTGATGTCGGGGAGGTGGGTGCCACCGTTGTAGGGGTTGTTGAGCAGATAGACATCTCCTGGCTGGAGAAGATGGCCCTTGGCCCGCATCAGGCTTTGGACGCTCTCGCTCATGGAGCCCAGGTGCACGGGGATGTGGGGAGCATTAGCCACCAATTGCCCTTTTTCATCAAATAGAGCACAGGAAAAATCCAGTCGCTCCTTGATATTGACGGAGGAGCTGGTGTTTTGCAGGGCAATTCCCATTTCTTCGGCGATCGCCCGAAACACATTGTTGAAGATTTCTAGCAGAACAGGATCGGGGGAGTTGTCGCTGGTTGCCGCGTCGATGGCTTTGAAGGGGACTAATGCGGGATCAATGGCTGTGGGGAATTCAGCAGGTTGCCGGATATCTCTAGAGAATACGCTCGCGCGAGGCCGCTGTTCGGTTTTGCCGAGCGTCCGGGTCAATAGGAGGTCTAGCCGCTCGCTTGCGGTAGCCTGCCAATCCGCTTCGATAACGTTGGTCCCTGCAGCTTCCAAAACGATAGCTGGCCCATCAATCGTGTCTCCAGGCCGCAGATGCTCTCTGCGGTAAACCGGTGTCTCTTGCCATGACCCTTGGAAAAAAACTGGGACATTGGCGATGGGTTCTAGACTATTCCCATCGCGGCGTGGGGTAGCAGTGGGCTGGTGTAGGGGTGGCATCCGTCCGACAGACTCTACAGAAAGAGATTCCACGACTAAGGCCTTCTCTGACATCACAAACCCGTAGCGCTCTAGATGTAACTGCTCGAACTGCGATCGCATTTCTGCCACACCACCGCAGTCCACCAACAAGGGGATGTCGGTGCCCGCATATTTCACTCTTGCTTTGGGGAGAACTTCAATTTGGTGGGTCTCCACCCCCTCTGCCAGCAATTCCTGTCGACCTGACTGGGTTAGCTGCTGCACCTCTGCATCCATCTGCGGGATCCACTCGGGGCGAAGTTCCTCTTCAATCGCCTTTTCCCGCAGCACTCGTAAATCCGCTAACCCCATGCCATAAGCTGACAAAACGCCGGCATAGGGGTGAATGGTAATCTGCGGAATTCCCAATGCAGAGGCAATCGCACAGGCATGTTGCCCCCCCGCTCCGCCAAAGGAGCAGAGCACGTAGTCCGCTAGGTTATGGCCCCGCTGAATTGATATCTTTTTGATGGCATTGGCCATCTTCTCGACAGCAATGGCCAAGAATCCGGCAGCCACTTCTTCAGGTGAGCGATCGTTGCCCGTCTCTTTTCGAATTTTATTAGCCATCTCGGCAAATCGCTGCCGTACAGTGTCCGCGTCCAGTGGCAAATCCCCGTCGGACCCGAAAACCTGCGGGAAAAACTGCGGCTGCAGCTTGCCCAGCATGACATTGGCATCCGTTACCGTCAGCGGTCCGCCATTGCGATAGCAGGCAGGCCCCGGATAGGCTCCGGCTGATGTTGGCCCCACGCGATAGCGAGAGCCGTCAAAAGCCAAGATAGATCCCCCCCCAGCGGCAATGGTGTGGATTGACATAACTGGAGCCCGCAATCGCACACCTGCAATTTCAGTTTCAAAGGCCCGCTCGTATACGCCACGGTAATGGGAGACATCGGTTGAGGTTCCCCCCATGTCGAACCCAATCACCCGCTGGAACCCAGCCATTTCGCAGGTTTTAACGGCCCCCACCACACCTCCCGCAGGACCCGATAAAATACTGTCTTTGCCGCGAAACCAACGAGCATCGGCCAACCCTCCACTAGACTGCATAAACAACAATCGCGCTTTCCCCAACTCCCGAGCAACGCGATCGACATACCGCCGCAGTATGGGGGAGAGATAAGCATCAACAACCGTCGTATCCCCCCGGCTAACGAGCTTCATCAGTGGGCTGACCTCGTAGGATGCGGAGATTTGGGTAAACCCAATCTCTTCGGCGATGGCTGCTACCCTCTGCTCGTGAGTGGGATAGCGATACCCATGCATGCAGGCGATCGCAATCGACCGTATCCCCGCCTCGTAAGCCTGCTGCAGCCGCTGTCGCGTCTCTTCCTCATGCAACGGTTGGAGCGTTTCTCCTCGAGCCAAAATGCGCTCGGGAATTTCCACCACCTGTTCGTACAGCATCTCGGGTAACACAATTTCCCGAGCGAAGATATCCGGACGATGTTGATAACCAATTCTGAGGACGTCCCGAAAGCCCTGGGTAACCGCAAACACCGTCCGATCGCCCTGACGTTCTAAAAGGGCATTTGTAGCTACCGTCGTGCCCATCTTGACCGCATCAATGCATTCGGTAGGAATGGGTTGCCTTGATTCCAGCCCCAGACAATCGCGGATTCCCTGTAGAGCTGCATCGCTGTAGCGATCGGGGTTTTCTGACAGCAGTTTGCGTAACTGTATCGTCCCGTCAGGCTGCTGGGCCACGATATCGGTGAAGGTGCCGCCGCGATCGATCCAAAATTGCCAGCCACGGTCTGGGTTAGAGGCAGAGATATTTACCGTCATATCCAATTGGGTTAGATGCTGAACCTGTCGAAGAGCCCTATCCATCAGGGTAACGGTTGGGAGAAGAGGGACTCGCTTTTTGGCCGATCGTTCAGTCAAGATTGTGAATTAAGTCCAGCCTTGGAGTATGAAACCGTGCCAGATCCACAGGGTCTTCAAGGTCCCTAGCCGATAAAAAGGGGAGGACGGACAATTTTACCCATCAGGCAAAACACCCTAGGGTTCCCCCGTAGCCATAGCATGGTTGACTTCCCCCCTCCTTAGAAATACGGATTACTGATATCCGTAGACACGCGGTTCACAATGGGCTGCAACGCCCAGTTCAATAGGTACAGTCCTGAGCAATACATCAGAACTCTGCCATCCACTGTCCGACATCGGCGACATTCTCGCTCCATTTCGCTATCCCCAGCCCTCTTTTATCTGTTGTACAGCTATTGCTAGCCAATGCTTCTGCCTTAATCAGCACCGAACTAAACCTCGATCGCATACGCTTCACACAACCATCTCACTTCATCTGAAATAAATAATTTTGATGGGGAAAATCCCCGTCTAGATTCACAACTGATTCACATTCAATCTTTAGATTAGGAGCTGTCAGAGAACAGATTCGGTGACGGGCAATGACCATCAAGCAACTTGTTGAGCAAACCTTCCTTGACTCCATTTTGACCACAGAGGTAGAAGAGCGAATCAACTTGCTGTTGTGGAGTAATCAGTTTGATACCGAAGATATTTCTGCGTTAGACGAGTTAGTCGTTGCCCTACAACTTAACGAGATCTCCGTTCCCAATTACAGTGCCTACGTTTCTGCTTAAAGCTTTGCGTTCAGTTGGATACCAGAGATGAATTGTTGAATTCTCCTCCTGATGACTCTCGTGTGCTGTATGTCTTCCCCTGCTTCGTAGGGGATTTTTTTGAACTCTTGCGATCGTATACGGCTAAGTTTCACCCGTTATACTATCTAGCCTCATCTAAACAAGTAGCACAGGTATCTAAACTGATGCCGATTTGCAGGCAGAATAACTCCACGCATTATCCTGTGGCCCCATCTGACGGCTGCCATCCAGTGAAATTTCACGATTTGACAGCGATCGGCATCACAAGAGTATGGTTTCTCAAGCCCCAGGTTTTATGATGTTGGAACGCTATGCTGCTATGGCAGCTAGGCAATGTTTCGAGCCCATCGTATGACTGCACCCATTGCTTCCCCTTCCCTCGAGATACTGGCTGAAATTGATTCCTTTGCTTATGACGAGAAAGGACTGATTCCGGCAGTTATTCAGGATTATCTTGACGGCACCGTATTAATGGTTGCCTGGATGAATCGGGAATCACTGAGAAAAACGCTTGAAAGTGGGGACACTTGGTTTTGGAGTCGGTCCCGGAAACAGCTTTGGCATAAAGGAGCGACATCCGGGCACACTCAACACGTACGGGAACTTCGATACGACTGCGATCGCGACACGCTTTTGGTGTTGGTTGAGCAACAGGGGGATGTTGCCTGCCATACAGGGGAACGGAGTTGCTTTTTCACCCCTTTGCATTCGGTTTCTGAAGTTGCCGCTGCTGCGGACACCCTTTCACAAGTATTTGCCGTCATTAAAGATCGTCAAGCTCATCCCCAACCTGATTCCTACACGAATCAGTTGTTTGCAAAGGGCGATAACGGCATATTGAAAAAAATCGGAGAGGAAGCCGCAGAGGTCGTCATGGCTGCAAAGGATGACGACGCTGACGCTCTAGCGGGCGAAGTTGCTGACCTCTGGTACCACTGTCTCGTTACACTGGCCCACCACCAAGTTGATATTAAGGATGTCTATCGCAAGCTCCAAACCCGCCGCTAACAACGCTTCCATGGCAAACGCCGTAAAAGAGGAAAAGCAGAGCCGCATGCACCTAAGGGTGTATGCCAATCAAGCTGGGGAAGTGGATATGTCTACCCCACTTGCCCCATTATCGGACTATCTTCGCCAGCACGAGCAGTGGATTGAAACGTGCTTTCAACCCCTTAAGGTCACTCCCCTATCAACCGATTCCTACATGCTCAAGTTTTTCCGCATGGGAGCCTTGGGATTCGACTTAGAGCCCTGCTTTGGGATTCAGATTGGCTCTAAAGGCGATCGCCTGTTCTACCTTCATTCCATCCCGTTATCTGGTGATAGCGATCTACCCTACACCGTCGACTGCACCTCAGAATTCCGGTTAGATGAAGTGGGTGGTCAGGATGGCCCCACCACCCGCGTCTACTGGACGTTACATCTCGATATCGAGGTCGAGCTCCCTCGTTTTCTTCAAGTTCTGCCCCGCAATCGGGTCCGGTCTGTGGCGGAGGCATTGGTCAACCAAGTGGCTCGCCGCATGTGCAACCGCCTGACTCAAAATATTTGCCAAGACTATGACGGTTGGCGAGACGCGAACTTCTAAGACAAAGCAATAACACTTGCGAGTTCAAAACGCGCAGGATTTGGGCAGTGGGGGCTGGTCGGCCAATTGAAGAGCAAAATCTGCCTCAAGGGCGATCGCGGAGAAGCCATCGTCGATGCTGCCGCTGAAGGCATGGGGGCTGTAGCCGTCTGGATGCATGTGGATGCGGACTATGAGGGGTTCATTTCCCGCTACGTCTACGGGACCACCAGAGCGAGTGAAGGGTTGTTCGTTGACATGGCTGTGTAATAGAACTCGACGATAAAGAAGTTTGCCTTCGGGGGTAATGACTTCCCACCAATCGGCATAGCGATCGCAGCCGGTGTCGGGACTGCTGATGGTGACGGAGAAGCTTGTCCCGGAGGTGGTGACGCCTAGGACTTTCGCTTCGGAGGCAGCGGAGACGGGTTGAGTCATGGGAGCGAGACAAAGCAGGGAGATAAATAGGAGTCGACCGAGATTATTCGGCGTCATGGGAGCGGGTTGAGTCTGGGACTGTATGAGGATAGCTAATTTTTTTCTTTGAGAAGTTGACCTCTGCTGCGGCCTATTGTTGCAATTGGGCAAGTCGGCACTGACTGGTAGGTCAAGCAATTGAACAACTTGTACGGTTTCGTCAACGCAATCGACAGGGTAAGCCCGAGCCCCAGAGAGTTAACTGGTACGATCCTCTTTTCCATCTGGCAAGATTGTCACCAATCCTCGAATTTCAAACTGGTACAAGATCCCGCCATCATCTGTCACATCAAACGTGCCATCAAACTCCCGCACACATCGATCCAAATAGGCCTTCGCCTCATCCCCCTCAACACGAGCTTCCATTGCCATCTGCAACACGCTCACCGAGCCGTCCCCAGACTTCACAAGCTGATAAAACACCTGCTGCAACCGAGCCTGCCGCTCCCGTAAATGTTGCTGTCTTAATCCCCATGCCAGCCAGCCTCCGGCCCCCAAGGCGGGAGCCCCAAAAATCATAAATGCTGGAATTGCGGACTTTCGAGTGAGTTCTTTCTCATCCAGAGACATTCCTACGGCGATCGCCCCTATCAACAACGCCCAAAACAGCAACACCCCCGATGCTGCTTTGCGAATGACCTTCATAACCCACATCCACTCATCATGAGGAAATTGTACTTCCGGGATTTTTCCGATTCCGAGTCAAATTAGCCAATCTCTCAATCAACAGAATCACGAGCAAGGAACCTGGGCAAGAGTGCCACAGTTTTCCGTCTCATTTTCCACACCTCCCAGTGCGGCCCAAGTCCCACTCTCCATCGACAAGGTTAAACAAAACTCTTCAGACCGTTCACCCTCACTCCCAATGTCGCAAAGCCGCCGACCAAGACTGAAATGTCTGCATCGTGCTATCTCGCCGAGCCTCGAAGGTAGCAGCAATCCAAATCAGCGTTACACCCAAGGCAATTCCAATGCTCCATAATGCAACGGACGCATCAGAAATCGCCAACCAAGTCTGACGCAACAGGGCGATCGCAAACACAGCACTCCCCACGTACAAATAAGCCCGCACCCGTAACCCCAACCCAGCGATCGCCACCCCCAACCCCAACCCCACCCCCGCCCACACTTGACCGGTGGAAGTCTCCAGCTCGATAGCACAAGTGAGACAGATTAAAGCCACCAGCAAGCAACGCAACCAATGGCGCGTTTCCCGTTGCTCAGGCGTAGCAATAGCAGGATCCACCTGAGCAGCGTACAATCCCGCACCACCCAGCACGAACACCGCCCAAAAGGCATCCAGCCAACCGGCTGTCCCCAACAACTGCAACAGCCCCCAATCTGCAAATAGCAGAGCTATGTAGCTGAGGCGAATGCGGCGCGATCGCAAAGCCAGCCAAGCGTAATCAGCCGCCACCAATAGCAAACTTTGCCAACCAATCGCCGTAGCTGTAATACCCACCACTAACCCCGGCAGCACAATCGCAGACCGATGCCACGGATGCGGCAACCATCCCCACCTCTGCCAGGGCAACAGCCACAGGGGCAGACAACTCGCAGCTGCGATCGCCCCACCCCATTCGAACAGCAGGGTCGGTTCCGGAAGCATCCACACCAGACTGTAGGCAATGGCGATCGCCCCCCAAACAATGCCGCCATAGGTCCACCCATCTGCAACGATCTCGCTCTTATTTGCCTCATCGCTCGGCGATCTTTCTCGTCCTCGTGCAACGGCAGAGGTAGCTGCCACCACTGCCGAACCCACCCAAATCCAGCGTCCCGTATCGCTTGCTGATAGGGACAGAGCTGCTAGCAGCAACAGGGAACCCGTCCCCCAATGAATGCCGCCACCGATAGACAAGGTGGATCGACTGAACCGCAGGTAGCGACCGATCGCATCGGGCAACAATTGATATATGCAGGCAATTACAATCGCCACACCGGCCAATATTCCGACGCCATCCCCCAGTTCTCCTCCACTGACTCGCAGCAGCTGATCCATCACCCATTGATAAGCGGCCAACGAGATGGCAGCCAATCCGGCGATCGTGAGCGGTTTGAGATGGGGGAGGCGACGACCCAACCCCACAAATACCACTGCCAGGACCAACGTATAGAGACCGCTGTAGGGACCGAACTGACTTAAGGACAGCAAGAATCCCCAACTGGCGTAGATTGCGGGTATGACGTGCGAACTAGTGGCGTAGGATTGCCGGGTTCGTTGCACCCACAGATCGCCCCCCATCTGCATCGCCAGAGCCAACCCCAGATTGAATATTGCCAGCGGAATCAACTCGGCACTCGCCAGCGAGATCGCGCTAGCCCCCGCTAACTCAACACTCACCGCCAATCCCAAAGCTTCTAGCCACCCGAACTGTTTGCTAGCGCGAACAGCGATCGCCACCACTATCAATCCAGCTGCTCCCACCTGCACTCCATTGGCAGACAGTTGATTGACATACAGCCCCACCGTATAAGACAGCAACAGTAAAAGATTTAGACTGGCCAAGGCAGTTGCCCATCCGTGGGAGGCAACTCCCAGAACTGTCCCTAACTTCCCTCGAATGTCAATCCTCCCCTGCAGAATCCACAGCAACAGAGCCACCGCAGATAGAGCCAGCATCCATGCAGTCATTTCGGGGGGATTGGGGGGCATCTGCCAAAAACCAGCAGCGGCAAACGCCAGACCAAAGCCAATCGCCAATGATGCAAACTCAGTTTTGGGTTGACGGAGAGTCAACCCTGCCATCACCGTCATCCCAATGGCCAACCCCGTCAATCGAGGCTCCGGCGACCCCAATGTCAACAGTTGCCCCAGCAGCAATCCAGCAATCGTCACCACAATCGGCGAAATTCGAAACACCTCCGAAACCCTTTGCGACAGGAGGGCAGCAGTTACGGGTACCGCCAGCCACAGCAGCCCCCATGTGTTACCATCCGAAAGCGCTGCCACGAAGAAGGCAGAATAGCCTACGAACCCCAGTGCCAATCCCACGTACCAAGCACTGCGTCGCCAAGACACGAACTTGGCAGAGTGGGCAATGGATATGAATTCCGCAATTGCCAGCCCCACCAAGATCGTCCCCCAGCTTTGAGGTCCAATCTCCGGCAGCATGGCATCAATGCCAGACAGCACCGTTAACAAACCGGCAATATGGGTGAGATAGATTGCAAACAGTGTTGCAGGCGATTGGCGACGGGTCACCACAGCTAACGTTCCGGCAGACAGTAGCAAGTGGAGCGATCGCACGCCGGGGTTCCATAGAGCCAGCAGCGTCAACACCCCGCCAAATCCCAACGTCACCCTATCTAGCCATACAGCCAGCCTGGACTGCTGTTGACCCTTCAACCACTCCGCTCCCGCTACAGAAACCCAAACCATTGGCAATAACCCCAACCCCACTAAGGCAGTCGGCATTCCAATCGGTCCAAAAAGCTGCACCGATCCTTCCAGCACCCACTGACGGAAGATGGCGGGTAAGCTTTGCCACACCAACAGCCACCCCTGCACAGTTACCGCAAACAGCAACAGCAAATCTGCGACTTGCCACATCCGCCGCAGGCGATCGCCCAACAGCCACAGCACCAAGGCACTAATGACTAACGCCTGTAGGGGCACTTCAAGCACTGTTAACCGCCATCCCACCAGCGAAGCTATCCCCGAGATCGCCAGCCAAAGCTGCGGTTGAGGCCGAGATCGGGCTAGCCACCCCACCTGCCAGCCAAACATACCGATTGCCAACCCCAATTGGGCAATCGCAATCTGCGGATCGAGGACAGCCCTAGCCAACAGCAGCAGCATCCCCACCGTCAGAATGGAGCGACCCAGCACAGAAGCATTGGGATACCGAGCCATCTGAGGGGATAACGGAGTTCTAGAAAAGGCACGATCGGAAATCCAGAATCCGAGGGAAGCAAACAGCGCTCCCAAATACGTTGCCACCAACGGCCAACCAGAAAGTCCCCATCCCCAATGCAGACCGCAGAGCATAAGCCCGCACCCCCATACCGGCATCGGCAATCTAGGACGGAGCAACCAGACCTCCAGTGAAATGAGGCTTGCGGTGGCGATCGCCGTCAGCCCCCACCCCCAACCGCTATTCCAGAGGTTCAGTCCGTCCGCTGCCCAAAAGTTCAACGGAACGAGAAACAACGCAGCCGCCCGCACCATCCGACTGGTCAAGCGCAACTTTTCGGACCGCCCCGTCCACCAGCCAGCCCCCCAAAATGCCAGAGTATAGCTCCACAAAATGGCGTATTGCCCAATATTGGAAACCCGCTGCCACTGACTGGCCGCCAACGCCCCTGACGACACCACCACCACAAACACCCCCAGCGCCAGCAGCCAGTTGAGGCTAAATTCAGCAGCTAACGATGCGCCTAAAGCTTCGAGGGGAGTTGGTTCGGTAGATCTAGAAGCCTGAGGGGGCATTGCAGTCGCTGCACTCAGACGACTGGTTGGAGCGGATACTCCTTGTGGTACAGGAGACGCCACGAGTGGACAGGTGAAGAATTCGCTACATTGGCGGCGTACCTCAGCATCGGAAATCAGTCCTAACTCCAGCCACCGCTCCAGTCCAGCAAGAAATAACTGGGGCGATCTGCGGGGATCGATCGCCAGTTTGAGCCAAATGGAAACATCAGACTGCATGAGAGAGCACCTGGCTGGATGTGTTCCCAAGTTAAAGGGAACAAAAAGCGGACCCCATTAAAACTGTGTCAATTTCTCAATTGCCCCCTGTGACATCTGCCCGTTAACGATATGCACCAACGAGAGCCTGAAGAAAGCACCTAGGCAGGCTTTCCTCATACAGAGCCGCAGTCCTAATCGCTATGCTAAGAGGAGCCCATCCCACATCCGCAGTAAATCATCCTTAACCTGCGCCCGAGCGCGAATACTAAGATGTGAGCGATCGCCTCAACTGACGATTGCTCACCATTAAAACAAGGCAATTCTCAATTTGAATACAGCAGAAATCTAGAGCTGAGCCTAGCCTCCTCCGACTAACGCCCCAAGCAAAGAGAACAGAATTCCCAAAGCAAAGATAATCAGAAAGACAATCAATTGTGCTTGGGCAAAGCTCTTCTTCGAAGCCTTAGCACCAGACCCAAATGCCCAGACAAACAGCATGATAATGCCAACAATGGGTATCACCATAATCAGAAAGGTGATAAGCCATTCTCCAACAGAGACTGGTTCCATCTGTTCACCCCAAAATAAAAAACTTCGTCTGCGAACGGAATCGTTCACGAGCAATTTAATCAGAGTTATTTACTCGATGCACGTATTGTTATTGAATGAAAAGTGAACCGGGCAATCGCAACCCCATGCAAGAATCCAGCCTCCTTCAAGTACGTGAATCAGCGATCAGCATGGCATTGATAATATTGGACGATCCGATCTGTGTCTCCACATATCCCAAATCAATTCGTAACTAAATTCCCGGTTCTTTCTGGAATGCCTGATGCAATGGCATCATTTCAGCGGGGGTAGAAAAGGGGACAAGAGGCGTACTGGCCAAAAAACTTTCAGCATCTTGGACACCAAGGGGTTTGGAAATGAAGTAGCCCTGAAGGTAACTACATCCCAAAGTGACGAGCTTAGCCACCTGGTCAGAATCCTCGACTCCCTCGGAGATTGTATAGATGCCCATGCTCTTGGCCAAGGTGAGGATCGTTTTCACAATCTTCCAATTATTACCGTCAGAACGAGTAGCGCTGATAAAGGAGCGATCGATTTTGATGGCATTGATGGGCAATTGATTTAAGTAGCTGAAGGAGGAGTAGCCGATGCCAAAATCGTCGATATAAATTTGGATTCCTAACTGCTTGAGTGCTGAGAGTTGTGCGAAAGCCAGCTCGAAATCTTGCATCAAAATGGTTTCGGTAATTTCTAACTTCAATTGCTCTGGAGCAAAGCCGGTGTTGCCAAGAATACGCTCGACCCGCTCCACAAGGTCGGACTGAGCAATTTGCTTGCCCGATAGATTGACGCTTAAACAAGGAGGGGCGGATAGTTGAAACTTCTCCTGCCAAGTCACCATCTGCTGGCACCCCTCATGTAACACCCACAATCCAATCGAGCGAATTGCTCCGCTTTCTTCTGCAATGGGAATGAATTCTGCAGGTAGGACCGTCCCCCGATCGGGGTGTTGCCATCGCAACAGGGCTTCAAACCCTACAAGCGCCTTCGTGTCGCTGGCAACTATGGGTTGATAGTTCAAGGAAAATTCCCGCAGTTCGAGCGCTCGCTTCAGATCCTGTTCGAGTTGTACATGCAGGAGGGCTCTATACCCCATCTCAGCGTTGAAGACGCTATATTGACCTTTCCCGGCCGCTTTCGCACAGTGCATCGCAATATCGGCATCGCGGAGGATATCCCCCGCCGCCTCATGATCTGTAGTACTCAGCACAACCCCAATACTGGCTGTAATAGCCACCCGGTGACCGTGCAAATAAAACGGGGAAGATAATTGTTGAAGGATGCAATCGCACATCCCAGTAGCCTGGTCGAGGCTCTCGATGTTCTCTATCACAACCGAGAACTCGTCCCCCCCAAAACGGGCCAAGAAATCGGTTTCGCGAATACATGTTTGTAAACGACGGGCAATGTTCTCTAGTAATAGATCTCCAATGTCGTGCCCTAAACTATCGTTGATGACCTTGAAGCGGTCAAAGTCTATAAACAACAGCGCAAAGGGGGCTCTATTGCCACGCTTAAACCGTTGAAAGGATTCCTGCAAGCATAGATTCAACCCACTGCGATTGAGCAAACCGGTAAGAGAGTCGTGCAACGCCTCGTATCTTAGTTGCCCTTCCATCCGCTTGCGCTCGGTGATGTCTTGCACGATCGCCGTAAAAAAGGTCACTCCTTCCACATCCATACAGCTGATGGACAAATCTGCATCGAAAAACTGCCCATCGTGGCGCAGGGCACGAATCTCTTTCCATTGACCCACTAGGTCTTTCGGTGTTCCCGAGACATCCCCCTCGAGCTCGGCGCACAACCGTTCGCGCCATGGTCCGGCGATCGCCAACTCCGCAAGGCTTTTTCCAAGAACTTCCTCACGTTGGTATAAAAACAACTGCTCAGCAGCATCGTTAAATGCCACAATCCTGCCATCGGCATCCAGAGTGGTAATGGGAGTGGGCAGGTGCTTGAACAGTACTCCACTTCGCAGCAAATTGAGGTGTAGCTGCCCCGTCATCTGGTTCAATACAGGATTCGAGTTTTCCAGCTCCGCGCCACTGGTGTTCTCCAACCGCCGAGTCAGATCTCCGTCCCCCTTGTCTTGGGTTACTAGCATCCTGTTTTGCAAAGAAAAAGCCAGGCGTTTGCAAATGAGTAAGGCTAGGATCGTTCCTGTAACAATGGACGCGATAGCCACTTGAAGCCCTTGCTGCCAAGATTTATAAATCTGCTCTTGCAAATCTGCCGTCGATAGTTCGAGGCTCATGGCACCCAATACCTCTTTGTTGACGGCGATGACTCTGCCGACGATTAATTGTTCGCGTTCCCACTGATAAGTAATCTCGCCATTTTCCAGCAGCTTTTGAGCCAAAGGATCGGGCTCTGGTACAGCCAAATTAACGGGTTCACCAGCATCCCCAATCACCCGCCCTTGCTTGTCAAAAATGCGTCCCCCCAGTACAAGTGAAGACTCGCGATCGATCGCCTGAATCAGTTTGTTCAAAAAATCCCTATCTCCAGAAGACAAGGCATCTGCAACAGAAACGTCCAATGTTTCAAGCAAAATTTCTGCTTGATATTGAAGACTTTGCTGGAAGGATTGCTTGTGGCGATTGACTGACAGCCACGTCACTCCAGCGATTGAGAGTGCCACCAATCCAGTCATTGTCGCTGCCAGCTTGACTGCCAACGAAAGTCGGTCAAGGTTCCATACAGATCTACGATTTAGCGTTATAGGGTTCAATTGAAGTCCATGAATGACTTTAGGCAGAAACCTGGTTGAGCCAGCAAACACTGTAGCTATTGCCATCTATAGCGGTTTCTGAATGCATGAAGTACACCTGATCCCTGGCTAGACAAAAGTTGCAGATGTGGAGCTGTACTTCACTCTAATGAAAACCGCTATATGCACGGGCAGAAAGAGCTTTACTCAGCCAGAGTTCTCAATAGCTGACATGTCTTGAGAGACCTTTCGGTCGCTGCAGCTGACGATTCAATCGAACCAGACAAACGTGAATTTTTTGTAAATCCTAGAAGAGTGTCAGGATCGTCTTGGCCGTATCTTTACATTTCACTCCATTTCGTGGCTGCATACATTACTCGTGCGAGGCTATTACGATCGAGCAGTGAATAGCTGAAGGGATTATCCTTAACTTTCAAATCTGCTCTGGATATCGGGATATCTCAGCAAGCCAGAGCCCTTACCGGAGGCAGATCTCGCTTTCCCGTATACCAAGATCCAGCAATCTATTTAGCAATCCATGCACTATCGTACTTTCAGGTTGAAAGGAACTGACTCAAGTCATGAGCAAATGTACTTGGTCACAATCTAGTTCTTTAGAAGGTTCATGCCCAGTTAGAGGGCTGAATGGCTGAGATGCTCGCAGTGACTTGACGGATGAACTATGTGCAGGGCTAATAGAGGTCTTTTTTCATCTCTACTATAGGAATCTCAATGTCCTCAAACTGGCCGTAGAAAGTTGTGGAAGCCTTGATGCGTTCGTACCCACAGGAGCGGTAGAAACCTTCTGCATTCAATGAGGCGGAGACCCTTAAATATCTGGCTAATCGAGCCTTTGCCCGATTTTCGAGTTCCCCGATTAGCTTGCGGCCAATCCCTCTGCGGGTGAAGAACGGACTAACGTATATTGCTTGAATAGACGTTCCATAGAGGGAGGCATAGCCCACAATTTGGCGATCGCATTCTGCCACCAGAGTTAAGTTGGATGAATATCGGCGAGGGTTATTCGTTCTCAGCAAAACTTGTAATTGTTGGGGGTTATAGCACCTCGAACATTGGGCGATTGTGGCTTCTTCAAACACAGTCGCCACTTGATCTTTCTCTCTCCATCGGCGGCGACGAACGATCACCGTATCGAGAAGTTCTGTCGAATCGAAGCGATCGAGCACTGTTGAAATAGCATACGAGCAATAGGCTCATATTACATCGACATGTTGTCTCGCTAGGGGGAAATCATCTCCAAAAAAAGACTGTCCTGGTTTTTGCGTATGAAAATAAAGAATAAGAAACCTAACGATATTTTTTGATGTTACTGAGGAACTCTTTGTGGGGGATTTGATTTTCAGTTTCATTCAAACACCCAAGTTTCAGATGAGTGAGCTGCTTCTTCTCTGCATCAGGCGCATTCGCTCTCTCCCGAGACGCTTGGGATAAGCATGCTGAGGTTGCCAGTCCTCCATCGTGTAGAAAAAAGGGCCAAAACATTCGTCCAGCTGCTTGGGGGAAACGCGATGGGGTGGACCAGAATTGTCATGGGCCGGATCGATGTAGAAAACTGCCAGTAAATGACCACCTGGCTTCAGTGCTTTGACCACTGAATCGACGTATTGGGGCCTTAGGACAACATCGATCGCGCAAAAGCAGGTGTGTTCGAAGATGTAGTCAAATTGCCCTATATACCAGTCTGGCAGTTCAAAGAAGTCCAGGACCTCGTACTGCTCCTCATTCACTACCGGAAACTGTCGGGCGGCGGCGATCGCGCTTGGGGCTAGATCGATTCCGGTGACTTTTCCCCCCTTTCTCGCAATAGCCCGGACATCGTGGCCCATGCCGCAGCCGGGAACTAACACGCTGCCCTGTAAGGGCTGCGTCTGTAAATAATCCACCAGCCCTGGAGACGCCTCCCCTTTATCCCAAGGGGTATCGCCATCTCGATATCGCTGTTCCCAGTCCATCGGTAGCCTTCCTTCTCGCATCCTTAATGAACTAGTTGGGGGGATACCCGGCGGCAGTCAACACCTGGCGAAGATCGGTTTCGGGGCGATCGCTAGTGACTTTCACCACTTTGGTCTTGGGGTCTGCTTCAATTGCAGCACTGCTGTCCAACTCTTGTACCGCTTTGGTGACGTTGTTGACACATACCTGACAAGCCAGCTTAGGCACTGTAAATTCCACTGTTGCAGCCATGGCCGATACCCCAAAACTCCGTCCGCCATCATATCGTTCATCTTTAGTGGTCGTGTAGAAATGTTGGTTATTGGGAAGAGATGACCGGTTTATCCAGTCCCGTTACCCATCGAAGAATCGTTCTAGGCCATTTGGATCGGCCAACTGCTTTTCGAGGGTTAACAATGGATCAGCCTCGCGATTCAGTCCCTTTTCGTCCTGTGAGTACCCGCTCTATGCCTGCTTCCTCACTTGCTCAACAGCCCCCGTTAAAGAGGCTAATTCGCTATTCCAACCACTATCGCCTGCAGATTTGGGCTGCGGCCATTTGTTCGGTGCTAAATAAGCTGTTCGACTTGGCTCCTCCCGCTCTGATTGGGATAGCAGTCAATGTGGTGGTGGAAAAAGACCGATCGTTTCTAGCTCAGCTGGGAATAGAGTCCATTTTCAATCAGTTGTTGGCGCTGTCGGTTCTAACTCTGATCGTGTGGGGGTTGGAATCTGCCTTTGAATACGCCTACGCCCGACTGTGGAGGAATTTAGCTCAACAAATTCAGAACGATTTGCGATTGGAGGCTTACGCTCATCTGCAAGAGCTGGAGATGGCCTATTTCGAACAGCGCAGTACGGGAGAGTTGATGTCCGTGCTGAACGATGATGTCAACCAGCTAGAGCGGTTTTTGGACGGTGGTGCTAACGACCTGATTCAGGTGACGACAACGGTCATCATCGTGGGAACTACGTTTTTTGTACTGACCCCATCGGTGGCCTGGATGGCGATGCTGCCGATGCCCTTCATTTTATGGGGGTCGCTGATGTTTCAGCGCAAGCTTGCTCCTCTGTATGGCGACGTGCGCGAAAAAGTGGGGCTATTGGCCACCCGGTTGGCCAATAACTTGGGGGGAATTGCCACAATAAAAAGCTTTACGGCAGAAGCCTTCGAAATCGATCGCCTGCGAACAGAAAGCGAAGCCTACCGCCTCAGCAACCGTCGGGCGATCGCCGTCAGTGCGGCTTTTGTACCCCTAATCCGCATCGTGATCCTGATTGGCTTCACCGCCACCTTGTTGATGGGGGGCATGCAGGCGGCGAGTGGAGCGTTGGATGTGGGGATTTACAGCACGCTGGTGTTTTTGACCCAACGCCTGTTGTGGCCTCTGACCCGACTGGGAGCAACACTGGATGGATATCGGCGGGCGATGGCGTCCACCACACGCATCCTGAACCTACTCGATACCCCGATCGCCATTCGGGCAGGCGAGAAGGCTTTGCCCTCCGCAGCAGTTCGAGGGGACCTGCAGTTCCACGACGTCACCTTTGCGTATCCGGGGCGATCGCCCGTGGTGCAGCATCTGTCTTTACACGTGCCTGCCGGACAGACCATTGCTGTAGTCGGTCCCACTGGCTCTGGGAAAAGCACGCTGGTGAAGCTGCTGTTGAGGTTCTACGAAATCGATCGCGGGCATATCGCGCTGGATGGTCAAGAACTCAAGGACCTAAAGCTGAAGGATTTACGGCGTGCCATTGGCTTGGTCAGTCAAGATGTGTTTTTATTTCAAGGGTCGGTGGCTGACAACATTCGCTACGGCAGTTTTGAGGCCACAGATGCTGAGGTAATACAGGCGGCAAAACAGGCAGAGGCCCACGACTTTATTAAGATGTTGCCGCAGGGGTACGACACCATTGTTGGAGAACGGGGGCAAAGACTGTCTGGCGGGCAGCGGCAGCGGTTGGCGATCGCCCGTGCCATCCTTAAAGATCCGCCTATTTTGATTTTGGATGAAGCCACATCGGCGGTGGATAACGAAACGGAAGCGGCGATTCAGCGATCCTTAGACACCATTTCCAAAGGACGGACGGTGATTGCGATCGCCCACCGGCTGTCCACTATTCGCAATGCCGATCGAATCTACGTGATGGAAAATGGAAGATTGACAGAAGAAGGACGACACGAGGAATTAGTTGCCCAAAAAGGGTTATATTCCACCCTGTGGAGCGTTCAAATGGGGAATTCCATACCAACTCGTTAATTTTTTCTTGTTGAACCAGAAAGACCGCACCCGCCCCGTCTCGGGGCGGGTATTGAGTGACTTCGGACTCCTGACCAAACCGAGCTAGTCTTGTGCTGCGGCGGACAATGGGTCTACCCGCTTGGGTTTGAGCATGATCGTGGAAAGGGGTGGCAAGCACAAGTCGATAGAATATCCTTGACCGTGGTAAGCCCATTCATCAGAATGCTTGCCGCCTAAATTCCCCTTACCGGAGCCCCAAAATTCAACGGCATCCGAGTTCAACAGTTCTTCGTAGAAGCAATGCTCGGGTACCCCAATCCGGTAGTTGCTACGCTCCACAGGAGAGAAGTTGCACACCACAACAATGTAATCACCGGAATCTTTAGCACGGCGAATGAAGGACACGATACCGGAGGTGTCGTGGCAATCGATCCACTGGAAACCAGAGGCATCGAAGTCATTATCGTGCAGAGCCGGTTCCTGCTTGTAGACCTTATTCAAGACTTCAATGTAGGTTGTCAGCTTTGCATGAGGATCGTACTGCAGTAGCTCCCAGCTCAAGTCATCCCACACGTTCCATTCGCTCCACTGGCCAAACTCCATGCTCATAAATAGAGTTTTCTTACCAGGGTGTCCGTACATGAAGCCGTAGAGCGATCGCATGCTGGCCAACTTGCCCCATTCATCCCCAGCCATCTTGCCGATAATGTTGCTCTTTCCATGCACGATCTCGTCGTGGGAGAGAGCCAACATATAGTTCTCGCTGTAGACGTACATAATCGAGAACGTGACCAAATTCTGGTTGAATTGGCGGAACCAGGGGTCCATGCTGAAGTAATCCAGCATGTCGTGCATCCAACCCATATTCCATTTCAGGTTGAATCCCAATCCGCCAATGTGGGTGGGCCAAGTGACCATCGGCCAAGCGGTGGATTCCTCAGCGATGGAGAGCACGCCGGGGAAATAATCAAAGATGACGTGGTTGAGGCTCTTGAGGAATTCAATTGCCTCTATGTTCTCGCGACCGCCATATTCGTTGGCGACCCATTCTCCATCCTCGCGATCGTAGTCTAGGTAAAGCATGGAAGCGACCGCATCCACCCGAATGCCGTCAATGTGGTACTTATCGAACCAGAACACTGCGTTGGCCAGCAGGTAATTGCGCACCTCGTTGCGGCTGTAGTTGAAAATCAGTGTTCCCCAACCCTTGTGTTCCCCTTTGCGCGGGTCAGCATGTTCGTACAGGTGGGTGCCGTCAAAGTTGGCCAAACCGTGACCGTCTTTGGGGAAGTGACCGGGAACCCAGTCCACAATCACCCCAATGCCCGCTTGGTGGCAGCGATCGATGAAGTACATCAGATCCTGCGGAGAGCCGTAGCGGGAGGTAGCCGCAAAGTGGCCGATGACTTGATAGCCCCAAGAACCGTCAAAGGGGTGCTCCGCTACCGGCAACAGTTCGATGTGGGTGAAGCCAAGTTCCTTGACGTAGGGAATCAGGTCGTCCGCTAATTCCCGATAGGACTTAAAGCGGGTGTTTTCCTTGTAGTCAATGAACGCCAGCTCGGTATCGATTTCTCCACTGGTCAGCGGAGTATCGGCAGATTCGTGCTTCCAAGAGCCCAAATGCACCTCGTATACCGAAATGGGCTTGCTTAGAGGGTCGCCAGTTTGGCGCTGTTTCATCCATGTTTCGTCCCCCCAAACATAGGTATTCAGATCGACCACCTCGGAGCTGGTCTTTGGGCGGGGCTCCTGCTTAAAACCATAAGGGTCAGTCTTTTCATAAATGTGGCCGGATTGATTCTTGATTTCGTATTTGTAGAAGGAGCCGACGGTAACGTCTGGAATGAATAGCTGCCAAATACCGCTATCCCCCAGCAGTTGCATCTGATGTTGGCGGCCATCCCACAGATTGAAATCCCCCAAAACACTGACGTTACGAGCATTGGGAGCCCAGACGGCAAAGTTAACCCCCACGACCCCTTCGGAAACAGTGGGATGCGCCCCTAGCTTTTCGTAAATGCGATGGTGGTTTCCCTCTCGAAACAGGTGGATGTCAAATTCAGACAGGCGAGGGGTGCGATAGCGGTAAGGGTCGAACAGGATGTCAATGCGGCCTGCTCGCTCGATTTTAAATTGATACTCCGGCAACTCTTGTCCGGCAGGAAATTGGAATTCGAAGTACCCTTCGCACCCCTCAATCGAACTTTGCTCCATTGGATGAGCCGTTTGCGTACCCAGATCGAGCAGGACTACCGATTCGGCATTAGGAAATACTGCCCGCACCGTCCACTGTTTTTTGCCATTGCTGCTGACTTCGTGAGGACCTAAATAATCAAAAGGATTGGAGAACTGGTTGTACACCAACTGCCCAATTTGCTCTGGGGATAGAGTTGCAGCCATAACGGTACCGGGTTGTCTAAAACAGGGGATTTATGGAAAGAGTCTTAAGCTCCCTTTGAATGTAGCGTCTTATCGTCAGATTTGAAGCGATTGAAAAGCGATGCGAATGTTGGCAAGACCACTCCGCAATCGCGCCAACATCCAGCGACATTGGGAAATCAAAACGTGAGGGATTGAAGGTATCAGGGATTGACGGTATCAGGGATTGACTGAGGTTGTTTGCCAGCATCCATCCACTTGGACAAACAGGGTTCGGTTTTGCGGATTTCCCCTCAGTTGCAACCGATCGACCTCGTCAACATCAAATAGCAGCAGCACAAAAGTAACTGGAGGGTTGAGGGAATCAGCCGGTGGGCTGCTGGGGAAGGGAAGCGAGACATCGCGATCGCCTTTGGGGTGGGGCCAGTACCACAGCGATTTCGACTCTTCCGACAATCTGCCCCACAAACCTAGACGACTCAGCTGTTGCTCCCGATCGGGAGAATCCGCTTCAACAATGGTCATCTTGCCTGCGAGACGAAACTGCTCTCGGGTTTTGGAGAAATACCAGCAAATGGCAGCGTAGGGGTTCTGCCGCAATTGATCCAGCTTCTCGCTGCGGCTGTCCACTGCCAGCATTAGGGTTTCACTGCCCTCAACAAAGCCGCGAAACACCACAGTGCGGTTGCGGGGACGATTGCGAACGTCGACGGTTGCTAGCTGTAGGAAGCGGACACCTTTATCGCTGCGATTACGATGCAATGCCGCCAAAATTAGCGACTTCCAATGACTTTCACTCATGCTTGTTGGCGATTGATTTTTCGGCTAAATGACATTAACGGGATACCGATTGACCGATTTCAACTGGCTCGCGGGCCATTTCCTCATCTGTAGCTTGGCTATCGTTAGTTAGGTTTTCGTTCGCAAACCCTTCTCCCTGCGATCTCTCACCTAAACGCAGCCGATCCACGATCGATTCGCGCTGGTGAATGCAGTAGACACTAGCGAGAGTGACGGCAGCTCCCAACCATTGGACGTTAGTCAAGGTTTCGTGCAGAAAAATATTCCCCAATAGCAACGCAAAGACAGGGGTGAGAAACGTGAGAGAGCTGAATTGGGTCAGGTTTTCGCGAGAGGCGCAGTAGAAAAATAAGGCGTAAGCCAGCGCACTGGTGAAAAAGGCAATGTAGACAACCCCCCACCAAGCCTCTGGAGCTAGCTGGTCCCACTGGTGGGTTTCCGTTTTCAGCGACCACAGAATCAGGGGGACGCTGCCCACTAGCATGTGCCATCCGGTGGCCACAATCGGGTCAACGTACTTTTGAATTTGGCGCATCATCACTGTGGCGATCGCCATCGACAGTGCCGCCAGCAACATCAGAACCGTCCCGCTAGATAGCGTGACATCGGATAACAGCAGACCGGACGCCCCCCATTCTGGGGCTAAACCAATGGTGATAATTCCCGATATACCGCAAGCCATAGCCAGCCAGCCTAACCAGCCAATGTGCTCGCCATAGAAGACGGCCGCCATCACCGCCACCGCAATGGGTTGAGTATCGATCAGGACTGACCCCAAACCGGCTCCAGTGTCCTGAAGCCCTTCAATTAAAAACCCTTCAAATAGCGCCCCGTCGATAATTCCGAAGGCGATTACCCAGACCCAAGCTTTCCAACCTTTCGGTACTAAGTCTTTGCGCTCGAACCCCAGCCATTCCTGAGCTACCCACATCGTCATCAGTACGATCAGCCCAGCGGGGAGTAGGCGCATAGTGGCAATAAACATTGGGGATGCCGCTGCCAGCGGCCCCTTCATCACCACCATCCCAGATCCCCACAGCACAAAAGGCATAAACGGAATCAGCTGCTGCCAGAAGGGCGGGGATGAATGCTGCTGCATGTGCGATCGTGTGTGTCTTCAAACTTATGTTAAGCAATCTGTCCGATAAAGTCTCATTCATGGAGACTTTTTTGCCTGATTTTCGCAACAAATGCACGATTCAATCCGAACCACATAGGTAACGATCTTTCAGTTAGTACTGCAAGCTCCTCGCCCAGCTGGACTTCGGTTCGTTGAGATGGAGATTGAGATGTCTTAAGCGACTTTAAGCTGCCATCAAAGACTGAAATCCCATTGTGCTGTTGCGGTCCTCAGCAACCCAGTTTGAACTATTCATCGCGTTAGACAATGGACTCTGGCGCACGATCCGCAGCAAAGTCCTCCCAGATTCGCGATGAATGACAACAGCAACTTCATAACCACCGAATGCTCGGAGGTTAGCATCAGCAATCTTTCTTGTATCTATAAGAAGAAACAATTGAATCTAGATAAGAAAATAACTGGTACTTAATGATATGATTCGGCCATAGGATTTATGAGACCAATAAATGGTCGAGTATAGATTTTTATTTATGTATGTAATCGTTACTTTTCTAGCTTGCTGTTGAAAGCGCAGATCGTCATAAGGACCCATTCCCAATGACCCTCACCTATTTCATCAATCGAATTCACTTCCAAAATTTACGCGGTGACTTTTTCGGAGGCATCGCTGCGGCAATTGTTTCATTACCGATGGCCTTGGCCTTCGGAGTGGCCTCTGGCGCAGGTCCCGCTGCTGGACTCTACGGTGCCATCATCATTGGCTTTTTTGCTTCGCTGTTTGGTGGCACCCCCACCCTGATTTCAGAACCCACTGGTCCTATGACGGTGGTAATGACGGCAGTTGTTGCGTCCCTGATGGCTGCCAATCCAGAAAATGGTATGGCGATGGCCTTCACCGTTGTGATGCTGGCCGGTGTCTTTCAGATCGTCTTTGGTTTGCTGAAGCTGGGAAAATACGTCACCCTAATGCCCTATTCCGTGATTTCGGGCTTCATGTCCGGGATAGGGTTTTTGCTGATTATTTTGCAGATGGCTCCGCTATTTGGCTTCTCGAACTCTGGCGGGGGAGCCATTGGAGCGATTCAAACATGGCCGGAGATGATTCGAGATTTCAACTTCCCTGAGTTTTCTCTGGGAGCTGTCACCATTGCTATCTTGTTTCTGACTCCTCGCAAGATCAGAACGCTAATGCCACCTCAGCTGTTGGCACTCATCCTTGCCACAGTATTGTCTTTGCTGGCGTTTCAAGGGGTCGACATCGATCGCATTGGTGCCTTTGAAGTTGGCATTCCCGAACTGACGGTGCCCACATTTACCTTGGCTCAAGCACGTATCATTTTCGTAGATAGTCTAGTCTTGGGGATGCTGGGCTGCATCGACTCGCTGTTGACCTCTGTCGTTGCTGATAGCTTAACTCGCACTCAACACAACTCGAATAAGGAGCTTGTCGGTCAAGGGATTGGCAATATTATTTCTGGCCTGTTGGGGGGATTACCAGGGGCTGGTGCCACCATGGGAACAGTGGTCAACATTCAAACTGGGGGACGCACCATTCTCTCCGGCTTGATTCGATCCGCTATTTTATTGACAGTGGTCGTCCTCGCCTCTGGCGTTACCTCGGTGATTCCCAAAGCCGTGCTAGCAGGCATTGCCATTCGAGTGGGAATTGGCTGTGTAGATTGGGGATTTCTGAAGCGTTCTCTGTTTGTTTCTCGCAAAGCTGCTGCCATTACCTACTGCACAATTGCCATCACTGTGTTCGGCGATCTGATTACCGCCGTGGCAATCGGGGTATTTGTGGCTAATGTACTCACCATCGAACGACTGACTGAACTGCGAGTTGAGTCATTTACTGCAGTAACCGATGCAGATGATGAAATACTGTTGACAGACGAAGAAAATCTCTTGCTTAAGCGCGGTGATAACCGTATTCTGCTGTTCCATCTAGACGGCCCGATGATTTTCGGGGTCGCGAAGGCGATTGAACGCGAGCAGGCAGCATTAGACGGAAAAGACGTCTTGGTGGTAGATCTCAGCGATGTTCCTATGATGGGGGTAACCTCTTCACTGGCGATTGAGAATACCATCGAGCAGGCTCTCGATAAAGGGTTAGAGGTATTCATCGTCGGGGCCTCTGGTTCGGTCCAGAAACGTCTGGAAAAATTCGGCATTTTTGAAACGATTCCGTCCCAAAATCAAGTTGTTAGGCGGGTGGATGCATTGAGGCGCGCGGTGGAGATTGTCAGCCAAAAAACTGGCATGCCAACTTCAGTTCGAACCTTATAGGGATATGAATTGACCGATCGAAGCCTATGGAGAACTCCGATACGAGTGAGCAATTCGATCGCCTTGATGGCCAAAAACCGTTGTTAACGGTCGTGCTGGCTGCGCTCGCACTGTTCTTGGGAATGACCGAGCCGTACACTCAGCTCAAAGCTCCTTCTGCTCGTCCTAAACCCGCTGCAGCTCGCAAATTGGCGAAGGCTTATCCTTTGGCGGATCGCAAATATAACAGCGCGATGGGCAAGCGCTCTCCTTTTCATACCACCGAGAGGGTCATCCGTTAGTCTGGGGATTCGTTACATTGGTTAAGTCTCCCCCGAGGTTAAGTCTCCCCCGATTGGATGTTAATGCTACCAAGAGTTCCCACCTTGTTGACATCTAGGCATCCATACCGTTAGCGACTAACGCCGCCTTCAACGACTTCTCACTTTAGAATTTCATCAACCTCATGGAAAGGGCGATCGCGAGATCGTCCTTTTATCACATCATTGTCTTGCCACCTACCTACCTGTGATTTCAGAAGCCTATGGATTTTTTGCTCGAGAAAGTTGCCGACACCCCCCTTTTGGGCTTCACGTTATTGCTTTTGGTCGTACTGACCCTACCGCCTTTGTTCGAGCGGTTGAAGCTACCGGGGCTGGTGGGTCTGCTATTGGCGGGTATGGCATTAGGACCCTGGGGACTGCAGGTGCTGGATCCAAAAGGGGAAACCATGACGCTGATGTCAGACATTGGCAAGATATACCTGATGTTTGTGGCCGGTCTCGAGATTGACCTAGAGGATTTCCGGAGGCAAAAAAATCAGGCCTTGGGGTTTGGGTTTGCAACGTTTATTTTCCCCTTGGTGGCTGGGGTATGGGTGGGGCAAGCCTTTGGATATGGCTGGAACGCATCGATTTTGCTTGGGTCTTTACTGGCTTCCCATACGTTGCTGGGCTATCCAATTGTTCGCAAGTTTGGGGTGGCGGGGAGTTCTGCCGTTACCGCCACCATCGGGGCGACGATTTTTACAGATATTGCAGCTCTATTGGTGCTGGCCATCTGTATCTCCATCCATGCGGGAGACTTTACCGCCTCCACGTTAGTGCTGCAGTTGGCCGCACTGGGAAGTTATGCTGCCCTTGTATTGTTCGGGTTGGACTGGGCGGGGAAAAAGTACTTCCAACAGGTGGGAGACGAGGAAGGCAATCAATTTTTGTTCGTTCTACTGGCTGTGTTTATCGCTTCCGCAGGCGCACAGGCCATCAATGTAGACAAGATTGTGGGGGCTTTTTTGGCGGGGTTGGCCATTAATGACGTTGTCGGCCACAGTCCGGTGGAAGACAAAGTGGTGTTTGTGGGCAGTACTTTGTTCATCCCATTTTTCTTCGTGGGGATGGGGTTACTGGTGGATATCCCGGCCTTCATTCAGGCATTGGGGTCAGAGTTGGGGCTTATTCTGGCCATTGTGGCTGCCCTGTTCGGAGGGAAATTATTGGCCACCCTAGCGGCGCGCTTTGCCTACGGGTATGACTGGAACGAATCCATGACAATGTGGTCGCTATCGCTGCCCCAGGTGGCGGCGACGCTGGCGGCGGCTTTGGCAGGATTCAATGCAGGGTTGTTGCCCCAGCCGGTATTCAGTGCAGTCATCGTGCTGATGCTGGTCACGGCGATTGTTGGACCGGTACTCACCTCTAGGTTTGCTCCCCGTATTGCTTTGGTTGCTGAGGGCAAAGGTCAAGATCGCGACTTCGATCCCGAGCAGGATACTTTCCTCAATACCCGTCCGGGGAAGCCTTTTACGGTGGTGGTTCCCGTTGCTAACCCCACAACTGAACGCAACTTGATCGAGTTAGGGGCATTGCTGGTCAAACACGAGAGTGGTTCTTTGGGGGCGTTGTCGATTGTAAAGGGACACCAAAGAATGGATGCCCCCGAGCTGGACCTGGGGCTGGAGCGGGGACGAGCATTGTTGCAACAAGCCAGTGAGGTGGGGGAGGAGTTTGGGGTGCGGACTCGGCCTTTGATACGTATCAGCGACGATATTGCACGGGGAATCAGTCGTTCTGCTAAAGAAGCCGGGGCCGATTTGTTGCTGATGGGCTGGAGCGATAACACCCAATTGATGGCTCGCTTGGTGGGCAGCATTGTGGATAGCGTATTTTGGTCTGCCCACTGTCCGGTGGCGGTAGTGCGGTTGCTGAAAGAACCGGTGGATATCGATCGCATTTTGGTACCGGTGCGGGATCTATCGGCCAAGTCCCGCCATGCCATCAAATTTGCCCTGCTGTTTGCCGATACTCACAACGCAAAAGTTACCCTGCTACACGTTTACGAAAACCCTACCTCTAAGGAGGTCAGCACTGCCTTCAAGGAAAAACTAGAGGATGTCGCGCGAACTTGTCAGTTGCCTGTGCAAACCACTACCAAGATTATGCAGGGGACTGAGGTGGCTAGAACGGTTGTGAAAGAAGCCCAAAAGCACGACATGGTCATGCTGCGGTCTGTGCGCCGCACCACTATTGGTGGATTGGCAGTGAGCGACACTTCAAATAAAGTGCTGAGAAAGATATCTTGCTCCTTTGTTCTCTTAGGGGAGCCAGAGCATCACAGTGTTTAATCGAATTGATAGAGAATAAAGATTGATATTAAAATAATCTTTATACCAAGCAAATTAAGAAAAAATTGATTGGAAGATATGTTTCAAATTGGTTGTTTGAAATCACAGCTTGTCTAAAAATTCTTTGAATAGAGCGATCGCCTGCGGGGGAATTTCATGCATGGCATCGACCTCGTAAAACCTTAAGTTAACTTGCATCGATTCCAACTTGCGTTTTGTATTGTGGGCGTAGGCAATTGGTACCACCGGATCGCGAGAACCATGCACCATCAATACAGGGGGAAAAGGAGAGTTGGCGTCAGCCACAAGGGGTTCCCCCACCCAAAATCCGCTCAAGCACACCAGTCCAGCCAAGCGAGGCTGAATCCCCAATCCCACTCGCAGAGTCATGGCTCCCCCCTGAGAAAACCCTGCCAAAACCGTTCGTTCTAGGGGAATGCCCGAGCGTTCCTCTAGCGTTAACAACCAGTTCTGCAAGAGTTCCGCGCTCTCATCAGCCCCTTCCAAACCCTCTAAACCAAACCAAGATTGACCTCCGGGAACCTGGGGATGAGGTAAGGGGGCATTGGGAAACCAGTAATGGCAATCGGGCTTGCCCAATGCCTGGGCCACTGGTACCAGATCGCGGCAGTTCGCTCCCCAGCCATGCAGTAAAACCAGTTGCGCAACCTTGGACTCTGGTGAAGATGGGGCTTGAGGAACAGCGTCGGAAGAATGACTAAGGGGACGAGGGGGTAAATCAATGGACTGCAGCATCAGGCAGGGCAGAATCTGAGGAACTAAGGATAATCGTCTCATCTCAGCCGAACGCTCGCTTGAAGGGCGGCGCGGTCAGTCTCAAATCGATAAGGAGGTTTACATGACAGTCATTCACTAACATTAAAAAAATACCTATCTCTGAGCGATCCCTAACAGATACAGTGCTAGCTTGAAATTCTAAGGAGGGGCGCTCGTAAGGACTCAAAGTCAATGTCCAAGGGTGTTTCTTGAGTAGAAGTCAGATGACAAAGTAGACGGCATGTTAATTTCTTGCAAGATTTGTATCGACACTTTACGGACTGGGCACTGGTCAATCGATAGGTGCATAATGGCAGAATCCTTAGTTCGGGATCGCTTTTTTATGTGGTCGATCTTGTGAGGTATGGCGTAAAATAAGGGAGTAATAGAAATATGAGAGTTGAAAAATAAATCACATCAAAAAACTCTCTCTATTACTACAGTAGTAACTAAATAAGGCTCTTAATTACCATTGTGAATGGAGGAGGCATTCCTATGCTGAAAATGGTTGTTCAAGGTAGAAATATAGACATTACAGATTCCATTCACGGCTACGTCCAGGAAAAGATAGAGAAAGCGGTCAGCCACTTCTCCCATCTTACGAGCGAAGTTGATATTAATTTGTCGGTCGAACGAAACCCCCGTATTAGTAATAACCATTCTGCAGAGGTCACAATTTACGCCAACGGCAAAGTGATTCGCGCCCACGAGAGTAGCGAAAACATGTATGCCAGCATCGATCGCGTAGCGGATAAAATTGCTCGACAATTGCGAAAATTCAAAGAGCGTAACGGCCGCGATCGCAACAAGCACAAGCCCAAAACCTCTGTGGCGGTGGGCTGGCAGCCGATAGAAAATCCCCCCAATGCCGAACGCGAACCTCAGCTTCCCCCAGAAGTGGTGCGCTCGAAATACTTTTCGATGCCCCCCATGACGGTGGAAGAAGCGCTTCATCAGCTGGAACTCGTGGATCATGACTTCTTCATGTTCCGCAATGCCGATACCAGCGAGATCAATGTTATCTACGAACGCAATCATGGAGGGTTCGGGGTAATTTGCCCGAGAAACTAGCAGGGCATTGATTCCGGATGCTCTGCGAGAGTTGCTGACCTTGCTCCTACAGTTTAAGTAGATCTTTTCTTAAATAGATCTTTTCTCCACCCAAGCGTTACGCTGCTGGGTGGAGTTTCTAATGCTTTATTTTTCTGGAATGAGTTGATTGAACGGAGTGTTTCAGTTATTTCAGTTCTCATACCTACAAGGGTTTCAGGCCTGAGATCTCTCCCAGGCGGATTGATAGCTGCGATCGCTCTCCTCTGCAAATATCACCCAATTACCCATGCGCTCATTATTAGCCGCCATTGCCTTTTACACCGTGATTCCTTTACCCAAAAAACTGTCCCTCAATTTTGAGCGAGTGGCCCGCTGGCTGCCTGTTGTAGGTTTGGGACTTGGAGGCATTTTGGCTGGGGTAGATGCACTGTTGGGGTGGGTGCTTGCCCCAGCAATGCGATCGCTGTTGGTGCTGTGTTTTTGGTTGGGGATTACAGGAGGGCTGCATCTGGATGGGGCGATGGATACCGCTGACGGACTTGCCGCTGGCGATCGCACGGTACGGGGGACTGAGCGGCGATTAGAGGCCATGTCCGATAGCTATACCGGTGCGTTTGGGGTGATGGTGGCGATCGTACTGCTGCTGTTGAAATTTGTTTCAGTCATGCATTTACCTCAACCCCGCTGGATTTGGCTGCTGCTTACCCCCATGTGGGGGCGGTGGGCACAGTTGGGGGCTATTGCCTTCTACCCCTATCTCAAACCACAGGGCAAAGGACGGTTTCTGAAGGACAGTACCTCCTTAACAGAATTTGTCGTCCCGACGGGATCCGTAGTGGTGGTTTGTGCCATAACGCGGTTGCTGACAAAGCAGACGCAGACACCTGCTGTTGCCCTCTGGATGCTGATTTCTGCAGCGATCGCGTTGGGGGTGGGGGCATGGTTCAATCGCCAGTTTGGGGGGCATACCGGCGACACCTACGGGGCTACGGTGGAATGGACAGAGGCGATCGTATTGGTGATAGCTACGTTGTAAGCTTCCATGCCATTGTGTCTATGCCAATTGTCAGATTCATAGCCAGGCGCATTACTTTAGAAGTTATCTGGTAGCAAAATTGCTATCTATATCTTAGAGAAAGTCTCTTATTGATCCATGAATTCTCCTTTCACTGGAATCCAAAGCTCTATGCAACAATTGCGTAGAACTGTGTCATTCATTACGTTTTGCTGGGCATGCCCATCCAACAGAAGCTGAAGCCTGCTCTGCGTGCGCTGGCGGTTTCGGCACGTCCCCTAGCGACCTTATCAGTATTGGTGGCCACGGACCTGGCGGCCCTGGCCCTAGCGGCTGTGGTCAGCGTGTGGGGACGGCTGTGGTTGGGGGGGAGTTACTCTCCCTCGCTGTACTGGCCGATGTGGCCGTTGCTAGGTCTATTTTTGTTGGGGTACAGCATTGTGGGGCTGTATGCAGGCGTGGCCCTTAGCCCTGCAGATGAATTGCGTCGCACCACCGTTACCACCACCTTGATTTTCGTAGCGTTGGGAACGGCGACATTCTTGCTCAGAAACATCGATATCAATGTCTATTCTCGCGGTGTTTTTCTTCTGGCTTGGTTGATGTCTGTAGCTGCTGTGCCTCTGGGTCGGGGCTTGGTGCGTCAACTGTTTGCTTCTCAGCCCTGGTGGGGTTATCCAGTTTTAGTGCTGGGGGCAGGAAAAACAGGCTCTATGGTCATCGAGACACTCCGTGCCCGACCTGAAATTGGCCTTAAACCTGTTGCGGTATTGGATGACGATCCAAGCAAGCACGGTTCGCTGATGGGGATTCCGGTGGTAGGCAAGGTGAGTCGAGCTCCAGAACTGGCCCGCCGACTGCATTTGACCTATGCGATTGTGGCGATGCCTGGGGTCACTAGCTCACAGGTAGTGAACCTGTTAGAGAAGTACGGCCAGCTGTTTCGCCATGTCTTGTTTATTCCCGATCTGTTTGGCTTTTCCAGTTTGTGGGTGGTTGCTAGAGATATGGGGGGGGTGCTGGGCCTAGAGGTGCGACAACAGCTCCTGCTGCCTGGGCCGCAATTGCTTAAGGTGTGTTTAAACATGCTGCTGACCTTGGTGAGTGGCCTGCTGATCTTCCCCTTGATTGTGGTGTGTGCACTGGCGATTAAGCTTGATTCCCACGGACCGGTGTTTTACGGCCATACTCGCATCGGCAAAGGACGACAGCATTTTACCGCCTGGAAATTCCGCTCGATGTACCTGGATAGCGATCGCATTTTGGCAGAATATCTGCAAGCCCACCCAGAAATGCAGGAGGAGTGGAAACAGGAGCGCAAGCTCAAGGACGATCCGCGTATTACTCGGGTCGGTAAATTTCTGCGACGGACTAGTCTAGATGAGCTTCCACAGCTGTGGAACGTTTTGTTGGGGGAAATGAGTTTAGTAGGACCGCGACCGATTGTGGACGATGAAGTACCTCTGTACGGCGACAAGTTTGACTTGTATCTGAAGGTATTGCCTGGCATTACGGGATTGTGGCAGGTGTCCGGTCGCAGCGATACAACCTATAACCAACGGGTCAAATTAGATGAGTATTACGTGCGTAATTGGTCTGTTTGGTTGGATATTTACATTTTGACGAAAACCATTTGGGTGGCCCTGCGAGCTAAAGGGGCTTACTAGCTTTCTGGATCTCCTTCATGTCAGCTCAACTAAGACTTGTTCGGCCAATCTCAACTTCCCGATTGGATCCTATTCATTGCTTTATTTGATGTAAGTAAGGAGTGTTCAGCAGATGTTGTAGCTTGACATAAGGATAACAATTTTAAAATGCTCCTGAAAGCAACTACTCTCTTAGTATTTGATTCATTCGGAGTTTTGTAAATGAGTGATAATATACGTAAGTCATTGTTAGGATCCTGATGTCATAGCCTATTGATCTTGAGACGTTATTTCTGGTTTTATACTTATCTATATCTAATCAAATATTGCCAAGGTTCATATACAATATGTAAACCCTAAAATTTAGTCAGCACCAACGATCTAGAATCAATGAAACTAACAATTTTTAATTCCTGGCGTAAGTCTGCATCTGTCATAATTTTATCAACAACTCTAATTCGTCTTTTGACTCTAGGTGCATATCCTCTAACAGATAGAACTGAGGCCCGCTATGGAGAAATTGCCCGAAAAATGGCAGAGACTGGTGACTGGATTACACCACAGATTGAATACGGAGTGCCTTTTTGGGGTAAACCACCTTTATCGACATGGTTGACTGCTGGCTCGTACAAGCTATTTGATGTAAATGATTTTTCAGCTCGTCTGTCGTCATTTGTTCTTATATTTTTGGCTGTCTCTTTAGTTTATGTTTTAGCTAGAAGACGAAGTGTGGATCGCGCTCTTATTAGTAGCATGATATTGGCTACCACTTTAGGGTTTTTCGTTAGCAGTGGGGCAGTAATGACCGATCCAGCTTTAGTTTTTGGCACAACTTTATCGATGGTTGGATTTTGGCAGGCATTCCATTCATCTATATACCCTAACCGTTTGTGGGGCTATTTATTGTTTGTCGGTTTAGCTATTGGGTTGCTTGCCAAGGGGCCAGTAAGCATTGTCTTGATTGTTCTTCCGATTTTTATTTGGCTACTTTGGCAGAAAAAACTAGGTGATGCTTGGCGATCTATACCCTGGTTAAGCGGCACAGGTTTAATGTTATTTATTGCTCTACCCTGGTATTTTTTGGCAGAGGCTAAAACACCGGGTTTTATCAATTATTTTATTGTAGGTGAGCACTGGAAGAGGTTTACTGAGAGTGGTTGGACAGGGGACCTGTATGGTAGTGGCCATGCTCATCCTTATGGCACGATCTGGCTGTACTGGCTGCTGGCTGCTTTTCCTTGGTCATTACTTTGTATAACTTTAGTTGTCAAAACTCTCTTCAATCGCGCTCCACTGAATTTTGCCTCTTTAGAACACAATCGGGAATGGATTACATATCTGTTGGTATGGGCTATTACGCCCATGATGTTTTTCACTTTCTCTAGTAATATTTTATGGACTTATGTCTTACCAGGATTGCCTGCTTTTACTCTTTTGATGGCTGAGTTTTTCTTTTTATGTTTTCCTAGTAAAAAGACAAGCAAGCAAGTTATACTCATTGGCCTGGTTGTTCCTTTGATATTTCTGCTTGGGTTCCCAGCTGTTGTTAATTTGGCTAATAAAAACTCTCAAAAGTATGTCATTAGCCAGTATCAAGAGTTGTGCGGCGGTTCTAATTGTCAGTTGGCTTATTATTTTGAAATGCCTTACTCAGCAGAATTTTATTCTGGAGGTAAAGCTATCGAAGTACGTGATATGAATCACGCGAATCAACTTCTTGAAGATTCAAATCAAGATCGGATCTTCTTTGTCGTAAGAACAAGGGAAATTGGAGATTTTTCAAAAGAATTCGGAATTCAGATTGATGAGCTTAGAGAATATAATGGTTATACACTTCTTCGTGCTCATTAATCGATCCAAATTCTTATGTAGGTGGTTGGAAACTTTCAGAATTTGTTTGAGGTCTAAACCGCAGTGACGGTAGAGTTTTTCACTCTGCTATGAACTGTCTATACTGACAAAGCGAGCGTATTGTTAAGCAAAGTATTATCCTCTTTTTTGCGCTCGAGAATCCTATGCAATCCAACGTTCCGACATCACTCTCTTACCTAAACCGGATCTACATGCCAACCATTGCGAGAGTTATAACAGTAGTTTCCGTTGCCATAGTCCCTATCGATGATGTCATCTCTTTTCTTGGGTATAAAGAAGACCGCTTAAGCAAATCATTAACCAGCTTAAACCCAGCCCATAGCCTCCAAGCACATCAGTCAACCAATGAACGCCGTTGTATAGACAGCCAATGCCCATTAATAGAACCCAAAGGATAGCGGTGGTATAGAAGAAAACTGAATACTTTGGGTATCGATTAGATAAAAGGACAGCCAGGAATAGATACATCACGGAGTTGCCGGTGGCATGACCGCTCGGGAAAGCAGCCCCACTAATAGTGGGGTCGGAAAAAAAGGGGGGGCGTTCTCTGTTAAAGAACGGTTTGAAGACTAGATCGACCCAAACTAAGGCTCCACCAGTTGCGAGCGAAAAAAACAATGCTTCCAAAAATTTTTTCTTCCAGATCAGTAGCCCGATCGTACAGGCTACGACGATAGCGGAAGATTCGGCGTCTCCAGCATAATAAGCAAACTTGAGTATCCAACCCGGCCCGCTAGGAACTGTTTGATGCAGCCAAGTAATAATGTTGGTTTCGAAGGCTAAGTTCTGATTTTGAAGTATGAGAATACACAAGCCCAAAAATGCCGAGCTTGATATTATACCTGTCCAGAGTCTGACTTTGGCTAAGTAAAAGAGTCCGGATTGACTCTCAACAGCTTGAAACTTCATAAACGACTCATAAAAGGACAGGCTTGGCAGGTCGATCGCCCAGCCAAACCATATTGCTAACAAGGCCTGTCAAAGAAGTAATGGATCTTCAGGACATGAGACATCAAATTAGCCGTTGCCTGGGGTTACATCCTTTTTACGTAAGTTGGCGGCCAGTTACGTGATGCAGGCTTGCAGAAAAAGCGATCGCAAATCTGGCAAAGGCTTCTTTCAAACGATCGATGGGCTTTATCGACTTTTTAGGGCTGTTGCTGAGCACTAAATACATCTACTTCGGCAGCGACTTCCGATTGGGAAAGGGTTCCTTGGTTTTGAGCACTGTTTATGTCCTCTATCCCACGATTTCTGAGCTCGGCGAGCACATTGGGCAGGATTTTATACAGCATCTAGCAATCAACGAACGCGATCCTTCGTCAACTATACAGTCGCTTTAAAGGAACTCAAAACCCTAGAATGAGGAAAGACTATTCGCTTGTCTGTGCTTCATACTCCTTAGGGGATTGAGTCACGGGCTAAGCTAGAGGTTCTTTCTCTCCCCCAGTTCTTCTATGTTTGTGTTTGCATCTATCGGCATTCTGGCCCTGTTGATTTTGGTACATGAGGCGGGTCACTTTGCCGCTGCACGACTGCAGGGGATTCACGCCAATCGGTTTTCCATTGGCTTTGGACCCGTGGTGTGGCGCTATCAGGGGACACAAACCGAATATGCATTGCGGGCGTTGCCACTGGGGGGATTTGTTGGGTTCCCTGATGATGACCCCGACTGCCCCTATCCGCTGGACGATCCCAACCTGCTGCGCAACCGCCCCGTCCTCGATCGCGCGGTGGTGATGTCGGCGGGGGTGATTGCCAATCTGGTCTTTGCCTATATCGTGCTGCTGACAATGGTGATTACCATTGGTGTGCCCACTCCAGCCCAGTTCAACCCCGGTATTTTTATTCCTGAAGTGACGGCGAACGGCCCCGCTCAGGTGGCTGGAATCGAGCCTGGAGATTTGATTTTACAGGTGGAGGACCTCGATTTTCGTCAGGTGAGCGATCGCGAGTCGGCCGAGGATGCCATTAGCGAATTTCAGACGATTGTGCGGGATAATCCCAGCACAGGCTTAGCCATTACGCTAGAGCGCCAAGGGGACAGCGCCCCTAAAATTGTTGAAGTCACTCCGCAAGTCCCTGAAGGGGGCAATAATCCCGTCATTGGAGTTTCACTTGCCCCGAATCAAGACATAGTCTTCGAAACTCCTGACGGAATTGGCGAAGTACTGGCCGCCTCTAGTAGCGCCTACCAGCGGATCGTAGGGTTGAACGTGCAGGGATTCCGGCAATTGTTGGGGAACTTCCAAAATACAGCGGGGCAAATTTCTGGGCCTGTAGGAATTGTCAAAATTGGCGCCGATCTAGCCCGCGATAATTCCTCCAGCCTGTTCAACTTTGCGGCCCTGATCAGCATTAACTTGGCCATTATCAATATCCTGCCGCTACCGGCGCTGGATGGGGGCCACCTGATTTTTCTGCTGCTGGAGGCCATCAGAGGCAAGCGATTGCCCAAGAATGTTGAAGAAGGGGTGATGCAAGCAGGCTTAGTGCTGCTACTGGGATTAGGTGTGGTGCTGATTCTAAAGGACACCGCGAGCATCGTGACGGGGGGCTAGAGTGGGGCGACCGTCAAAGATAAAACTGCGAGCGCAGGAAATTCTCCTGCGTCTGAAGCAGGAATATCCTCATTCCACTTGCGCCCTCAACTACGACACGCCACTGCAACTGCTGGTGGCGGTCATTTTATCGGCGCAATGTACCGATAAGCGGGTGAATATGGTCACCCCTGAACTGTTCCGTCATTACCCAGATGCCCCAGCATTTGCGATGGCCGATCGCGACGACATCGAGACGTTAATCCACTCGACGGGGTTTTATCGCAACAAGTCCAAACATATTCAGGGGGCTTGCCAAAAGATCGTCAAGGAGTTTGGCGGTAGGGTACCCCGCACCATGGCGGAACTTCTGACACTACCCGGAGTCGCCCGTAAAACCGCCAATGTTGTTTTGGCCCATGCCTTTGGCATTAATGCCGGTGTCACGGTGGATACTCACGTTAAGCGCCTTAGCAACCGTCTTCAACTGACCAAGTTTGAGGATCCCGTTCGCATCGAAAAGGACCTAATGAAACTGATTCCTCAACCCGATTGGGAGAATTGGTCCATTCGCTTGATTGACCACGGAAGAGCTATCTGCGACGCTCGCAAACCCAGATGCTCGGACTGCTGTCTCATGGATTTGTGCCCCACGGGTCAGCTGATCTTAGAAGCACCGACAGCCCCCAAGACCACGAAAGGACGCAAAAAAACTAAAGTTACCAAATCTGCTTAGCCACCTATCCACACCCGAGGTATTTGCCGGAGCGTTCTGAACGCAGGCTCCATATGTTCCGCTAAGCTAATAAGTTTTTGAGCGGCGCACCGTGCACTTCAACTCTTCCCCCTGCCAATTCACGAGAGCTTCATTCCCCTGCGTCCAGAACTCAACTCCATCCCCCGAATATCTTGCACCGCTGGCGCTGGGGCTTAAGAACGTCATGACGGAACTGTTGCCTCGTTCTAAACCCGCTACAGCAGGGGTTGTAGGGTAGTAGAGAGCAACAATTTTGTCTGCCGCATTGCCATTACAACTAAACGTGGTCGATGCATTGGAAGTCACAAGATTCCAGGCTGCTTGTAGCTCGGCAATACGCAACCGATAACTGGTTTCCACACAGGCGCGCGCGTTCTTACTGCGATCGCAATCATTGCGTTCACGTAGCCAACTGAGCTGTTGGTTTTCGACAGATCCTTCTGGTACCTGTCGCGAGCGAGCGAGGGCAGAAGCATAGACATCGGCCAACTTGCGATCGAGGGCAGCCAGTCCTTCATCTCCACAAATCAAGTGTTCTACAGGTACTGAGGCACGGTTGCAATCGTAACTCGGTGGGACAGCAGAAACGTCCTGTGAAGCTACAAAAATTCCTGCACAGGCGATCGCGATGTTTAAAGCGATTCGGCCAAACTTCGGCATGAACGAGTCCTCGATATCAAACTGCAAACCAGTACCTATGCAAACCAGTATCTAAGATAGTCACAGAGATTTTCCACGGTCATAACTGGTTGTCCAACACCTCCCAATTTCGATGAGAGATTGCGATGATGTCGAATTCCAGACTAAAAGCCTTAATTCCATTAGGGTCGAAAGAAGCTCTGATTCAGTAACCTATCGGACTGTGGCTCCAGCCCTGACTATGGCGTCAGAACAACATGCTGCAGAGAGACATGATGAATCTTTGTGAGGGGGTATGCCCCCTATCGAACATCTGTTGCTATTACAGACGGTAACCCATGGTTAGGTCGGGTAGCTTGGCATGAATTCGCTCACTTTATTAATCAATGTGGCGATCGGCTTGTTTGCAATCTATCTCTTCAATAGCGTTTTAATTTCTCAGCTTCAAGAGGCGTTAGCCATCCTATTTCAGTGGCGGGCAAGACATCTCAAGCGCTCAATCGGGTTGATGCTTGATGGTATGCAAGAGGCTGGGGTGGATCGGAAAGAAACCAGGATTGTCGATCGGCTTTACGCCAATCCACTGATTGTTAGTCTTTCCCAAAGTAGCAACAGCTCATCATTTTGGAAGCGCGAACCTACTTCAATCCCCGCCGATATATTCACAGCTGCACTGTTTGAAACTTTGTCTGGCGGCCAAAAGGTCAATGTCGTAGCAGATTTTGACTACACACAACTACGCCAAGCCGTGAACGAAACGGCGATCCCACAGCCACTGCGAGACAACTTGCTGATTCTGCTCTCCAAAGCTCAGTCGAAGTCCTCCTCACCAACCACGTCCAATGCACCTATTGCATCTTCAATCCCTCCCCCTGCAGTCACCTCAACACTCTCCCCCTCCCAGGCTTTTCGCGAGGAGGTGGAGAATTGGTTCGAGCGCACGATGGATCGTGCCTCTGATGTCTACAAAGCGAACGTTACAAAACTAGCCCTCGGCATTGCTCTCGTCGTTGTGCTCGCGGGTAATATCGATACGTTTTATATCGCTCAAAGACTCTATACAGAAGCTCCATTGCGGGACGCGCTTTCTTCAGTGACGACCGAAGCGATCGCCGAGCAAGCCCAGACCGAAAGCGAAAGTTGTCTTGCTGGACAAGCCTCAAAAGAATGTCTGCAATATATCAACGGTCAGGTGGACTTTGTCATTTCTAGCGGGCTTGAACTTCCTGTCGGTTGGACATTATCCCGGTGGGAAACAGCCACTAGCTCTATTTGGATAGCAATAGCTAAGGGGGTAGGTATACTGGTCAGCGGCCTAGCAATTTCTCAAGGGGCTCCGTTCTGGTTTCAAGTGCTGAATAGGGTGGTGGGACTGCGGGAATCCATTAGCAAGCGATCGAGTTCCACTTAAGGAAACATTCACCATGCGGAGGCTGCGGAGGTTAGGCAGAGGTCCCGGACTCTTGGAGTGTTTGATTGAGTTTTGTTCAGCCGAAAATTTCTGAATGGAGATCGCTAACACTTGAAATTCCGCAGAAGAACCGCTTTCGCTGCGAGAATGAGAGCCAAGACATTTCACATAACGCTATGACCTCGGAAATTTGGCAGCAGTATTTCGATGTAGGCATGCGCGCCGGAAAGTTGGGGGACTTTGAAAAGGCCGAGAGTAACTTTCGAGCGGCCATTGCCATGGCTCCCGACGAACCCTACCCCCACTACGAGTTGGGGTATACCATGCTGCTGCAGAGGGACTATGAAGAGGCTCTGGCAGAGTTTCGCCGCACCAACGAGTTAGCACGGGGATTTTTTCAGGTGCAGGCGGAGATATACATGTGCGAGCAACTGCTAGCTGGCGAAATTGACGAGCATGTCATGTCTTTGATTCAGCGACTTCAGCAGATGTCGGAGGGAAAGACTGCTACGGGCAAACAAGCGGAGGAGGTGGCCCGCGACATCATCCGTTTTTCCCCCAACTGCGCCCTCGGACATCTGTATTTGGGTAAAGCGCTGTTGCGTAAAGATCCGGTTCAAGCCGAAGCGTCTCTAGAGCGCTGCTTGGAACTGACCCCCGACGAGACCACGGCGATCGATGCTCAGTCCCACATTGGATTGTTGTGGAGTAATGACGGTCGTTCTTCTGATGCCCGCCAACTGTGGAGCGAACTGCGGGGCACTTATGCCGGACATCCTCAACTTCAGGTTCTTGACCGGTTAGTCAATGGAGATTCTGCAAGTGAAAAACGGCGATCGACCTCCAGTTTTTGGCAGAAATTATTCGGGCAGCTCTAGGCAGATTGGATGACGCGAGGTCTTCCTCAACGCTACTGCTTCCCGAAGTCTTTCTATGGGGATAGAAAGCGGTTGAAGATTATGTGGACATCTAAATCGTATCGCTATGCTTGTTAAGACCTTTCAACCGAGCATATAGACGAATGCATAATAGGTGAAATCCTTATATTTAAAGATCGGCCAACGATTGCAATCCTCTGGATTCCCTATAGCCAAAGGGTTTTACGGGGGGAAGACGAACACGTTCGGTTTGACAGCATTAGATAGATATTCTATAAAGATGGCTGTCTACTAACTTATTCAACTGCTCTCCAGAATGAGGCGTTGAATTGTTTCAACCCACTTCCCGAGCAGTTTTTTGGATTATTAATAGCTAGATAGGGATTCTGTCATGCTCGTTCACCTAGCACCAATACATAGGTTTGGAGCTCTATCCCTTCTATTAGGGCTCACAACACTGTGCTCATTGCCGGCTGCTGCCATGGCCCAACAAGCAGAAATCCAGCAACTGGAGGACTTCCTTACTCCCAAAAGGCAGCCTGCTCCATCCGCTGCACAACCGGCTCGCTTCGATCCTCCCTCTGCTTCGATCGCTCCTCAACAGCCACAGAATGGCGCAAATACCTCTCGCGATCCAAGGGATGCCCAAGATGTGGCTCCTGCCGATGGCATGGTGAGAGTAGAGAGTCGTAACGTCGCAGTGACAACAACCTCAGCTCCTCGTCTGGACCTCGGGCCGGAGTTCGGTGATGGTGAGTTCCTCGTACTGATGACCTATCAAGATGAAAGTAGCTTGATTCAGGCTAAACAGCATTCACAGGGTGCATTTGTCACTCAGTTCAATGGGGTGAACTATATTCAACTGGCAGTATTCGACCAATTGGAATATGCCCGACATATGGCTGACAATCTTCGCCGAGAAGGGATATCTGCCATTGTTCCGCATTAACCCTTGTTATAGATGTGCTATCACCACAATTGATAGTAGATGAGGATTCGAGCTGATTTAACATCAACTATTGAGACCAACCGATCCCAAATCCTTTGTTCACCGTTCCATCGGCTCTTGAAGGTATACTGTTATCGCCAACTCTCAACAGTGAATTTATCTGCCTCCTTCACCCTGCACAGTCAGATGGTTTACCTTTGAAAGGCATTTCCGTGACTATGGTTTGCGCGTTCGAGTTCGCTTTTCCTGGATGCCGTCTGCGATGTTTGTTCCAAACGAAGGTCTGCAAAGCTGAATTATGACTGAGATCGGTCAACGTCTAAAAGGTCGGTACTTAATTTCCGATGTGTATGGTGGAGGGGGATTTTCGCTCACCTACCTCGCTCAAGACATTCACCTGCCAGATCGTCCAGTCTGTGTTGTCAAGCAATTGAAAATTCTTGGCGATGATAGCCAACATGTTGAAAAAGCGCGCGAATTTTTTTTCAACGAAGCCAAAATCCTGAGACAACTCGGTAAAGCTCATAGCCAGATTCCTGAACTCTTAGCCTATTTCACTGACAATGATAGCGGAAACTTTTATATCGTCCAGGAATTTGTTCCGGGCAAAACGCTGAAGCAAATCCTGGATGGCGGGACAAAGCTGTCCGAGACCGAAGTTATTTATATTCTCAAAGAAACGCTAGAGATTCTGGAGTTTGTCCACTCCTATAATGTGATTCACCTTGATATCAAACCGAGCAACTTAATCTTGCGGGATAGCGACTACAAGATTACATTGATTGACTTCGGTTCGGTCAAGCAGGCCAGAACTCAGCTAGCAACCGAAACCAGTCTGACACCCCAAACAACGACTCTTGGAACCCCTGGCTACATGCCCTGCGAGCAATCATTTGGTCGCCCCAAATTGAGCAGCGATTTTTATGCTCTAGGGATGGTTGCTATTCAGGCATTAACTGGTATTCATCCAAAAGAGCTCGAAGAAGACTTATCATCTGGCGAAATTCTCTGGCAAGAGCGAGCCTCACTGGGGCATGAATTGAAAGCGATCTTACAGAAGATGGTTCGCTATCATTTCAAGCAGCGCTATCAATCTGCAGCAGAAATCTTGCAGGATATTGCTAATCTCCAACCGCTTTACAAAATAGATCTAAGTACTTGCCCCAAACCCTTACAGGCGCTTGTGGAGCTGAATCAGCAACCTTTGCCGTCGTTTTCCAAGCGCACTCGTTCCAACATTAGTGACGCTGAGCTGGTAAGGATTAGCCAACCCACTGTTGTGGCATCTGATAATGATGCACGCGGTGGCCTGAATCCGATGGATACCTCTGACTATCCCCCTCCTCCTTCACTTCGCCAACAGAAGGATATTGACCCCCGCAAGTTATCCATTGACCTCGCCCGCCAACAAAACCTGTCCATTTGGCGCAAATCCCAAGACCGAGCATCTGCAGCGATTCGCTCCACGTGCAATTTGTATGTATCCTCAGCCGAACGCTTGCGGGCAATGCTGGCTGGCATTGATGTTAAGCCGAAGGTTTTTCTGGTTGGAACTTCGACAATCCTGTTTGGGATGCTAGCGAGTTTAGCTGCCTTTCACGTTGTCGATCGGCAGGTTCTCAGATCGGAAGAGCGGGAGATTTTGAAAGAATCTCGTCGGCTTGCTACAGAAAATTTGGAAGAGGCTATCCAGAAAGCGAGAGAAATTCCTCCACAGTCCCCCTTCTACGGGACCGCGACGGCTTACATCCAATCGCTGCTTGCGGAGCAACAGCTCGAGCAAGATCGAGATGTATTAGCAAGTGCCCGCACCTTAGCCTCTACTAACCGGGAAGCTGCGATAGAAACCATTTCTAAAATCACGACAGAGTCCTCCTTATTTGAGGAAGCCCAGCTCGACCGTTTAGTATGGCTAAGCGAGTTACTCGAATCACACCTAACCAGCAGTAGCCAAACATTAGCTGCACTCGATCCTCAAATTGATATCCAATTAGATGAGATCTTTCTGCAATACGACGACTCCTCCGATGCAAAACTGGCTAGTGAGGAGGGGATCGGGAGAGTAGCGATCGCTACCATGTCTGTGCTGAGATCCAAATATACGGACTTTCGGCGTTTAACGATTTACCCAAGCGGGAATGGTTTGCAGGGAACGATCGACACAGATCTATGGGGGTCGTACGAAAACGGCGAGATTACTTTCGAACAGCTACTCGAGCGGGTACATGTGGTCGAGCGCGGTCATTCCACCTCAGATCGGCTTTCCGTTTCGAAACAGTTATAGGATGACCTGCACCCCTCTTCGGCTACAATCCCTTTCTCAAGCAGAACCTCAATGGTGCAAGGAGATACGGCTAGTGGCAACAGATATGGATGGAACCTTGACACTAGCTGGAAAATTCACTCCTGATTTGCTGCAAGCATTTGAAGCCCTTCAGCAGCAAGGAATTCAGGTTTTGCTGGTGACGGGTCGCTCGGCGGGATGGGTCAGCGGAATTGTCAATTATCTGAACGTGTTTGGGGCGATCGCCGAAAATGGTGGCATTTTTTATCCTGCTCAGGGGGAACCAGCCGGGCATCTGCTAACGAATATCGCAGATATCAGCAGCCATCGACAAAATTTAGAGGCGGTTTTCGAGCACCTCAAATCCCATTTTCCCCAGTTAACACCAGCAGCGGATAATGCATTTCGCCTGACAGACTGGACGTTTTCCAACCCTTCTTTTTCGGCCCCAGTCCTAGACCGCATGCAGGAGCTATGTGCAGAGTGGGGATGGGGATTTACCTACAGCTCCATTCAATGTCACATCAAGCCAGCTCAGCAGGAAAAGGGCAATGCCCTCTTGCGCGTGAGTCAGCAATTCCTGAACGGAATGATGCCCGGCCAGCTCGTAACAGTGGGCGATAGCCCCAACGACGAGAGTTTATTTCGCTCGGCAGATTTCCCTCATTCGGTGGGTGTAGCCAACATTGGGGCCTATTGCGATCGCCTGCAGTTCTGTCCTGCATTAGTTACCACAGCTTCGGAAGGAAAAGGATTCTGTGAGTTCGTGGAGTGGTTGCTGGAGCGATCGGTTTAGTTAGAGGTGTTTACGTTTTTGGCGGTAGGGGATGCGGATGTTGGCCGGATCGGCCTATCTATTGTCCGAAAAACTCCTCGCTGATATACCTTGACGAACCGAAAAAACTGTGAATGAAATTTTGCTAAGGCCCCAAAGACTATGACTGAGCCTAAAATTTTGTTGCTGTCGTTATCCAAACTCGACGGGATCGGGGGCTGACTGGCCTGAGACGCCAAAAGGGGATAACTTTGATAACACTCTATGTCTCTCTGGTACATTGACCTAGTTTGACGTGAAACAATAATTAAAAAACTTAAGAACCGTGCTGTTGTCCTCAAAAATTGAAGTAGACCCAAAATTACTTCCATGTATGCAGGTAGAAACTGGTACGGATTCGTTTCGTGGTTCGCTAGAGCCAGCATTAGGTTTCTGCATACGGCGTCTTTCAATACATTCATTTCTCACACTGTTTCGGTAATGGAGAAGTTACACTTTGGATACTCAAAGGAAAGAGCGCATTCTAGTGGTGGATGACGAAGCTAGTATCCGCCGCATCCTAGAAACTCGTCTCTCGATGATCGGTTACGACGTTGTAACCGCTTCAGATGGAGAGGAAGCACTTGATGTGTTTCGCAATCAAGATCCCGATCTAGTGGTGTTAGATGTGATGATGCCGAAGTTGGATGGCTACGGTGTCTGCCAAGAATTACGCAAAGAGTCAGACATCCCGATCATTATGCTGACGGCTTTAGGGGATGTTGCAGACCGCATCACCGGTCTAGAATTGGGGGCCGATGACTACGTCGTTAAGCCTTTTTCCCCGAAGGAATTAGAGGCGCGAATTCGCTCGGTATTACGTCGAGTCGAGAAGTCTAACTCTGCTGGAATTCCCAGTTCGGGTGTCATCCACGTCAACACCCTGCGCATCGACACCAACAAGCGCCAGGTATATAAAGGTGACGAACGCATTCGCCTCACTGGCATGGAATTCAGTCTATTAGAGTTGCTGGTGGGCCGTTCTGGAGAACCGTTCTCTCGTTCCGAGATTCTTCAAGAGGTGTGGGGATACACCCCAGAACGTCACGTCGATACGCGCGTGGTTGACGTACACATTTCCCGCCTGCGCGCCAAGTTAGAGGATGACCCTAGCAACCCCGAGCTGATTCTGACGGCGCGGGGCACGGGCTATCTCTTCCAGCGCATTGTTAAGGACGATGAAGAGTAGTTAGCCGATGCACTATAACTGACTGCTTACCCACTGCTCAACCTCCGCTGCCCTTTGCTGTAAGGCAGGGCGCTCGGGTCAAAGTTTAGGGATTCTTCTTTCTCCTACCGATTCCATTAAACGATTGATGCCCGCCCAAGCAAGCTTGGGCGGGCATTTACTTTGCGGGTCACCGAGCTCGATTAGCAATGGCAACTAGCGGGCTAACGACTCAAGCCTTTGGCGCATGGCAGCTTCGTTCAGGTTTTTGCCGATGAATACTAGTTGGGTCATCCTTGCCTCGCCAGATCTCCAGGGGCGGTCAAAGAAATGGTCGAACCGCTGACCCACTCCCTGCAAAGCCAGGCGCATCGGCTTACCTACTACACTCACAAATCCTTTGACTCGATAAAGTTCCTGCTCGAGAGACAACTGATGCAAGGCCTCTTTAAGCATGTTGACCTCGAATGCTTGCTCCAATTGCAGTTGGATGGACGATATATCTTCGTCATGATCGTGCTCGTGATGATGCTCGCCATCGTGATGGCTAGGCCGGGCACCGAGATCTTCTTCAGCAGCAGCATTAAATCCTAATAAGAGTTCAGGGGACAGCGTGCCGTAGCGGGACTGTATTTGCTTCACCTCGCGGGGTAAGCGCGATCGCACAAAATTCTGTACCTGCGCTAGTTGGGGATCGTCTACGAGGTCAGTTTTATTCAAAATCACTAAATCTGCGCAGGCCAATTGGTCTTCAAATAACTCTTCTAATTCCGCCTCGTGATTGAGGTTGTCATCTGCCTCCCGTTGGGCGTTGACGGCATCGACATCGTCGGCAAACGTTCCCGCCGCCACTGCTGCACAGTCCACCACCGTTAACACTCCATCCACCGTGGCTCCGTTGCGAATCTCTGGCCATCGAAACGCCTTCACTAGGGGTTTAGGTAACGCCAATCCAGACGTTTCGATCACGATGTGATCGATTTCATCTCGCCGTTCTAACAGGTCGAGCATAGTGGGCAAAAACTCTTCCTGAACCGTGCAACACAAGCAGCCATTGGTTAACTCCACCAACTTGTCATCTTCACAGCTAGAGCAAGAGGATAGTAGTTCTTTATCAATCCCCAGCTCGCCAAATTCGTTGACCACCACCGCTAAGCGGCGACCTCTAGCGTTTTCTAGCAGATGACGCACTAGAGTGGTTTTTCCACTGCCCAAGAAACCAGAAATCACAGTGACGGGAATTTTGGCAGCCATTAGCAGTTTGCACCTCGACAGGGGGTAGCGGATAAAGCCAAACAAGCATAGCATCCGCCATGGCGTGACTTCTGGCGGCTATTCATCCTCCCCGTAGCGCTCGGGAAACATATCCTCCAGCGTTTGCCATCCGGCAATCCACAGTTGGCGATTTTTCAAAACTTTCGCATTCAGCCACAGTTCCACACTGTCGTCACACACGCATCCTAAATGAGCAAATAACACCCCCGATCGCTCCTGGCGCGCCTTCACTTGAAAGTGTCGCCATCCCATCACTGGTTTGACCGCAGTCCATTTAGAACCCAGTAAATGGGGAAACTTTTGTTTGCGATGTTTACGTTTAGCCATATCTAGTCATTGTTAAGGGCTTGCCTTGACTCGACCCCGAGAACCCCTGTGTGGGGGTAGTCAAAAAGAAGTCCTGATGCTTAAGTGAAGTTTTCTTAAGATACGCGATAGACTTGTTTTATTACAGAATCAAAAAACCGAGTCTTATGTGGGTGTTCAAGAATTGGCAAAAGCAGTTGTGGCAAGTGGCGATGGGGCTCACTTTGTCAATTTGCTTGGGCGTCTTGTTGGCACCGACATCTTTTGCGGCTGAATCTTTTGCAGCGAAGCTCGCCTTGTCGGCTGACAGTTATGGTGAGGAATGGTTAGACGCGTCCCCCACCGATAAATTGCAGTACTGCCGCTATGCTTTTACTGCCTTTCGGTCTGCCCCCTCCACCAGCTACATCATCAGCTCTAACGTGCAGGACATCTCTCCCGAGGGAGTCTGTACCCGACTGGATCAGTTTTATAGCTTTGATATCAACCAGGAGTTTTCTCTCAGCGAAGCCGCAGGACTTGCCCCCCTGCTGTTCGCGGATGTTTCCATGGACTTTAAGCTTGAGAAATAGTGCTCTTGTGCTTTGCTGACCAGTGCTAGTCTCGATCGATAAAAAGTTAGATTGGAAATCTACTATAGGTCAGCCGCTAGCGAGCCACTAACCCCTCTAACTGTTTCACTCGCTTGATGTCACGCTTATTTCGATGGGGTCAGACCATCCAGTTCAAACTTGTAATCTCAGATGTTGAAAAAACTGCTCGGCTTTAAAAATCGCAAGAACATCGCCCGGATAGAAATTTCAGGGGCGATCGATGGCCGCACTCGCAATCGAGTCTTGAAGGCCATCAAGCAGGTGGAGGAGGCCAACTTTTCCGTCCTCGTTATACGCATCGACAGCCCTGGAGGTACGGTGGTGGATTCCCACGAAATCTATCAAGCACTGTTGGAACTTCAGGACAAGGGCACCAAAGTTGTGGCAAGCTTCGGCAATATTGCGGCATCCGGCGGCGTCTATATCGCTATGGGGGCAAACCATGTGATTTCGAACCCCGGTACCATCACTGGAAGCGTGGGAGTGATCCTGCGGGGCAACAACCTAGAACGGCTCTTGGACAAAGTAGGTGTGTCCTTTAAGGTGATCAAGTCAGGCCCCTACAAAGACATTCTGTCCTTCGATCGCGAGCTCACCCCCTCAGAGCAGCAGATTCTCCAGTCTCTGATTGACAGCACTTACAGCCAGTTCGTGCAAACCATCGTCAAGGCGCGCGATCTCAGTTTGGCCGCGGTTCATGCCTTTGCGGACGGTCGAATTTTCAGCGGGGAGCAAGCCAAAGAGCTGGGGCTTGTCGATCGCCTCGGCACCGAAGAAGACGCCCGCAAATGGGCTGCAGAGCTGGGGGGGCTAGAGGTTGAATATGCCAAGTTCGTGGACTTTGGCAAGGAAAAAAATAGAGGGCTGCTGGGTCGACTGTTGCCCGGACAGGAGTTATTGCTGCAGAGGGCTGAGTTTGAGTTAATGACCTCGGGCTTACCGCTGTGGATGTACTCTCCTTAGCGGGCAAACAATTCAAAGCGGACATTAAGCACTTGGCACGCAAAACCGTGGACTTCTGTACAAAAACTCCCATCAATGATGGGTGCTAGGATTGCACATCAATGGTTACGCTGTTGCGCAATGGGTGTGGAAATTGAGTTCTCACCACAGGTCTAGCACAGCACTCCAGAACGGACGGACTTGGGTGTTCTGTGGTTAACTATGTACATCAAGGTCGCAGCCATAACTCTATGTCTGAGGTTGCGGAGACTAAATTTACAAGGCATACCAACTTAGTTACGTGCGAGTCCTGCATATCATCAACGGCGAACACTATGCGGGCGCAGAGCGCGTGCAAGATTTGCTCGCCATAAAACTGAACAATCTCGGTTACGAAATAGGATTTGCTTGTATCAAGCCAGGAGAATTTCCGCAGCGGCGGATGGCGAAGCTTGCACGACTGCATTGTGTTCCAATGTCATCGCGATTAGACTTGTGGGCTGCATTCAGACTCGCTCGCATCGTCAAAGAAAATCAGTATCGACTGATTCACACGCATACCGCACGCAGCGCATTGGTTGGACGAATTGTCAGCTTCGTGTCGGGAGTCCCTATGGTACATCACGTACATAGCCCAACGGCGCGAGATACGGAGAGCTGGATCCGCAATATCCTCAATACAGCCTCTCAGAAATTCAGTCTACTGGGCACCAAATACTTGATTGCAGTGTCGGATAGCCTTGCCACATATATGCAGGAGTGTGGTCTTGGTGAAAAACCTATCAAAGTGATTCCGAATGGAGTGCCCAGCCGACCACAGCTAACCTCTAAGGAAAGGCCGCAGACTGATTGGGCGATCGGCTGTATTGCCTTGTTCAGACCCCGTAAAGGTCTAGAAATTTTGCTCGAAGCACTTGCTCAACTCCATGCTGAAGACTTTCGCGTAACGCTTCTTGCCGTGGGTGGATTTGAGACACCCGAATACGAGGATTTTATCAAACGGAGATCTGTTCAATTAGGTGTCGAGAGCAAGATTGTTTGGGCTGGTTTTCGTGAGGATGTGAATGCTGAATTGGCAAAAATGGATCTTTTCGTTTTGCCCAGCCTATTCGGCGAAGGCATGCCAATGGTTATCCTTGAGGCAATGGCAATGGGCGTGCCGGTTTTAGCGTCTGCTGTTGAAGGGGTCCCGGAGGTCCTAGAACACAACCTCAGTGGATTGTTGGTACCACCGGGCGATCCCGATGCACTCGCTGATGCCATTGCGAACCTTATTCAGGGGAAGAGTGACTGGGGTGCGCTGCGCGAGGCTGCGTATCGTGCTCAGGTAGAGCGCTATTCCGATGAGACCATGGCTGCAGCTGTAGCTCAGATTTATGGTGAGGTTCTAGCGGATGGTGTCGCAAGCTCTGCGCCTACTGGTTGACCGTTTCGTTTACCTACTTTTGACAACATTCTCTATCTGATGGCAAGTGCTGGAGCGAGCCCAATGGCCCGCCCCCCTTATCAAGATCGAGCGTTGCTTAATAGTGGCATCCATATAGTGGCATCCATTGTGCTGAAATCCCCCAACACACTGAGACACTCTATGGCTACTATGGAAAAAAATCTATCGCACGCCCCGATGAATTCACTGCGCTATCCTATTCGTCTCGCTGCTGCTCTTACCTTTGCGGGTCTGTTATCCGTTCAGCTAGCTGTCCCCAGTCAAGCAGAGCTGCGCAGCAACCCCAAAGAGATTGTCGACGAAGTCTGGCAGGTGGTGCACCGCGAATTCGTCGACGAAGACTTTAACGAATTAAATTGGGAAGCTCGCAGACAAGAATTGCTGGCCCGTAGCTACGTTACTGAAGAAGATGCTTACAGCGAGATTCGCCAAACACTGGCTGATTTAGGGGACCCCTTTACCCGCTTTCTCGACCCCGATGCTTTTTCCCAAATGCAAATCGATACCGCTGGTGAACTGACAGGTGTTGGCATGCAGCTGAGGGCTGCTGAAGAAACCGGGGAACTGGTGGTAGAGGCACCCACAGTAGGTGCACCGGCTTCCGAAGCAGGCATACGAGCGGGTGATATCCTAACGCAGATTGACGGTAAATCTACGGCTGGTATGGAGTTGACCGAAGCGGTCAACCTCATTCGCGGAGAGGTGGACACCGATGTGGAATTGACCGTGCGGCGGGAATCAGAACATCTCAGCTTTACAGTAACCCGTGCCGTTATTGCTCTACCGGTAGTGCGGCATCGCATTCAGCAGGAGAGGGGAAAAGCGATCGGTTATATTCGCCTGTCACAGTTTAGCCGTCATTCTGATGAGGAAATGCAGGCAGCTTTGGAGGAACTTGAAGCAGCCAATGTTGATGGATACGTACTGGACTTGCGCTCTAATCCGGGGGGGCTATTGTATGACAGCACGGAGATTGCCCGCATGTTTATCGATGAAGGCATCATCGTGTCGGTGAACGATCGCGACGGGGTACGGGAGGTGGTGGAGGCCACAGGCACCGCTATGTCCGACAAACCCTTGGCGGTGTTAGTCAACGGTGGTTCCGCCAGTGCTAGCGAAATTGTGGCTGGGGCACTGCAGGATAACAGTCGTGCAGTCTTGGTAGGCGGTAAAACCTACGGTAAAGGCTCGGTTCAATCGGTCCATAACCTGTCGGGGGGCACAGGGTTAGCTGTCACCATCGCCCGTTATGTCACTCCCTCCGGTCACGACATCAACCACAAGGGGATTGAGCCAGACATCAAAGTGGAGCTGAGTCGACCGCAAGCTCTACAACTCTCCCTCGATCCAGACAAAATCGGGACTTCTGCCGATCCTCAGTATGCTGCAGCTGTTCGGGCCCTGAACCTCTAAACACCGACCTGAAAGCTTTAGCTGCGATCGCTCAACCTTTACTCGCTCCAGCAAGCATACTGGGGGGAGATGCATAGAGAACCCCCAGCTTGAAGTCGCAACACAACGCGGTTGTTGCCGCCAACAAGGCCTTTTATCGTGCGTTTGAGAAACGCAATTTCGAACGGATGGAGGCCGTGTGGTCGCAGGGAAGCGACTGTTTGTGCGCCCATCCCGGTCGTCTGCCTCTCAAGGGATGGCCCGAGATCGGTGACTCTTGGCAAAAGATCTTTCGCAACATCGACTACATCGAAATCGAAACAGACGTTATCTCCGTGCAGGTGAGTGGCGATATCGCCTACGTGGTGTTGGTAGAGAAGGTGATGCAGGTGGTCAAACGGCGTCGCATCGAGGCGGAGTCGCTAGCCACCAACGTGTTCGAATGCATGGGGGGGCAATGGTATTTGGTGCATCACCACGGCAGTCCACTGGTGAGTTGAGTCACCAAGTACGACCTCTTGAGAGTTAGAGAACCAAGTTCCATGGGGATTCCAGCTCAGTGTTTAAGACCCCAAGGCCCCAATGTTTACCGAGCTGTCGGCCTCCGATCGCAGTATTTTTTGTCTTGCCGCAATGGAATCGGCAATATATCGGGCATCCCGAGCTACCCCCGACATGCGTCCAGACCCCCAGGTGTACAGCCAAGGGAGACCTAAAAAATACAACCCCTCTGCCTTGGTAATACCGCGATCGTGAACTGGATAGCCATCTCCGTTGAATACCGGTACGTTAATCCACCGGAAGTTGGTGTGGAAGCCAGTGGACCAAATCACCGTCTCAATCCCTACAGCATCGCAATCGAGGGCGTCAAGTTCGGGGGGGACTGCGATTTCCTCTTCTGGAGGAGCTGCGGGGGCATCAATGGTGTTGTCTGCGATGTAGTTATCAATGGTGGCCTTCATGCTGTTAGCCACGGCATCAGCTTTATCTAGGTTCTCTTGCAGGTCTGGGCTGAACCGGACCAAAGGGCCATCGATGTGTTTCAACCGCCCAGCTAGGGTCATGCCCTCTGACGCCAGCTTGCGCAGGTTAATTTCCCGCCCACCGTCCCGGCCGGTTAGATAGTGATTGGTTTTCTTGCGGACTTGCTCGGGCTTCTCATAAGAGTCAATCGGGGTGTCGTAGTAACCCATGAGGTCAAACCAATCCACGACATCTTTGCCTCGATACATGCGGGGCGATCGCGGGGCGCTACCAACGCTGAGATAGACCTTGTGTTTGGCAAAATGCAAATCTTCGGCAATTTGGCAGCCCGATTGACCGGACCCCACGACCAGTACTGCCCCATCAGGAACGGATGCGGGATTTTTGTAAATGGAAGAATGAATCTGCTTGATGTGGGTCGGGAGGCGTTCGGCAATGCGTGGAATATTTGGGGTGTGGTAACCTCCAGTTGCTACAACAACGGAATGGGCAGTGAAGTCGCCGATGGAAGTGCTGACTTGATAGCCCTGATTTTCGCCATCTCGCTGAACCTTTGTGACTTCCACCCCTTCTTTCAGCGGGGCATTGAAGGATCGGGCATAGTCTTCGAGATATTTCACAATCTCATGTTTGGGCATAAACCCGTTGGGCTCCGAGCCCTGGTAAGGAAATCCCGGTAGTTGACATTGCCAATTGGGGGTGACTAAACAAAAGGAGTCCCACCGTTGCGATCTCCAAGCGTGGGCCACTTGATTTCTTTCAAAAATGATGTTGTCAATGCCCCGCTCTTGCAAGCAGAAGCTAATGGATAATCCTGCCTGACCGCCTCCAATAATGATGCTGGGATAGTGAGTTTTCATAGGCAGCGCAATCAACCAATATGCGCACCTTAGAGGGCGATTCTCAGGAAACCTGTATTCTGTATTACCAAATTTTGAACTTCGATCGTTTAGTCAAGTCTTTGGCTACAAGCGGCTTCAATCGGGCTGAAATTTTCTGCTTTACCTATCGATTTCACCAATTGAAATGCAGGCAGTGAGGGTGAATTCTCAGTATTCTGTTGTGCTTGTTACAAAGCGAGCGCACTAGCTGCGACTCAATCGAGATAGGGAAACAATAGCGTTCGCTTGACGTACCTGAATTTGCCTCGAAGCGAACAACGCTTTCCACTTCCCCTGACTGCCATTCAGCGTTGCCCGCATTGGATTCTATGGCCAAGTTGCTTGACTCTGCCCGTTTACTGTTCGAGTTGCAGCGCAGCCATCAAATTACTCAATCGCTGGCTGGGTTAACGATTCCGGAAGAGATAGCCAAGTGCGTGACAGACGGGGTGATTTCTCAATTTGGCTGCGCCTTTGCGCGTATTTGGTTAGTGGATAGCGATCGCACCACCCTCCGGCTGGTGGCCTCGTCAGGGTTGTATACCCACATCAACGGCAGCTTTGCCCGCGTCCCGATGGGGGCCTACAAAGTGGGCAAAATCGCCCAAAACTGCGTGTCGTTTCTCAGCAACAATTTGCCGGAGGAGACCTGGGTGAAGGATCGAGATTGGGCGATCGCCAATCGCATTCAAGGGTTTGCCGGATACCCGCTGGTCTCTGAGGGGCAGGCCATTGGCGTACTGGCTATATTCAGCCACCAGCCTTTGGCCGCAGAGTTTTTAGAAGTGCTGCAAGGGCTATGTTCTACCGTCACCGTGGCCCTGAAAACGGCATTGCAGTACCAAAAAGACAAGCAAGGTCTGTCGGTTGGATCCAGTGGGGGAAATCGTCTGGCTTTATCCGATCGCTTGGCTCAAGTTTTAGATAATACCCGTCTGACCCTGGTGGGAACCGAACAGCCGCTGGGACCTTCCCATACCTTTATCTTTTTGCAGGTGGCGAACATCTTGAATCGCTTCAACTGTAACTACTGTCGCCTCACTTATCAGGAGGATAGCGTATTGCTGGAGGCGATTGTCGGGGTATCTGCAGAGCGATCGCAGCTAGACACTAGAGCCGTCGAGCAGGAATTCGAGCCGCTATTGGTGGCCATCCATGCATTGGGGGGAACGCTGCAGCTGCAAAAAAGCCGAGAACAGGCGGTGATGCAGGTTTCCTTGTTACTGCCGAGTATCACTTTGGGCTCAGAACTGTCTGTTTATATCCGTTGTCAACAGCCCATCCTGCAACTGGCGTTTACGCAGTTGGCTTATTTAGCGGGAGTTACAGTCTCGGGGAATCCGGACTCAGTCACCGCAATTGTTGTGGATGCAGTATCTTCAGAGCCGAACGTTGACCTGCCTATCTTGTGGATTCAACGGAACGAAGGCCCATCCCCATCCGGCGTAAGAGGCATTCTAGATTTATCGATCGCCCCTACTCAGTTTCGCCAGGCGATCGAGGCTGTAAGACAAGGGAAAACATGGGGGATGGACTTGGCGACTTCCGAGCAACACCGAACTATGTCGGAACGGGAACGGGAGATAGTGAGCTTGTTGGCGGATGGCATGCGCGATCGCGAAATTGCCCAAAAGCTGCACATTAGCGAAAGCACCGTCAAATTTCATATGAATAAAATCATGACTAAGTTGAGTGCAAAGACGCGTTATCAAACATTGTATTTACTGGCATCCAGAGGGTGGCTGTAAATACTGCCAGCACCTTACATACCGCAGCGCTTCACAAGGAAAATCTGAAGAAACAGTTTTTTAACAGTAGCCGACAGCACATTTATAACTGCTTTGTCATGACTTCCTGATTATACCTGTCGATTTCGATAGGTCGAATTTCTTCCCTTTGTATTGCAACTTGCAAAACGTTAACTGGGTTGTACAAAAATCTAGTTTTAGCGCTTATGTAGCTGGAGTTACAAAATAGTAGATCTGGAGTCCGTACACTACGCCCATTCATGCAAAGACGGAATGTCTGGCCTTGCTTAAAACCTCTTAGAGGTCAGGCATATTGCTTTGCGACGCGAGGAATAAAATTATGCCCGAAGTTTCTTTCCCTGCCCATAAATCGGGTGACTTCTTGGTGGATTACGAAGAGAAAGTTTTTCCCGATGTAAAGGCCGATCCTGGCGAAAAAGCCCTTGTCGCTTTCCACACAGTTGCATTTGAAGGCTCCATTGGTTTGGTGAACCTTTTGCAGGCTAGTCGTTTAATTGGCAAGGGATTTGAGACATCTGTACTGCTGTATGGTCCTGGTGTGACCTTGGGAGTTCAGCGGGGTTTTCCCAAGCTAGGGGATGGGGCATTTCCCGGTCACCTGGCTATGAACGATCGCCTAGTCAAAATTATGGAAGATGGTGGCAAAGTTTATGCTTGCCGCTTTGCACTACAGGCTTTATACGGCCATGGAGAAGGCGCTTTGATTCCTGGGATTACCCCAATCAATCCGTTGGATGTGCTGGACATTATTCTGATGCACCGTAAAGAAGGAGCATTTATTCTGGACACCTGGACGATGTAATTCTCTGAACATGACTCGCTTTAAATAGAGGGCTCATATGTCTCTTGGCAGTCATTGAACAAGGGATTGTCCCATCCCTCGCGATCGCTGATTTCTTACTCAATTGTGTTCTCTCCTCAATGGTTAAACCTCAGACAGTTCGAGCAGCTGCGGTCCAAATCAGTCCGGTGCTTTTTAGCCGGGAGGGAACTATGGAGAAGGTGTTGCAGGCGATCTCCAAAGCTGCAATGGAGGGTGTGCAGCTAATCGTTTTTCCCGAGACGTTTGTTCCCTATTACCCCTACTTTTCCTTCATTCAGCCTCCGGTGCTGATGGGGGCAGAGCACATGCGCCTGTACGAAGAGGCGGTGACTGTTCCGGGGCTGGTGGTGGAGGCAGTCGCCCAAGCGGCCAAAGCTCACAACGTCGTTGTCCTCCTGGGGGTGAACGAGCGGGATGGGGGGTCGCTGTACAACACCCAACTGCTGTTTGATGCAGATGGTTCTCTACTGCTGAAACGCCGCAAAATCACTCCTACTTATCACGAGCGCATGGTGTGGGGGCAGGGGGACGGTGCGGGGCTGACTGTAGTCGAGAGTGCCGTTGGCAAAGTGGGGGCGCTGGCCTGCTGGGAACATTACAATCCTCTGGCTCGCTATGCATTGATGACCCAGCGGGAGGAGGTCCATTGTGCTCAATTCCCCGGCTCGATGGTGGGGAATCTCTTCGCCGAACAGATAGAGGTGACGATTCGCCATCACGCGCTGGAAGCCGGATGCTTTGTGGTCAATGCTACGGGATGGCTGGCTCCAGAGCAGATCGCACAAATTACTGACGACCCTAAATTACAGCGGGTGCTAACGGGGGGGTGCCATACCGCGATTATTAGTCCCGAAGGAAAGCACTTGTGCGATCCAATTGTGGAAGGGGAAGGGTTGGCGATCGCCGATTTGGACTTTTCGCTAATTACGAAGCGCAAGCGAATGATGGATTCGGTGGGCCATTACTCCCGCCCCGAATTGCTCAAACTGTGGATGAACGGGGAGCCACAGACAACGGTTGCGCAGCAGGGGAACTTGGTATCTCCTTCCGCTACTTCTACAGATGCTGTTACAGGCTTTACCAAAGAATTTTCAACCTCTACCCCCTCTAACTCGCTTGAGGTTAGTACCAGCCCCATTACTCCCCCTTGAGACATTATCCCCAGCGCTCAGCCCATTCATCCCAATAGATTTCTCAAGTCAATGGACAAACAACGACTCATTACAGAATTGCAGTCAAAAGGACTGAATTTATACCCGGAGGATGTGGGGGCTTCCGGGCGCAAGGGTGGGGCAGGACCATCCGATCACAAGGCCCTGATTGTGGGCGGTACCCCCGTGATGGTGCCAGTGTTCACCAGCAGCTCCTCAGATTCCCCATATAGCTTCACATCCCTACTCGAGCAAGATATTTCTTCTCCTGGAGCCACGTTGAGTCGAACAGGAGAGGAGATTGCTGCGGTTCAGTTTCCCGCACAGCCTCAGTTTTACGGGCTCAAGACTGCAGACGGCATTCCCTACCGCCAAATCGCCCTGCTGCATGGGCAAGACGTATTGGCCACCACCGTTTTGCAGACCTGCATTCGCTACGGCGATCGCGACACCGCCTGCCAGTTTTGTGCCATTGGCGAATCCCTGGCCAGCGGTCAAACAATCGCCCGCAAAACTCCCGAGCAGTTGGCGGAAGTGGCCGAAGCGGCGGTCAGGCTGGATGGGGTGAAGCATATGGTGATGACCACTGGCACTCCGAACGGGGGCGATCGCGGTGCTGCTTACCTGGCAGAGTGTGCCCGTGCCATCAAAGCCAAGGTGAATCTCCCCATTCAGGCCCAGTGCGAGCCTCCGAATGACTTTGGCTGGTTCGACACCATGAAGGCTGCTGGCATTGACAGTTTGGGGATGCACCTTGAAGCGGTTACCCCCGACGTACGCGCCCGCATCATGCCCGGCAAAGCCGAGGTATCGCTGGAAACCTACATGGAGGCGTTTGCTGCCGCTGTCAAAGTCTTTGGCTGGGGGCAGGTGAGTACTTACATCCTGGCTGGGTTGGGGGATGGTTTTGAGGCGTTGGTGGACACCAGCGATCGCCTAATTGAACTGGGTGTGTATCCCTTTGTCGTTCCGTTTGTGCCTATCACCGGCACCCCGCTCGCCAACCACCCCGCCCCCGATAGCGAATTTATGTTTTCGGTCTACCAGGAGGTGGGCCGCCGCTTGCAAGCGGCCGGTATGACCTCCGACATCATCAAAGCCGGATGCGCTAAATGCGGTGCCTGTTCCGCTCTCTCAACATTTGAAACTCAGTCCGCTGATACCCAGACTGCCGTCTAGATGCCGGTCTGCCTATTTGAATCCCACGAAAGGTGACGCACTGTCGACTCTTGCCATCTATTCTCAACCCGCAACAAATTTATTTATGAGTCTTCCGAACTATCAGTACGAACTGGCTAAGTCTCCTCAGCATCTGCAGGGATATTTCTCGTTGCGCAAATCAATTTTTTGCGAAGAGCAGGGGCTGTTTCCCCACAGCGATATCGATCGCATTGACGACACGGCCTTTCCAATTGTGGCGATAGAGCGAGATTGGGTGGCGGGCGATCGCGTGCTAGGGGTGGTGCGCATCTACGAAGCGAAACTGCGCTTGTGGTACGGGGGACGGTTGGGGGTGCATGCCCTCTATCGCAGTCGCGGCAGAGTGGGTAAAGGACTGATTCACAAGGCGGTGACCACCGCTAACGCTTGGGGCTGCGATCGCTTTTTAGCCACCGTCCAGCTCCAGAACGTCCGCTTTTTCCGCCGCCTTCATTGGAATTCTTTAGAGGAAATCACTCTTTTCGGTCAGCGTCACCATCTCATGGAAGCCGACTTGAATTACTATCCGCCTAACGGCGAGCCTCGAATGCTCCAGCCCTATACGCTAGCGGAAGTTTCGTGATCCGTACCGAACGATCCGTTCCCAATGGCTAATGTCTCCCAATGACTAATGTCTAATGACTCCCCTACCCTGGTAGGCTTCACCCAAAAAATCCACTACTCCCTTGGCATCCGCCAAAAAAAAGACATCCAATGGGCAGCCCGCTATTTTCCCAATCCCTCTAACCAAATCTTGATTGGAGATGATTGTGCGGCGATCGCCGATGGGACATCCCACCTGCTGCTCGCGTCTGAAGGCATGTTGCCGCAGTTTGTCAGTGACGAGCCTTGGTTTGCCGGTTGGTGCGGCGTCATGGTGAACGTCAGCGATATTTATGCGATGGGGGGGACGCCGATCGCCATTGTGGATACCCTCTGGAGCCAGACCCCAGAGGCCAGTACTCCACTATGGGAGGGGTTGCAGGCGGCAGCGGCGGCTTACGATGTGCCGATCGTTGGGGGGCACACCAATTGCCACAGTCCTCATAACGGGTTGTCCGTTGCAATTTTGGGCAGAGCCACCCACCTCATCTCCAGCTTTACGGCTCAGCCGGGAGATTGCTTGATGGTGGCGATCGGGCTGAAAGGCAAACAATACAAGCATTACCCCTTTTGGAATGGGGCAACGGACGCCGCCCCTGCGAGGCTGAGAAATCAGTTGAGCCTCTTACCCGAATTAGCAGCGGCGAAGCTGTGTACGGCGGGCAAGGACATCAGCATGGGGGGGATTGTGGGGACAGCATTGATGTTGCTGGAAGCATCGCGTGTGGGGGCAGAAATTTGGATGGACAAGATTCCGCGACCGCCACATATGCTGTTGCAGGATTGGGTGCAGTGTTTTCCCAGCTTTGGGTTTCTGTTGAGCGTGAGTCCTATACATTGCGAGGCGGTACAGACCTTATTTAGGCAGCAGGACATTAGTTGCGAGGTCATTGGCAGGGTAACGGGCGATCGCCAAGTGCATCTGAAATCTGACGGTGAATCAGCCCTGCTGTGGGATTTTGAGCAAGAGGCTCTGACGGGATTTGCACGAGAGCCTCACCCATGAGTCCCTTGCGAATTGCATTGCTGACCTATTCCACCCAACCCCGTGGGGGGGTGGTGCATGCCATGGAATTGGCAGAGGCCCTGCACGCACTGGGTCACGAGGTATGTCTGTTTGCTCTGGATAAAACCGGCCAAGGGTTCTTCCGTCCAGTGCAGTGCGAAGCTGTCAGTATTCCTGCCGCTCCAGCTCCTGACAACATTGGCGATCTTGTGAAACTACGCATTCAAGAATATGTGGAGTATTTCACCCAACTCGATCGCCCCTTTGACCTCTACCACGCCCAAGATTGCATCAGCGCCAATGCGCTTGTGCAGTTACGCGATCGCCAACTTGTTCCCCACGTGTTGCGCACTGTGCACCACATCGACGAGTTCACCAGTCCCTATCTACAGCAATGTCAGGAGCGATCGATTCTGGAGGTGGATCGCTGCTTCACCGTCAGCCAGCATTGGCAGCAACAGCTCCAAGCGCAGTACAACGTTACGGCTTGTGGGGTGGTGAACGGGGTCAACCTACAGCGATATTCCCCTCACCCCAGTGGCAGAGAAGCCGATCTCAAGTTCCGCTTAGGGATGAACGCATCCCCGCTCTTCCTGACGGTTGGGGGCATTGAACCTCGGAAAAATTCCATTCGCCTCCTGCAAGCCTTCGCCCTGGTGTTGCAGGACTATCCCCAAGCTCAGTTAACGATCGCTGGCGGGACTACGCTGTTTGATTACCAGTCCTATCGCGAGGTTTTCTTTGATGAGGTGAAGCGGTTGGGGATTGAAATGGAAACATCCCTGCTGTTGCCGGGGCCAATCGCCGATGCAGATATGGCGGATTTGTATCGCTGTGCAGATGCGTTCGTGTTTCCGTCCATCAAAGAGGGGTGGGGGTTGGTAGCATTGGAGGCGATCGCGTCGGGGATTCCGGTGGTGACGTCAGATCGTCCTCCGTTTACGGAATTCTTGGAGGCGGACACTGCAATTCTTGTGGATGCTGAGTCGGTAGAGGCGATCGCAGAGGGAATGTGCCAAGTACTGGGAGAAGAAACTCGCCAGTCTCTAGTACAACAGAGTCAAGCAGTAGTACAGCGCTACAGTTGGGAGAATTCTGCTCGGGGACATGTTCGGCAATATCAACAGTTTTTGAGTGCGGTGTGATTTGGGAGTTTAACGATGCCAGAGATGCATTTTCGGGTGGAATGGCCGGATGGCAAGCAGGAGGATTATTATTCGCCGTCGTTGGTGATTAAGGAGTATTTTTCTGAAGCCACTGACTATTCGGTGGAGGAGTTTTTGGAGAAGGCACGCATATCATTGAAGATTGCGAGCGATCGCGTCTTAGCGAAGTATGGATTTGCCTGTGGGCGAGCGATGGGGTCATTACAGCGCATCGAGCAGTCGGCAAGTCAGTATGGAACAGAGGGTGGCTCTGTGCGAGTGATTCGGTTGATTGAGTAAAGAGCTGTGGTTGCTGTCAATTGGCAGGAGCTTCTCATCAGTTAGAACGTTGACTGGGTTTAGCCTCAACTTCATGAAATGAAGGGCCAACAAGTACATAGCTTGAGATTGGAATGGGTATAAATATGTTTGGAGAGAACGATTTGGTATGTCTGTTCTTGTCATAAGAAGCTGGTAAATTTCTGTGATTTACAAGATTTTCACTTGGTTCTGTTTTACTTTTTGATAGCTCTCTGCGTGCTGGCAAACGCTAGTTCCAATCCCAACTCAGTCCCGGACTCTAATTGAACTCCCATCACCTCACCCGTCGTAGATCTAGATGGAACTTTGACCGTCGCTCGTTGGCTGTAAAGCTTGCTGCTGCAATGACTGGGTTGGTGGCGGTCTCTATTGCTGGGGTGACGTGGCTGTCAGTCAACCGCGAACAACAAACCTTCCAACAAAGCCTGCAGAAGCAGGCGGAAGTTTTGCTAGAAACGATGGATGTCTCCGTCACCGATGCCTTGTATTACGAAGATGGGGATTTTCTGGACGATCTGATTCAGACAATAGGGCGCGAGTCATCACTCGTGTTAGACGGACGTATTTACGATCCAAAAGGTTGGGTGCTTGGAGATGCCAACGATCCGGCTGCCTTATACAGCCTAGAACCCGATCCATTTGCCCGACAGTTGCTGATCGATCGCGAGACCATCTATCAGTGGGAAGGCGAACGATTAATCGTCGGTCAAGTCGTTGCGGTAGAGCATCAGGTATTGGGAGCCATTCGTCTCGAGCTCTCAACAGCTGAGTTAAAGAAGAAGATCGATATCGCTTTGCAACAAGGGTTTCAGGCGGCTGTGGCGTCAATGGCGATCGGAACGCTCCTAGCGTTTTTAATCGGCAAAAGCATTACCGACCCCCTGCAGGACATGGTGCGAGTGACTCAAGATATTGCCGCAGGGGATCTGACACAGCGTTTGAAGCAGGTCGGTGGAACGGAACTGGCCACCCTGGCAAGGGCTTTCAACCAGATGACAGGGCAGTTGTATCTCAATCTGATGCGTAAGGGAGAACTGCTCCGGTATGCCCTCGATCCCATCATGACGCTTGACGAAGGTGGCAGGATTGTTGAATTTAACGATGCCGCAGAGCGGGTGTTTTTGTACAAGCGTCAGGAAGTTTTTGGACTAGGTCTGGCTGAACTGGTGATTGCCGAGCCGTGGCGGGACAAGTTGCTTGCCGCAATCGAGGATTGTGCATCGGGCAAGCCGACAGAGTTGGTGGGTAAATGGATAGAAATTCAAGCCCTGCGCCGCGATGGTCAGGTATTCCATGCAGATTTTTCCATCAGCTGCGTGTCCGTGGAAGGCGTGACTTTATTTACGGTCATGGTACGGGACATTACCAATCGCAAGCAGATGGAAGGGCAACTGAAATACGAGGCACTTCACGATCCCCTGACCGGTTTGTCCAATCGCAATGGGTTTAATCAATGGTTGGAGGAATCCTTTCAACGGTTTAAACAAGGAACTGGGGCACCGTTTGCCTTGCTATTTCTAGACTTCGATCGTTTTAAGGTCATCAACGATAGCTTGGGACACGACATCGGAGATTTACTGCTAGAAAATATTGCTCGCCGATTGCAAGCATGCGTACGCCAATCCGATCGCATAGCCCGATTGGGGGGGGACGAGTTCACGATTGTGTTGTCGAACATCGAAAGCATCGACCAAGCAACTCAAATGTGCGATCGTATCCAGCAAAAACTGGCTTCCCCGTTTAATTTGAGAGGGCACCAGGTGTCTACTTCGGCTAGTATCGGGGTCGTTCTGAGCAGTGCGGAGTATGAAGAGTCGAGGGATATTCTGCGCGACGCCGATATCACGATGTACTCCGCGAAAGCAGCCGGAAAAGCTCAGTACAGGGTGTTTGACGCCGAGATGGGGCATAAAGCCCGAGAGCATTTACAGCTCGAACAGGACCTGCATCAAGCGCTCGATCGCCAAGAATTGTCTTTGAACTATCAACCCATTGTTACCAGCGGAACGAAAACCCTAGTGGGGTTTGAAGCTTTGTTGCGATGGCATCACACCCAGCGGGGGACTATCTCTCCTGCCCAATTCATTCCCCTTGCCGAAGAAAGCGGAGCCATCCGTTCAATGGGTTTGTGGGTTTTGCACGAGGGGTGCCAGCAGATGGTGAAATGGCAGGAGAAGTATCCAATGGCTGTTCTGCCTTGCTTGAGCGTTAATCTCTCGGGCAAGCAAATCACCCAATCCGACTTGGTGCCACAGATCGAGCGCATTTTGCACGAAACCGGCTTTACCCCAGAGCAATTGAAATTAGAAATTACCGAAACCATTTTGATGGACAATTTCCAGATGGCTTTCGACCAACTCTCTGCCCTGCAGAAACTGGGAATCCAAATCTATATCGACGATTTTGGGACAGGCTACTCCTCCTTCAGCTACCTAAATCAACTGCCCATTGATGCCCTCAAAATCGATCGGTCCTTTATCAGCGCAGAGGGCTCTGAAGGAAATAACTGGAAGATCGTGCAAACAATCCTCTCCTTGGCCAAGAGCATGGGCATCGACGCGATCGCCGAAGGAGTTGAGGATGCCGACCAATTGGCCAAACTCACAGCTCTGGGGTGCGGTTACCTGCAGGGGTATTTCATTTCTAAACCCCTGGATGTCCCGAGTGCAGAAGCTTTTATGGTGAGTACTGCTATTCCTCCCACCCCAGCTCTAAATCGATCGATGTCATTCCTGCAAGCTCTACCGCAGAAATCGGGAACTGTTTAACTGTCAGTGAGGGAATCGAACGTGATTAGCAAAGTATTGTTGACATCGTCTTTAGCGTTGATAGTAGGTCTAGCTGCCCCCAGTTGGGGAGGGGTGTCTGTTGCACAAGCATCCGAGCAAGATCCTGCCACGCTGGTTTTGGCTGGAATCTCTGAAGAACCTGCCAAAATCCTCCGACGCTTTCAGCCCCTTACCGATTACTTAGTCACCCATTTAGAGGCGACCGGTATCTCGGTTGGAGAAGTCAAAGTGGCCCCAGATCTAGACACGATGGCCGATTGGATGGCGAATGGGGAAGTGGATCTATACTTCGACAGTCTCTACCCGGCCATGGCTGTTGCCGATCGCTCTGGTGCAGAACCGATTTTGCGTCGTTGGAAAGACGGTGTAGCCGAGTATCACTCCGTTTTCTTTGCCAGAGCCGATAGCGAACTCACCTCATTGAACGACCTTCAAGGGCAGTTAATTGCCCTAGAGGAACCCCTGTCTACCTCCGGCTTCATGCTTCCCCTGGCCCATTTGAAGGAAGCAGGCCTCAATCCTACAAGTAAAGAATTCGACGGATCCAATCCAGCCGTAGAGGCTGACGAGATTGGCTATCTATTTAGCGGTGAGGACCAGAATACGATTCAGTGGGTGATTACCGGTAAAGTGGCGGCTGGCGTTACCGATAGCGGCAATTATCTCGAACTCCCCGAAGCTACTCGAGAGGGACTGACCATTTTGGCCGAAACGGAACCACTTCCCCGCCAGGTGGTTGTGCTTCGCCCCAATATGGACGCTGAAGTGCAAGCTGAGCTGACATCCGTGTTGATGGATATGGACGACAGTGAAGCGGGACAAATCGTTTTGCAGAAGTTTAAAAAGACTGCCCAATTCGATGCGTTTCCGGAAGGGGCGGAGGCTGCGCTGGAGCGGATGAGAGAGATCTACGAACTCGTCAACCAATCATAACTAAGAATTCTATAGATATAGATAGCTGGATTGACAGCCTGCTGTAATTACCGAAATACTCTAAATCCTACGTTTACCTTTGCTTCGATCGTCAACGTGGCGTTACTGGTCTTCCCTAGCAGTACAGCCACTCCAGTGCTCAATTTCTTGACCGATGCCGTGGCGGTCAACGTGATTTCGATAGCGCGTGGCATCAGTTAAGCCAGACAACGGAAGCTGCCTGATAGTTGCCCGAACGAGACATCAGAGCCTTTCAAGTCGTGGCACCGAGCAGCCATCAGGTAAAAGCCTGTGGATCGATCGCGGTCGCATCCTCAACGGCCAGCCAAATTTCCAATACAAAACCGGTGGCGGTTTTCCACACACAATCTTCATAATCCGTAGAAGCATTACCCTGTGTAGCATTCAACCTCGCAACTGCATTGCTGAACGGATAAAAACTCCATCTATTTGCCTGTTATATCGATGAATTCAGCATCGTTATTTTGTTCCCACAGGTTTAATACCCCTTAACTCAGGCCCAACTTTTCTGCCAATGAACCGCAACCTTGACGGGATTAACCCCCAAAACAGACCTTCAAAGGCATAAATATACGTGCTTATACCTAGGAACCTAACATAAATACCCCCAATCAGAGTTCTCTTTAAGTTTTATTGATGATTATAAAGTTTGAATGAAGGGCAATCTGGTTTCAGCGAGGACAGCAAGCGACACGTTTTCAGAGCTTGTTCGCCAAACACTCTCCTCCTGCGACTTCTTGTTAATTACCTAGGGCTCCGAGGCAACAGCCGCTTCGCTCCCTTTGTAATCAAGTTTTTCGACGACTGACGGGCGTACAAAGCAGGCATTCAGCCTGCCCAATCCGCTTGCCCGCTTGTCGCGATTTCCCCCTAACCACAGCACAGAGCATCAATTTACAGGAAACCTTCGTCATGATTTCGGACGCATCACAGAACGGGCAACCCATCGATCAACTCCAGACAGAGTATGCCATTGGAAGCTCTCCAGAGGGCGATGCCCTGACTCAATCATCGGCCGAGAGCTTGATGTTTGTAGATTCCTCCGTCGATCAAATCGATACACTCATCTCTGAAGTTCAACAGGGAATCAAAGTCATTGTCTTGGATGACGATGGCGAATTCTTGGGCAAAAATGAACTTGGCGATAGCGTCGAAGTCCTCGCATACGAAAATTCCAATGGCGTTGAGGCAGTTGCCAATTATCTGAGCGGGTACCAAGACCTCTCCAGCCTGCATTTCGTGACCCATGGCGAAGACGGCAGTATCAAGCTTGGCAACGCCACTCTTGATATCAACACTCTGACCTCGTATAGCGAAGATTTATCTACTTGGGGTCAAGCGCTCGCCGCCGATGGCGATATTCTGTTTTACGGTTGCAACATTGCTGCAGGTCAGGAAGGCACAGCTTTCCTCGACGATATCAGCACCCTCACAGGGGCTGATATTGCGGCCTCCGATGACCTGACTGGCAGCAGTGCCCTCGGTGGAGATTGGGTTCTTGAAGTTAAGAACGGAACCATTGAATCTGCTGGGGCGTTCAACAAATCTGTCGAGCAGTCTTACCAAGCCATTCTGCCCCAGCCAATGTATAGCGACACCACTGAAAGTGGGAGACTCGCGAATACAAC
>JBFRWN010000143.1:0-29163 GCA_051439605.1 Synechococcus sp.
ACGCCGAACCAACCTACGTAGATGCGGTTGTCGGTGCTGGTGACCCACTCGCAGAACTGCTCCCATACGCTGCTGCTTTCGCGGCGTTGTACTAGAGTTGTCATTTGAAAATTCCTGGGAAAGAAAAAAGATGATGGTGTAATTATACCTATTTGTAACGGAATGTAAAGAGCCTGAGTAAACCTGTTTTGATGTCTCTTTCCCGAAGGTAGCGATCTACTGCGTTTTGGGAGGCATGCTACACGAGCAGTCCAGAAAGCGGGATAGCCAGGAACAGTTCACTCAAAATAAAGCTGGCGGTGCAGTTTCATGCGGGCAGAGTCGACTTATAACGATCGGGATGGCAGCCATTCTATTAAGGGAAATCGAGCCTTCTTAGCCAAGCCTGCAAGACAAAGCTTGTTGCCTTGCTCTGCTGGCACCCAGTACCTTTTGTTTTTACAGAGTTCGAAGTATTCCCCAAACGCTGGGCCTCTTCGCGATCGCCCCCAGGCGCTGTAGTCCTGAGCAGCCCCCCAAATTTCGGGCTCTAGCTTGATAGTTTGGACGGCCACAATCTTGACGTTGTCCTGAAAATAATTGCGGACGGAGTCGGGTTTCAGGGGTTTCATCGAAGCTCCTGTTGCATGAGTGCTAGTTGTATCTCGCGGCGCATTCTGACTAAAGAGAGAATTTTAAGTACGGCCGCACCGATTTATAGAATTCTTAATTCAGTTTTATCTCGATCTCTTCGCGATCTTAAGTAGTGGATGTCACTTTAATTGAGCCGTGCCCCACGGCTTCAGGCAATCTGTACCAGGGGAGGTAGGGGTAAGCATGGTGTTCCCAGTGATATCCGAAGTGATAGCAAGCTAGCATCGAAAAGATCCTTGGAAAGTAATAGCTTCGAGCTACATGAGGATTGTCGTGGTTGCTAATTGAATAATGGGGTAGGTAAGTCCCGAAAATAAATAGCTGTATCGAACTCAGGCACCACGGAACTATCCAAAACAAAACTAAATGAGGCAAGCTAACCTTGGCCCCAGCCACGATTGCGAACGAGATAAGACCGATTCCCATCCCCGTCAGAATCAACTGACGAGAATTTATGTAGGTGGAAACGAACAAGCAATACCATTTGACAGCATGCCAGAGGGGACTGCTGCCCGAATCAGCATGAAAATCAGGATCGCGCGCTTGGGCTGGATAACAATGGTGCCGCCAATGCAGCTTGCGACAGGGGCCATAGGGTAAGAACCCATACATCCCTAGCGCCAGACTGCCTATCCATCTATTTTCTCGTGGATGATTTGGAAGCACGTTGTTGTGCATTGCATCGTGGGCGATCGCGAATAGCCCCGTGTGCAGAAACGTTCTGACACAAACTCCTAGTGCCAAGGCTATTGCCGAACATTCGGCTAAATCCCACGAGAACAACCACACCAAACTAGATATCCAAGCCACCGCGATTGCAGAGGAGACTTGAACGCCAACCCAATAGGCTCGGTTCCCCTTCGACATTGACTGCCGAGACTGTTTACATAACTCAATATTAGCCATCAAGAAATCAACTTTTGTTGCGACGCATTCTTGTAAGTGGTGTGTGCAGAGGATGCTGGATGTCATTCACAAACAACAGTCTTGGCTTGGTCTGACATCCGGCCAGTTTTTAGTAGCATGCAAAATCGACTTTCACTGTCTCCGCGCTATTTCTTAGATGACGAATCACCTTGGCTGGTTGGAATCGATCCTGTTCGCCGCTACTGGATTCGGGTTAATGGTGATTCGTCCCGAACTATAGCGGTACCGGGGCTGTCGATCGCTTCGCTAGATGAATTCAAAAAAGCGGTTCTAAGTTTTCGCTCCCTCGAGATCGGAGCAATCCTTGCTTTGCCTACCTTCACGACTGAACCCCTGGTGATTCAGCATTTGGCCGATAACCTCTATGCAATATCCCACCCGGTAGAAGGAGCTAGTACTTGGCATTTGTTTGATCGGGAAACCGTAGAATCCTTTTTGCTAGCAGCCCATCCTGATTGGAAATCTTCCCAGCAAGACATTAGCTTGGGACGCGATCTAATCCTTCAGTCTTGGCACCAGCCCAGCGCTGAAAAACACATCTGCACTGACATCACAGGTTTTCAAGACGGGAGAAACTCGAGCAGTTCTTCCAAAGACGCTAAAAGATCGACGCGAACCGATTGAGTCTGGTTTTGAGGAGTAAGGGTGAAACGCCAAGCAACGTTGACATTGAAGATAAGGGCAGCTAATTTACCCTCACATCAATTTTCGGCTGAATTAACCTCACCGTTTGCTCTTAAAATCACGCAATTTCGGCAGGACACCGATAAGCGGTTTGATTTGTAGAATTTCATCACCTCAAGTTTAATTAATGTAACATAAGATTGACGAATCACTTCTGTATCTATCTAAGAACCGTTCGTTTGTCCAATCGAGATGAAAAACTCCAGATCGGAGCGAAGCACTCAATGTTTGAATAGCAACGCTAGCAAGCGAGTGCTTCATCCATAGGAGTTGACTGGTTGGCACCGTTTTACCTTTACGATTGGAATTCAAGCTGGGAAAGAGGAGTGGCGAAAGTGGACGCAGATCGATCGCGCATCGTAGAAATGGCCTGGGAGGATCGCACTCCCTTCGAAGCAATTGAGGAGCAGTTCGGTTTGAAAGAAGCCGATGTCATCCGACTCATGCGGCGAGTACTTAAACCCTCTTCGTTCAAACTTTGGCGGCAACGTGTCAGCGGTCGCAAAACGAAACACCTTCAGTTGCGATCGCCCGACGTAACGCGAGCTTACTGTCCAACACAGAGCAAGCCTCGGTCTTCTCGTTCCCGGTAACTCGGTCGTGGAAACCAAATTAGATGTTCGTTAAACCTGTAAACCAGCTCGTACGGAAATTTGCATGGCTGTAATTGGAGAAGACAGTGCTCGGGTTGCGCTAGTGGTGGGGGCCAGTCGCGGCATAGGCTTGGAATTCGTGCGGCAATTGCTGACGATCCCGCAATTTGAGACGGTGTGGGCCACCTACCGCACGCGAGAATCGGCAACAGGACTCTTGGAGATGGCCCAGTCAGACATGGCTGAAGGAGATCGCCTGCAGTGCCTGTCGATGGATGTCACTGACGAAGGACAAATTGCTTCGGGGTTAGTCGAAATTAAACAACAGACCAAGCACCTGCACCTCGTCGTGAATTGCGTCGGTATCTTGCACGACGACACAATGCGTCCCGAGAAAGGTCTGCGCCAACTGGAGATGGAGCAACTGACCCGATATTTCCAAACCAACAGCATCCCCTCGGCGCTGCTCGCCAAACATCTTCTACCCCTGCTGAAGCACAGAGATCGCAGCGTCTTCGCCAGCATCTCGGCCAAAGTCGGTAGCATTGGCGATAACTTTTTAGGGGGATGGTATGGCTATCGAGCCTCGAAAGCTGCGCTGAATATGTTGATGCGCACGGCAGCGATCGAATACCGCCGCAAAAGCCCTGAAACCATTATCGTTACTCTCCACCCCGGCACCACCGACACCGATTTATCCAAACCGTTTCAAAGCAATGTCCCTCCCGAAAAGCTCTTTTCCACCGAGCGGACCGTCTCGCAGTTACTCGATGTCATTTCTGGATTGGAGTTGGAAGACAGCGGCCAGTTTTTCAATTGGGACGGTCAACCTTTGCCTTGGTAGCTATGCGGGCTTTCTTCTTATGCGGGCTCTCTGATGCGGGCTCTTTGATGAGAGCTTAAGCAGGCTTGAGACGGTCTAAATCCAACTGCATGCTATCGACGACGGTGGCGTAGCATTCTTCGACGTAATCGCGATCGCGAGCGGCGTCGGGACCGTAGCGATCGAACGTAATGGGGGCGCAAACCCGAGTCAAGATTTGAGAAGGGACGGGTAAGTGGGGTAGAGGCCCGAAGGCTAAGCCCCACGGCAGGCCGAGATAGATGGGAAATACTTCTGGATCGACGCCAAACATCCAGGGGAGCAAACCGCGTTCGTTGAGAAATTGCATTTGTTTGTAGCAATCCTCCAGGACGATGAAGGTGTCGTGAGCCCCCCAAGAAATAATCGGAATAATAGGGACTTCTTCTCGGAGAGCGACTTTGATAAAGCCCATCTGCCTGGCTAGATGAATGCGTTGGCGCATTCGATGAGGGCGAAACATATCTCGTGCCCCTCCCGGATACACCAGTACACTTCCTCCCTGCTGCAGGGCGGAAAAAGCCATTTTGGGATGTGCTTGCACTGCCCCCAACCTGGAAGCGAGTTCCGCCATCGGTCGGGCTACCTGCCAGACTTTAGGGTGCATCAAGCCGTAGATCGCCCGCTCGAAACCAAACCGTTGAAACCAGTCCACCATAAACATGGGCAAATCGGGACTGGCGATGCCGCCATTGTGGGATCCCACGAACAGAACTCGCTCTTGAGAGTCGGTGGGAATGTTTTCCCAACCATCCGACTGAACCCGGAAGTAATAGCGATAAAGCCATTTCCACACCGGCATCCACGTTTGGATTGTTTTTGGATCGCGGGCCTCTAGAGACCAGCCACCAAAGGGATTTGTGCGTTGCGAAGCTGCCATGCGAAGAAATATGAAGAAATGCTTAAGATTTATCCTAGCGCAGCAATCCTGCTCATAGGCATTTGTTTTATAGCTAGCGAGTAGAACCCACAAACGGATGGATTCATCAATGTAGTGTTTTCTCTTACAGTGCGCTGTGATGGAAAGACCCGATCCTATTCAGATGCCGGGTCTAGAGACCTTAGGATGGTTGCACTTTTTTGAAGCGTCACTACCCATCCATGCCAAATATTGAACTATCCCAGATAAAAGGTACGTTACCAATAATGATGGTGAGCGAGCATCATCGAGGATTCGTAGAGTGTTCAACAAACTCCGCAACTACCATCCCATCGAGATCGGAACTTTTAGTTTGAGAAACTAAGTCTACAGGAGCCCTCTATATCTGATGAACAATAAAATCGCAGCCCACGACCCCAGCGTCACTTTAATGGCAACCAGAATATTTAACAGTGGAATCCAGCCTCCGCTCGCTAAGTTTCCGAGTTCTCCATGCGGTAATGCAAGACCCGATAGACTGAGCAAGGCAAAGAGTATGAAGACCAGTACCGATACTTTTTCCAATGTGGCAGCGTGCCACCGTTTGTAGATCGCCTGCATCCACTTGGATGAAGAGGTAATCGCAATCAAACCAATTGCAGTACCGCCGGCAACACCTGCCGCAAATCCACCTCCCGGACTCAGATGGCCGCGAATTGCCAGTTCGATACCAATTAATGCAGCAATCGTAGCCCCCAAGCGGGCAAGGACAATCGAGGGGTGATCGTTAAATTGGTAGACCGTACCGTGGGGTTCTTCGTCAGCCAGCAAGTAGCTCACTCCCATAATGGAAATCGAAAACACCACCACCTCGAAAATGGTGTCGTAGAGTCGATTTCGAAAAATAATTCCCGAGACGGCATTAGACACCCCCGACTCTTGCACGATCGCCTCCACAACCCCCATGCCATCAAATTCAATTCCGAAATCGGAAATGACCACCATTTTAATGTAGAAGACAATTCCAGCCAGAATGTAAACCCATTTCATGATTGCTGTTCGACCTTGCTAGCTTCCGATTTATTAACTGTGGGGCGATCGCCATTAGCGGAATAAATGTCCGCAAGTAGTACTTGGGGTTTCTCTAATTGAGTTTCGAGAATGTCGTAGAGGCGAGGAACGCGAGTTTGAAACTGATATCTCAGCGGCGTACGATCGGAGAACTCTTCAGAATGAGATAACTCGTCAGCATGTGGGGACAGAATGGCGTGCACTTCCTTCGTACTCAACGCTCGCTTTAGATCGCTAGCATCTGCATAGTAGACAGGCTCCAAGCGCATGTGGTGCTGGCTACACAGCTCCCGAATTTCCGCGATCGGCGATGGTGATAATTTCTTGTGCCCGTTGGTATCTGCGAACGCGGTTTCGTCCGCCTGACGCACTCCCACCTTGATGCTCATCGACGATCGCACCGCGATCGCGTACAGAGTAATCGACAGCATGGTGCCTACCAATGCCTCCGTCAGAGCCACATCAGCAGCCCCCAACAAGGCATAGACTAGGGCAGCGATCGCCCCCACAATCCCGCGAATAACCAATGCCTGATAGGGATTGACCTGCAGCACCAACATGAGCGATGACAGGGGCAGCAACGCCACAATCGGAATCATGACAAACAAATCATTCACGAGCATTGCCTCCAGAGGAGCAATAAGCCAATACGTAGCCTAAAACGGTATTCCAAATCGACAGAGAAACTAACGCCAGCAATAGCAGCGGCCATTCCCTAGGAATCTTGAGAAGCAGACCAACTACAACCAGCATCGAGCCCAACGTATCTGAAATCGACAGAAAGTGCAGTTTGTACAAAATCGACCGCTCCCCCAACAGCGGAACCGTTCCGTACATCCAAAACACTAGTCCAACGGCAATGCAAGACAAACTCAAGTAATTCACAATCATGCGTTAACCCTCCGAATGATATGGGCTAACAGCATTAACGCCGCATTACCAACACTTAAAATCAACACCCCCACCACCCCAATCATCCAGTCATCGCGCAAAATTGAAACCAATAAAATCATGATGGATGTCTTGCTGGAAATACTGGAAAATGCCAGCATCCGCTGCCAAATATCCTCATCTTGATACGCCTTAAACATCGGAATCAAGAGGATGGCAAACATGACGAGTAAAGCCCAGCTCATTAACCCTCATCCTCCTTTATTTGATGGACTTCGTACCAGCCATCATTGTGGTATTTCAGCACAATTGTTTTTGGGGTAAACGTAATAATAAAGATATCTAGAAAGATTAATCCAGGAGTTCGCCTGGGCCTCACCCGTTGCAGCACAATGTCCTCATGCTTGTGAGGCTGGAACATGATTACAAGTGTCTCCCAATATGCTTGAGGAACGGCGATCGCAACTTCGTATAGGGCTCTCAGCCAGTCTTTGAGTTTTGAGGAAGCAGCAAAGCCAGTTGGAATCAGTAAAGTGACGGTGATGCCGATGATGATATTGGCCAAACTGACATCTGCCGTGAGTAGAAACCAAATGGCAATCCGGAGCAGGTAGTTGAGATATTTAATCATGCCAACACCATCCAAAAGAGCAACGTTAACATCAGGCTCATGCCCCCAATCAGATGGTCAAGTTGTTCTAAAATCCTCGGCAGTTTGACTGCGGCTCGCTGGAAAATCAAAATGTATGCTAGCCAGCCTAAGGCAATAGTTGCCAGCGGCTTTACAGTATTAGCCAGGGTATATGCTTCGTAATACACCACATTGGCGGCAAACAATCCACCAAGTAACAGAATAATTGCTGCCCAAAAACCAGGCTTAACTGACCCTTCACCCCCACGAGGTAGAAAGATAAATTTAGCAAACGAAATGGCAGTTCCCAAGGCTGCAAAATTCATCCCAATCACTTGCCAGGGCAGTAAATTTTTCATAGTTAAGACCTTTGCCCCAAACCCCGATAACAGAGGGAAGCCTGAAATGGAGAAGCTAGCAGTAACCAGAGCAATCCAGATTGGCGTTGCAATCGGTATTTGTTTGAGTGCTTTTAGATTGCGACTGGGAAGATTCCCGGCAATTAGAAACAAAGCCGATTTCACAAAGCCGTGGGTTAAAGCATAAAAGCCGCCAACTTCTGGAGCGGCCATTACAAAACCCAACTGGGACACAGTGTGAAATGCCAACATACGCTTAGTGTCTTTTTCGAAGACCGCGTAGCCAACACCCAATAGTGCTGTCCCCACCCCAAAAAAACGGACGATAGGATCGATCTCTTCCACCATTAGCGCAAATCGCGCCAACGGGAAAACACCCGCTTTAACTACTGCTCCCGATAGCATGGCCGAGACGGGAGTATCCGATTCAGAATGGGTTAAAGGCAACCATAATCCCGAAAAAAAGATACCTCCCTTGGTTAGAAGCCCCAGAAAAATGAGCGCGATCGCTTCAATCGGTGCTCCTTGTAACCCTGAGAAGGCAAAGGTTTGACTTGACTGATAGACCAGAATTGCTCCCACTAGGTAAAACAGCATGGCCGTATTGCTAATAAACAAATATCTCAGCCCTACCCAGATGGACTGGTCGGTTCTGACATAGGTAATTAGCAAAAATGCCGCAATGGCGACCACTTCTAGGGCGACATAGAGGCTGATGAAATCAGAACATACAAACACCGCGTTGCAGCTGCCATGCAAGATGATGGTTTGCATGTAAAAGAAAATCGTTTTTTGGCTGGGCCAGCAGTACAGCAATACCGCGAGCGTAACAATCGCATTGGTGAGAATGAAAAAGCCGCTGAGGGAGTCCAACGTAACGGTGACCCCAAAGCTATCGATCGGCTGAAAGGTTAGAGCATCCGAGCTAATCGCTGCGGTAACCCCCACAGCAAAAGACGACAGAGCAACGACCATCGCCAACATGCGATGGGTCTGAGGAATCAGATAGACTCCAAATCCGACCAAGAACGGTAGGAAGATCCATATATTGAGAATTTCAACATTGAGGATTTCAGTCATTAGGAATATCGTTTTTCGATGGCCTCGGTCTCTAAGGTGGGATTATCTTTTGACAGCTTCATGACTCCCACCAGCATCAATGCCTGAATCGAAAACCCAATCACAATTGCGGTCAGAATAACGGCTTGGGGAACTGGGTCCGCGTAGGCAACAGTCCTACCGGCGGTAAAGATGGGGGTGAATAAGCCGCTTCTGGCTGAAATTAAAACAAATAGAGCAACAACGCCGGTACTCATGACGTCCATAGATATGATTTTCATGATCAGGTTTTTCTTAATCAACACCCCCAAAAATCCAATCAAAATTGTCATTAGCACCAGAGATTTAAGAAGTATCATTTCATCAATCCATGGTGAGACAGCAAACATCCAGTGTATAAGATTTGATATCGCGTCATTTGAATTCGGTCTAATTCCCCGTTACGTATTTCTCAATTAAGCATTCAGGTGTCTAGTGGTCTTTTACAATAGCAAACCGCTGTAAGGTCGAGAGTGACAGAAAGGCTCCAGCTCTTGCATGGCAAGGAAACAAAGTCTAGAAAACTGCCTAGCGGTTTGCCCACTGCCACGAACATATGAGAAAAGATAATACCTCTAAATTGAATAAGCAATGATGGCGTGCCCCCGATCGACTGACACGCCATCAAACCGTTCAGCTCGGTTTCTGAAAAGAGCTAGACTCTCGCCAATGTTCTAAGCCCGTCGCCCTTAAGCGATCGCTGGCTGACAATGCTAACAGCTCTACGAAGGGCTTCAGTGCGTCTTGAAACTTGATTCTCAGACGGCACGAACTTCAAAACACCGAGTTTTTCCAAACGGCGCTGTACTGACCCAGATGCACCGACAATGAAAACCTCTAAGCCCATCTCGATCGCCTGCTCGATGGTATTTTCAATCGCCAGGGAAGAGGTAACACCCATCATGGGAACGTCACTCAAATCAACTACTAAAACGTCTTTGCCTTCTAACGCGGACTGTTCTCGTTCAATCGCCTTAGCAACTCCAAAGATCATGGGTCCATCCAGATGAAATAACAAGATGCGATTGTTTCCATGCCTCAACAGACGATTCTCTTCTTCGCTCAGGATGATTTCGTCGTCAGCATCCGAAATAGCGCTGAAGGACTTCACCCGCAGCTCTGTCAGTCGTTCGATGGTCAGTACGTTTGCAACAAATACCCCTAATGCAACTGCAGTTATCAAGTCTCCAAATACCGTGACTCCGATTGTGCTGTAGGTGATGGCGGCAGCCTTGGGGGAAACGATCAAAGAACGCTTCAAGAAACTCCAATCGACAATATCGATACCCACTTTGATGGCAATTCCGGCAAGGACGGCTCTGGGAATGGCTGCTGTGGCACCGGAGGCTAGTAAAACAACGGCTAGCAAAATGACTGCGCGAATCAAGCCCGACAATACAGTACGCCCGCCCGTTTGGATGTTAACCACGGTCCCCATCGTGGCACCAGCACCTGGCAATCCACCAAACAGTCCGGATACGATGTTACCGATACCTTGTCCAATCAGTTCTTTGTTGGAATTGTGTTGGGTACGTGTCAAGCTATCTGCAACCACAGATGTCAGCAAGGAATCAATACAACCCAGCATCCCGAGAACAACTGAATCGAACAAAATGACTCGCGCTTGGGCAAACGTGAATGTTGGAACGGTTAATTGGGGAATGCCAACTTCAAACGCTCCAATTCGATTAATGTCCATCCCTTGAAATGCCAATAGCGATAGCCCTGTGGCAATTATCAATGCGAGAAGCTGGGGAGGGGCGAGCTTCTTTAACTTGCGTGGAGTCAGAAATAAAATCGCGATGGTGGTGGCCCCGAGAATAAATTCGGGAGCGTTGAAGGATCGTACAATCTCCGGCCAGGTTTGAATGGCCCCAAACACCCCCCCCGAAGCATTCTCAAACCCGAATAATGGTGCTAGCTGCAGAACAATGAGGAGAAAGCCGATGCCGGACATAAACCCAGAGATCACTGAGTAAGGCATCAGAGTGACGTACTTTCCCAATCTGAGAGTCCCGAACGCGATTTGGAATACGCCAGCTAGCATGACTACGGTAAATGCCATGGCCATGCCGTTCTCAGGATCGGCGGCCACTAGCGACGACACAACGGCAGTCATGACAACTGTCATCGGACCAGTTGGCTCGGATATCAGAGTTGGCGTTCCTCCGAAAAGCGAGGCAAAAAAACCAATCAATATGGCACCGTACAAGCCGGCAGCGGGTCCTGCACCTGAAGCGACGCCAAAAGCCAGCGCCATCGGCAAGGAAACAATCGCGGCCGCTAGACCGCCAAACAGATCGCCTCTAAAATTATTGAAGTGTATTCGATTGACAAAGCGAAAAGCATTCATCGTCCTAGCATCCCCTTCATAGATTTTTCACTGTCCTCACCACGCAGAATCAGAAATACTATGCAATATATAGATTTATATCTATGGATGCATTAAATATTATTTTAAGGATTCTATGAATGGATACTAGCATTAACTAAAGAAATTGTGAACATGCACTAATTAGTTCTTCTTAAGGCCTTGAAAAGTCATGCTTACTGTCTAGCTAGCTCTATAACGAGATAGGTATGTGGTGACCTAAGTCGAGGGATCGCCCCCCGATTGAGTTTGTCGGGTACTGCGGAATCTTCGGGATCTTTTCTCACGTGCATCTGTAGATCGAGTTCTTTGCTCGATCGGTTCCTCTATCGTTCGTTCTGATACTGTAGTGGATTTTCGGTTGCTTGCCTTGAAATCATTGCTCGCTGCATGTTGGACATCCCCAGTTTTGGGCATCAACCACTGGGTATTGCTCTTTGTCCTGATTCGAGTCAGTTTTACCTTAGACAATCTGTCAATACCGATCGCAATCTTTTAAGAGAGTCTCATTTTGTGACGCCATACTTTTGACTTTGACATAACGTTCGATGGAAATAGCAAGTCGCTGAACCAGAAAGTCAGTCACGGTCTATCTCCATCGATCTATCCAAATTATTCGAAAGTAACGTCCCCTGTTATGCATTTGTTTTGTGACTCGGAATTGGAAGTCACGAACGGATTGAGTCGAACGCCTATTGACGTTCTTGAAGTTTTTTCTCTCGGCACGCAAATCTGATCCCTCTCAAACCTCTTGGTCCCAAGCTGGTCTCTCATTAAAACAACTTCAGCTGAACTGAGCTGGCATGGTTGTCTTGAAGATTGTCGATCTGATTGAGGGACTTTGGGCGAAATCCCGGTTTCCGAGGCTTGATATCGAGATGGGCTACAAACCAAGTTCGCAGAGACTTGACCTGTTGCGGTCTTAACGTATCTAAGTCGAGATGGGGGGGGAATAAATCGAGCTCGGTAGTCTCTGCCCATTCAACGTCGCAGGAGTGCCGGTCAGCACCGAACGGTGTCAGCGATTCAGGCATTGGTGCTAAATGGGGCAACACGTTGCTTTGATTCAGGAAAGTTTGCCGTACTTTATCCAACTGACGGACCCGGCGTTGACGAACATTTTTATAATCCAGAATTGGCTTCGGATAATTCCCGAGCTTCGGAGGAAGCCCCAATTTTTCCGCAGGCAGGTGAGCCACTTCTGGCACCCACTGGCGAATGAAGGAGCCCTCCGGGTCGCAGCGATCGACGGCTAGTTGTTGTGGGTTGTAAATGCGCGTCCAAGTTTTGTTAATGCAGTGGGTCACCCCCGCCTGCATTGCCCACTGATAGTGATCGATGGGACAGTCGCCATCGATCAGGTGACGCATAAAGTGCAAGGCACCGTAGCGCCAATCCATACCCAGCAAGTTTGTCAGAAAACTGGCATAGATGGCACGGCCTCGAAAGTTCAGCTGTTTCCAGCCTCCTGTCGCCTGCAGGCAACGGGCAGCAGCATCGATGAGGGGAAATCCTGTCTGACCGTCCTGCCATGCCCGATATAGATTCTCGTTAAATGTCCACCCTTCCCGATCGAAGATGCTGTAAAGCGATCGCACCTCCAGTTGAGGTAGATAGCGGAACCGTTGGGCGAAGCCACTCCCCCACCTCAGTCGAGAGATGAATTGCTTGCGGCTGCGCTGGATTCTTCGGTCGGTAGCATTCTCCAAGGTTTGCTGCGCTGTTTGATAGCATTCACGAACGGAGATTGCACCAAACTTGATGTAAGGGCTGAGACCGGAGGTGGCCTCAGCTCCCGGATAAGAGAGTTGCCAGTAGTAGCGATCGGTTTTTTCAGCTAGAAACTCCTGCAATAACTGCCGCGCGGGCTCGCTCCCTCCAGGGGGAATTGGCTTACCATCGGGTACAAGCCCCAGATCGGTGAGTGTTGGAATGGGCTGGCTTAATACGGCCAGGGGAACTGAAATGGTAGAAGGCGCAGGGATAAGGGGTTCCCGCATCTGGGTATACCAAAGTTTTCGATAGTCGGGATAGGGAACCAGTTCGGGGGTTGTACCCGGAGGTTCAAACCAGCGAATCTTCATGCCCTCTTTCGCTAATGCTTGATTGAGTTTTGCATCGCGCACTCGCCCATAAATCCGTTCGAAGTCGATGTAGGAATAGATTCCCTCGGCCTTTATTTCTTTGACTAAGTTGGGTAAAACCGTTGCCGGATCGCCATAGCGAACGATCAAACGGCCGCCACGATCGCTCAGAGCCCGATCGAGCGATCTCAGACAGTCCAGCATAAATGCCACGCGGGCAACTGCAGTTTCGGGGTGAAACAGCAAAGCCCGATCCAACACAAATACGGGAACAACGGTTCCCCGTCGTGCAGCACGATACAGGGGCCCGTGATCGAAAATCCGCAAGTCTCGCCGAAACCAGACAACTGTGCAATTCATAGAAAATCTGGTGGATTGAGATAGGAATAATATTACTAAATTTAGTATTTACAGTACTGTAGGTAAGATTCCATTCACTTTAAGTCTACTTTTTTACTCTAGATCTTAAATTTCTTAGCTAGGGCTATTCGTTTTTAAGTCAACCCGATCTCACTCAACTGACAATAATACATGGATTCGTTTAGGGAATAGGAAATAAACTGCTTTGCCTTTTTGAGGCTTAACAATAGAGCTATTATGAGATGAGTCGATAGGCTATTTCGCATTTTGGTAATTTCGTAATGAACGCTCCTGCATTCTTTAAGAGTATTCTCAAGTCTAATGTCAGTCCGGGATTTTGGTCTCAATGTGGTTGGGCTCTGTTAAGAGCTTTCCTTGGCATCATGATGGTTCATAACGGCATGGATAAATTATCTGATATCCAAGGATTCTCAAAAGCTTACGTTGAGGTGATTGGATTGCCGTTTCCTCTCTTTTTCAGCTACGTTGCAGCCTTAACAGAACTCGTTGGAGCACCTTTAGTCGCGATAGGACTTCTTACACGCCCGGCATCCCTGGCGCTATTTGGGACGATGTGTGTCGCCATGTATCACCACGTCTTAGTTTCTGGCTTCAATATTCCCTACCTAGAGTTATCCGCAGTCTATGCAGCTAGCTTTCTATTTTTCGCTGCCAATGGCGCCGGTTTGTTCTCCTTTGATGCCTTGATACTCTCTAGACTAGATGCCAGCGCCCTATCGACAAGAGCAAGACAAGTCATGAGATTGGAAAGAGCCTTTTACTCTGAAAGCTCGGAACAAGCTAGCTCTCTGATGAAGTGAGATAGGATTTCAACTCACAGGTGTATCAATTTCCTGTGAGTTGAAACTTTATTCATACGGGCCTTGATAAGAATATAATTTGGATACAAGAAATCGACATTGCTGGGAATTTCAGCTCATTCATCGCTTTGAAAAATGAATACTTCCAGTTTTAAAGAGCTTTAAACACGGACTGTAGGATGAATAAGGCTGAAACCAGTTACCTTTAGCTTCTGATTGCTGACACGCAGGCTACTGCGACGGGGCACGGTCACTTGGGATTTATCCCATCGAGCGCCAGGTAAGCTGTAGCGTGCACAGACCAGTTCGACGAGTTGGCGAATCGTTAATTGGCTGTCATCAACAAGGTTATAGATTCCCTGAAGTTGGTTGGAGCGAGCAAATTCTATCCCCGCAACAATGTCGTCGAGGTGCGTCCAGTTGGTGATGCGATCGCCGCTTCCAGGCAATATCAGCCCTGAAAGCCCAGCAAACATATTCACCAATTCCCGGCCAGGCCCGTAAATTCCTCCGAGGCGTAAAATACAAGTTCTGTATTCAGTCCCAACAGTCCGTAGCAAAATATCTTCTGTCTCCTGCAAGACTTGACTTTGAGGATTGGAAGCGACTAGCGGCGTTGTCTCGTCCACCCAACGACCCTGTCGATCGCCGTATACAGAGCAACTACTGAGGTAGATCAATTGTTTAACTCTGGGGGCCTGATTCAAGGCTTTAACCAGAGTTTTGGCTGTCGCGAGATACGTTTGAGCGTAGCTATTCGCATCGACAGCTCGAGGACCCGTTGGAGCAACACTCACCACAACCGTATCTTGGTCCTGGATGAGTGTCTGCATCGCGTCCAGATCGTTCCCCGACAGTAGAGCTACGCGCGAAGTAACGGGTTGAAGTTCTGGGAAACGAATTGCACGGGTGGTCGTTCCCGTTACAACGTGTCCCCGCTGTTGCCAGTAATCAGCTAGAGCCGAACCCACATACCCACATCCGATAATGGCCATATTTTCATACAGCGGAGACCGTTCTGACTGCTGACGGATGAGTTCCTGTAGGTAAGCCATATCCAGGTCTGGACTATGGCTGGAGGATTGATTGATATCAATTGGGTGAGTCACGATCGGTAGGCCTAGTTGAGATCAGTAAAGGAGCTAGTGGAGAATTCGCAAAAGCCAGAGCGGCGTTGATTTAGATTGCTGAATGACTCATAGGTCTATTGGCAGCTGGAATAAGCGCTGAAGACTTTGCGGTTGCCCAGCGACGATAATCGCGAACAAGTTGGCGCTCCAGACGATTTTTGATGGTCAGTAGAATGCCATTCAGGAAGGCTGTTCCAGTACGGTCAAGGACAGCTGCGGGCACGAGCTTCAGGGGGGCGGGCACATCCACCTCCACGTTCAAATCTGCTTGTCCCACCAGCTCGGTGGCAGAACCCATCCGTTGGGGTGAAAGCCTTCCAGCCAGTTGGAGAGAGAGGGAATCTTGAAGGAATTCAGCCCCCTCGACTTCGCATCTCACAGATTTCAAGTGGATGGTGCCATTGTCCTGCGCCCAAATCTCAAGCTCGGCGACAGGTTGGAATTGCAGCATCATGAACTGCAGCGATCGCAATCTCAAACGAAAGCGGGATGGGTTGAGCTGTTCGACTCGACTTGAATCGGTAATGGCCCCAACGAGCCGTTGAGGTTGGCGCAAGTAATGCTCGATCGGGATAGTCTCGTTGATGACATTCAACTGCAGGCGCTGGGATACGTAAAAACTTTGCATGGGCTGTTCAATCCAAGGGAACTTGGAATGTCATTGGGTCAGTCAAAAAGAAATGCGTTGCTCAGGGCCAGTTTGAAATAGCAATTGCTGGCCCCGAGTCCGAGCTTCGCTAAGCAGGGCTAACACCGACGAGGGCAGGGGCTTGCTTTTTCAGGACTTGCACCCTGGCATCGCCATCAACATCGAGAATGGCAGTGTCACCAGACCGAATTCGCTCTGCCAGGATGGCCTCCGCTAGGGGATCTTCCACCAGTCGCGAGACCGCTCGTCTGAGGGGGCGAGCGCCGTAGGTTGGGTCGTACCCTTCGGCAACCAGCCGATCTTTGAACGCTTCGGTTACCTCGATGGCTATCTGCCGTTCGGCCAGGCGACTGGAAACATTCCGCAGCAGTAAATCGGCAATTTGTCGTACTTCATCCCGATTGAGCTGCCGGAAAACAACGATGTCATCTAGCCGGTTGATAAATTCCGGTCGGAAAGCCAGTTGTAATGCTGCTTTGACTTGGGCAGTCGTGCGGTTGTACCGGGCTGTGGCTTCATTGGTGTTGGAGATAGCGAAACCAAGACCGCTTCCACCTTTTTCAATTGCCTGCGCTCCTAGGTTGGAGGTCATAACAATCAATGTATTTTTGAAATTCACCACCCGACCCTGAGAATCGGTCAAGTGACCGTCCTCCAATAGTTGCAGGAGGAGGTTGAACACATCGGGATGGGCCTTCTCGATCTCGTCCAGCAGTAACAGAGAGTAGGGTTGGCGGCGAACTGCTTCTGTCAGCTGCCCGCCTTCGCCGTAGCCAATGTAACCGGGAGGCGAGCCGATCAATTTGGAGACCGACTGCCGTTCCATGTACTCGGACATATCCAGACGAATCATGGATTCTTCCGAGCCGAAGACACTGGCAGCCAGTGCTTTGGTCAGTTCGGTTTTACCCACTCCCGTCGGACCGCAGAACATAAAGCTGGCAATGGGTCGGTTGGGATTTCCCAAGCCAACTCGAGCGCGTCGAATGGCGCGAGAGACCGCTTTGACCGCCTCTTCTTGACCGATGAGGCGCTCGTGCAATGTCCCTTCCAGATTCAACAGCCTGACCGATTCCGTTTCGGTCAATTGGTTAACCGGTATTTTGGTCCAGGCGGCGAGTACCTGAGCGATGTCTTCTGCTTCCACGACAATCTGGCTGCTTTGTAGTTCGCCATCGCTCGACTGTTGCAGTTGATGTTCGAGCTCGATTTCTCGATCGCGCAATTTGCTCGCTTGCTCGAAGTCTTGAGCTTGCACTGCAGCATTCTTTTCTGCAGCAATCTGACGCAGCTCTTGCCTAACAGAACGACTGGCAGACTGTTGGCTGTGGCGCAGGCGTACCCTCGAACCTGCCTCGTCAATCAAATCGATTGCTTTATCCGGCAGGTAGCGATCGCTGATGTAGCGAGCCGACAGAGTCGCAGCCGCTCGGAGAGCTTCATCGGAGAATGCGAGGCGATGGTGCTGCTCGTACTGTTGGCGAATTCCCAGCAGAATTTCAACGGTGTCCTCCACGCTGGGTTCGTCCACCATCACGGGCTGGAAACGACGCTCGAGCGCCGCATCCTTTTCGATGTACTGGCGGTATTCGTCCAGAGTCGTGGCTCCAATGCATTGCAATTCACCTCGGGCTAGTGCAGGCTTGAGCAGATTTGCAGCATCTGTACCGCCCCCTTGAGCGCCAGCTCCCACCAAGGTATGGATTTCATCTATAACCAAAATGACGTTGCCTGACTCCTGCACTTCAGCCACAATTTGCTTCAGGCGTTCTTCAAACTCCCCCCGGAACTGTGTGCCTGCCAGCAGAGAGCCAACGTTCAAGCTGACAACTGACTTTCCGATCAGTGCTTCCGGGACGTCTTGATTGACGATGCGCTGTGCCAGTCCTTCGGCAAGAGCCGTTTTCCCTACCCCGGGGGGGCCGAGCAGAACGGGATTATTCTTGCTGCGGCGACCGAGGATTTGAACGACCCGCTCAATTTCTCGAGCTCGGCCCACGACCGGATCGATTTTGTTGTCGGCTGCCAGTTGAGTAAGGTCTGTTGCAAATTCGGCCAACACTCGATTTTGAGACGATGCATCTCCAGCCCCGCGCCTATCTCCTGCCAAAACTGCCTGTTTCTCGGCCAGTGCTAGGACCATTTGCTTGCAAATTTCTTCCGGCATAACTCCTAGATTGCGCAGAATGTTTGCTGCCGAGCCATCGGCATCTGTCAGCAAAGCCAAAAGCAAGTGCTCGGAACCGACAAAATCGTGGTCCCACTGACGAGACTGTTCCACAGCTCCTTCCAAAACGTATCTGATGTTAATAGCGAAGGGAATGTCAGACGGTGAGGAGCCCGAACCCTGCCCAATCGCCTCCTCAACTGCCTCCTGAACAACTCGCAGAGTCAGTCCCGAATTTCTCAGTACCTTGGTAGCAACGCTGTCCCCTTGGGCAACGATCCCCACTAGCAGTAATTCCTGACCGACAAAACTTTGCTTTAGAAGTCGGGCTTCCTGCTGAGCAATGGCGATTGCCGCGATCACTTCTCTGTTGAATTTATCGAACATAGGTGCCACCAATAGCTTTCAAAGAATCGATGTCGCGAGGCTCCTCGATAGAAGCCATGAGCACTACGATTGCAGATCGAATAGCAACAAATAACTACAAAACGGAACTGTCCATTTACTGTGATTTCGAGCGATTCACCAACACTTCCGTATTTGTTAATATTTGTAACTTCTATTATTAATCTATTGGTGTTTTTCTCTGAGAAACAGGGTGGATAACCGAACTATTGAGCAAGCAATGTAAAAGGAATAACTATTTGTGAGTATCTACCTAGAGTCTGGCCGCTTCTGTAAATTCAGCTCAGAATAACTTCACTTTAATGACTCAGGTGTTCTTGTAAATCTTCTGTATTGTTTTACAGGTTTTGAAACTCTGATCGGTCAATTTAATATGCGCAAGCGGCAGTTAGGTTGAGGAGAGCAGCAGATTTTCTACGAGTTAAATCGTTACTTTCATCTATTCCCTCAATCTCAGAGAGAGAATTTCTTTCTTGCCCTGTATTAGCCCTTCTAGCAACTACTTTACATCTACCTTCAGGCTGTCGCGAGTGGCAGATTCTTCAGTATAGGTGCCCGCATGTTCAATGCGCTGACTCAAATTGACCTCTTCATCTCCAACGGGAAACTTGAAAGAGAGCGTGCGCTAGATAAGCTAGCTTTTTCTGCGCCGGCATCGTTCCGAGCAGTATTTGACTTCTTCCCAACAGCTCGCCCACTTCTTACGCCAAGCAAACGGGCGATTGCAGACAGGGCAGATCTTGGATGGAAAATCTGACTTAAGACGCTGTCGTGCCATTTATTTAGCAATGACCTACTCAATCAGGTAATTGGTAAAACGTAATTCGCGGCTAGAGTCAGTTGATTACTCTAGCCGCAGCTTTTAGCAAGCAATGTACTCTTGCAAATTTACACTGCTTTTGCGCAGCTTTTTCAGAGCCTGTCGCTCAATTTGGCGAACGCGCTCAGCACTCAAATTGAGAAGAGAAGCAACTTTTCTGAGAGTGAGTGCCTTAGCTCCATCCATCCCAAATCTCAAAGACAAGACAGTCTTTTCTTTCTGAGTCAGCTCTAACATTAATTGTCTGATATCTGACTCGAGGCTGCTCTGAACAACGTAATCTTCTGCAGAGGGTCCCGTATCTTCTAGCAATTGTCCGAGGTTCGCCTCCCCATCGCCAACAGGGATATCTAGAGAGAGAGTACGGCGAAAATATTGAAGGCAATTCCGAACATCTTTCACTTTCAATTGAGTTTCTTCAGCCAACTCTTCTACAGAGGCAGTTCGACCGAGTTTTTGGACCAGTGTACGCTGGGCTTTTTTAAGCTTGTTTAATTTCTCTCCAACGTGCACCGGCAAGCGAACAGTGCGACTGGTTTGGGAAATCGCGCGTGTAATGGCTTGGCGGATCCACCAGAAAGCATAGGTTGAAAAACGATAGCCTTTTCCTGGGTCGAATTTCTCGACTCCCCTCTGTAAACCGATGTTGCCCTCTTGGATTAAGTCGAGAAAATCAACATTGCGATTAAGAAATTTCTTGGCAACCGATACAACCAAGCGTAGGTTGGCTTCCACCATCTTGCGCTTGGCCCGGCTCCCTCGGTTAAGGGCCTGCTGCAATTCGACTGCTGAGATCCCGGCTTGCTGAGCCCATTCTTCTGGGGTCGGGTTGCGTTCCATTTCGCTAGCCAGTTCGGCTTCGATTGCTTTCAGCTGCATCAATCGCTGAACTTGATTGCCGTACTGAATTTCTTCCTCGTGGGTCAGCAATGGAATGCGACCGATTGCTTGGAGGTAATCCCTGACGGTATCTGCTTTAGGAGGTCTCATATCTCTTGCAAATTGAGAAGGTCAGTGTCGCAAGTCGCTCGGTTTTATAAACTCAACGACTTACTCGATAGAGAGAAACATAGGCTATGCAGCTTTATAGACTCGGTCTGGATTGCTGCTGCCTGACAATGCATGAATCAGATTACTTTTTCATTATGTAACAAATCGTTACGTCGAATTAATCTTCTAGCTCAAGACTGCTCAATACCGAAGGAGTTTTTGCGATTCAAGAGACCTTAACCCCTGCAGAGATCGTCTAGTGAGCACATGTACTCACTTGGCTGCTTTGCCTGCCAATCGTTTGCTCAACAGGTAAACGGAAGACTTCCTTAGGGCAACTCCCACTCGGCGATCGCGGCACTTACGATAGGTCCAGTTCGCTGTTATACCGCTCCTGCCAGTGCATAAACGTAGCGGCATACATCGGATGAGGAGTTTTATCTGGAGGCTAGCGGCTCTACCAAACGGGTAGAGGTTGCTGTGAGTGCGTATGACAACAGATAGTGCAAAAGTAGCGGTCCTGCTGTGCGGCTACGGAGAAGTCGAAGAATACCAGGAGTTTGCAGATTACAACGAGCGGGCTCTGCGCTTGCTGGCATCCAAATTTATTAAATTTCCAGAGTTTTCCATCCCCTGGCTGGCGAAGGCATTGGAGTTTACCGATCGCCGCGAGTGGAGCAAGCAAAACCACTATCGCTCTCCCCATAACGAAATTTTCGAAGCGCAGCGAGCCGGTCTCGAAAAAGTGCTGCAGGAGCGATACGGCGATCGCGTGGCAGTGTTCAAAGCCTTTAATTTCTGCGAGCCCTTTCTTCCCCATCAAGTGCTGCAGCAAATTCGCGAGCAAGGATATAACCGCTTGCTCATTTATCCGCTGCTAGTGGTGGATTCCATCTACACGAGCGGTTTAGCCCTGCAACAGATTAACGAGGCTTTGGATAACGAGCACGATTGGATAGCAGACCTGCTTTACTTACCCAGCTTTTTCGATCGCCCCGAATATCACCAACTCATGGCCAAACATATTGAAGGGCGGCTTCAAGACTTACAGGGCAGCTATGCTCGCTCGCAAATCGGCATCATTTTGCTCAACCACGGTTGTCCGCTGGACTCCAAAGGATTTGAAAGCGGCATTCGCGAAAGCGAAGCGCTGTACGGCCATATCCGAGAGCGTCTGATCCATCGCTATCCCCTCGTAACCATTGGCTGGATGAATCACGACACCCCCGGCAAGTGGACCACCCCCGATATGGAGCAAGCAGCCACTAACCTGCTCACCATCGGGGCAAAAGCGTTAGTATTTGCCCCGATCGGCTTTGCTACCGAAAATCACGAGACGATGCTGGATGTGGGGTACGCCATCAAAAAGTTTCAGTCCAAAGCCGAGTGTCTCCATCTCGATTGTTTGAACGACGATCCGGCGTTTTTGACGGTGGCAGCTAATTGGATCGATGGCTTGATTGCTGATTCTCTGGGGGAAGGACCGACTGCGCTGGATACGATGGTAAACCACATGGTCAGCGAGCACCGATCGCCCAATCGCAACCTTGAACTTCATAAGGTTCTCTCGGGCAACGGCCACCATCACCACTCTCACGGACATTCTCACGGCAATGGAGGGCACCACCATCACCATTAACCTAGTGAGATTCTTATTGCGGATTGTGCCTCAAACTAATCCTTCTAGGATTGCCCGAACCACCCGACTATCCGTGTCTGCGCGTAGTTTTTCTAAAGCTGCTTCAGCCTTTGGATCGTCAAAACTACGCAGTGTCCGGGCGGCTTGAGCTCTTACAAATCCGTCCTCGTCATTTGTAGCTTCCAAAAGGATATCGAGGGCGTCCGATCCATACGGTGGATCGGACAATTTTTGTAGTAGAGCTACAGCAACATGTTTCACAACTCGGTCGTCCCCGTCGTACCCAGACCGACAGAGCTTGAGCAGAAGGTGCGGACAATCAAAATCCTCTAGAGCCGCGAAAATGCTCTGGCGAACCAACCAATGGGGATGTTGCTCGAAGATTTGTTCCAGAAGCGGCAAAGCCCGATCGCCGTACTTCGCTAGGGAATTGGCAGCCTCTGCAATCACATTGCTATCCGTTTCGCGTTCAACGATATTCAGTAGTGCCTCGAAACCTTCTTCGGTTTGTTTGTAGCCGAGACCCATGGCGACGAAAGACCGAATCAGAAACTCGGTATCAAACATTTTTTGCTTGAGTAAAGGGACCGCGTCTACTGGGGGATGGTTTCTGAGCTCGGTAATGCCTTTCATCCGCTGCTGAGGATCTGAGCTTTCCAAGAGTGTGGCAATTTGCTCTAAGTACATCAAATAACCTCAAACGTTCTCATTTTCAGTTTACTTAACTTTACAGAAAGCCGCTGCTGGATCGACCTCAGGTAGTAGTTAGACGAGTTTTTCACCGGTCTTTCCTAGATTCTGTTAGCGAGATGCAGCCCTAGCCACTACCGTTGCCGCAGGGCTTGAATGTGCTGAAAACAAGCTAGAGAAGCACTGTTGAACTTGTCTGGCTCAGCAAACAAGGAGCAATTGAATAATTAAACATAAACCAGCTTTATGACTTTGATTAGTTTTACTTATGCCAGTGTGAATAATAAGGAATGTTGCGCTAGCTTAAGTTTGTAAAAGGTTGTGAGGAGTTCGGACTCATACAGAAAGCGTAGGTAAGTAGCCTGCCGTTTCACAGCTCTACTCACGCAACTGACATACAAGTCCGAAAATATTAACACTCAATTAGCTTGGAGTGAATGGCTCTCAATTTACGAAACTGTAGCCTAGTCATTAGCTCAATTATCAGGCAATACTCCCTTTGGGATTGATGACGTAAACTTTTCAATTTATTTGCCAGCTTTATCATCTGGTAAAGATATCAGGTCGTAAACTGATTCGGATTCCTCGAGTGATTCATTTGCTTGAGATACCAACTATTCGTCGCACTTGATATATCTTTCCAGTTTGCATCTCAAAAAATTGAATAGGTTTTGCCAGGGATCTCGAAAGGAATATCGAAGGCAGTTTCGTTGGGGTCGTTCAAATCCTTGTTGGACAAAGTCACGTAGTCGTTCAAGTGATGGAAATGTTGACAACAACACTGGGTGCCGCACCTTCTGTGCTCACTTCAGTACAGTTCGACCTTGTCTACAATGCCTTTTCGTTTTGCATTGCTGCTATGGCAGCAGCAGCGTTGTTCTTTTTCAATGCAAGAGCGCAAGTAGGGGAAAAGTACCGGCCTGCTTTGCTAGTCTCAGCCTTGGTTGTAAGCATCGCAGCCTACCACTACTTTCGAATTTTCAATGCCTGGGATAGCGCGTATTCACTACAGGATGGCATCTACGCAGCAACGGGCATACCGTTCAACGATGCCTATCGCTATGCAGATTGGTTGTTGACCGTGCCTTTACTCTTAGTTGAGGCTGTCGCAGTCCTTGCTTTAGCCCCTAAGGTGTCGCGCTCGATGTTGCTTAGATTGTCTGCTGCCGCCATCCTCATGATTGTTACCGGATATCCCGGCGAGATTTCGGATAGCATCAGTGCCCGTCTGATTTGGGGAACGATCAGTACAATTCCCTTTGCCTATATCCTCTACGTACTCTGGATTGAACTGAGCAGAGCAATCGAGCGCCAGCCGCAAGAAGTGAAAGGTCTAGTAAAGAGTCTTCGCCTGCTATTGCTGCTGTCATGGGGGGTGTACCCAATTGCCTACCTACTTCCGGTTCTGGGTGTTGCAGGTGCTTCTGCAACTGTTGGCTTACAGGTTGGGTACACGATCGCAGATATTCTGGCTAAGCCTGTCTTTGGACTCTATATCTACGCAATTGCAGTAGCTAAAACCCAAGCAGATCGAGACATCGTGGCAAAGGATAGAGTTGCCATGGCACAACCGACTCTTGAAACTGTTGCGAACAACTAACTGGCTCGTCACTCCCTCGTCCCAACTACGAGGGGGTGACGTTCCATCTTCAGAAAAAGAATGTATTGTGCCATCAAAAATGGTTGCAGGTAGAACTATGAACGAAAAAGATACGAATTATCTGATTGCTGTAATGGCCAGTCGAGTTCAAGCTGAGGAAGCCTATTTTGCTTTACGGAAAGCGGAACTGCCCATCGAGCAACTGGACATTTTAGGTCGTGGCTACAAGACGGCAGACGAGTATGGCTTGATTAACCCTAACGATGAAGCAGAAAAGCAGGTTAACGGACTTGCGTACTGGGTAATTCCTTTCGGGTTTGCAGCGGGTTTTCTCTTCAATCTCCTGACTGGGATTGAAATCTTCAGTTGGCTCGGCAATGTGGGTAACCATGTTTTAGGCGGGGTCCTCGGCGCTGCAGCAGGGGCTTTTGGCGCTTATGTTTCCGGCACTTTAACGGGTTGGACCGTTGGTAGCGGAGACGCGATCGCCTATCGGAACCGATTGAATGCTGGAAAATATCTCATCATTGCCAAAGGCGCTGATGCATTTGTCGAGCGAGCAACTCAGTTAATTCGACAGTACGACCCTGAAAATCTCCAAGGATACGTCGAGACTGCTAGTGCTTGATTTGATGCGGTTGCCGAAAAGTCGCTGCAATAGTTGTGTTTTATCAGGGGGATGGTTCAGTGGAGCAGCTCTTTTCCTATGCAACGATAACGTTTTTAGCCTTGTTCCCAATTGCAAATCCCATTGGGGTTGTCCCCACTTTCTACAGCCTGACTGTCAATAACACTCCCAGTCGTCGGGCTCGTCAGGCTCGCAAGGTCGCCATCAATGTCATCGTTGTCTTAACGGTTTTTTTGATTGCGGGTCGGCTAATTCTTGACTTTTTTGGTCTGTCAATGGGGGTGCTGCAAGTTGCAGGTGGCCTGTTATTGGCCCATACTGCTTGGGAAATCGTGACAGCTTATCCATCCTCCACATCCGGAACTGAAGGGCCGGGTCAGGAGAGAGACATCACCTTAATACCGATGGCCGTTCCAATTATTAGCGGACCCGGTGCTATCGGGATGGTGATTGGCTTAATTGCCAAAGATCCTCAACCGGCTAACTATGTTGGAAGCCTGATTGGAATCCTGGCTATTGGGGCACTCGTATATTTCTGTTTGGTTCTGGGGAAGCCGTTGGTCGATTTGCTAGGCCGAAGTGGGATCGATGCCTTCACTCGGATTCTTGGCGTTTTCATCCTGGCATTCTCTATCCAGTTAATCGTTGATGGCCTCTTCTCGATACTTAACGATCTTCCCCTTGCCGAACTTCTAATGTAAGTCCATCGTCTCTTAATTGTTGGCATCCAATAATACGGTCTACTCGCTAGAAACTATCGGCATTTGACAGCGATCTCCTCGATCGCTTCGGACTCGATAAATGAACGTGGAAACAATGCTCTATGGTTTATCAACCCCCGTGTTTTACCCAAGGCGCTCTCTCAGTCCAATTGGGTTCAATGACGTACTACACCAACAACAAACAATTTTGGTTTGGGAGCAATGACGATAAAGTAGAGCATCCCACACTGATGTTCTTACACGGTTTCGGTGGCGGGTCGTCATCTTATGAATGGTCGAAAGTCTATCCTGCGTTTGCCAGTCAGTACCGCATCCTTGCTCCCGATTTGATGGGGTGGGGTAAATCCAGTCATCCCCCTCTTCAATACCAAGTCGATGACTACTTGAATAGCCTGACCGAGTTTATCGAGAAGACTTGCGATTCCCCAATCACGGTCATTGCATCCTCTCTCACCGCTGCTTTCACGGTTCGACTGGCGATCGCCCGTCCTAAGCTGTTTAAGTCGCTCATTTTAATCGCACCCGCAGGTCTGAAGGATTTTGGACAAGAAGTCAGTCCTTTGGCTCAGATCTTTAGCATTCCGGTCCTAGATCGCCTGATTTACCAGGCAGCAATCTCGAATGAATGGGCGATCGAAAGTTTTTTAAAGCAGCAAACCTTTGCTCGGCCAGAGCGGGTCTATCCAGAAATCGTCAATGCTTATCTGGATTCAGCCATGCAGCCCAATGCTGAATATAGCGCTCTATCGTTTGTACGTGGGGATTTGAGCTTCGATCTGGCAACATACATGCCGCAGCTGGAAATCCCTACGGCGATCCTGTGGGGATATGCAGCTAAATTCTCTCGCCCGGACGTCGGTCGTCGCTTGTCAGAGCTCAACCCAAAGGCGGTTAAAGTATTTCAAATTTTAGAAGATGTCGGACTCACCCCCCAATTGGAATTACCTGCAGTTGTAGTTGGATTGATTCAGAGCTATCTGTTGCTGTTGAACGAAACTAGTGAACTGAAGGCTCAATAGGAGATTTATTTTTGGTAGAAAGTTTGAGGGCTTTCTTTCAAATCCTAATCGCTTCTCAATATTTTTAATAATGTTGCGGTTTCCAAGTTTGACTCATCATTAAGGCATCCGCCCTTTTTGGAGTACTGGCAGATCCGGGCGATACATTCCTCGCGATCGAACGGCCTGCCTACACTTGGGAAAAATAGCTTTCCATCAGTCGTAATTCCGCAGGCAGGACATGTCCGCTTGCTGGCCACTACTCGCGCTTCTTTGTTCGCCATAAGGTTTTATTAGTTTCTATCTTGGCCAATGCGATCGAGCTTTGATGAAGCGCGCTTTCAACGTTGCCTGCCCCTCCTTCAACGCACGCCTCATATTTTCAAGCTGACTTTCGCTCATCTTGTTGGATTTGCAAGTTATAGAACTCTTTCCAAGCTCCTTGCTATTGACGCAAAAACTATACTCGCTTGGCGAATTTTATGTGCTTTTAGCTTGACGAGATTGAGCGATCCAGTTCTTAGGATACTGTGAAAGCTACCCACATAATGCCTCCTAGAAAAGCCACGGCAATCGCCCCAAAGAGCGCATACTGAATCATTTGCTTTTTTGTAGGGGGCTCAGCGATCTGTTCCTTGGTCTCAGTTGGAAAATTATTGATGATGCCGCGCTCGTCCTTTGTATATGGCATAAATGGTTCCAGACCTAACACTTGCCCCACAACTATACGGCATTGTTATCGTTACCGTCTTTCCGGAGATGGTAGAAGCTTCTAGCGAAGACACCAAGAGCTAGATAATGATGGTGTCAGGTGATTCAATCATTTGTAGCAAAGCAACAGTGCCGATTTCAGTGCAGCGTTCCTGGCAACATTCCGCTTTCAAAAAAGAGTGCTGCAAATATTTTTAGCAGCACTCTCAATTTATTGTTTCTGAAGTAAAATTTTTGTCGCCCTATCTGGCTACCAACGTCTTTTTGTCCTGTTTGGAACGATTGGGACGTTCCTCTGCAAGAGATTGAATGTTAGAGAGATAGGCTTTCAAGTCTTGACCGATGCGATTGCGATCGCCTTTTCCAAGTTGAGAGAGATTAATTTTGATTGCTTTTTTAGACATACAGGCACAGTTAATATTTCTTCACTTAATATAACTGATTTAGGAGGCAGTTGCATTCCCCCATAACCGAAACTATCAATTATCTGAAATGTCTAATTCTTTTACGCACCTCGAATACTGTGTAAATTTTCCTTCAGCTGACGCAGCCGCTACAGGTCATAGAATCGGTGTATATGTAATTTTATGAATTGGAGGTGACTATCTACTGTCACAGTCCACTATCAGCTGGTGTTGATGACAGTCTATGTCAGTGGACAGCCTCGCATTTCTCTCTTCGACCAATGGGGTTGATGCCACAGAGAATTGAGAGAAGAGCGGGAATTACGAGAGGATCGGAGACTTTTCTCAGTAGGATCGAATAGGTTGAGATACCGATCGGTATTGAGTGTCCCATCTGAAACAAGCCTGTTGGCTGCGATCGGCAGCCCTATCTGTGAGAGGTTAGCAGGCGCGATCGCACGAGCTAAACAGTATTTATTGAAACGAGTTTCTTCCGCTAGAGCTACATTTCCACTACCTGCTGTAGTGAACCAGGACCTCATCAAGTTGGGGTTGCTGATGTTGGCCGTCGACCCGCAGTTGGGAGGAGTGGCAATCGCAGGACGTCGCGGCACAGCCAAGACCGTCTTAGCGAGAGGATTGCATGCGTTATTGCCCCATATTGAAGCGATCGAAGGTTCCTGCTGTAATTGCGATCCCAACAATCCAGGGGAATGGGATGATGATACGGCTGGGCAGATGGCTCGATACAGATCGTCAACAGCCGATCGCCAGCTATCGCTCCCCATTGAGGTCAAGCCAACCCCCTTCGTCCAGGTTCCGCTGGGAGTGACGGAGGATAGGCTGCTTGGGTCGGTGGATGTGGTTCGCTCTGTAGAACGGGGAGAAACTGTCTTCCAACCGGGTTTGTTAGCAGAAGCTCATCGCGGCGTACTCTACGTCGACGAACTGAATTTGCTAGAGGACAGCATTGCCAATCTGCTGCTGACAATTTTGACGGAGGGGCGAAATCGCATCGAGCGGGAAGGCATCAGCTTCGAACATCCATGCAAACCCTTATTCATTGCCACTTACAATCCCGCAGAAAAAGAGTTGCGCTCTCGCTTGTTCGACCTATTTGCCATTGGACTATCGGCAGATAGCACGCTGACAGTAGAACAACGGGTAGAAGGGGTAGAGCGTGCGATCGCCTACCAAAACAATCCGCAATCATTTCTCGAACGGTACGCTACTGACATTGACGAACTCAAATTGCAAATTACCCTCGCCCGAGAGTTACTCCCTCTCGTAACGATCGCCCGGCATCAGATCGTCTATCTGGTCTCGGAGGCCGAGCGAGCACAAGTGGAAGGTCACCGAGGGGAAT